>JAFUQQ010000074.1 GCA_017472285.1 Clostridia bacterium | reverse complement strand
TTCAGCCTGTCGAAAAACTTATGTAGAAAAGATGAAAATAAAAGTTGCACAAAAACTCAAAAAGACAAGTAGCATAAAGGCTCGCCCTTTGGGAGAGCTCCCGACGAAAGTCGGGTGAGAGGGTTGATCCAGCACAAAAAAAGCCCTCTCCGTCACGCCTTGCGTGCCACCTCTCCCAGAGTGAGAGGCTTTATAAAATGTTTGCTTTTGTGCAAAATACCGAAACCCAAATTTCAAACCGACTTTATCGACAAACTGAAACGATCCTCTTCCGAGGATCATTTTTGTTTGATTAACCTGAGATGGTAAATACGACTTCGTAAGGTTCTTTTGCCATAGCGGAAGCCTTGAGAGAGATCTTGAGGGTATTTTCCGCAACGAGTGTACCTTCCGTTACGTTGCCTTCGGAATCGGTAAATGTGAAGATATCGCCTTCAACGGTATAAGTACCGTTTGCGGAAGAACCGTCCATTTCCGTTTCACCCATCATGAACTTAACGGAATAAGAGAAGGCACCGTCTGCGCCGACTACTGCTGTGTACTCATAAAGAACAGTGCCTGCCATTGCGCTTACTTTTTCATAGTATGCGCTATAAGTACCCGCCATGATGCTGACAGAGGGAGCGGTGAAGGTAACTTCATAAGGAGCAGAAGCCATCGCGGAAGCCTTGAGGGCGATAGTAAGCGTATTGTTTGCTGTAAGTGTACCTTCGGTTACGTTGCCTTCGGAATCAGTGAATGTGAATTTGTTACCGTCAATGGTATAAGTACCGTTTGCGGAAGAACCGTCCATCACCTGATCGCCCATTGCGAACGTAACTGCATAAGAAAAGCTGCCGTCTTCGCCGATCGTTGCAGTATAGTTATAAACAACGGTTCCTGCCATGGGGCTTTCTTTGGTGTAAGTTGCTTCATATGTGCCCGCCGCGATGGTATAAACGGTATCATCGGATTCACCGCCCTGTTCGCCTTCATTGCCGCCTTCTGCAGAAACTTCGCCGGCATAAGTGAATACGATATCACCAACAAGCGCGCGCTGGATGGTTGCCATACCGAAGGGGAAATCGGCTGTGAGGATGAGCGTACCGTCAGCCTGAACAGCGAACGTACAGGATCTTTCATCGTTGTACGTCATGGTATAGCAATCGTCTGTGAGTGCGTAAGTACCCGCCCCCTTTTCATCGGTGCCGTTTGTGAGGACAAAGGTGCCGTCTTCCTTGAGGGTAAGAACGAAATTCCATGTCATGTTCATTTCGCCGCTTGCATAAGAAGAAGTTGCGGTATAAACGCCTGCTTTGAATGTGCCTTCATTGGAAGCGGTTTCGGTAAAGGTCTTGCCTGTGGTATCGGTGGTTTCGGTTGCGGAAGAATCTGTGGTTGTGGTTTCGTCTGCATCGTTATTGGTGCAAGCGACAAGTGCGATCATCATAGCGAGGATCATAAAAAGTGCGAGAATACGTTTCATAATAAAAATATCTCCTGAAAGTTAGATTTTGTATTGATTCCAGAGTGTTTCAAAAAGTGCTTTGGATTTTGCTTCGATGGTATCCGTACCGTCTTCGCGGCGCAGATAGATCGAAAGTGCGATCTTTTCATCTTCACCGACGATGGCGATACTTGCGCTTTCCTTACCGCCGCAAAGTGTTTCACGGACGAGGAATACCGCATAGAAGCTGTTTGCCATCAGAAGCGAGGTCAGCGACATTTCGCCGCTTTCCGTTTTGACGATCTTCATGCCCTTCATATCGAGAGCCGCGGGCAAAGCGGTCACGAGCTGCATAACGACGCTGCCCGTATCGACGTGAAGCATGACTTTATCGAGCTTTGCAAGCTCGATAAAGATCGCCGTGAAATCCGAAACGGGAACGGAAATGGCATTCGGCATCGCGTCAAGGAGCTGCCATTCCGTAATCTTCAGAGTTTCGGCTGCGGTACGCAGATGTGCGTCGGGATTCTTTTCATAAAATTCCGCGACACGTTCGGGAAGTGTTTTTCTGATATGGGGATTCGAGGGATGCAGATGTTTTTTCTTCATGTCCTCCTGCATTTTCTTGATGCAATGCGGCACAGTATAGAATTTTGCGTGCGCAGCGATACATTGACGGCATTTGCCGTAGTTCGGGCATTGCGGCATACAGGGACAGGAAAGATCAAGGTTTTCGTTTTCCATATTATTTTCCTTTTCCGATCAGATGACAACGCGCAAAATGGTCATCTCCGATCTTTTTGAAATCGGGAAGCGGAGCGTTATGGCAAAGCTCGCAAGCCTCACCGCATCTTCCGGCAAAACGGCAAAGATTTGGCGGATTGATCGGGCTTCTTGCTTCT
Organism: Clostridia bacterium; assembly: GCA_017472285.1. Classification (GTDB taxonomy): domain Bacteria; phylum Bacillota; class Clostridia; order Oscillospirales; family CAG-272; genus QALR01. The sequence continues at coordinate 61,616 of JAFUQQ010000074.1, read as the reverse complement.
CCCGAAAGGATGATGCGCTCGCGTTTTTCCTTGGGATTGACTTCAAGGATCGCGGACATCAGAGCTTTCGTATAAGGCGACTGCGGATTTTTGAAAATTTCATCAGTCGCGCCGCTTTCCAGAATCTCACCGAGATACATGACTGCCATATGGTCGGTGATGTGTTTGATGAGTGACAGATTATGCGAAATGAAAAGATACGTCAGACCGAATTCTTCGCGGAGATCGAGAAGAAGATTACAGATCTGCGAATGAACGGAAACGTCAAGTGCAGAGGTCGGCTCGTCACAGATGATAAGCTCCGCATTGGTAATGAGCGCGCGCGCAATCGCGATACGCTGTCTTTGACCGCCCGAAAATTCAAAGATATAACGGTCAAGGTCCGTAAGCGAAAGTCCGACTTTTTCCACGAGTGCCGCGGCTCTTTCGCACAGTACGCGTTCATCGCGTTCGCCTGCGATATAGAGCGGCTCGGAAATGATCTGCCAGACGGTAAAACGGGCGTTCAGCGAGGAATACGGGTCTTGGAAAACCGTTTGCATATGACGGCGTGCATCCTTCCATTCGGCAGCACCCGTTTTGGCATCGATCGTATGTCCGAATGCTTCAAAAGAACCCGATGTGATCGGAACGAAACCGAGAATGGCATTAGCAAGCGTTGTCTTACCGCATCCCGATTCGCCGACAAGTCCATAAATCTCACCTTTTTTGATCTCAATATTCGCGTTATGCACCGCAGAAAGTCTATCGGCTTTACCGAATACGTTCTTTTTGACCTTAAAATCCACGGTAAGATCGTTTGTTTTTAAAATTATTTCTCCCATAATTCCTCCGTTTTATAATAACAGCGTACCTTTCGGCCATCTCCGCGGTCATAAAGCGGCGGTTGTTTTTGTGTGCAAAGCTCCGTACAGTACGCGCATCGATTAGAGAAATAACAACCTTTCGGCTTATTCATCGGATGCGGTACGTTATGCGGAATCTGTACGAAGCGTTCCGTTTTGGTATTCATATCGGGAACGGTATCGATGAGTGCTTTGGTATAAGGATGCTTCGGATGGGAAAGGATCTCATCCACGGTTCCCTCCTCCACGATCTTTCCGCAATACATAACGTAAACACGGTCAGCCATTTCACGAACGACACCGAGGTCATGCGTAATCATCAGAAGCGACATTTTTTCCTTTTCGCAACGCTCACCGATCAGCCGCAAAATCTGCGCCTGAATCGTCACGTCAAGAGCTGTGGTCGGTTCGTCAGCGATCAGCAGACGGGGTGAGAGCGATGTTGCCATCGCAATGAGGATTCTTTGCTTCAAACCGCCCGAAAGCTCGTGAGGATATTGATTTGCGCGCATTTCAGGGTCGGGGATCCCGACCTTTTTCATCATTTCGATGGTATGTACACGCGCTTCCTTGGGTTTCATATTTTTGTGATAGATAAAGACCTCATCAAGCTGTTCGCCGATGGTCATAACGGGATTTAAGAAAGTCGAGGGGTCTTGGAAGATCATCGCCATTTCTCTTGCGCGAAGTGTCAGCATTTCATTCTCGCTTTTTGTAAGGAGATTGTGACGTGTGCCATCCCTTGAAACGAAATCAAAGGTATCCGCGGTATAATAAGCGGGAGGCGATTGCAAAAGCCGCATACAAGCAAGGCTCGTCACGCTTTTTCCGCATCCCGATTCCCCGACGATCGCAACGCGTTCGCCTTCTCCGACGTGGATATCCACACCTTCGACGGCGCGGACGAATCCTTCGCCCGTGCGGAAAAGAATTTTCAGATTTTTGATATCAAGAACATTCATTTCACGTGACTTCCTTTCTCAAATTCGGCTTTGAGCATATCCGCTTCTTCTTCGGAAATATCTGCCATTTCCGCGAAAACAGCTTCAGCCGCCGCTTCGGGAGATACGTTTTTGACACGCGCCGCTTTTTTGCGTTTCATTCTGGGATTGAGGATTTCTTCGAGCGCGTAGCCGATCTGCATGAAGCCGAAAACGGTGATAAAGATCGCTGCGCCGGGTGCAAGCACCCATGCCCAAAGTCCAGAAGTAAATGCGCTTTCCTGTGCCGCAACGAGAATCTTACCCCAGCTCATGACGGAGGGGTCACCAAGACCGATAAAGCTGAGACCCGCTTCCGCGATCATAAAGCCCGCGCAGGAGAGCGCGGTATTCATGATAAGCAAATGAGAAACGGCGGGCATGATATGGCGAAACATGATATAGCTCTTAGAACCGCCCGCAAGCTCTGCCGCGCGGATATAGTTCATATTCATGATGGAAAGCACCTGTGCGCGCACCATTCTTGCCGTACCGCACCAACCGATCAAGGTAAAAATGGCGATCATCATGAGATAACTTGAGGAAAGATTGCTCATAATCATCATCAGCGGTGTCGTCGGAATGACGAGCAGGACGTTAATGATATTGAGGATAACAGCCGCGCTGACTTTGCCGAAATAAGCGGAAACGATACCGAGCGTTGCGCCGAGAAGCGTAACGCAAAGTCCCGTCGTGATACCGATAATCAGCGAAATACGCGCGCCGTACAAAATTTGTGTCAGAATATCGATGCCGTTTTTATCCGTGCCGAGCAGATGCTCGCGCGAGGGTTTGGCAAGACCGTTTGCAACGTCATAGGCATCCAGCTCGTAAGGTGTCAGAACGGGCGCGAAGATCGCCGCCAACACGACGATGCCGACAAGGATCACACCGAGTCTGCCCTTGGGATTTTTTAAAATTTTCAGTATGAATTTTCCGATGCCGCGAACCGCAGAGAAAATTTGATTTGTCAGTTTTTTCATCATTTAGACCTCTTTCACTCTCGGATCGAATTTGTGGTAAACCAAGTCTGTAATGAAATTACAAACAACCGTAATTACGGCAAACAGAAGAAGGATGGCTTGCGAAAGAAGATAGTCGCCGTTATTGCAAGCATCGAGCAAAAGCTGTCCCATACCCGGCCAGGAGAAGATCTTCTCCGTCAGCACGCTGCCACCCATGAGTCCCGCCATGCTCATACCGACGTTGGTAATGAGAGGCAGAAGCGCATTGCGGAACGTATGCTTATAGAGAACCACGCGGGGAGGAAGTCCCTTTGCGCGCGCCGTCAGGATATAATCCTCGCTCGTCACAGCAATCATACTGTTGCGCACCAAAAGCGCGTAAGAGATCGTTCCCGAAAAGACCGCGATCATGACGGGGAGTGCCGCGTGATACGCAACGTCAAGGATATCCGCAAGCGGTACGGACGAGAGAAGTGCCGCCGCCAAGGATACGGGAATGCCCGCAAAGATAAAGACGGATTTTTTCGTAATAAAACGAAGCGCAACGGCAACCGCCATCACCGCGACGAGAACGACAAGGAAAAGCGGGCCGTTCATCGTCAGCGTATAACCCGCCGTCATCGCGCCGCGATACGGGAATATCTTATAAGTAAATGCAAAGAGCATCAGCGATACGAGCGCGAGCCAGAATGACGGAATTGCCGTTGTGATACCCGAAAGCCAAAGCAAAACTTTATCCGCCGTATGCTCTCTTTTTTTGCCCGCGACCGCACCGAAGATGATACCGAAGAAGATCGAAAACAGCATCGAAGAAACCGTCAGTACCATGGACCACGGAATACGGCTGAACATAACCTTCCAAACGGATTCCTTATAATAATGCGATTCACCGAAATCGAGCGTGATGACACGGCCGAGATAATCAAAATATTGTACGATAAGAGGATCGTTGAAGCCGTATTCTTCTCGAATCTGTTCACGAAGCGCAATCGCATCCTCGGGAACGCCCGCAAAATACGGCTGTGCTGGGTCGCTGAAAATCATTCTCGGAAGAAAGAAATTCAGCGAGATGATAATAAACAGCACAAAAAGCGAGCTGAGTACTTTTTTGAGATAATAGCCTTTCATAAAATTCCTTTCGATCCGTACTGTAAACGAGGAAAACCTCGTTTACAATCAATTTTCACTGACAGGCTTGAGATAACGGATGGAATAACTGTTCCAAATCGAAGAACCCGAAACATCCATCCAACCGTCCCATTTTTGAGAAGTATAGAACGTAATGGTATTTTCCGAATAAAGTGGTATCTCAATAGCAAGATCCGCGATATAGGACTGTACTTCACGGCAACGTGCGTACTGTTCCTGTGTATCGGCAGTCGTTTCCATCACTTTGATCATTTCGGTCAGCGTTTCATCTTTAATACCCGAATAGTTGAAAAGACGGACGGCATCCGAACCGGGATAAACGCTGTATCTTGCGCTGTACATCAGGAGTTTATCAGCCGTGAACGTAACGCTATTGATAATCATATCGAAATCTGCATGATTGTTCTGCTTGATATCATCGGAATAGGTCGAGGTCGCCTGATCGTATTCCAACGTGATACCTATCGCGGAAAGCTGTGTGGCAAGTGCCTTGACGACGACCTCGTTATCGGGTGTCGCAAAGACTGTCAGCGTGATGCCGCGGCTTCCGTTTGCATCTTTCTTATAGGAAGTGGTATCGAGAAGCGCGTTTGCCGCATCCACGTCGGTCTTATGATAAACGTAATCGCCGTTTTCATCCATATAAGCATGGTCGTAATAATCCTGTACAAGACAGTCACCGACGGGAACGCCCATACCGTGCAGAACGTCATCGATGAGCTTCTGCTGACCGATGCAGAGCGAAATCGCTTTTCTGATCTCATAGGAATATCCATTGAAACCGCCTTCCTTAAATGCACCATATTCACCAACGTTGAAAAGAAGTGTGGAAACGAAATCGTTATTCACGGCGGAAATTTCGACCGTATCATACGCGCTGTTATTCGCAACCGCATATGCCTTAGAAGGCTTCACGCTGTCCATCATCAGATCGATACTTCCCTCACGAAGTGCATTAATCAGAACGTCCTCATTGCTCATCAGAATGACGGAGATATTCTGAATGGGTTCATATGCAAACATCTCTTTTTTGAGATTTTCGTTATAGTCCTCGCGGAAAGTTACAGTAATGGTGCTGTCCGCGATATAATCGCCCTCTTTGATATAATACGCGCCCGTGCCGACAGGAGAAAGATTCTTTTCCTTGGCAGGTGTACGGATGGTCTGCCAGATATGCTTGGGCAGAATGACGATGGAATTGCAGATGGATTTCATCGAAGTATAATTGTTGCTTGCGAGAACGAACACCAAATCGCCGTCAACCACTTCGCTCTTGTAATAGTCTGTCAGGAAATATGCCTGCGAACCAAGAGAACCCGCGTGCTTGATAATATAGTCAAAGGTAAATTTGATATCGTCAGCCGTAAAGGGTGTGCCGTCGCTCCAGGAATGACCTTCCACAACTTTGAAACGGAAACGCATCCAGTTTTGATTGGGAACGGCGATCAGCGCGCGTTCCATGAATTCTTCTTCGGTTTCATTGATGGGATTACCGCTTTCGTCAACGCCGAAAACGATGGATTCCCTTTCACATTGTTCCGCCCATTCTTCTTCGGTCGGATCAAAGTATTCGTAACCGTAAAGACTGCCTTCTTCTTTGGGAAGCGCGCCTTCGTATTCGAGAAGACCGTCCGCAAAGGAAAGCGGGTTTTTGTCCTTATCCACGGGGGTATACACTTCGCCATCGGGGAACGTAAAGGTCTTTCCTTCTTCATAACCAACGGGAACGGAAACGCTGCCGAGGATGGTGTTATAGAAAAGTCCCACGAAGAATGTCGAAGAAGATGCTGTGGAAGAATAAGGATTGAGGTTTTTGGGGAGTGCCGTCGTGCCGATACGCAAGGAATTTGCGTATTTATCCTCACGCATTCCGCAAGACGCAAGGAGTGTGACGATGACGGCAAGGGTAAGAAGAACGCAAAGAAATCTTTTCATCATCAATACGGAATCTTTGTACCGAAGCCAACTTTGTTTGCGGAATTATCGAAGATTTCTTCAACGGTGAATTTATATGCGGGACGGGTTACCCAGCGTTCAATGTTCGGTGTGTGGTAAACGTCGTGCTGTGCGTTGATGAACTGCTGAATGAGAGGAAGTTCTTCGGGTCTGATCGTACCGATCTCGTTGTGCTTACCGACGATTTCCATCTTACCGCGTACTTCATAAGAAAGAACGGGGGGCTGATAGAACATAAGCGTTGCTTCGGGATTGACCTGATAGTTTTCCCAGCTGTGCTTGAATGCCATTTCCACGCTGTAAATATGCTCGAAGTCAACGGTCTTTTCCGCTTCGGCGGAATAGAGCCATTTCATCAGGAGTTTCAGACCTCTGTCGCTGTAAGTCTTGTCTTCGGGATCATAGCTCTTGATGTGTTCAACATATGCCGCAAGTGCTTCTTCGAGATATTCTTCCTTGGGGATGAAACCGATACCCTTGACGGAACCGTTCAGACCTGCGGGACCATTGCTGATGAAAACCGGGTCGTGAGATGTGAACGAAAGGAAGATCTTCTCGGGAGTCATCATCTTGCCTTCGGCAAGTGCGGCAACAGTATTGCCGCGGGTTCTGTATGCCCAGTTAAAAAATCTGTTGAGTTCGCCTGTTTCGAGTCTTGCTCTTTCCATAGTAAAATTCTCCTTTTGATATGTAATAATTTTATTTGACTTTGATAAAAGGTGCATCGGATGCACGAACGCTCGTCTGCGAAATATTGAAGCCGACAGAGATTGCGTTTTCGGTAAAGCCCTTACCTTCGGACGTATAATCCTCAAGATGTACCGCGCCTTCGCCGTCCATCACGTCATAAGTAAAGGTCACGTTTTCACCGTCAACGGTATATGTACCCGTGCTCTTGTCCCAGACGTGCATAACGCTTGCCATCTGCATGATGCTAACGTCAAACGTACCGTCTTCTTTCATGGTCAGCGCATATGCGTAAACCATCGAACCCATGCCGCCCGTTTTGGTGAGATACCCAACATAGATATCGCCGTCCATCGATACGGGAGCGGTTTCATAAAAGTTGACGGGTGTGGATGTCATGGACGAGATCATGTAGAAAGGTGTTTCAAAAATACCGTCGATGATAACGGCATCTTCCACAGAAGCACTTTCTTCGCCGTACTGATACGTGAAACTGATGGTTTCATCAAACTCCTCGTTTTCACCCAATTCATAGGTTCCCGTGTAGTGCGCGGTTTCATAAGAACCCATACCATTGAAGCCGACGTAGATATCGACCGTACCGTTCGTCATCAGATTCATCAGAACACGTCCGCTCATCTTCGCTTCGTTCTCACCCATATCGACCGTCTTTTCATAACCCGCTATAAACGAACGGGCAATCGCAAGTTCTTCTTCCTGTTCTTTTTCACAGGAAACAGCGAAAAGACAAACGAAAAGCATCGCCATCGCAAGAACAACAGACAAAATTTTTTTCATAATAAAAATACCTCCTCGTATTAAAGTTAGTGTCTTCTAACTCGTTTGGTCTTATATTCGTTTATTCTATCACGCTTTTTCATCCCCGTCAATGAGTAGCCATAGCTAACTTTTTTGGTAGCCATAGCTAACTTTTTTTAAAACAACAGGGAGAGCTTTTTTAAAAAGCTCTCCCTGAAATGCCTGAAATTCAGATTTCGGAAATATGACCGTTCGCAACGCGGTAAATACGGTCTGCGATCGCCATCGTGGATTCTCTGTGGGAAACGAGAATGATACTTTTTTTCTTTTTCTGACGACGGAGTGCTTCGAGGATGATCCCCTCGTTGATGCTGTCAACATTGCTCGTCGGCTCGTCAAGAAGGATCAATTCACTGCCCGAAAGAAATGCACGAGCAAGACCGATACGCTGTTTTTCACCGGCGGAAAGATTATCTCCGAGCGCGCCAACACGGGTCTGATAACCGTCGGGCAGACTCATGATGAAATCGTGAACGGATGCCAGACGGCAAGCCGTTTGCATTTCTTCGGGTGTTGCATCCTGTTTTGCGATGCGGAGATTATCTTCAATGGTTTCATCAAAAAGATAAGTGACCTGACTGACCATCGTTACGTTATCGAGCAGATTTTCGCTGTCGATACGGTCGATATCGATACCGTTATAAGAGATCGAACCGCCAGATTTCTGCCAGAAACGCAGAAGGAGCTTGAGAAACGTGGATTTACCGCATCCGCTTTCGCCGACGATACCGACGATCTCACCTTTTTTCGCGTGCATACGGATATCCTTAAGGATCTCCGTTTCACCGTCATAGGAGAAAGAAAGATCGGAAACGGAGAGTTCTTCATAGCTGATCTTTTCGCCGTTTTCAACGGGTGTCACAACGGGCTTTTCCGCAAGAAGATCGAGTACACGGTCGCCGCTTGCAAAGGTCTGCGTGAGGTTTCCGGGCAATGCGGAAATGGCAATGACGGGACCGAAGCTTGAAAAGACTGCCGCCACGCCGATAATCATTTTACCGACCGTGATCGCATCCGTATGAACGAGGACAATACCGACCGTGAGTGTCAGAATAATGGAAAGAGAAACAGAAAGTTCTGTGAAAGCCGCGGCGCGCGTGGTATTGTGCTTCATCTTTTTGGTTTCAGCAAGAAGCACTTCGGAGCGTTCGTTAACTTCTTTTTCACGTTTTGCGCCCGCACCGTTGAGGACGATATCCTTCACGCCCTTGATGCTGTCAAGAAAATACGCATTGAAAGCCGAAAATTCACGTCTGTAATTCACGCCGGACTCCTTGAGCTTTGCGGAAGAAATCATCGGTACGATAATACCAATGAAAAGATACGCAAAAACGGCAACACAAGCAAGGATGGGACTGGAAACAATACCGACGAAGATCGCAACGAGCGCAGAAACGATCACCGCGATACAGATCGGAGAGATCGTATGCGCATAAAATACTTCCAAGGTTTCGATATCGGAAGTAATCATGGCAATGATACTTCCCTTTTGTTTGCTTTCGAGCTTTGCGGGGCAAAGCTCGCGGAGCGCACCGAAGATTTTGTCACGGAGGGTCGCTAAAAGACGGAATGCGATATAGTGGTTGCTGTACTGTTCAAAATAACGGAGAAGTCCTCGCAAAGCACCGCAAGCGACCGCCAGAAGTGCAAGAGCTGTATAGGAAAGCGGGATCGCCTCCCCGAAAAATTTCGCAACGCCGAGCGCGCCGAAAAGCGTGACTCCCATTGCCGAAAGAAACCCGAGCGAACCGTTCAGAACGGCAAGGATCATGATATAAGCAAGACTGCCAAGAAGCAAGATCAGATTCGCCATGATGACCGCACCACCGCGGCGCAGTTTTTTCCGATTGTTTTTCATGCGAATACCTCCTTTGCATAACCTTCTTCAAGTGCTTTCTGTGCGGAATACAGTTTTTCATAACCGCCTTTTTTCGCCATCAGCGTATGATGATCGCCCGCTTCCTTGAGTTCACCGTTTTCCATATAATAAATATGATCGGACGGTACGACGTTGGCAAGACGGTGAGAAATGACGATAACCGCTTTTTCTGCCGAAAGTGCTTTGATATTTTTCATGATAATCGCTTCGCTTTCGATATCGATATTGCTCGTTGCTTCATCGAAAACGTAGATTTTTTTATCCGCAACGAGATTAACGGCAAGTGCGAGTCTTTGCTTCTGACCGCCCGAAATATTGCTTGCATCTTCACTGATGACTTTGTCAAGTCCGCCGTTCTCACGGATAAACGAAGCGAGATTGACTTTTTCCAATGCCGCATAAATATCTTCATCGCTGACGTTTCCGTTGGCAAGATGGAAATTCTCGCGAACGGTCTGATTGAAAATATAAGTATTGTAGCTGACAACGGCAAGGTTTTCATAATAAGATTCTCTTGTGACCTCATCCGCGCGTTTGCCGCCGACCGTTACCGTACCGTTTTTCGGACGGTATGCACCGATAATCATATTGACGACGGTGGATTTACCGCAGCCGCTTTCACCGACGATGGCAGTCATGCCTTTTTCGGCAAAACGCATACTGACGTTTTTGAGCGCATCGCGTTTGCCGTCGTAGGAGAACGTGACGTTTGTGAGTTCGATCTCGCCGCCCGTCAGCGTTTCTTCGCCCCAGACGGGATCGGGCGTATCGAGCAGAGAAATGATCTTTTTACCCGCGCTCGCGCCATTCATCGCAACGTGGAACGCACTGCCGAACGCACGGAGCGGAAGGAAAAATTCAGCCGCGACAAAGATCAGGAAAAGTGCCGCAACGGGAGAAAGTCCGCGGTTGATGACGGATGTGATCGCAAATGCGATACCGAGTCCCGCGCCGCCGTATGCAACGAAGTCCATGATCGTCGTGCTCGCAAGCTGCATAACGAGAACTTTCATCGTAATCTTACGGAATTCTTCCGCATTTTCATTCATTTTTTCATGCTGTTTTGCATCCGCCTTGAAAATTTTGAGTTCTTTCAAGCCTTGTACACTGTCAAGGAAGCTGTCGCCCATCGAAGTATATTTGCCCCAATATTTTGCGAAAATCTTCTTTGCGTATTTCGATACCGCAACGATAGAAAGCGGGATCAGCGGCACACAGGCGAGAAGCACCGTTGCCACACGCCAATCAATCGGCAAACAGATAAAGAAAAGGATAAAAGGTGCCGTCATCGAAAAGAAGAACTGCGGAATATACGATGAATAATAGAGGTCGAGCTGTTCCACGCCTTCCATGGAAACCTGTGTCAGCCCCGCCATACTCATGCCGTCCGTGGAACGCACACCGAGTCTTACGATTTTATTATATACGCGTTCACGCAGATCTTTTTTGACGTTTCTGCCGATGATATCCTTGATATCCCCCGCCTTGCTCGTGGCAATGAAGCGCGCCGTCATGCAAAGAACTGCACCGACAACGGGATACAGATAATCCATCGCTTCCGCGCCCTCGGTCAAAAGCCAGACCGCCCAGCAAACGCAAGCCGTCACGCCGATATTTGCCGCAAGTCCCGCAACCATTGCGATCACGGCAAACCAGATATATTTTTTGTTTCCGCCTAAAAGACGGAAAAGAGCCTTATCAATCATGATTTTTCCCCCGATTCTATTTTTTTCATACAAGCGGCAATACTGCCTCTTGAAATATCACTCAAAGCGCAAGCCACGCCCAGCGCATCCTGATACGCGGTTTCGGCAGGCGTTCCGCAATTCTGTTCCAGATGAGCGCGGATGAAACGCACGATTACCATATATTCCTCAAGAAATAAGGTTCCGCTTTCCGTCATAATGACCTTGTTTTTTTCATTTCGCCGGACATATCCGTTCTTTTCGAGTCTTTCGACGGCGCGGTAAACGCTGACTTTGGTAACACCCATTTTTGCAGCAATCTCCGTCAGTTTCACACCGTTCTCCCCCTCACAAAGCGCATCGATCGCAATCAGATATCGCAATTCAGCCACTGTCATATTGTTCTCCGTTCCAAAGTTAGACTTTGCTAACTTATTTTCATATAAAATCGGCGGTTTGCCGCCGATTGCATTCAGTATACCATAAATTTTTTTCTTTGTCAACGACCAAATTCATTTTCTTTGATATATTCCAGAAGCACGCGCATACTTTCTGTGATCCATTTATTCTTATGATAGATCAGTTGCTTCCATATCTCCGCTTGCACGTCGCTGACGTTCAGATAGACGAGCTTCCCTTCCCGTACTTTTTTCCTCGTTACAAATTCAGGCAGAAACGCAACACCCGCGCCTTGCTCCAGCATGGAAACGATCACGTCCGTGCGTGCAATTTCGAGAATGGGCTGAACGTCAAGCCCCCTTTTCGTCATTTCTTCATCGAAAATACGGCGATACCCTATTCCGCGTTCCGTCAGAATAAAAGGATAAGAAGCGATATCTTTCAGCAGAAGTTCTTTTTCGGAAGCATACGGAGAATCCGCGCCCGTTACGAAATACATCGGAATCGCTTCTTCTTTGGCGATCTGATAATCTCTGTGATAAACACGGCTGTCCAGCGTCAGCATCACGTCCGCTTCGTTATGATCGAGCATCGAGATCATATCCTCCGTATCCGTCGTCGCGAATTTCAGGGATATCTTCGGATAACGGCTATGAAAATCGATATAATTGGTGAGCATCATATCCTCGCAGATCGAATCCGACGTAACGATACGCAGAAAACCGCAGACCTCATGCGGTGCAAGATGTCTCTGATTGAATTCATCCGTCAGATAACGGATCTGTTTTGCGAAAGCAAGCAATTCCTTACCTTTTTCCGTCAGGGTAATGGTATGATTGATGCGCTCAAAAAGAAGACATCCAAGCTCATTTTCCAATTGCTTGATCTGAAAAGAGATCGTGGATTGCGAATAATCCAAAAGCTTTGCCGCCTTTGTAAAGCTGTTCAGCTCCGCGACGTGAACAAACGTAATCAGGTTCCGTATCTCCATACAATATCCTCCGTTTTCTCCATCGAAAAATTCGATGATAAGAATCAAATTTTTCCGTTTGACCGATTGACATTTTTATTATATACTAAATATCAAAATAAAGCAATCATCATTTGGAGGAAAAAATGCCCGAAATCAAATTTTATAACCGCGCTCCTGTTCCGATGGAGATGCATAAAGTAAAAATCGTACAAAAACTCACACTTCTCCCCGCAAAAAAACGTCTTCAGAAGATGTATGACGCGGGTTTCAATACATTCTTGCTCCATAACAGCGATATTTTCATGGATATGCTCACCGACTCCGGTGTAAACGCCATGAGTGACAATATGCAGTCCGCAATGCTCCGTGCAGATGATGCGTATGCAGGAAGCGAAACCTTCTACCGTATGCGTGCCAAACTCGAAGAAATCTTCGGTATTCCCAATCTGCTGCCCACACATCAGGGCCGCGCTTGCGAACATATCCTTTCCCAGCACCTCGTCAAACCCGGCAACTGTGTCATCATGAACTATCATTTCACGACTTCCAAGGCACACATTACCCGTCTTGGCGGTCATGTGGAAGAACTCGTCAAGGACGAAGGTCTTGTTCCGAAAAGCAATCTTCCCTTCAAGGGCAATATCGATCTCGATAAAGTCCGCGCTTGTATCGCAAAGGAAGGCGCAGACAATATCGCATATATGCGTCTGGAAGCAGGCACGAACCTCATCGGCGGTCAGCCCATTTCCTATGAAAATATGAAGGCGGCAACGGATATCGCCAAAGAACACGGCATACTGACCGTTCTCGACGCTTCGCTCCTTCAGGACAACCTCTATTTCAATAAAACGCGTGAAGAAGCCTTGAAGGATAAGAGCGTTGCCGAGATCACCCGTATGATTGCTGATCTCTTTGACGTGATCTATTTCTCCGGCCGTAAATTCGGTTTCGGCAGAGGCGGCGGTATTCTCGTTCGTGATGAAGCACTTTTCCATGCGATGGAAGATTATATCACGATGTTCGAAGGCTTCCTGACATACGGCGGTATGTCCGTCAAGGAAATGGAAGCAATGATTATCGGTTTCGAAGAAACGATGGATATCGACGTGATTTCTCAGGGACCGCAGTTTATCGCACATTGCGTCCGCGAGCTCGATAAGCTCGGTGTTCCGATGATTACCCCCGGCGGCGGTCTTGGCGCGCATATCGATGCAAGACAGATGGTTTCCCATATTCCCTCGAATGAATATCCCGCAGGTTCTCTCGTTGCAGCACTTTATCTTTGCGGCGGTATTCGCGGTATGGAACGCGGTACGCTTTCCGAAGAACGCAATCCCGACGGTACAGAACATATCGCATCCGTTGAAATGGTCCGCCTCGCATTCCCGCGCCGCGTATTCACCCTTTCCCAGACGGAATACGTCATCGACCGCGTGAAGTGGCTCTACGATCACCGTCATATGATCGGCGGTCTGCGCTTCGTTCATGAACCCAAAACACTCCGTTTCTTCACGGGTAAGCTCGAACCCGTTTCCGATTGGCCCGAAAAGCTCATGGAAGCTTATATCGCGGATTTCGGTGACGACCAATAATATGATTTTTTAAGGCATGGATAAAACCATGCCTTTAGACTGTCGAAAAAGGTATGTAGAAAAAGCGGAAATAAAAAGTTGCACAAAAAACACAAAAGATAACTATTATAAAGGCTCGCCCTTTGGGAGAGCTCCCGACGGAAGTCGGGTGAGAGGGTTAAATTCAGTAAAAAATCCCTCTCCGTCACGCCTTGCGTGCCACCTCTCCCAAAGTGAGAGGCTTTATAAAATGTTTGCTTTTGTGCAAAACGCTGAAGCAAACATTTTAATTCGACTTTATCGACAAACTGAGGCATGGATAAAACCATGCCTTCTTGTGTATTTTTATGCATAAACGCCGGTTGACAAAGAAATTGTTTTGTGCTATAATAAATTTACCATCAATAAAAATTCCAAATTATTCATTATCAGATTTTTAGTAAGGGGTCTTTTTCTTGAATCATTCTTGGCTGTATATTGAGTCCCAAGCACTCTGCATCCTGTTTTTAGCGGTACTGTTTTTTTATAATTTAAGATATTGGAAACCGAATATCTTGAATTATCTTTCGGGTATCTATCTGCTCACAATCGTTGCAACCGCGCTCGATATTTGCAGAGCCACATTCGGCGGAAATCCCGATTTCAGTTGGGTCTTACATATCATCACGGTGCTCTATTCATGCGCGCTTGCCTTTGCGGGATATTTTTGGTTCTGCTACTGCATTGACCAATCCCCGTTCTCGTTCTTAAAAAACAAAACCTTAAAATTGCTGTTCATTTTGCCCGCCCTGATCGTCTGTGCACTGGCAATCATCTCCGTGCATACGGGATGGCTCTATTATATCGACGACGCGGGACATTCCCACCACGGCAAATTTTATTTTTTGCAGGCACTTGACTATTTTTACGTCACCGCCGCATCCGTCCTTTCGTTCATCTGTTATAAACGCTCGGAATTTGAAAGAGAAAAACGCAGATTTCTCGTTTTCACTCACTTCATCATTCTGCCCATTTGTCTTTCCATCATCGAAACTATTTGGTCGCAGAACGGGCTTCTTATCTTGTCACACGCGATTTTCCTTTCCATGCTGATCCTCTTTGTCAATGACCAGCATCATAAGATCCTGATCGACAACCTGACGGGGCTTCCCAACCGATACGGTATGGACGTTGCCCTTCAGAACCGC
The DNA here is from genome assembly GCA_017472285.1 of Clostridia bacterium. Lineage (GTDB taxonomy): Bacteria > Bacillota > Clostridia > Oscillospirales > CAG-272 > QALR01. Next base: position 46,521 of record JAFUQQ010000074.1, on the reverse strand, counting down.
CTGAGCCAGACCAAACGCGACGGCAAAATCAAATTCAGTCTGCTAATCGGCGACCTTGACGAATTCAAAAAGATCAACGATACGTGGGGACATCTCGAAGGCGACCGCGCACTTATCATGACGGCAAATACCTTAAGCAAGATCTCCAAACAGTACGGCGCGACGGCATATCGCATGGGCGGCGATGAATTTGCGGTCATCACAAGCAACGGTGATGAAGAAAACAACCGTGCGCTTTGCGCGAAAATCTCCGATGCCGTATCCGCGATTCCGTTCAGAGATGATTTCACGCTTTCCATGAGCCTCGGCAGAGAAAATTACGATGGTTCTATGACCGTCATCGAATTGCTTCATGCCGCGGATGAAAAACTGTATCAGCAAAAAGCAGAAAAAAAGAAAAAGATCAATTCATTCTGATCTCAAACGAAAATCAAATATTTGGCAAAGCTACTGAAAGGTAGCGACGCAAAGCTCAGGTGTCTAAACGAAACCTTTTCGCATGACAGACCGGCCGCGACTTTTTAAACACCCGTTTCTTCGGGTGTTTATAGGCGCGGTCTTTTTTATATCTTATTTCATTCAAAATTTAAAAATATTAAGAGCAGGAGACGATTTTATGAATCAACAGGAAACCGCCGCCACCTATTCTCACGGAAATATCAATATTTACCGTGAGGTCATGGAAGTCATCAATCACAGTACCGATGATTTTCTTTTTATCTATAATATAGAAAAGGACGAGATTCAATTTTTCGGCAACATCAATCAGACGTATGCGCTCCGTAATCATGATTCTCTGAAAAATACAACGACGGAGCTGATCGCCGTCGTACATCCCGCCGACAGAAAAAAACTGAAAAACGACTTAGAACTCATCATATCCGGCGAAAAAAATTATCACAATTTGGATTACCGTTGGATCACACTTGAAGGAAAGACCGTCTGGATCAACAGCAGAGGTACGGTTCTGCGCAATGAAAACGGAAATGAGCCCGTCATGCTCGGCAGAGTTTCCGAAGAAGCCTTGCGCCATCTGTATAATCCCCTTACGGGACTCTGGAACAAAGTCAAACTCCGCGAAGACCTGAAAGATATTCTGCAGAATCAGAACGGCTATCTCTTGCTTCTCGATATCGATGGTCTTGCCGCCATCAATCTCCGTCACGGCAGAGATTACGGCGATATGCTTCTGAAAGAAGTTGCCGATCTTCTGGATTTTCATCCGCTCGTACAAAAAGCCTACCATATCGATCATAATAATTATATGGCGATCGTCGACAGCGAACAAGAAGAAGATGCACAAGCCGTTTTTTCCGATATTCAGGCAGCAATGGTGGAAAAATGCGCATTTACGGCAAGCGCCGTACCGATCAACCGCGAATTTTTCCCCAATGTCAGCAGTATCCTCGACTCCGTGAATCTGACCATGAAAAAAGCAAAACAGAAAAAAGGCGATCAGGTGGAATTTTTCTCCGCCAATGCCATTGATGATAAACTCCGCACGTTAACGCTGATGGAAACCCTCCAGCAAAGCGTACAGAACGGTTGCGAAGGCTTTGAACTCTTTTATCAGCCGCAATTCAAGGCAGGAAATTATCATCTGTATGCGGCGGAAGCCTTGCTTCGTTATCAGACACCGAACGGCGACCGTGTTTTCCCCGATGAATTCATTCCGCTTCTGGAACAATCCCGTCTGATCGATACCGTCGGACTCTGGGTTCTGGAACAAGCACTTCTGCAATGCAAAAAATGGCGCAAAAAACTTCCCGATCTTCATGTCAGCGTCAATTTCTCGATCGTACAGTTTGAAGACGTTTTCATTGCGGAAAAGATCATGGCAATCCTGCAAAAAACGGAAATGCCCGGCGAAGCCCTGACCATTGAGATCACAGAATCCATGAAATTACAGGAAAGCAAACATTTTCTGCGTTGTGTCAATACTTTACGGAAACTCGGCATCGTCTTTTCCATCGATGATTTCGGTTCGGGATATTCCAATCTCGGTTATCTAAAAAAGCTGAACGTCGATGAGATCAAGATCGACCGTATGTTCGTGACGGGCGTTGAAAAGAATACCTATAATCATAAGCTCATCAGCAATATCATTGAATTTGCCAAAACGAGCGCGATCCGCGTTTGTTGCGAAGGACTCGAAACCACGCGTGAGCTTGCCGTTCTGGAAGGCTTGCAACCCGATCTTTTGCAAGGATATTTCTTCGCAAAACCCGCCAATGCCGCAACGATCGAAAAGACCTATATCAATGATACCACATCCGAATACGCGCAATATCTGCATTTTATCGAAAAACTGTATCAGGCAAAAGGTAAAATGGGTATCATTTATTTCGATCCCAAAGATATTCTGCGTGAAAACGATGTCGGTCTTTGGATCATCCGTATCAACGAAGAAGATAACTATTATGAAATGCACGCGGATGAAACGATGGAACGCATCATGGCTGTGGAACAGAAATTCACGCCTCAGGAATGTTATGAATATTGGCATAGTCGTATCAAACCTGATTATCTGGATTACGTACATCAGAACGTACAGATCATGAAAGAGATCGGTAAAGTCGTACAGCTTCAATATCCTTGGAACCACCCCGTGCTTGGAGAAGTCATCGTCCGTTGCAGCGGCAAACGTGTCAGTGATGCCGACGGTATGATCGTTCTGGAAGGTTATCACAGAATTATCAGCAATGTCGAAGGCTATTAAACGGACAGTGTTCTATAAACAAATATAAGGGAGATGCATCTGCATCTCCCTTTCTGATATCACGCAAGAAGTTCGTGCAAAAGCGCGATCAATGCGTTTTTGGTATCTTCATCGATGACCTTGACACACATCGGCACTTTGCGATATTTTCTGCTGTACGAAACGTCTTTATAGATATGATTGGTATTCTGATAATTTGCGGGATCGAGCGCAAGACAAACAAGGACAGCCTTGGAAGTCACAAGCAATTTGACGATCGGTTTTTTACCGATATAAATGGCATCGTAAACCATGCTGATCTTAGAAACCGCGCCCGTATAAGACATCAGTACGTCCTTGATCTCACGGTAAGTAGCATGAACGAAATCATTGGCTTTTGCGAGCTTGACTTCAAAGCTCTTGGAATAACCGACACGGTGAAAGACTTTGATACTGCCGTCAAAGATCGCCGCAACCTCAGGATCGGAGAATTCTTCTTCGATCTTTTTCAGACGCATATTGATACTCGCAAGCGTTCTTGTGGCTTCAATATAAGGAACGACACGGGAGAACAGATAACCCTGAATGTATTCCACACCCGCTTTTTCCACAAGCTCACGTTGTTCTTCGGTTTCCACACCTTCAAAAATGATCTCATAACCAACACTCTGCGCCGCTTTGACGATACCCGAAATCAAGGAATACCCTCTTTCCGTATCGATCATACGAATAAAGGAACGATCCATTTTCAGAAGTGTGATCGGGAAATCAAGAAGCGTATTGAAAGAAGTACAACCGCTGCCGAAATCATCGAGCGCAAGACGGAACCCCGCTTCTTTGCAACGCACGGCATTGCGGAAAGCGACTTCTTTATTATATTCCAGCGTATCTTCCGTGATCTCCAGATAGATTTTTCCTCTGGGAACGTCATAGCGCGAAGAAATCTCCATCAGTTTATCAAAAAAATGTTCTTCCGCAATGGTCAGACGGTCGAAATTACAGGAAATAAAGAAGGGATCTTTTTCCGTACCTTTCCATTCCTCAAGCTGTTTACAAGTCTTTTCAAAGATATAATAATCCAGCATACCGATGGTCTTTGCCTGTTGCATCAATGAAATATATACGCCGGGCATGAGAAGCCCCTCCCTCGGATGCTGCCAACGGGAGATTGCTTCCGCGCCGCAAACTTCACTGCTCCGCACGTCAACGATATATTGCAGATAATAAAGAATTTCTCCGTTTTTGACGGCTTGCGCCGTTTCTCTTTGCAAAAGTCTTCTTCTGTCTGCCGCGCGAATCATTTCCGCCGTTGCGAAAATATAATCGGAAGATGTTTGTTCTGCATGATTATAGGCTTCTTCCGTAATGCTGAATACACGCTCGCTATCCTCATTGAAACGTGTGCAATGATATACACCGCCGCGCACAGCAACTTTGTAATCTTCTCCGAGAATACCATTTTCCGCATTGATCTTCGTCATCAAAGCATCCATACGTGCTTTCGCATCTTCTTCGTTCGCATTGCGGAAAACGACAATGAAGGTCAGATCATCCGTTCTTGCCGCATATTCATGTTTACCGCACTCGGTTTTCAGCGTTTCGGCAATGTATTTTTCCAGAGCTTCGATATGCGCTTCATCATAATAGCGTTCGAGTCTTTCCCTGTCGGGCATGATCTTTGCCGCGTAATACATTTCCTTGGCTTGCGCCAATATTTTCGTATCCAGAACGGATGAGAGATATTTTTCGTTATACAGTCCCGTTTTCGCGTCATATACTTCATGATACCCCGCGAGCGCACGGAGCTTACGGTATTTTTTCATCATAACGATACCAAAAACGATCAATCCGATCAGAACGAGAATCCCCGCAACAACGAGCAAAGGATGCACCTTCGGAATACGTTCATGCGCCATCACGTAAGTCACAGCAACGGAAGTCAATTCTTCCTCGGGAAGATTTTCAAGGAAATTCACGATCGCCAGCATTTCTTCCTCGGGACAGACCGAAGTGAAACCGATCACCGCTTCATATTTTTTATCTTTAACATAAAACGTCAGAAGCATCTGCGTTTCGGGAACGTAATCTCCCATATCTTCGCCTTTGGTATAAGCGGAAACGATATCGACCTGACGGTTTTCGGCAAGATATGCCTGTTTGTTTTTATTTCCGCTGTAAATATAAGTGAAATCAATCCCCGTTTCCTCGGAGATCATCTGATACAATTCGGGCAAAATGCCCTCGTATTCTCCCGTGATACGATTATAGGATTCGATCGGATACAGATCGGGATTACCCGCAACAAAGATCGTTTCATGATCGCCGAGATTATCCTTGGAATGATAAATTTCCGCATGGCAGACCATCGGGATGCATAGCAAACACACCGCCAATATCAGAGAAAATACGACTCTTGAAATCCTTTTTGAAAACATATAAAACCTCAATTATTTCAAATTGATCTTCTTTCTTTCGATACGTCCCCATTGGAGTTTTTTCTTGCGGTAACCGATAAAAGCCGTCGCTCTGACGTAAGTCAGCACAAAATGCATGAACGTGATCTCGAAAAGGCACATCAGCATCGCTTTCAGAACGTCCTTGAACGAAAGCGTCAGCTCCGCCGTTTGTGTCCGCGCAAAGAAAGAAGTCAGCGAAAGCATCGCGCCGAACAACGCGTAAAGAAGCGTGAATAATAGCGCAAACCGCCAGTTGATGAGTCCCGAGATCAGCGCGATCGCCGTCACGATGATACCGAATGCTTCAATGAACGGGGATAAAAATTCATAGATAAAGAAATACGCATAAGAAATGAAGCTGACGGGACCGCTCTTGAAATCAAAAGCCATGGAACGATGCTTCATCAACGTCTGGAAAAGACCGAGATGCCACCGTTTTCTTTGTTTCATCAGGTCGCGGAGCCGTTCGGGTGCCTGTGTCCAGCAGACAGCATCCGTTGCGTATTTGATCGCGTAAGGTTTTTTATTGACCGTACAGTATTTATGAAGATCGACAACGAGCTCCATATCTTCGCCCATCGTCTTGGAATCGTAACCACCAACGGCGATCACGGCTTCTTTCTTGAAAAGACCAAACGCGCCCGAAATAATCAGCGAACCGTTGAATTTATCGAAAAGGATACGCGTGGATAAGAACGAGCGATCGTATTCGATGACCTGCATACAGGCGATGGGATTTTTGGGAAGACGATATTTTTTGACCCAACCGTTTTCCAGCTCCACGTCGTTACAGGGACGGACGACACCGCCGACCGCCACAACGTTTTCATCGGCAAGAACGGGTTCCGTGATCTTGATGAGGGAATCGGCTTGCAAAACGGAATCCGCATCCATACATATAAAATACGGATAACGGCAGGCATTGATGCCCATATTCAAGGCATCCGCTTTACCGCCGTTTTTCTTTCGGATCAGAACGAGCGGCACTTTCTGATCGAAACACTCATAAATCGTTTCCACATCCTTACAAGGCACTTGCTTGCGGATCGGACGGCGGATCTTTTTCATACCGAAGGCTTCCACAAGGGTTTTCGTCGTGCTGTCTTTCGAGCCGTCATCCACGACAATGATCTCATAAGAGATATAATCCAAAGCAAGAAGTGACCGCACAGTATCAACAACCGTGACTTCCTCATTATATGCGGGAACGATGATGCTGACAGGGATAAAATATTTCTCATCGGAAATATTGCGGAAACGGCGTTTTTTATTTTTATAATAGAGCGTCCACGCACCGACGATCACAGCAAGAAAAAGGAACGTGGAATACAGAATCAGATAGACAACGAAACCGCTTCCCGCACCCGTTAAAAATGCGGAAACGATCTCCAATATCTTTTCTCTCATATGTAGATTTCCTCCTTATCCTTGACGTAACGTCTATCAAATTGAAATTGCAGAATTTCTCTGGAAAAACGGTCCTGACCGTCAAAGATATCGACAAATTCACCGTAATCCACGCCGAGCGCATTCAGGCTTTCCGCTGCATTGTAACGGATATACCAGTTCGGGCTGTGCAGATTCTCACGCAAGAGTGCAAGCGTATCTTCACCGGGATAATTGCGGAGAGCCGTCAGCGAAACCAGACAAAATTCTTTTTTCAAGCCTTTGTCGTTTTTTGCGAAATCAGCCAGAACGAAATATGCCTTGCCGTATTGATATTTGCCGAAATAACGGATACAGGAAAATTTCACCTCGTCATCCGTATCTTCACCAAGCAAAAGATCAAGAATCCGCAGGCAATGCTTGCCCGAAGCAAAACGCAGATAATTCAGGATATTAACCTGCATATCCACGGAAAATTCCGAAAGCTTATCGAGCAGAAGCGTTTGCAAGGCATATTGGTCGCCTTTATATGCGAGAAGTCCGTCACTGATGATCTTTGGATGGATAAAGATATCCCTGTTATCCGCGATCTTCAGGGCATCTGCGGTCAGAACGGGATCGCCAATCGTGTAAATGGCTTGCAGAACGTGTTCGCAAACGTGAATATCGCCTTCTTCCAGAAAGTCTTTCAGATGCGCCGCAATCTCAGACGTATTGGCATATTGCAGAAGTCCGTGTTTCCGCAGAAACAAAACGTAATAGGTATGTACGATCGCATCCTGTCCACGATAATCCTTCGCAATCGCAATGAGCGAGGGCGCAATGATACGCAGATATTTTGCCAGATAGCGTTTGCCTTCCTCTTTCGGCAAAGGGAGCGGCACGTCATCCTCGCCCTTCGGCGCGTGCGGCAAAGCAAACCGTCCGTCTTCGATTGATTGCGTGAGGATCGTCAAAGCATCGTCAAAACGGTGCAAACGAACGGGATGTTTCAAGTTTTTCATTAGCTTCCCAAGGTATTTTTCCGGAAGCTCCTTTTTTTCGGAGATCGTTTCGAGCTGATCGGCAAGAGATTCCCTGATCTTTTTGACTTTTCCCTTGCCTTTGCCCGCGCGGATATTCATAATCAGCATGAAGATGCAATCGAAAACGATCATGGAGGCGCAGATGGCAATATAGATCATAATCAAAGTTTCAATCATAAAAACCTCCGTCAGTCTTCCGTCCATGCGTCCTGCAGGATATAATAAGATTCTTTCAACCGTTCGTGATACGTGACATCATCCGTCCACGTTTTCGGTCGAAACGGCAGAAGATCGATACGTGCGCGGTCTTTTCCGAGTCCGAACCCGATATAGAGCTTATCGAGCGCAAGCTCCTTGATGCCGTAATGTTCATAATAATCGTTATGAATCATTCTGAGTGTCGGATCGTAAAAATTCAGAATACTCCAAGGCAAACGGATCTCAATCGTTCCTTCTCCATGGCAGAAATCCGCAAGAGAAGAAAATTCCGTGCTTTCAGGATTGGCATTGCCGTAAGTCAGTTTACCGGTTTCAAAGAAATAATATTCTTCTTCCTCGCCGTTCCATTTCCGCAAAAGCACCTGAATCTTTTTGAAAAGGGGAGAATCCTTTTCGGGTATATTATCAACTGTATAAGTATCGAAACCGTAAGCCCTCTGTGCATCCGTCGCGCGAAGCACTTCGTAGCGTTCCTGTACGACGATACGGCTGTTGTTTTCCCCATCGATCACGATCAAAAAATCGGCGGCGCGGTCGAATTTCACGTCGTAATTCTCGCAGTAATTGCTGCCCGATTTCTGCGTGGTATCGATCGGAATATAAAGAACGTCCTCATCGAAAACAAAGTCTTTGTTTTCGATCATGATATAAAAATATTTTTCATCTGTTTTCACGGATATCGAACCTTTTTTATTTTGAGATACGATATCGTCTTCCGTCCATTCGGAAATATCGCCGTCGGGATAACAAACACATTCTCCCTCACCCGCTTCCATCGCGAGAAGTCCCATCGATTGTTCGGGTGCTTGTGCATCGGACCAAAATGCCGTTCGGAGAGGATTTGACGTTGCAGCCGAGCTACGCGAGCTTCTGTACCATTCATCCTGCCATGACGAAACGCACGAACCGATACAACCCGCATCTTTGATATCTTCATAACAGGCAACGATCGCTTCACCCTGTTCTTTTTCGGAAAGATATCCTTGATCGCGCCCCGTATTCAAGTCTTCCTGTGCGATACCGCGTGAAGAAGGCAATCCGTATTCCGCGATCACGACGGGAAGCGAATGATGCTTATTCAAAAGCTGAAGATAAGCCTTATACGTATTGAACTTGCCGTTTTCCGCAAGATAAAGCGATTGCTCTCCGATATCGAGCAATTCCCATTCCGCTGCGGAATAATAATTGAGATAATCGGGATAATAGGGATAAACGTGATAAGACGCAAACTGTCCCGAAAGGACCTTGTCCGTGGAGAGAATATGTTCCACGTCAATGAACGCGCATTTGGCAAAAAGCTCGTTCACAAAATCCGTATAGAGAAAAGGATCCGTCGCCAGCGAATTGGTAAAGGCAAACACACGCTGTTCTTTGTAACGCTCGCTTTCATAAGAAAGGATACCGTCACCGACGGAAGCAAGCAAAGCCTCAAAAGCAGAAGCATCTTCCGCGCTGTAAAGATATTCTCCTTGATAGGAATATCCCTCATAGATATCATCGGCGTAAGCAACGGTCATGGCATTCCAATCCGTACCGAAGATATAACCGATCGTCCATGCGGAAATATCCTTGGAATACGTACCGTAACCGATACCGCTTATCTGTTTTTCGGATATCTTTTTCGCTCCGTGAATCACGTCAACGGCGATCTCGCAATGCTCGTAAAAAGCATCGTAAAATTCCTCGCTGAACGCATCGTGACGGGAACCCATGAAATTATCATCCAGAGCAACGCCCTGAATCAGATAAAGCGGTTCTTCCCTGTCCTGATTGTATGTATAAAACGCATTGTAAAACGTATCGGACATGACCGTATAGATACGCACAGTATTCGCGCCCATCTCGCTCATTTGTTCAAACCAACGCAGATACGTTTCTTCATCCGTCGGGAAATCGATCGCCCACGCGCCCGGCTCGGATGAACCGAGGTTCACGCCTCTGATCTCAAAATCTTCCCAACCGTCTTCCGTCCGTCTTTGAATCTTTCCGTCATGAACACGGCTTTCCGCCGTCACTTCGGCAAAAGGACGCAGATCGACCCAGATACCGCCGCGCCAATACATAAAATCCGCAAAGACCGCAAGAAGTATGACGGAGATCGTAATGATAATAAATTTTTTCATAGATCAAAAATCACTTTCATTCCTTGGGATCGACGATATACTGACGGAGCGTGTCAATATTTTCGTCCATCCATTCGCCGCGGACGTGAATAAAATCTTTCAGATCCGTAACGGCTTCTTCATAGGTATCAGGATTTCGCTCGTAAGGGAGCAAAAGGTCATAGATAAAAGCATCGTCCCAGCGTTCAAAATTGCGGTCGATCGCATCGCCGAGATAAGCAATGGTTTCATCGATATACCGATCGAGATATTCTTCATTCAGGTATGTTTTCCGCAATTCATGGTAACGCGCGATGAGTTTTTCCGTGAACGCACCGTCCTTAAAGAGCGCGCTATACCATACGCCGTTCTGCATATAGAACATTTCTGGATCAACGATGTATTCCTGATAGTTATCGCAAGCGGAGTTAAAGTCCCAAATACAAAGTTTATACGGGGAATTCACTTCTTTATAGATATACGTAGAATACATTCCCGCGTCGTAGTTTGACGTAAATTCATTGATGATGAAATAATCGATGAAGCTATCCACGTCGATCATGGAAGCATAACCGTATTTCTCATCGTTATAATCCGTGGAATACAGAAGTCTTTCAAATCCGGAAAAATCATTCTGAATGGATTCCTTGAGTTCGGGAGTCAGATTGGCGGCACCGGGATATACGCTGTCAACGATGCTGGGATTCTGATAAGTATACATGGAGAAGGTATCCATCGTTTTAAGCTCCGTGCTTCCTCGGTCGACGCGCAGACAATATCCCGTAAAGGTATTCTGTTTTTTATTGATGGAGAGCTGCAAACGGCAGTTATCTCCCGCCGTGATGCTTTCCACCATGAGATAAAGCCCCATATATTCGCCGTTGATATAGGCTTCGCAGAAGCGGACGTTCGGCGCATAATCCATGATCTCACCCGCAATATTGTACCACATATAATTGCGTATGAGGGTCTTATCGAGGATAGGACCGTGCATGACCCATTCGTGATGGCTGTCCATACCCATGACCTCATGTTGCTCATTTGCCCCCGTATCGTCAACGAACGTCACGGCATAACCGAGCTTGATGAAATAACGGGAAGAATATCCTCTGACACGCACGCGCGCCGATGCGGAAACCGCCGCGCCATCCGTCAGATGATTCATTTTTCCCTCGTTATCCACGATATTCACGTCAGCAATCACGTATGTACCGCCATCTGCCGTTGTCGTATAATAACGGTTTCCTTCATCATCGTAATACGCTCTACCGGGGATTTCCGTACCGCCCGCATCAATGGAGATCACGGGAAGATGGGAACAGAAAACGTCATCGCCGTGATCCGTACATTCTTTCTTTTCTTCCGCCGAAAGATGTTCATGATAACGCGGAGCTTTCGCCGCCAACATAGACGGAAGCGTGAAGGAAAGGACGACCGCAACGGTCAGTATCACGGCGATCGAAACAGAAACAATTTTATATTTCATTGCCGTTTAACCCGAAACTTCATCGTTCTGCATAACGATATTGACATATTCGATATCGCCGATCTCATAGATCTTATCACAAACGCTATGTTTACCGAGTTCCGCTTTTTTCAGGATTGCGGATGAGATTTCATAAATGAGTTCCACGGTTTCAGGTGTGGTATTCTGTACGCGCATGACAGCTTTTCTATCAAAAAGATTGAATACCATTGCCTGAATCGCGGAAAGATTTTTTCTTTTCGAACGGATGATGAGCAACATACGCTGATCGTTCTTAATCATGCTGAAGATGAAAAGTACGAGGAAAACGACCGCACTGCCGATGCTCGCAACGATAAAATCACCGACACCGCAGCAAATACCCGCAATGATCGTCCAGAAGATATAGACCGTATCTCTCGCATCCTTGATCGCAGTACGGAAACGGACGATGGAAAGCGCGCCGACCATACCGAGCGATAACGCGACGTTATTGCCGATAACGGTCATGACCGTACCTGTCAGAACGGTCAGCGTAATGAGCGAAGCATTGAATTTTTTGCTGTAAATCGTACCTTTGTGCGTCAGATAATACGAAAGATATACGATAAGACCGATGAATGCGGAAAAAAGAATATTGACGAGAATCTCTTCCCAACTGAGTGCTTGCTGTCCTTTAAAAAGCTCTAAAATTTGTTCTCTCATGATGATAAAATCTGCCTTTCTTTGTTTACGTTATAAATTTATAAGATGCCTGTCTTGCAAGCATATATTTACTGACGGAAAGCTCATTTCTGTCAACGGATGCGATCATATCCTTGATATAATCCAATAAAAATCCGTTGAATTTCACTTCAAGCACGACCGAAAATTTATCCAAAACGGGATACATATTGAGATTTGGCGAAAAAAGATCGAAATTCGTTTCCGTGGAAACGATATTGTTATCAAAAGTCACGCGGATCTTATTTTCTTTGGCAATGAATGCCTTTCTGTTATATTCAACGATGGTTTTCGGACGGTACATTTTCATATGCATGAGTGCATAACATTCCGCCGCGAAATCATCTTCATATTTTAAAAGCGGGCTGTAATCGCATTGGATGAGCCGTTCCGCATCTTCGCGGGAGATCGTCAAGGAGCGTTTCAACTGATATTGCCCCTGCTTCTGTTTCATTTCCAATTTTGCGGTCTTTGCCGCGGGATCATAGATACGAAGCCTGATCTTACGGCGCAGCTCCACACCGTCCAGTTTCTCAAAATAATCGGTGTCATAAGCTGTATCGAAATAAAGCGAGCGAATTCTGTAACCGAACGTGCCGTTATGCTCGTCCTGCATCAGAAGCCCGTCAAGATAATGACTTGTTTTCAGAAAATCCTCAATGCTGATGAGAAATTTCTTTTCTTCCCTGTAAACCTTATTCAAAAAAGATACCTCCATTCCCAAACCGTTCAAAAAGATAGACCGGTTGCAATACGGTAAAGAATTGCAACCGGTCGAGCATACGAAGAAAATCGGTTAGCCACCTGGCTTTGCGTCTCTGCCTTTTGACAGATTTGCTGATAATTTTGATGGAAATATTATAGCATATATAACGATATTTGTCAATAATATGACCTTTATTTTCGAAATTTTTCCCTTTTGTATTTTCATAACGATATGATCGGTTGCCTATTGAAAAAAACGTTTTTTCATGATATAATGAAATAACATTTCAGGAAAGGAATTTTATTCATGAAAAAACTTAGTATCGCATTGCTTTCGGTCATATTATTCTCATTCGTTTCCACGATCGTATTTCTGATCATTCTGCCCGAGATCGTCCCCGTCGGATTTACGCTTGACGGCGGTATTACGGCACTCGGAAACAAGATCGTTTATATTTGGCTTCCCGTCATCGTTGGCGGTATCGGTCTTCTCAGCCTGTTTTCATGCTGTTTCAGATATAAACAGATCAAAATCAAAAAAGCAATCGTCATCACGGTCATCGTTCTGGCATCTGTCGTTGCCGTACTCGGATTCATCACGCTTTTGCAGATCTCCATTCTCGAACTTTCGGGAAAATGATAAAGCGGGCAACGCCCGCCGGAAGTTGCTCGCCTTTTTGAAGTTTTTCCGTATTTGGATAAGGCAAAACGGCGAGGTTGATTTGAGCAATTCCTTATACAAAAAAGCGGGCACTGCCCGCTTTTTTGTATATACGTAAAGAAACAAGATTCCTGCCGCTGCAAGCGTGATGCCCATACCGAGCACAAATCCCGGCGGAGAATATCGGTATTCCACGGTATGTTCTCCCGCCGTGATATCACAGCAAAGAAGTCCCGAATCCAAATCATACGTTTCCTGTTTTTCGCCGTCAATATAAACAGCCCAACCCGTTTCGGCAGGGATGGAAGAATACAGAACCGCATCTTCCGAAACGGATACCGTGCCTCTGATCTTCGTATCGGATGCAAAGGTCACACACAGACCGCCCTCCGAAAGCGTTTCATGTACCGCCATCAACGCGTCTTCATTCAAAACCCAGCCTTTGACTCCATAAAGAACTGTCTGATAACCGCCCGCACTGACTTCAACGGAAACCGTATCACCTTTCTGAACGTAACCAAGCGAAAGAAGCGTATCGCTGCCGCATGACCCCGTATGCTTGTTCTTGCCATTGATAAAAGCCGTATACGTTCCGATCTTGAAATCAAAATCAAGATAAAAATAGCCGTCATGTTCCGCCTGAAATTCAGCGGAATAGATAGCTTCGCTATCAGTATCCTTGACATGAAGATATTTACCGTTGATCGTACCATTGGAAACCCTTACGTCCGATGCCGCTGTTTCCGATGCAAGCGTTTCCATCGGAAATCCTGCAGCCAAGGAAAGAAATCTTGCCTGCAAAGCAATGCCCTCATAAACCGTCGGATCTTCCACAGATACCGTCATGAATCGTTTGATATCCGGATCGACCGTATACGCAAGGGGAAGCGCATAAGGACTTTCATAAACGGAAACCGTTTCCGTTTTTTCGATGCGTTTGCCGTAATCCAATTTTTTGCCGCTACGCATATAATGATACCGGACACCGAACATCATATCCTGCATCGGTGTCGGTTGATAGACCGTGCTGACGTTCTGCGCATAAACACGGTTGCCAAGCCGTTCAAAAAGACGGTACAGTTGTCCGTTCATCGTGGAGGAATAGTAAGTAACACCTTTGATCTGATATAACTGCCCCGTATTGAACGTGAAATTCGGATACACCTCCGAGCGATAAAAATCCGTTTTTCCGCTCTCGTATTTCTCGGAAAGATACTCCATATCCGCTTCATTTTCAACGTATTTGACCGCATCCGTCACTCCCGTATAAAAACATAAAACAAACATTCCGTTCACGATACTTTCCGTCATCAGAACGAACGCCAGTAGCGTCGCGCATACGTTCCGCAAGTCTTTTTTATCACGCAAGCAAAGCGAAAGAACCATCAGAAGAAAAACAAGCGTCAATATCATGACGGAAATGATTCTGCCCACCGTGTTTGCACTTTCGGATAATCCGATAAAAAGAACACCCGCCGAAATCAGATATGAAACGAAAAGTCTTACGAAATCAAGCTCTTTGCGATGCAAAAGTGTTTCATAAGCGATCATCAGCAACAGAAAGATCAAAAGAAAACTTTGTCTTGCGGGCAATTGATTTGGAAAATGAAAACCGTGCCAGATATAATCCAAAAGATTGATCTCAAAGGAAAGAAACAAAAACACAGTCAATGCCGTATACGAAAGCCGTTTTTTCAGCGGTATCCCCGAATTAAAAAGAAACAAAAGCAGGAAAAAGACCGCCGATGAACCGCAAAAAACATTTGCCGCGCCAAATTCTCTGGAAGACTTCGCGCCGAAAGAAAAGGCATCCGCGATCTCCGCCGCGCGATGATACCATTCGATTTCTCCCGAAAAAGAAAGCGAAGAAGATATCCAATTTTCCATATTAGCAAGAAGCGGCAATATCACGGCGGCGCAAAGCATCCCCGCAAGGAGCGAAAATATCGCAAATTTGCCCGTCATCCGCACCGTTTCCCGCAAAGACCGTCTTTTTTCCGCAATCAGCAAAATTACAAACCAAAGTACGAGAAAAATACATAGCATAAACGAAATATAAAAATTGGAAAAGATCGCAAACGCAAGTAAAAGCGTATAACGAAGCGGATTTTTCCCTTGAAGCATCCGTTCCAATCCGTTCAGAATGAGCGGTAACAATAGCACAACGTCAAGCCACATCGGTTGCGCGATGAACGCCGTCATATATGCCGATAACGCGTAAGCAATACCGAAAACCGTGATAAATAAACTGTATTTCTTATGTTTTTGTTCCAGATAATAGGAGAAAAAGGCAGCCGAAAGCGCAATTTTCAGAAAGATCACAAGATCAAGGATGGCAATCCTTGCATATTCCGAAAACAGTGCAAGCAAAAGAATAAAAATACTGTTCGTATAATACGCTCCCTGTGCAAGCGTCGAAAAACCCAGCGAACCGTTCCACGACCAGACGGAAAACAAATCGGAAAGTTTTTCCGTCATCATCGGATAATACTGCCCGTGCAAGTCGATGGCAAGGAGAGAATATCTGCCGAAAGGCGCAAGCTCGCATACGATCGCAAAGATCAGAAGCATCGTATACGTCATCCCAAACGATGCGACCGCATATTTTTCACGCGCAAAAAACGCTCTGCATCGATTTTGAACATCGTTCAATTTCATAAATATCCACCTCCAATCATTTGAATATCGTTCAATCAATCTCAATTTCCGCCCAATGAAGTACCGTTCTGCCATCCGAAAGACCAAGCTCGATGACCGAAACAGGAGAAACCGTTCCGTCATTTTCCGCTTCAAAACAAAAATAACGCATATCGGGATACTGTTGCGCAAAAGGTGCGCGTTCCCCAATCAGACGGCAGATTTTCGCATTCAGATATACCGTAATATCTTCCGCACGGTAAGCCTCACCCTCAAAACCAAGGATCACAGAAATCTTTCTGTCCGCACCGATTTTCCCCGTTGCTATACGCAAAGCCGTAAATAAACCCTCCGAAAGCACCTTCGGCAGTTGTTTTTGCATTGGAACACCGATAGCGGAAACATCATCATAAGTAATCACGTGACGGCGTTTTTCCGCGGAACAAAGCTCATAATCCCCTGCCGTGCAAAGAAATTTCCGATAAAGTGCTTTATCCGCGTAAAGCGAACACTCACGATCGTCAATCGGCACAGGCATATCCATATAATTGAAAAGATAGACGGCATCCGCCCCCTGAAAATGATGAGCGCAAGCGGTCGCGATCGCCGTTTCATACGTATTATATGCATATTTTCTGCCGCGCCTGTTATAAGCGTCAATCAGCATCTCCTGTCCCGCCGCAAGCGTGATGCCCGTACCCTCAAGGATGCGTTTCCAAAGATCGATTGGCATATGATTATCCGAACTCGACCAGCGCGGTGTTACCGTGATATGATCGATAATTCCCGCTTTTATCCAATCGAAAAAATCAAACCCCAAACGAAGTGCTTTTTCGGGGGTATCAGGCAAACGGACGGCAATCTTCACGGGATGTCCCAAACGAGCTTCCGCACGCTTCACAAGCCCATAAACATCCCTCATGAACGCATTGATTACAGCAATCCCCTCGTATTCTCTGCCGATACCGATCGAATAGATCTCTCTCATAAAATCAAGTTCGATACCGTACATATCAAATCGTTCCAGAGCTTCCCCGATCACAGTCAGATAATGTTCACGCACTTCGGGATAAAGATAATCCAGCGCATAATCGTAATAACCGGAAGGCTTTCTGTGAGAAGCACGGTTCTTATGTCGGTTCTTACGGAAAAAATCGCTGAAAAGGATCGAATCTTCCGCGCTCGCCTCATGAATATCGTTCATACGGATGCTGATCCAAGGATGGATACCGATTTCTCGAAGCGTATCGAGCCATACCGCCTGCAAAGACATTCCATACGTTTCATAAAAATCAACGGCAAGCATTCCTGAACTGATCACAACATTCGTTTCGTCCTCCCCCGTCTTTCCCTCGGCAAGCCATCGCTTGTATTGGCTCATGATACTGTCCGTCTTTTTTGCGTCATACCATACGAGAGAAGCGTTCAGACAAACAAAAAAATCCGTGATCTGCGTCCCTTGATATTGCAGAATAAAATCCCGTGAATCCTGCATCGTGATGTGCTCATATCCCGCTTTTTTTCTCGAATAAATAAAATGATTCGGATCTTCGTTAAAAAATATCTTTCCCATTTCGTACGCCCTTTCGTTATGTTCAGTATAACATATATTATTTTAAGAATCCATAAAGTTTCGTTTAAGGTTTGTTTAAATTTTCGGGGGAAACTTTTTAAAAAAAGTTTTCCCCAAACTCCTTTCAAAAACTTTTCTTTGTGGAGGCACTGTTTTTATCAAGATACGCACCGCAACAAACTAAGAGCTACCACAGAGAAAAGTTTTTGCGGTGGGGGTCAGGGGGAGGAGCTTTTTTTAAAAAGCTCCTCCCCCGTTTCTCCGCAGTTTTTCCATCAAAACACGTGCGAGTGCCTTATTTTTTTCGGAAGAAAGTTCGGGGTCTTCCACAAGTGTGCGTTTGGCTTCATCAAAAGCGGTATAAAGGAGCTTTACGTCACGTTCCAGAGAAGCGATACCGAGATCAAATTCACCGCTTTGTCTGGTTTTGCCGTAGGTCTGTTCGAGAAAATCGCCGGGACCGCGCATTTCAAGATCTTTTTCGGCGATACGGAAACCATCGTTCGTTTCGCAAAGTATTTTCAGTCGTTCGCGCGCTTTTTGCGATCTGCTGTCGGAAACGAGGATACAATACGATTTTCTCGTGCCTCGTCCGACACGTCCGCGCAATTGATGCAATGCGGAAAGCCCGAATGTTTCCGCGTTTTCAACGATCATCAGCGTTGCGCGCGGAACGTTCACACCGACTTCAATGACCGTTGTGGAAACGAGAATATCGATGTTACCGGCAGCAAATTCACTCATGATACGGTCTTTTTCTTTGCCGTTCAATTTTCCGTGAACGAAATTTGAACGATATTCAGGGAAGATTTCTTCCGAAAGGAGTTTTGCGAAATCAACGGCGGCTTTCTTTTTCGGCTTGTCTTCCGTCTGTGCGCCAAGCATCAGAAGATCGCTTTCGGGAAATGCTTCGCCGCTTTCGGAAACGAGTGTTTCTTCTTCTTCGACAGCGGGACAAACGATATAGACCTGACCGCCCGCTTCGATATTTTTGCGGATAAAGGCATTGAGCCTTGCGCGGTACGATTCGTTTACAAGAAAGGTATCGACTTTTTGTCTGCCGGGGGGCATTTCATCAATGATAGAAACATCCGTATCGCAATAAACGGCCATGGCAAGCGTGCGTGGGATCGGTGTTGCGCTCATCGTTAAAACGTGTGTATTCTCACCCTTTTTGGCAAGCAAAGAGCGCTGTCCCGCGCCGAAACGGTGCTGTTCATCGATAACGGCAAGACCGAGATCGGTAAAAGTCACGGCATCTTCGATCAGCGCGTGCGTACCGATCACGAAATCGGTCGTGCCGTCCGCAAGGGATGCGATCACTTTGCGCTTGGCAGCGGCTGTCATACTGCCGACGAGAAGCCCCGTACGGTAGCCCATTGCGCCGAAAAATACAGAAAGTTCACCGTAATGCTGACGCGCAAGAATTTCCGTCGGTGCCATCATTGCCGCTTGTTTGCCGTTAATCAGCGCAAGATATACGGCATAGGCGGCACAAACGGTCTTACCCGAACCAACGTCACCGACGACAAGACGGTTCATGCGATAACCGCTCGTCATATCGGCTTCAATGGCATCAAAGGTCCTTGTCTGCGCGCCTGTCAGGGCATAAGAAAGCGATGAAAGAAAGCGATGTCTGTCCGTATTCGGATAGGATGAATTACATTTCGTTTTTTCATCTTTGCCGTAAAGTCCCATCGAAAGCGCGAACAGATACAGCTCATCAAAAGCAAGGCGGCGCACGGCAATATTCGTTTCTTCCATCACGCGCGGCATATGAATCATACGGAGCGCGTCTTTGATGCCGCAGATACCGAGCCTTTTCCGCATTTCTTCGGGCAGAAATTCCTTGATGCCGTCCGTTTCGGACTGTACTGCCTGTAAGGATTCGCGGACGACCGAACCCATCAGTTTTTGTGTGATGCCTGCCGTCAGAGAATAGATCGGAACGTAATCTCGCAGAGGAATCGTACCGTTTACGCTTTCCATGACGGGAGAAGTCATGGAAACACCCGTGCGTTCGCGTTTGACTTTGCCGAAAAAGCGGAACGTCATGCCTTTATGCGCCGCATCCTTGATATAGGGCTGATTGAAATAGATCAAATTACAAGTACCGTCCGCATCAAAAGCGGAAAATTTCGTCAAGGTCATGCCCTTGCGGATCATCGCATTTTTCGGTTCTGTTGCGACCGTTAAGATCAAGGAGCAAATTTCCCCGTCTTCCGCATCCGCTGTCGTTTTGATATTTCCTCGGGGTTCATACGCACGCGGAAAATGATAGACCATATCCTCGGCCGTGAAGATGCCCATTTTATGAAAGGCTTCCGCACGTTTCGCGCCAACGCCGTAAAAACCTTCGATCTTCGTATCTTTTCCCGTTTGCAAAAGACTTTTTCTCATTGCGCGCCTCCGTTTCTTTTTTGTTATATAGGAAACTTCGAGTGGGCGTTGCCCATTTTTGTTATATTAGAAAACTGCTAAAATCAGGTCTCGCCGTTTTGTTGTATTCCGATGCGGAACCATTTTAAAAAGGCGAGAATTTTCCTGTGGGCGTTGCCCACTCCCAAATTATGCCATAATTATAACATGAGCAGAAAATTATGTCAACAATAGCAAAAAAAATATTGAAAAATATAAAAAAGCGTGATATAATGATTAACGTTATCAATTTTAGACCCATTAAGGAGATATATATGCAGGACAAAGTTACCCCCAGAATTCTGCCCGGCTTCATGGAACTTCTTCCCGCCGATCAGATTCTTTTCAACGATATGTACGATAAGATCCGCAGCGTATACGAAAGCTTCGGCTTTCTTCCGCTCGATACGCCGACCATCGAGCTTTCCGAGGTGCTCCTTGCGAAAGCGGGCGGCGAAACCGAAAAGCAGATCTACCGTTTCAATAAGGGCGATAACGATCTTTCCCTTCGTTTCGACCTGACCGTACCGCTCGCGCGTTACGTTGCGGCACACTATAACGATCTCGTTTTCCCGTTCAAGCGTTATCATATGAGCAAAGTATTCCGCGGCGAACGTCCCCAGAAAGGTCGTTTCCGTGAATTTTACCAGTGTGATATCGATATCATCGGCAACGAGGAGCTTTCCATCCTTTACGATGCGGAAATGCCCGTCGTCATCTATCACGTATTCAAAAAACTCGGCATCGGTGATTTCACCATCCGTATCAACAACAGAAAAGTCCTCGGCGGCTTTTTCGCGGCCGAAGGTCTTTCCGATAAGATCGAAGAAATCCTCCGTGTGATCGATAAGATCGAAAAGATCGGCAAAAATGCTGTTATCAAGGAACTCGTTTCCATCGGCGTTCCCGAAGACAAGACCGAAGGCATCATCGACTTCATCACCATCGACGGAACGAGAAAAGAAATGATCGAAAAGCTCCGCGCGCTCGGCATTGAGAACGAAGTTTTCAACACGGGTGTGGACGAGCTTGAAACCGTTACTGACGCGATGATTATGTTCGGTATGCCCGAAGAAAACTTCAAAATCGATCTTTCCATCGCAAGAGGTCTTGACTATTATACGGGTACGGTTTATGAAACCGCCATCAACGGCCATCCCGAATTCGGCAGCGTTTGCTCGGGCGGCAGATACGATAATCTTACAGGCTATTATACCGATAAAAAGCTTCCCGGTATCGGTATTTCCATCGGTCTTACCCGTCTTTTCTCTCAGCTCCGCGATAACGGTCTGATTGCGCCGCAGAAAGGCACGATGGCTGACGTTCTCGTGATTCCGATGGACAAGGAAACACTTCCCTACGCAGTTTCCGTTGCGAACAAATTCCGCGAAGCAGGCATCCCCTCAGACGTTTATTACGGCGAAAAGGGCATGAAACAGAAAATGAAATACGCAGGCAGATCGGGCTTCCCCTATGCCGCCGTCATCGGTACGGAGGAAATGGGAAACGGCACACTTGCGCTCAAAGACCTTCTCGGCAAGGACGGACAAAAGACCGTTACGATCGATGAAGCTATCGAAATTTTGAAAGAAAGAAAGGATTAAACATCATGGCAAGACTTGAAAAATCCGATAAAAGAACACATTATTGCGGCGAGCTCCGCCGCGCAAACATTGGCGAAAACGTATGCCTCATGGGTTGGGTACAGCGTGCGCGCGACCTCGGCGGTCTAATCTTCATTGACCTGCGTGACAGAACGGGACTCGTTCAGCTCGCATTCGATGACACCACCGACTGCGAAATTTTTGCGGAAGCATCCCGCACACACTCCGAATACGTTGTCGTTGCAAAGGGTATCGTCCGCGAAAGAAGTGCTGTCAACAAACAGATCCCCACAGGCGAAATCGAAATTGAAGTCAAAGAATATAAGATTCTTTCCGTTGCGGAAACCACGCCTTTTGAAATCACAGACGACAAAAAGGTTCGTGATGAAGTCGCGCTCAAATACCGCTACCTCGACCTGCGCCGTCCCTCTCTCCAGAACAACATCATGATGCGTCACAACATCGCGCGCGTAACGAGAGATTATTACTACGAAAACGGCTTCATCGAAATTGAAACACCGATGATGATGAAAGCAACCCCCGAAGGCGCACGCGACTATCTCGTTCCCTCCAGAATCCATCACGGCTGCGTTTACGCTCTCCCCCAGTCCCCTCAAATCTACAAACAGCTCCTCATGCTTTCCGGCTTTGACCGTTACATTCAGCTTGCACGTTGCTTCCGCGACGAAGACCTCCGTGCAGACCGTCAGCCCGAATTCACACAGATCGACCTTGAAATGTCTTTCGTGGATGAAAACGATATCATGGAAATGAACGAAGGCTATATCGCAAGACTTTTCAAGGAAATTCTGAACGTGGATATCCAGCTTCCCCTGCCTCGCCTCACATTTAAAGAAGCAATGGAACGCTACGGCTCCGATAAACCCGATACCCGTTTCGGTATGGAAATCCAGAACATTTCCGATCTCGTAGCAAACAGCGGCTTCTCCGTATTCTCCGGTGCAATCGCAAACGGCGGTTCCGTTCGTGCGATCGTTGCAAAAGGTGCTGCGGCTAAACTTACAAGAAAAGAAATCGATAAGCTGACCGAACACGCAAAAGGTATCGGCGCGAAGGGTCTTGCTTATATCCGTTACGTTGATGCGAAACCCGCTTGCTCCTTTGCAAAATTCATGGCAGAAGGTGAGCTCGAGGCGATCATGGACAGAATCGATTGCCGTCAGGGCGACGTTGCGCTCATCGTTGCCGATAAAGATAAGGTTACACTGCCCACGCTCGGCGCACTCCGTCTGATCGTCGGCAAACAGCTCGGCATCATTCCCGAAGGCTTCAATTTCCTCTGGATCACAGAATTTCCGTTCTTTGAATGGGATGAAGAAACAGAAACTTGGGCAGCTATGCACCATCCTTTCACCATGCCTCTTGATGAATGTCTTGAATATATCGATACCGATCCGGGTTCCGTCCGTGCGAAAGCATACGACCTCGTTCTCAACGGTGTTGAAATTTCTTCCGGTTCCATCCGTATCACAGACTTCGAGCTTCAGCAGAAGATGTTCCGCCGCCTTGGTCTGACCGATGAAGATATTGAAAAGAAATTTGGATTCCTCGTTGACGCATACCGTTACGGTGCACCTCCTCACGGTGGCGCGGCACTCGGTCTTGACCGTCTTGCCATGATTATGTGCGGCGCAGACAGCCTCCGTGACGTTGTTGCCTTCCCGAAGGTACAGAACGCATCCGAACCGATGTCTGCTTGTCCCGCTCCCGCAGATCCCAAAGCACTTGCTGATCTTTCCATGGTTTTCGTTGACAAGGAAGAAAAGTAAGCCTGAATTTCGTATCATTTACAAGGGAAGCTGAAAAGCTTCCCTTGTAATAAATTTATTTTTTAAGAAAGGTTTTTTCAAAAATGGAAGCATTCCTCACAACTCTTTGGGCAGGACTTTCTGCGTTTGCCGTCAATTACGGTTTCAAAATTCTCGGCACACTCCTGATGATTATCATCGGTCCCGCCATCATCAAATGGATCGTCAAGATTATCACTCGCGGCAAAAAGTTTTCTTCGCTCGATGCCAATACCAAAACACTCATTGTTGATATTGTGAAAGTCGTTCTTTACGTACTCCTCGTCGTACTGATCGCAATCAATCTCGGCACAAACGCAACAGCGATTGCCGCTGTCATCACATCCTGCGGTCTTGCAATCGGTCTTGCTCTTCAGGGCAGCCTTTCCAATTTCGCCGGCGGTATTATGATCCTTGTATTCAAGCCTTTCCGTATCGGTGATATGATTGAAGCCAACGGTCAGCTCGGTATCGTACAGGATATCGGTATCTTCTATACCGTCATCCATACACCCGATAATAAAGTAGTCACAATGCCCAACGGCGCACTTTCCAATGCAGTCGTTGTTGATTACAGCGTAAATCCCATCCGCCGTGTCGATTTCAAACTCCGTGTCGATTATGATTCCGATATCGAAGTTGTCAAAGAAGCTCTCTTTGATCTTGCAGAAGCACACGATCTCGTCATTCATGACGATCCCGACCACGCACCTTTCGTCACCGTCGGTGAACAGACCGAAAGCGCACTCGTATTCTATTTCCGCGTCTGGACCAAGACAGATGATTATTGGACCGCATATTTCGATATCATGGGTCTTACCAAACAGGTATTTGATGCGCGCGGTATCACCATTCCCCGTCCTCAGCTTGACGTACATATGAAAGAAGAAAATAAATAAGATCCAACGAAAATATTGTTCAACAAAAAACGCACTCATTGCTGAGTGCGTTTTTTATTTTATAGGAAATTGCTCAAAACAGACCTCTCCGTTTTGCCGTATTTGGACGCGGAAAAACGGCAAGAAACCGCGAGCGGGCACTGCCCGCTTTTTTAGTTTGTATTCAGGATTTTATAAAGCAAAGAATAAAGAGTCAAAGCTTCTTCGGATGAAAGTCCGACACACCCCGCAATTTTTGCGGGAATGTCAATGGCGGCATCGCGGAGTTTTTCTCCCGCTTCCGTCAGCAAAACGATGACGGAGCGTTCATCTGCTGCATTTCTTCGGCGGACAACGTAACCTTTCGTTTCCAAACTTTTCAGAACGGGGGTCATGGTCCCCGAATCCAGAAACAGTTTTTCACCAAGTGTCTTGACGGAAATTTCTTTTGATTCCCAAAGCACCATCATCGTGATATATTGCGTATAGGTAAGGTCGATGGCATCGAGATGCGGACGATATGCCTTCACGACCTCACGTGCGGCGGCATATAAAGGAAAGCATAACTGATTTTCCAATTTCAACGCATCATAATTTGATTGACTCATAGGACACCTCCGAAAAAATCATACGCTTATTATATCACGGACGTGAGGAATATGCAAGTGACTTCGGGAAGTTTTCTTCCGATCAAAGACAAGCTTTGATTGCCTCCTTCAATTTTTTCATATCGGTCGGTTCGAAACGGTCAACGATCTCGCCGTTGCGGTCGATGAGGAATTTTGTGAAATTCCATTTGATCTTACCATTATTTTTGTAATCCTTATCGGTCTTTTTCACAACACCTGCAAGCATCAGAGCCATCGGAGATTTGCCAAAACCGTCAAATTTTGTATTTGCCGTCAGCCATTGATAAAGCGGTATCGCGTTTTCACCGTTCACGTCGATCTTTGCGAATTGAGGAAATGTGATACCGAAACGGCCTTTGCAGAAAGTATGGATCTCCTCATCGCTTCCGGGAGCTTGTTCTCCGAATTGATTGCAAGGGAAATCAAGAATTTCAAAACCTTGCGAGGAAAATTCTTTGTAAAGTGCTTGCAAGTCATCGTATTGCGGCGTAAACCCACAGCCTGTTGCGGTATTGACGATCAGCAAAACCTTGCCCTTATAATCTGAAAGTGAAATTTCCGAGCCGTCCCTTGCCTTGACTTTAAAATCATATGCGTTCATATCGCACCTCCGAGAATATTTTTTGACTCAATTCAATTGATTTCAATCCATTTTATCATATATCGGAATGTTTTGTCAATAGTATTTCCCGAATTCCAAAAAATTAACCGCATTCATTTGAATGCGGTCATATAGTTTTCACTTTGCTTTTATAGAAACAGATATTTGTCATAGAGTCAATCATCCATCATCGAAGCAAATTTTTTCGCTTTGCGAAGCGCAAGAGAAACGAATTCATCGAAATTCAGCGTGGAATAACGGTCGTGTGTCGCACGATGCGGTTTACTTTTGGATGTAACTTCAAAAGTAAACGGACCTTCATAACCGACAAGTTTCAATCTTGCGGCAATATCGTGCCAATTGGCACGACCGTCAAAGGGAAGCATATGCGCATCGTCCAGCCATGTGATCGTTCTGCCCGTCACTTTCATATTGTCGTTCAGATGTGTGGCAATCAGTTGATTACAATATTTGCCGATCAGATCATGTCCGTAATTATAACACATCTCATGTCCCGTATCGATACAGAAACCAACGCTTTCATAATCAGAAAAGGCTTCGAGGAGTGTATCCAGATAAACAGAGCCTTCCGTATTTTCAAAAGCGATCTTCACGCCGTATTCCTCTGCGGTCTGAACGAGCTTATAAAAACGGCTGACACCGATATTGGTCGGGCGGTATTTATCAAAGCCGATGATTGCGTGCATCACGACGATACCGACACCGATTTCCGCGGTTTCACGGATACAGCGCGCAAGTCTTTCCGTTTCGGCATCTCCCGCACCGTCTTTTTCCCAAAGCTGATCGACCTTATCGAAAGGCGCGTGAACAGAACCATAGACAAGATCATTTTCTTTTGCAATACGGGCATATTCCTTGATCCCTCGATGCTCATCCCATTCCGTGAAAATGCCGTCCCAGCCTGCATTTTTAATGCGAACGATCTGCTCGGCGATCGGAATTTCCTTTTCATAACCAAGTCCCGTACCCAAAATCAACTGTCTCATCTGATGTCATATCCTTTCACAAGATTTTTTGTTTTTCAAGAGCGCATACAAGCGCGACAGCGGCAAATGAAGCAAAACCGTGGTCTTTGCTGCCTTTACCGTCTTTATATTCCCAAAGCGTTCCCGTCGTTTGTGCCATACCAAGAAAAAACGTCCTGATATTTTCAAGCAAAATATCGTATTCCTCCAGCATGAGCAAGGTCTGCATACGAAGATATCTGCCGATAAAAGCGTTCACGGGAACGAAATCGGGAGCATCCGCAAACGCGGCAAAACCATTTCGAATGTGTATTGTCCATTTTTTATATATGGGTTCATCAAGAGAAATATCCCCGAAAAGCATTGCGTAATACTGCCCTGCTTCTGAGAAATTTTCTGTATTTTTCAAAATGCCGTTTTCATCACGGATGGCATTGTCAATGAATTTTTCGTCGTCAAAAGCAAATTTTTTCGTTTTTTCACGGATAGCAATCGCTTTTTCTTTCAGCGTTTCATCGCCATAAAGCTCATAAGCGGCAAACAGAACGCCGACGTAAAGGAAATTGGTCGGATAATTGACGTTTTTCGTCCAATCGTTCGCCCTTGACCATTCCACAAAATTCCACGACGGAAGATCCTCAAGAAGTCCGTCGGCATTTTCATAATTCCGAAGGAAATCAATCACACCCATAACGCTTGCGCGGAAATCTTCTTTTTCGGCTTCATGACCGCGTTTCAGGAGAAAATCCCGAACTTCAAAAACATACCACATATTCCATTGCGGAATGAATTTGTTGTCATTCTGCATATCGGATGGATAACACATCGGGAGCGCGCCCATGGGAATACTTCCGTCATTTTCATAAAGACGGAAATTTTCAAGAAACGCTGCTTCTACATCGCTTTTTCCGAGGAAGAAATATTCCGCGATGCCCGTGAAATAAGAATCGCAAAGCCACCCCGCGCGCTCTCTTGAGGGGCAATCCATATAAATATCGGAAGCGTTATGCGCAAAGGTATTGACGGCGGCATCATAAATCAGGCGGTATTCCGAATCGGAAATCTCACGCGCGATTAAGCCCGTCATATCACATTCCAATGTCAGAATCCCGAAGTTTTCGACAGAAAGCGCGCCTTTTTTCACAAGCATGATCGCAAAACGCGCCGTATACGGCTCAAAACTCATCATTTCATTTTTGCCGACAGGTAAAATATATTCCAGTACGTTCTGGCAATTGATATTGGTAAATTCAAAATGATCGGGCTCAGAAAGTTCCGTATACCCGATCACAACGTCAGTTTCTTCAAGAACGTCTGCGGAAAATTTCAGGAAACCCGATTCGATCCGGTTCAAATCAAAAATTGCATACTCATTTTCATGCAAAGTCAAAGGCAAAGCCTTATGATATTGCATCGGATTCTGTTTTTGCCGCTGAATCCAGCGATAAGGTTTATAAGGAATCTCCGCTTCCTCATAACGTCCCCAACTCACATCGATGGGAAACGAGGAACGTGTCTTAAAATATGGCAAAGTTCCGTCAAAGGCATACGTACCGACCGTCACAGCTTCTCCTGTTTTGATATCACGGTATGCGGGATAAGACGCTTTGCGTTCGAGCCATTTGGGTGCTTTGACGATCTCCGTGCGGATGGCATATACCTCGGAAAAAGGCTCTTTTTCTCTTGCATCGTAAACTTCGGTGAAATGTCTTTGCGCGGAATAGCGTTCGGTTTTCTGTTCATAATATGCGGAACGATAACAATCGAAATCTCTACCCGTATAAAGCAAAATATCACCCCCGTGCGTGATCTCAGCGCAAACAAAAGAAGACGCATAGACCGTGGAGAGTGAATGGCAGGCATAACCCGCAACCTCGATACGAACGGTATTTCCGCCATCAAGGTGATATTTTTCAAGAGCAATCTCATCGATTCTCGCATAACCGCCCGCCGCACGACAAGGACCGAATGCAACGAATCTGTCATTAACAAAAAGCTGATAGAAACTGCTCGCAGAGATTAAAATTTTTGTATTTTTAAGAGATTCAATATCGGCGCGCAACACGATATGCGTATTCATTTGCCATTGTTGTCCCTCCGCAAAGATTGGAAGTGCCTTCCGAAACATACCGATAACCCCCTTTTTGTTTTGGATATTCTTTCCATTTCAATACTATATAATTATATAAAAATATCGTGAATTTGTCAATAGTTTTACCAAGATTAAACGATATTCAAATCTCATTTTTATCATTTTCACATAAATATTTCCATAAAAATGTGACTTTTTTCTTTTCTTATACGTTTTATATATAGAAAACACAGAAAGGACTTTTTCCATGAAAAAAATTCTTCATTCTTTGCTTGCCATTTCGCTTCTTTTACTTACCATCGGCTGCAACAAAGCCGTTTACGTTCTCTCCTATCCCGAACAACCAACGGAATTTTTTGATGAAGAAATTCCACCCCAAAAGACCTTTGAAATCGGCGGAAAAACGATCGATCTTACCTATAAATACAGCAAAAAGTACGGTATTTTTCAGTCCGACTGTTATTTTGCCAACGTTGACAAACGCTATCATTTTGACGAAAACGGCAATGTGATTTCCATCCGTGATAACGACCTTTTCCCCGCAATCGAAAATATCGAATCTCTTTCCGAAGAAGAAATAAAAGAAGCGGTGATCTCGCTTCTTTCGAATACCTTTGATCTTTCCGTTTACGATACCTTTGCTTTCCATAATAATACCGCTTATTATCTGCGTTGGGAAATATCGGATAAAACCATCTCTTTCGATGTTACAGTCGATCAAACAGGAAAAATCGATTATATTTCGATCACAGACCAGTGCCCTGATGAAGAACCGCTCAGAATCGATGATAAAACACGCGACAGACTTCTGAAAAGCGCGATACAAAAAGAAATCAAGGATGACTTCACCTTTGAGATCCGTTCCGCAAAGCAAACCTTTGATGAAAACGGAAACAATGCAATGCAGTATGCCGTCGCCGTAACAGACCAAAATGGCTTCGGTCGCGGAATCTTTATATACCTAATCCATTAAAGATATTTCACCATACAATATTCCTTCAGCATCGTCCCATCCTTCAGACGAAACGCACACGGCTTTTCCGCAACCACGGAGAAGCCCATTTTTTCATATAACATACGCGCACGGTCATTCCCTTCTGCAAATTCAAGCTCAAGTTGAAAAATACATCTTGTTTTCGCGCAAGCGATCATCTCCTCAAACATTGCCGTACCGATGCCAAGCCCCCAATATTCTTTCAGAATTGCAATGGCAAGTGTCGCACGATGCGCCGTTTTTCTCGTCCTGTAAAAACTGATCTGACAGTTTCCGACCAGCTTTCCCTCAATAAAACAAGCAATCATCATATCCATGGATGACCTCAGAACCGTATCCAGAATCTTTGCTTCCGATTCCTCCGAAATATTTCTTTCTTCCGGATAATACAGCAAAAAATCCGTTTCTTCGGCGGTTTTCATCAGAAAGCCGACCATATCACGCGCATCTTTTGCCACCGGACTGCGCAAAACCGCCTTTTTTCCGTTTTTCAATACGAGCTCTTTCTCTTTGAATTGCATGAAAACCTCCCCGACCCACCGCAAAAACCTTTCCTTGCAGCTTGTCCGAAATGATGTTCAGATTATAACATAAGCGGAAACTTTTGTCAAGAAAGCGTTTTTTCTCTTGTATTTCTCTTTTGTTTTTGTTATAATAGTAGCAATCTGAAAAAATTAAGAAAGGAATCTTTCAAATGCAATACCACAACGTAAGCGAAGCACTCTCTGCTTTGCAAGCCATCGAAGCGAAGCGTTCCGCGCTTTCTCATGCGATGGCGATCATTTATTTTGACAGCGCAACCGTTGCTCCCAAAAATACAACGGAAGGCAGGGCGCATACCCTCGGCATCCTCAGCGGATATATGTATGAACTCGTCGCAAACCCCGAAAACACCTCGCTTCTTTCTTATCTGAAAGAACATGAAGCCGAACTCTCTCTTGAAGAAAAACGCCGTTCCGAACTTTTCCGCAAGGAATGTGAACAGCTTTCCCGTATTCCTCAGGCTGAATTTACGGAATTTCAGATCCTTCTCAGCAAAGCGGGCGACGTTTGGGAAAAAGCAAAGATTGAAAATGATTTTCCCGCGTTCGCACCGTATCTTGAAAAGATCGTTGATTTCAACCGCAAATTTGCAGCTTATTACAACCCAGATATCCCCGCATACGATGCCCTTCTGAATGAATTCGAAGAAGGCATCACGATGGAAACGCTCGACGTTTTCTTTGATAAGCTCCGTTCCGCCATCGTTCCGCTCCTCGCAAAGATACAGACCGCAAAACCAATCGATGACAGTTTCCTGAGTAAAAGCTATCCGATCGAAACCCAACGCAAATATTCCGAATATCTGATGGAGGTTTTGCAGATCGACCGCGGTTATTGCGGTATTGCCGAAACGGAACATCCCTTCACGGAAAATTTCAATAATAAAGACGTTCGTATCACAACGCATTATTATGAAAACGATATCGCAAGCTCGATGTTCTCCGTCATTCACGAAGGCGGTCACGCAATTTATGAACTCGGCTGTAAGGATGATTATAACCACACGATGCTTGCGGGCGGTGTTTCCATGGGTATCCATGAAAGCCAGAGCCGTTTCTTTGAAAATCTGATCGGCCGTTCCAAAGCATTCATCGAATATATCTATCCGACACTCAGAAACTTCTTCCCCGAACAGCTTGACGGTGTGACCGCAGACGATTTCTACCGTGCGGTCAACAAATCCACACCGTCCCTCATCCGCACGGAAGCAGACGAGCTGACCTATTGCCTGCACATCATGGTGCGCTATGAGCTTGAAAAACGTCTGATCGGCGGTACTCTCACCGTTGCCGAACTTCCCGCAGAATGGAACAGACTTTACAAAGAATATCTCGGCGTTGACGTTCCCAACGATACGATGGGTTGCTTACAGGACACACACTGGTCGGGCGGCAGCTTCGGTTATTTCCCATCCTATGCGCTCGGCAGTGCGTACGGCGCGCAGATGCTCCACGCGATGAAAAACGACCTCGGCAATATCGAAGAAAAGATCGCATCGGGCGACTTTTCCGAAATCAAAGCATGGCTCGGTGAACGCATCCACCAACATGCTTGTCTCTATGCACCCGGCGAACTTCTTGAAAAGACCTGCGGCAAATTCGACGCGCAATATTATATCGACTATCTGACAGACAAATTCACAAAGCTTTATTCACTCTAAGAGAGAGTACGAAAAGGGGAAACTTTTTGTGGCAAGCTGCCGCCCCCATTTCTCGCCTTTTTGTCAAAAACGATACTCAGAACTTCGCCAAACGACGAGAATTTTATAATTGCAAAAGGGGGAAACTTTTTTAAAGTTTCCCCCTTTTAAAATCCCCTTCAAAAACTTTCCTTTGGGTAGCACTGTCTTTATTACGGTAGGCACCGCAGCAAACCTCTGTCCACCACAGAGAAAAGTTTTTCGGTGGGGTTTGGGGAGGTGCTTTTTTTAAAAAGCTCCTCCCCATCGTACCCCTGTCGTATTCTTATTGTTCAACCCACTTTGCGTAGAGGGAGAACGGTTCTGTGCCTTTTTCGATCACGGTATTCATATCGTAGGGTTTTGTAAATTCAGCATCGTAGTACCAACCTTCGAGCTTCATGCCGGGTTTCTTTCTGGTGATACTGCCGAGCCAACCGGAAGGAATTTCGAGCTTGCCGCCGAAGTTTGCCTTGATGGTATATGCTCTTGCATCCGCATCGCTGTAAAGAGAAACTTCAACGTAAGTTTTTTCCTTGGGAGCGGAGGATGTAGGCGTACTACTGGTTGCTTCCGCGTAACCGTTATCACTGTCAAGATAAGCCTTATAATAGTAATGAGTTTCGGGAGTCAGACCGTCAAAAGTAACTTCAAACATACCGTTTTCATTGAGAGTTGCATTCTTTGCAACCACATTTTCGGTAAAGTTTTCATCTGTTGCGAGCATGATCGCGCAACCTGTAACATTTGCGTTATTTAAAGCTTCGATTCTGCCCTGAACGGTGATGGAGTTATGTGTCTTTGTACTGTAAGTTGCGGAAAGAACGGGAGCGAAATCTTTTCTGCCGCTTGTGATCTTGACGGTCATTTCCTGTCCGGGCTCGCTGAGGACTTCCACGCGGAGATTATAGTTTTCCTTACCTTCCCAAGTATCAGGGTAGGAGTTAAGGGACTGTGTACCGTTGGTTACGGAATGGAATTTACCGGAATCAAAAATAGCGGTAGAGGGATCATCTTCACTATAATAATAGAAGGGGTCAGAAGGAGACGTTGTCATAATATACTGACCTGCCGTATCGTAGCCCACACGGAAGAGAGGAACGATTGCAGGATCGTGGCGTTCGCCGTTGAGCGTTGCAGAGGTAGAAGCACTGCCTTCGGTAAAGAATCTCTTATTGAGGTCTTCGTCGATATGCCATATCATAATGCCGCCGAGAGAGTCACCGCTGGTGAGCAGTTTTTCAAAGCCCTCTTTCAAACGGATTTCAATGAGATAATATTCGCCGGGATCGGGCGTATTGACACGGAGAACGGTATATTTGTCGGTCAAAGTGGATGAGATGGTATAAACGCCGTCTTCAACGACAACTTCTTCTGCCCAACCGAGATAGACTCTGTGGTAGGGGTCGAGATACGTGGGATATGCACCGTTGCCGCGGTGGTTACCGTTACATTCAAGAGAGAAGTCGTAAGCGCGAGGCCAATTGGATACGTAAGAGCCGCCGTGACCGTTACGCTTGGTATCGTAGAGGTCCTCTGCACCGAGGTTGTGCGCAAGTTCGTGTGCGGGTGTACCGATATTCATAATACCGCCTGCGGCACCGTATTCACCGAAGTTGGAAACTTTGGAGAAGGAAAGACCGTCGCAGAAAGCAGGAAGACCCTGAGAAGTACCGTGTACCTGGAATTTCTGACGAGGGTTGTTCGTTGTACCGTTGGAAGCGTCCTGACCGGGATTCAGAATAACGACACCCATTTCTGTGGAGTCGATTCTGCCGTTACCGTTGATATCGTATTTTGTATAGTCGATATAAGGATCGGTTGCTTCAAAGACAGCCTTGATCGCGGACTGCGCTTTTGCAGAACCGCCGCTACCTGAAGAAGGATGTTGGTGGTGAACAACAACCTCGATAATACCGTTTGTATAAGGAGAGCCTTCGGGAACAACATCAAATTCGATCGGAACGAATTTGAAAGCACCCATCGTCAATTCTTCATAATAATTGGTAAGGGAAAGTCCTTCGCCGAAATAACGGTCGTAATGGTCGGTAACTTCAGAGCCTGCCCACTGTTCGCCGTAGTAAGGCTGGCTCTGATCTTTATAGAGCTTGTCAGGTTCATTTTCATCCCAGTCATCTTCGCCGTCGCCATCAGCGTCAAAGTTTGCAAGGATAATGATGAGCGGGATCTCTTTGGTTTCCGTTACGGGTTCGGATTCAATCTTGATCGCGTTTGCGATTTCTTCCAAAGGAAGAACCAGGTCTTCGATCTTGACTTCCTGTGTTTCAAGAACACCGTCAAAAACATTTCTTGTCGTTTCGGATTCGGAAGACGTTGTTTCCGATGTACCTTGTGTGGTTTCTGTGTTTTCCGTGCTGCTATCGCTTGTATCCGAAGCATCGGGAGCCTTGTTACAAGCGCAGAGCGCGAGAATCATTGCGGCGCAAAGAAGAGCCGCCAGAATTCTTTTGATTTTCATAGGATTTCCTTCCTTTCGTTTTGCGGACACACAGTTCCGCATAATAGTATGTTTATTATATCATATATGAAAAAATTTGTCAATCAAAGTCTTTTTTTCACGTTTTGCACAAAAGAATCGGTTTGTTCTTTTTCGATTCATTTTCAAGAACAAATCCCTTGATTTTTGACGTTTCACACAAATTCAAAAGCGTTATTTCTATGTTTTTAACAAAAGTGGTTTTGGTATGTCATATAGCCCTTTTCCGATGATTTTGTTCATAGATTGTTAACCTTTCCGAAACCGCAAAAGACCTCAATCATATTGACTTGTGTGTATAATCATGTTACAATAAAAATACCAAAATTTATGAAAGAAAGGAATTTTCATATGAAATCATATCGAAAGAAAATCTTCTCCGCTTTGGTCTGCTCCGTGCTTCTCCTTTCGTCAGGCTGCAAAAATATTCCCGATGAAACTTCGGTAAATCGTGCCGATGAAACAACGGAAACAACGGCATCGGAAACCTCAACGACAGAAACCACAACAACGGAAACGACAGAACTCAGAATTGCAACAGTCAGCCCTGACGATTTCCCTGAAAATATCTATTTATACCATTTCGATTGTGAACCCTTGCATGAAAATATCGATCCCGAACAAATCAAAATCACACTTCAAAAAGATCGTTATTCAACACAAGACACTTCCTTTCGTGTACATATTTTCAATAAATCTTCAGAAGATATTGAAATTCATACCGTAATCTTTTTGGAAAAATATATGGGTAACGGTACGGATTATTATGGCAATGATTATTATCCGGGATGGATGCGTATCCCCTTTGATCCGTCATGCTATTCAAGATTTTCACCGCCCAAAATCCCGCTTTCCGGCGGAAATTATACCTATCTTACATTCTATACCAAACGGAACGACACCAACTGTTTACTTGAAAGCGAATCCCTTGAACCCGGAAAATACCGCTTTGCCATCTATATGAGCGGCGCTCCACGTTACGTGGAATTTGAAATAACAGAAATCGACTGACTCATTTGAAAAATCCTTCTCGTTTGAGAAGGATTTTTCTTTTTCTTGACTTTCCTCCCATTCCGTGCTATAATAATTTAGAATCGTTCCCAAAAGAAAGGAGAAAAAAATGCGTCTTGATAAATTTTTATCCGAAACGGGAACCGCATCCCGCTCGGAAAGCAAAAAAGCCGCACGTTCGGGCGGTGTTACGGTCAACGGGATGGTCGTTCGTGATCTTTCCGTACATATCGACCCCGAAAAAGATAAGGTCGCATATATGGGCAGCGTCATTCTTTATCAGAAATATATTTATATCATGATGAATAAACCCGACGGTGTGATCTCCTCCACAGACGATGGAAGCGGAAAGACTGTCCTTGATCTTCTTCCCGAAAAATACGGAAAAATGGAGATCTTCCCTTGCGGAAGACTTGATAAAAATACGCTTGGTCTGCTCATTCTGACCAATAACGGTGCTTTGGCGCACAGACTTCTCTCTCCCAAATGCCATGTGGAAAAAACTTACCGTTTTGAATGCGAAAGACCGCTGAGAGAAAAAGACGTGGAACTTCTCTGTAAAGGCGTGGATATCGGTGAAAAATCGTCCACACAGCCCGCAAAAGTACATCTCACGTCCGACCGTTCGGGTGAGATCAGCGTCACGGAAGGAAAATTCCATCAGATCAAACGAATGTTTCAAGCCGTTTGCAACAAGATCACGTATCTCGAACGTATTCGATTCGCAGACATTCCTCTCGATGAAACCCTTGCAAGAGGTGAATGGCGCGAACTCACCGAAAAAGAAAAAGAAATTCTCGAAAATCATTGATCGGA
The DNA here is from genome assembly GCA_017472285.1 of Clostridia bacterium. GTDB lineage: Bacteria > Bacillota > Clostridia > Oscillospirales > CAG-272 > QALR01. The sequence goes on along the minus strand of JAFUQQ010000074.1, from coordinate 10,316 downwards.
GGTTATAAAACGAAAGATGGATATTATAGAAAGACTCAGTGAAGAACTTGGTATCAAGCCCTCACAGATCGAAGCTGCCGTCGGACTCATCGACGAAGGCAATACCATACCTTTTATCGCGCGTTACCGCAAAGAAGTCACAGGTTCTCTTGACGATGAACAGCTCCGTGCGCTCGACGACCGTCTGAATTATCTGCGCGGTCTTGAAAAACGCAAAGATGAAGTCCGTAATGCGATCACAGAACAAGGCAAAATGACGGCAGAGATCGAAGAAGCTCTCGCAAACGCACAAATCCTTGCGGAAGTAGAAGATATTTATCGTCCTTTTAAACAGAAAAAGAAAACACGTGCATCCGTTGCCCGTGAAAAAGGACTTCTCCCTCTTGCCGAACTCCTGATGGCGCAAAACAAAAAATACGATGCCGAACTGACAGAGATTGCTCGTTCTTATATCAATGAAGAAAAAGGTGTCATGACCGAAAAAGACGCGCTGTTCGGCGCAATGGATATCATTGCGGAGATCATTTCCGATGATGCCGATTACCGCAAAGATATCCGTATGCTGACACAGGAACACGCCATTCTTTCCGTCAAACAGGCAAAGGATGAAGATTCCGTTTATTCTATGTATTATGATTATAATGAAAAAGTTTCCGTCATTCCGCCGCACAGAACCCTCGCCATCACACGCGGAGAAAAAGAGGAATTTCTGAAGGTTTCCGTGGATATTTCCAAGGATATCCCGCTCAATTATCTGCTTTACCGTGTCGTAACGGAACCGAAAAGCCCTGCCGCACCTTATCTCATTTCTTCTCTTGCAGACAGTTATGATCGTCTGATCGCTCCTTCGATCGAACGTGAGATCCGTTCCGATCTTTTTGATATCGCCAGCGAAGGCGCGATCAAATTGTTCTCACAAAACCTCAAAAATCTTCTGATGCAAGCACCCATCAAAGGCAAAACCGTCCTCGGACTTGACCCCGGTTACAGAACGGGCTGCAAACTTGCCGTCGTTGACAAAACAGGTAAGGTACTCGATACCGCCGTCATCTATCCCACAAAACCCCAGCAGAAGACCGAAGAAGCCAAAAAGATCGTCAAACGTCTGATTACAAAATATAACGTCGATATCGTTTCCATCGGTAACGGCACAGCTTCCAAGGAAAGTGAACTTTTCGTTGCGGAAACGCTGAAAGAGCTTGCAACGGGTACGAAATATCTCGTGACGAGCGAAGCGGGCGCATCCGTATATTCCGCATCCAAGCTCGGCGCGGAAGAATTTCCCGATTTTGACGTAACGCAGAGAAGCGCGGTTTCCATCGCCAGACGCATTCAGGATCCGTTGGCAGAGCTTGTAAAAATCGATCCGAAATCCATCGGTGTCGGACAGTATCAGCACGATATGAAAGGCGCACGTCTTGACGAAGCACTTTCAGGTGTCGTTGAAGATTGCGTGAATGCCGTCGGTGTGGACGTGAATACCGCATCGTATTCCCTTCTCGAGCATATCGCGGGCATCAATGCAACTTCCGCGAAAAACATCGTTAAATACCGCGAAGAAAACGGTGAATTCAAAAAACGCTCGGAGATCAAAAAAGTACCCCGTATCGGCGCGAAAGCCTATGAACAGTGCGCGGGCTTCCTGCGTGTCGCGGGCTCGGACGAAATTTTTGATAATACGGGCATCCATCCCGAATCCTATGACAAAGCAAAGCTCCTCATAGGTAAATTCGGTTATACCAAAGCCGACATCGGTATGTCGGGACTTTCGGGACTGCGCAAGGCTGCCGATCTTTACGGCACGTCAAAACTTGCGGAAGAACTCGGCATCGGTGAACCGACCGTCATCGATATCATCACGGAGCTTGAAAAACCCGGACGCGATATCCGCGATTCCCTTCCCATGCCCGAACTCCATTCGGATATCCTCGATATTTCCGATCTTTCCGTCGGTATGATCCTGACGGGTGTGGTACGCAATGTCATCGACTTCGGCGCATTCATTGATATCGGTGTGCATCAGGACGGACTCGTTCATGTTTCCGAAATATGCAAAAAGTTCATTAAACACCCAAGCGAGATGCTTTCCGTCGGTGATACAGTGCGCGTGAAAATCAAAACGCTCGATGTGGCAAAAAAGCGTATCGGACTCACGATGAAAGACATCTAATAAATTAGAAGTTTTTCTCCCTTTTTCTCTTTCGGGATGAAAAAAACATCCTTTTGTGCATTTCTTACAAATAAAATTCTGAAAATTCGGAGATTTTCCATCTTTAAAAATCTCTGGATTTTTGATATAATAAGATTGTTACTAAATGTAGATAGTTTAACATCTATCCTCACCTCTCATCGGCGGCTGAGAGGTGATACTTAAAATCTTTTGTATTGTCGCCGAGAATGGAGTCTAAACATGGCAAGCCTTTCCTTAAGACACATCTACAAAAAATACCCCGGCGGTGTAACTGCGGTTACTGACTTCAACCTTGAAATCAAAGATACCGAGTTCATCATCTTCGTAGGTCCCTCCGGTTGCGGTAAGTCCACCACTCTCCGTATGATCGCAGGTCTTGAAGAAATCTCCGAGGGCGAACTTTTCATCGGCGACAGACTCGTTAACGACGTTGCCCCCAAGGACAGAGATATCGCGATGGTATTCCAGAACTACGCTCTCTATCCTCACATGACCGTATTTGACAACATGGCATTCGGTTTGAAGCTCCGCAAGATGCCCAAAGAACAGATCAAGAGAAAAGTTGAAGAAGCTGCCCGCATCCTCGACATCACTCACCTTCTCGACCGTTACCCCAAGGCTATGTCCGGTGGTCAGAAACAGCGTGTTGCTCTCGGCCGTGCAATCGTACGTGACCCGAAAGTGTTCCTTCTCGACGAACCGCTTTCCAACCTCGACGCTAAGCTCCGTGCAACGATGAGAACGGAAATCACAAAGCTCCACAACAAGCTCGGTACCACATTCATCTACGTAACTCACGACCAGGTAGAAGCTATGACAATGGCTACCCGTATCGTTGTTATGAAAGACGGTATCATTCAGCAGGTTGATACTCCTCAGAACCTCTACGACTACCCTGTTAACACCTTCGTTGCAGGCTTTATCGGTACTCCTCAGATGAACTTCATCAACTGCAAGCTCATCAAAGAAAACGGCGGCGTATGGCTCCAGTTCGGTGAAATCAAGATCAAACTTCCCGAAGACAAGGCTAAGAACCCCGACCTCCAGCCCTACATCGGCAAAGACGTTATCGCAGGTGTTCGTCCTGAATGTATCGTTGATACTCCCGCTCAGATCGCTGTTCTCAAGGATTGCGCATTCGAAGCTTACGTTGACGTAACAGAACTTATGGGTGCTGAAATCTACCTCTACCTCATCGCGAACAGAGTTGTTGTAGACGAAGCTCTCGCTGCTAAGAAGAACATCGTTATCGACAAATCCGGCGAAGTTAAGCTCACCGCAAGAGTATCTCCCAGATCCACTGCAAGAAGCACAGACACTATCACCGTTGCTATCGATACCGCAAGAGTTCACATCTTCGATAAAGATACCGAAAAGTGCATCTGCCACTAATATCGTGACTTTGAATCTCCGTTTTTCTCCTGAAAAACGGAGATTTTCTATATTATAAGGAGCACATCTATGAAACTCTATATCAAACAAAAAGTATTTTCTCTGAACGACAAATTCACCGTCAAGGATGAAGTGGAAAACGACCTCTATTTCGTCGAAAGCGAGTTTTTCACCTTCGGCAAAAAACTGCATATCACAAATGCACACGGGGACGATCTGCTCTCCATTGAGCAGAAGCTTTTCACATTTGCTCCGCAATATAATATCGTCAAGCGCGGCGAAATCATGGCGACCGTTGTGAAAAGGTTCTCTTTATTCTACCCGTCCTATGAGATCGACGGTATGCCCATCACCGTAGAGGGAGATTTCTTCGACCATACATACGATATCTTCCGTGACGGCAGACCCATCGCCAGCATTTATAAAGAATGGTTCACATGGGGTGACAGCTACGTTGTCGATATCAGCAATGCGACCGACACAGATCCGCTCATTATTCTTGCCATCGCCATTACTATCGATTGTGTTATGGCATCCCAAAACAATTAACAGAAAGGTCCCATACCATGAAACGCAAAATCTTCTCACTCACAATTCTCCTTCTCGCCTCACTCATGCTCTTTTCCTCCTGTTCTGATCTTGCAACGGAAAACGAAGCTGCACGCGAAATGACCGAAACTTTCATTGATGCCACGCTCGCAAACGATCTCGAAACCGCCTATGCCGTCATGACTCCGGGAACGGATAAGGAAAGCTTTTCACAGGTATTTCCGAAAATAGCATCTCTTTTCCAAGGTGCAGAAAGTTATACGCTCAAGCAAACGGCTTGGCACACAAACATCAATAACGGCGTAAAAACAACCACTTTCACTTACTCCATGGAAACCGATGAAGAAAAGACATTTATCGTACAATCGTCTTTAACGGAAGGCTATGAAGGTTTGTATTGGATCAATTTTAACGACACCGAATGGGTCACAAACAAAGCGGAATCCTTCTCTCCTCTCAATATCGCTCTCATCATTTATTCCGTTGCCTCCATTGCCTTCTGTGTCTGGATGCTCGTTGACTGCATCAGACGTAAGATCACAAAGAAGCCGCTCTGGATCATTCTGAACCTGATCGGCATCAATCTCGCACTGACGATTTCACCCGAACGCATGAATTTCAATTGGTCCATCGGACTTTTCCTCAAAATTTCTGGTGTAACGCCTAATATCTACCAAAATCTCCTCACAATCAGTGTTCTTTTGCCCGTAGGCGCGATCATTTATTTCTTCATCAGAAAACGCATCGCCACGAAACCCATGCAAAACACCGTCGTCGAAGGCGAAGCCAAAGATATCACTCCCACTGACGAAACCACAGCCAATTAAACGCAAAAATCCTTCTCCGCTTGGAGAAGGATTTTTTATAGGAAATTGTTCAAATCCAACCTCGCCGTTTTACTGCATTTGAATGCGGTAAAGTTACAAAAAGGCGAGAAATTTGCCGTGGGTCTTATCCATTATTTTTCGGAAATGGTCACGTTTGCGGGAACGATATCCGCCTGAAGATAAACGATTTCAAGAATCTGAGAAAGCTGATTGGGCTGCAAACCTTCGCTCTTGACAACGATATTGGCTTTGTCACCGCTGATGACCGCGACACATTCTTCAAAACCTTTTGCTTTGATCAGAGATTCGATATTGGCTTCCAATTCGATGTTTGCCGCGATTGCCGCAATATCTGCGAGAGCCTGTTCTTTTGCCGCGTCAAGCGTTGCCGCATCTTCCACAACACCCTGCAAAACTTCGATGGCTTCATCTCTTGCGCGCTGACGTTCGATCTGAGATGCCGCGAAATAATCAGTATTTTCATTCATATCGGAAGAAACCTGATCGCCTTCACCACCACTTGTACCGTCTGTCACACCGCCGCTGATTACAGAATCACCGCTTGCATCCTGATCCGCATCATTACCGCCGAACAATGCCCAGTTGACATAGACCGCCGCGCCAATCAGAAGCACCGAAAGAACGATCACGATATTGCGGATACCGATTTTTTTACCGCCTTCGCCGCCTGTGAAAAAGCTTTTGAACTTAAATTCCTTTTCTTCGGTTTCGGGAAGATCAAGGATCGCTTTTTCCGTGGTTTCTTCTTTTTCTTCCGCTCTCATAGCTGCTCTTTCTTCGTTTCTCATTACAAAAATCTCCTTTTTTGTTTAAAAAATAATTTCTATCATTTGATGCCGACGATGCATATCCGATGACTGCTGACACCGAGAGAAGTCGAGATCACATCGATCAGTTTGGCTTGAATCTCAGGCTTGTCACCGCCGCGGCAGGCAACGGAAACACCCGTGACATCAGGATAGATTTCCTTGAGCAAGATCAGTTCGTCACCGCCGTTTGCCGTGCGTACCGTGATATATTCCTTCGAGGAAGAATTCTCCGTCAATTTCTCATTGGAAACGTATATGTATTCCGTTCCCGAAGAAACACTCACGATCACACGGACGTTGGAAGAACCCGTGATCTGCTCTGCTATGTTTCCAATCTTATTCTCAAGACGTTCAATATATTCCAATGTGCTGATATTTTCTTCCGTATTTTTTGAAATTTCTTCATTTTCTTTTTCGCCAAACGTCCCGAATATAATCAACGCAAGTCCGATGATGCCGATGATGGCTAAAATCAGACTTTTTTTCTTGCCCGAAAGCCCATCCAATAATTTCAAAATTACATGCCTCTCTTTCATTGATGATTGACCGTGATCTCACTTTTTCCGAGAAACATCTCGTCAAGTGCCGCTTGTATCGCCCTCGCCTTTGCACCCGAAATCCCTTCAATCGATACGTTAATCGCCGTGATTTCAATCGCTTCCGGATCATCCGCATTTAGCGTGACCGTCACAGATATCTTTTCGGCATCGACTTCATATTTTCCCGAAATATAAGAAACGATCGCGTTCTCGATCTCTTTTTTGCTCGTCGAAATCACGGATTCCATAAGACCGTTTTCCATATCTTCTTCTCCGTTTTTCACGTCCTCATAGCTTTTTTCAAAAATATCGGGAAGCTCCGTTACCATGGAAAACATCGGCACGGCAAGCGATACCAGAACACAAAGCGATATCACGAAATGCAGATGTTTTTTCAGCGAACCTTCGGGCGCAAGATGATAGACGAGTCCCGAAACTGCCGTAATGAAAATCACTTCCCCAAGATATGTAATCCATTCACGCATATACGTCCTCCTTAACCGAGTGATGCCATCATGGAAACGGAAAGCAGGAAAAATACACCCGAAATCGCTACAACTGCCGCCGTATAACCGAAAAAGGATGCCACCTCACCCATCAGCCGATTCTCGCCCGAAAGCCCCAGAATACCCGCGCAAACGCTGACCAATTCCAAAAACATCTTCTGCAAAAGGATCTTGATGAGCGGTACTGCCGCGATCAGACAAACGATGACCGCGGCAACAACGCCCGTTGCCGCCTTGATCGTTCCGATACCCCCGATGATCGTCGAAAGTGCTTCATTGACAGCACCGCCGACAAACGGAATAAATTGTCCGACAGCGAATTTGATGCCTCGCATCGCAAGCGAATCCGTACTTTTGGCGATCAGACTCTGAAACATCAATACCGCGGAAAGACAAAGCGTCACAAATCCAAATACGTAAGAGATCATCTTTTTCAGCATCGGTGCGATACCCGATATCCCCGTAATGCCGAACATGGAAGTCACAAGCGACATACAGAGCGAAAGCCGTATCATCGGAAACAGTACGTTCGCAACGATCGATTCCAAAAGCGAAACTGCCGTAAAGATCACACCCGAAACAACAGCCGCAGACGTAACCTGTCCGCTTGCGATCATAAAACCTGCCATCACAGGCGTAATTTGATTCATAAAAGCGGAAAGAGATGACACATACCCTTCTGCGATCGAAAATACCCCTTCTGTGACCGAAAAGACCGCACTTGCGATGCAAACCATCCCCACAAGCTCCATGACCGCCTGAAGCCCGACAGACGTTACCGTGCGCCGTATCACGCCAAGCACCGCCGCCATCAGCATGAGCCCGAGAAGCAAAGCAAAACTTTTGGCCGCTTCGGGCGCGGCCTCCGCAATGATACGGATACCCAGCTTTGCAAAAAAACTGAAATCAAAGCTCTCAAGCACCTCTGAAGGCGTAAACGTCCCGACCCCATCCGGAAGATATTCCCGTAATTCTTCGGGCACCGTCACATCAATCTTCGTTTCTTCCGCATCATCCGCCGAAACGGAAAAAGGAAAACATAAAAATATTGCCGACAAAAGCAATATCACACCCATCAAACGTCTATATCTTTTCATTTCAAAAATCCCTCTATCAATCCCAACAATGTCTGCAAGATCGGTACGCAAAGGAGCAGAATCATGACTTTTGCCGCAAATTCCACTTTAGAAGCAAGCGTGCCGACACCGCTATCCCGACATACGTCCGCCGTCGTCTGTCCTAAAATTCCAATCCCCATCGATTTCAGTATCACGGAAGAATATGCGGAAAAGCCCGTATCTTCCGCAAGTTCCGTCACGGATGTCAATACACTTGCAAGAGGTGTCATCGTAAAAACAAGAAGCAACATTCCTGTGATAACACCCGTAACCGTTGCATATTCGGGACGCACGCTTTTCAGCACCGTCACAACTAGAACCCCAAGCAACGCAAAACCGCAAATTTGCAAGATACTCACAGCCCGAAAATACTTTTCACAGAATCGAAAAGCCCTCCCATTTCCTGTACGAGCATCAGAAGCACGATGATAAGCCCCGCAATCGAAACCAACATCGCCTGTTCATCCCTGCCCGATTTATGTAATATCTGATATGCTACGGTCACGAGAATACCAATCCCCGCGACCTTCAATAATAACTCCGTATTCAAACCGTTCTCCTTTCTCAGATCACCAAGATCACGATCGCCGCCCCGATGGAAAAACCGAGCGTGCGATATAATTTGATGTTCTTTTTCATTTCCGTTTTCTGTTTTTCAACTTCGGTGCGCATCGCTTTCGTATAATATTCCAGATGCTTGAGTTGAAGCTCCTCATTGCTCTTGCCGATACAAGAGCCAAATGCTTTCACGATCTCATATTGCGCATCGGAGAGGTTCAGGTTTGCCCGTGTACGCGCGAGCGCATCGTTCCACGCATCAAAATATACCTCATCTTCTTCATGCGCGGAAAGTGCATCCAGAAAGCCCGTCTTCCGCAAAACCTCATTGTGAAAATTCTTATACATCAATTTCGTCGGTGCCAAAAAGTAACCGACCTGATTCTGAATATAAACGAAAAGCTCCAAAAATGCCTCGCATTGTGCCGTGCGTTCCCTCTCGTTTCTTCCCGCAGAAAGCCCGATGGAAACCGATGCGAGAAAACAAAGTGCCGCCCCAAGCCATTTCAAACCGCGACCACCTCCCCGCAAGCATCAAAAACATCAAAAGTAAAATGTTTCGCACCCGCCGCTCTCGAAAGCCCAATATAATAACGAAAAATTCCGTTATCGCAAAGCATTTTTATATTCGGACGGCGCAAAAGCATCTCTCTGCTGTCCGCGTGCGCCGTCGCGATCAAAGGAACACCGCTGTTCTGCGCGGAAAGAATCGCCTTCGCTTCTTCAGCAGAACCGATCTCATCACAAAAAATCACTTCAGGCGAAAGCGTTCTCGTCGCGATCTCGATCCCCTTGGCGCGCGGATATCCGCGCAAAACGTCCACAAGACTCTCTCGGAACATCTCCCTCATATAGATTTCCCCTCTGGTATCGATCAAAGCAACTCTCTTTGGAAATGCACCGCTTGACATGGCAGACGCAATATCACGAATTAGCGTCGTCTTTCCGACATTCGGCGGCGAATAAAAAAGCGCACTCTGTATCCGTCCGCCCTCTGTCAGAAACTTTTGTATATTTTGGGATACCCCTCTGATCGGATGCGGAATACGTATGGAAAGCGAAGATATGCCGTATATGCTCTTGATGGATTCCCCCGCCGTCCCCGCCCGTCCGCAAACACCGATACGGTACCCGTTTTCAAGCGCGACAAAGCCTTCCTTGAGCGTTTCGCTGTACGTATGCACCGAATCCTCACAGAGCTTCTGCAAGGTTTCCGCGACTTCAAATTCATCGCAAACAACTTGTTTCCCACGGAAAACACAGACGTTCCGATTCATACAGGAAACCGAAATCGGCGCATTCGCACGCAACCGTATCTCCGAAATATACCCTTCATTTCCATGCAGACTTTCCGCAAACGAACGCACCGCAGAGGAAACCTTCTCAGGCAAATATTTTAAAATACGCAAAAGTTCTTCATCCATTTTCTGACCTTCCTTTCCTTCATTTTCGATAGATATATATGCACTTGTCCAAAAAAAAATTCCTGTCAAGCAGATACTTGACAGGAAAAAGGAGAACGATGGGGGAAACTTTTTAAAAAAAGTTTCCCCCAATCCCCCTTCAAAAATTTTCCTTGGTGGCGGCACTATTTTTATTAAGGTACAAACCGCAACAAACCAAGAGCTACCACAGAGAAAAGTTTTTGCGGAGGGGTCTGGGGAGCAATGTCATTTAGTTAAGAGAGAAAGCGTTTCGCCCGAGATCCTTCGGCGCAGGCTCACGATGTCATTCTGGAGTGTACAGACGTTCAAAAATGGATGTACACGAAGAATCCCGTGCGTCTGCGCCTCGAGGATGACGCGG
>JAFUQQ010000073.1 GCA_017472285.1 Clostridia bacterium | reverse complement strand
TGAACATAATCAAAGCAAAAAAGGTGATAATGGTGACAAAACCTCATCCGTCAGCTTCGCTGCCACCTTCCCCAAAGGTGAAGGCCTTGGCAAAATCTTCATTTTAGTTTTCTACATGAATTTTCATCGAACTCACATTAAGATAAGAAATTTGAAGGCTCGCCCTTCGGGAGAGCTGTAAGCACAAGCTGACTGAGAGGGCATAATTTGCTTAGATGTCAGCCCTCTCTGTGAGCAAGTAAAAACAGCCTAAATGGCTATTTTTACGATGCGATACCCCACAAAGCAAAGAGTTTCAGAAGCAAGGTTCATCCTTGCGCGTGAAACGACTATGCGACTGGGGAGAGAAGGTAAACTCGGCAGCTCTCCCAAAGTGAGAGGCTTTAGAAGAATCTTCTTTTTCCTTAACTAAATGACATTGTTGTGGTTCCCCTGTCTTCATTTTGAGCAGATTTTCAAATTTATAGGGGTCGGCACTTTGACGACCCGTTTCGTCATCCAAAATATTTGTCAGAAGAACCCTTTTTGCGTAAAATATTAATTATATTATACTATATATACATTTGTTTGTCAACTTCAAAAGAAGCTGACATCTTAAAGTTTTTGAAGGATTTTCAAGGGAACTTTTTACAAAAAGTTTCCTTGAAGCAGGGTTTGTGACGGCAGTCCCAATCACTCCGCTTCTTGCGGATAGATCACGTGCAGATTGCCGTCAATGAAGCCCGCCGTGATGAATTCGACCTTGTCGCCGAAAGGAGCGATGCCGTTATCGGCAATGAACGCGGCAACCCACGTGAGAAATTCGATGAGAGCGGTCTGCCAGTTTTCCGATTCGAATTCAAAAAGATCGTCACCCGAGGAGTAAACGGTATCGCAAGCCCAGTCGTCATCGTCACGGTCGTAGGAATTTGCCGCAACAAGCTCTGCGCCGTATGCGTCTTCACCCTCAAATTCATAAAGATTGAAATTATACGCGATATAACCTTTGCCTTTATTCAGATAAGGTGTCAGCCATTTTTCAAATTTAATATTATTCATATAAAATTCCTTTCCAAGTCTGTCATGTGAAAAGTTTTTGAAGGATTTTTAAGGGAACTTTTTTTAAAAAGTTTCCTTAAAGCAGGGTTTGTGACGGCAGTCCCAATCATCCGCGAACACCGAACAGCATGTCCGCATAAGTGGGATACGGCCATGCATCAAGACTTGTGATGCGCTCCGCGCGGTCAACCTCGGAACGGATGGCTTTCATCTTGGGCAGTACGTCCTGTTCAAAAGCTTTCGCACGGGCAAAATTATCTTTGTTATGTTTGGCATCGGCAATGGCGCGTTCCAATTCACGCACACCGCGATAGATCGAATCGGTCAGCGAGGAGAGCGTGGAAAGCGTTTCCGTTTCATAAAGACAGGGCAAGTCCCCGAGAGCTTTTTTCTTCTGAATGATCGCATCGCTGAGTTGTTTGCCGTAGCCGCTGATAGCGGGAAGGATGTCTTTATAAAGCATATCCACCATCGTGCGCGCTTCGATATTCAGGACTTTGGAATAGGTTTCCAGATAGATCTCGTATCTTGCGCGGAGTTCTCTTTCGGTAAAGACTTTATGTTTGCGGAAAAGCTCGATATTTTTATCGGCGATCAGGTAGGGAATGGCATCGGGTGTAGAACGCAGATTGAGCAGTCCGCGTTTTTCCGCTTCTTTGACCCATGCTTCGTCGTAACCGTTGCCGTTGAAGATGATGCGTTTATGTTTGCGGATGGTCTGAACGATCAGATCGTGGAGTACGCTTTCAAAATTCGATGCTTTTTCCAATACGTTGGCAAATTGAGAGAGGGATTCTGCAACGGCGGTATTGATGACGGTATTGCAATCCGAAATGGATTCGGAAGAACCGAGCATACGGAATTCAAATTTATTACCCGTGAAGGCAAAGGGGGAAGTTCTGTTTCTGTCCGTGGTATCTCTCGGGAATTTGGGGAGAACGTGAACGCCGATACGCATGAGGGATTTTTCCTGTGCGCTGTAAGCGGTTTCTTTTTCCAGCGCGGAAAGGATCGCTGTCAGTTCATCACCGAGCGACATGGAAACGATCGCGGGCGGTGCTTCCGCCGCGCCAAGACGGTGATCGTTGCCCGCTGATGCGACGGAGATGCGGAGAAGATCCTGATATTCGTCAACGGCTTTGATAACGGCGCAGAGATAGAGCAAAAATTGCGCGTTTTCATACGGTGTTTCACCGGGATTCAAGAGATTTATACCCGTATTCGTGGACATTGACCAGTTGTTATGTTTACCGCTTCCCGCAACACCGGCGAAGGGTTTTTCATGAAGCAGACAGACCATGCCGTGCTTTTTGGCAAGCTTCTGCATCAGTTCCATCGTCAATTGGTTATGATCGGCGGCGATATTGGTCGTCGTAAAGATCGGCGCAAGCTCATGCTGTGAAGGCGCGCCTTCGTTATGTTCGGTTTTTGCGTAAACACCGAGCTTCCAGAGTTCTTCATCAAGCTCTTTCATAAAAGCCGCAACACGCGGTTTGATCGTACCGAAGTAATGGTCGTCAAGCTCCTGTCCTTTGGGTGCGCGGGAGCCGAAAAGAGTTCTGCCTGTGAAGATCAGGTCGGGACGTTTATTATAAATTTCTCGATCGATCAGGAAATATTCCTGTTCAGGACCGACCGTGGTTTTAATCGATGTAACACCTTCATTGCCGAACAGTTTGATGATACGCATTGCCTGACGGTTGAGTGCTTCCATCGAACGAAGAAGGGGGGTTTTTTTATCGAGCGCATCTCCAGCAAATGAGCAGAAAGCCGTGGGGATACAAAGTACGTTTTCTTTGACAAAGGCATAAGACGTGGGGTCCCATGCGGTATAACCTCTTGCTTCGCAAGTTGCACGCAGACCGCCCGAGGGAAAAGAAGAAGCATCGGGTTCGCCCTGAACCAATTCTTTTCCTGAAAATTCCATAATGATTCGTCCCGTTTCGTCGGGCGAAATAAAGCTGTCATGTTTTTCGGCGGTAATACCTGTCATTGGCTGAAACCAATGCGTATAATGTGTCGCGCCGCGTTCAATTGCCCAATCTTTCATCGCGTTGGCAACGACGTTCGCGACGGTCAGATCAAGACTTCTTCCGTCCCTGATCGTTCGGATCATTGCCTTATACGTTTCTTTCGGCAATCGCGCACGCATTGTCATATCGTCAAAAACATTGGAACCGAAATATTCGGGAACCATATTTTTCACAGCATCCATAAGACTGTTAACCTCCAGATAAAAAAGTATGATGCGGAAGAATTCCGATCTGTTTCATACCGTTAAAAATGAATCGTTGCTTACTATTATATCCAATTTAAAAAGGCTTGTCAAGATTTTCCCATAAAAGCCGCAATTTATTTTCTCTGTTCGACAAAAATGGGCATGACTTACAAAATGTATTTATTCTTTGTCGAACGGTGTCGATTATTCCCGCTACCGCTCAAACGGTTTTTCTTGAAATTTCATGGTATTTCTGTTACAATACAATCACAAGATAGATCATATTGATACAAAGCGATTGCTAAAGAGAAAGGAATTTATGCTTTATGAACGATTTCGCATCCTCTATCATCCTGACAAAACGTACTTTACAAAATGATGTGCAGAATCATTTCCGGTTGATCCGTACTTTAGATGGTTTTCGAAATACGGATATTTTCTCGGTATTTTTAACAACAGAAAGCCCGGTTGTTTTTGAAGAAGAATTTGTTTTTGATATTTCCCGCGATCCCGAAACAGCAAATACCTTTTTCCGCTTGATCTCTGAAGGAAACGTAACTGCGTTGACGCTCAGGGAAATCGCTGAAGATTTTATTGCTTCGCATTCATAATATTTTTCTCAGAAAACTTGAAAAACATCTCCATTTCTGCTTGACAAATTATGATTTCAATGTTATAATGATTGTTACTGATTTATGGAGAAGTACTCAAGTGGTCGAAGAGGCGTGACTCGAAATCTCGTAGGACGTGAAAGCGTCGCGTGGGTTCAAATCCCACCTTCTCCGCCAGAAAGAAAAAAACCTTGATTTTGTATCAATCAGATGCAAATCAAGGTTTTTTCTTTATGTATTTTTCCTTATTTTTTCGTATGTTTTTGCATTTTGTTACATATGTGCATAAGTTTTCGTTACTTGTTCAACGGTATCGCCGATCAGATCAGCAACAATCATAAAATTTGCTCCTTTGGTACAATATTAGCGTAGTCTGTAGTCGGTACCACGACAAGATTTGCAGACTATGCTTATTTTTGTTATAATGAGAAGGTAATGGTCTGACGGTTTCCTCCTTGAACTTTGCGTTCGTAACAGAAAGAGTCAGCCGCCTTCTTATTATAAAGATTCGATTAAGCAGGTTGTTCCAATTTCTCAGAGGGGGCCCCCTCTGAGAAATTGCGTTCGCGTCACGAACCAAAATGAATCGTAATAAGCTTAGTGCGGAAACATTACATATCACATACGGAAACCTGCTAAATAAAGTCAAGAGGTAAAACGAAAAAAGTTAAAAAAATATTGAGTCAAAAAAGAGCATAACAAAAAGAACGGAGAAAGAAGAAAATTTTTCGCCGTCCTGCAAATGGTCAATTTGTGCCATTAAGCAAGAGAGTCGATTTGAATATTTTGGTAGAGTTCAGAGACTTTTCCGTAATAAACGCGGAGAAATTTATGCAAAGCAGCAATCTTCAGGTAAGGACTTGGCAAGTTCTTGCATTTGTGCTATAATGGTGTCACGGGTTAATTCAATTTGATGAACCACCCGTACAGCTTCCGTAACAACGATCTTGGTAACATTGGAGTACGGAAGAACAGGGATACCGTTTTGAGCTACGGCAAGGATCTCGCTTGCCAAACGTTCGTGCATACAGTATCCTTGTTTTTTTGCCCATTTTCAAAATATGCTCATAATGCCAATAACGGGCGACAAAATCAGTTAATTTGTTATGACTGACATTATTGCTAAGTATTTTATCAATATCGGGCATGACTTGATCGATGAGATTTGAGAGATTGATTTTTGCCTTAATGAGCATAGAGATCGTCTGATAATATTGTCTTGCTAACAGCTTTAACTCTTTATAGACGTTTTCGGCAGGCTTTACTGGGATCAATTCATTCCAATATGTAAGTCCATAAGATGCGATGCGAAAAGCATCAATACGGTCATTCTTCGCTTTACGGATGCTTTGAGCACAATATTTTTCCATTCGCAAGGCATTGACCGTACGAACAAAAATATCTTTTTCAACAAGCAGAGTTACTTGTGAGCAAAACGGATCGAAACGGTACGACATTCACTTATGATTATGACCGTTTGGGCAGAGTTTTAAGTGAAACCGCAGTTAATGGCGCAACGACCGAACAACGTACCTATGCGTATTCGATTTCGGGTGCGCTCATCAGCGAGAGTAATGGCGCGGTTACAATCACGAGAAAATATGACGTTCTCGGCAGACTGATCGAAGAAACGGAAACATCAACGGGGAACACAGCGGTTTCTCGTTATGCGTACACCAAACGTGATGAACGGGAACGCTATGCCATGACATTGAATGGCGAAGAGATCATTTCAGAATATTATGAATATGATGATCTAGGCAGGCTTTGGAAAGTTTATGATTCTGTTGAAATGTGGGGCATCAATGACGGTGTATACGTCCCTGTATATGATTTTTCTTCTTTTTCCGAATATCCGATTTATCGGATTGGAATGGATGGAATGCGATATCGTCTTGTTCCCGTGGACGAAGTGACGGCTGATTTCAGCTTGACTTATACTGTAAACAATATAACTTATGGCGTTTGTTTTGAAGATGATTTCACAATGGTCGGGGCAGTCGGAAGTGGTTCTAGTGTTATCGAATTTTATTATGAGGGTGTTCTTGACACAGTATATAATATCACGTTCAATGGCGGTTTGACTACGCTTTTGTATTGGTATTATATTTATGATGAAAATGATGCAATCGTATATAGCGTTGCTATTACAGCCGAAGATTTTAGTTCGGAAGTCTTGACGCTTGAGATTATGGTGTTTGATGGAGAATTTGATTTTGGACCATATATGACAGCATATTCTTTACGTTCAGTAGATTCAACGGAAACACTTGTTGCAACGTATACATACGATGCGAACGGCAACCGCACAAGCTTGACGTATGCGAACGGCACGACAAAAACGTATGAATATGACGGCCAGGGCAATCGCTTACGAAAAAATAAAAGTATATACAGAATGCCGAAAATAAGGTATAATAGAAAAAAAGAGGAGAAATAGCATGGCAAAGGGCATTGTAGAAATATTTAGAGAGATACCTGATCATAGAATTGGAAAC
>JAFUQQ010000072.1 GCA_017472285.1 Clostridia bacterium | reverse complement strand
TCCGTGGTCATATCATAAAGAGCAGAGCCTTCTGTTGTATGCACAATCATATGCTTTCCGTTGGGATGCCATGTGAAATTATTGACCATGCAACCCGAGGGAAGTCCTGTTGGACTTTCAAGCAAGGTATACGGCTTGGGTGATTCACCCGGCGTACCGCTGCCTGTTGTGATATTTTTGATCTTATCGGGAAATTCGGCGGGCTTCATCGTGCCTGTTTCCCCCGTTTTTTCGCGGATGGCATCCGCAGTATTTTGAAATAATTCACTAAGTGCGTTTGCCATCAGTAATCACCTCCGAGTGCTGCTGCGATATATTCGTCAATATAATTTTCCATTACGGTTTTCAATTCCGAAAGCCTTGTGCCATCGGGCATTTCTACGTCTTTTGCTTGGATAAGAGGAAAATCGCCGCTGTTTTTCGGAGTCAGTCCGGAGATCAGCTCAACGCTGTATTTATTTTCTGTCATAGTCTTACCTCCTTACGCGATTGCTATCGTCGTTTTGCCAAGGCTTTGGCTATCCGAACGGTAAACATAATAATCTTCCGTGTAACCGGAAGCGTTGGTGAATGAAACTGTGCCTTCAAGCATAAAACCGCCCGTGAAGCCGCCGACGCTGAAGGTGCAATCACCGAACCGTGTTGGCACGCAGTACCAGATATATTCCCCCGCTCCTGCCGTTACGGTGAAAGATGGGAGTTTATTGCTTCTGAGATTTCTTGTCAGACCAAGAATGAATGCGCTGTCGAGCGTTTCGGGGAAGGGAGCGACACCGTAATACACGCCGTTCAGGAATTTGATCGATGTAGTTTTCGTTGCAACGGTTTCCCGCTCGTCTGTGACTTCCAAGGTGAATGTTGTATCTTCCGTGATATTCAAGCCTGTCATGCTGACCGATTCCACCATGGACAGATAACTTTTGCCATCGATCGTCAGTTTGAGCGGTGTCTTGTTGCAAACCCATGAAAGCGTGACTGCCGTGATGTAAGAACCGATCTCCGCTGTGCCGATGCTGTTGATAAAGTTTTTGATTTCAATGGGTTCATATTCAAGTTCGGCAATACGGCTTTCCAAGGTATTCAATCTTGATTCCCATTGCAAAAGAATATCGGGATATTTTTCGATTTCGGATTCCGCATATTCAAATCCCTCGGATACCGTTACGCCTGTATAGATCGCCGTATTCCAGACGTAGTCTGCGTCTTCTTCGGAAACACAGCATAAACGCAAAAGAAAATCCAACGTGCCGACATATTTCGTTGCGTTACGGGCGATCAGCCATGTGCAAAGAACATGGCTTTTATTTTTGGGGTCTTCATGCAGATCGTCCGCAAGATAAAAACCTTCGCTTTGTTCACCCGTTTCCGTTCCGATATTCAGATAATGGATTTCCGCGCGGTTGCAGCTTAACATATCGTGACCGTCAATATAACGGGGGATCGAAAAGGTAAACCGTTCGGAATTATGATCGTTACGAATCAGTTTCGGAATCGAAGCAGATGCGATACGCATCGTTCTTGTTAGCGGATCGACCTGAAAATAAGCTCCACTGTCAGAAATTGTATGGTTATGAGCCATATCATTCCTCCTTTTTTCATGTAAAATTGATATCAGCGCTGTTATGTCCTAATTATAGCAAAGAACATTTGTTTACTGCAAGAGAAATAATGTGAAGTTGTATGGAGTTTCCTGTTTTTGATATGTTTTTCAGTGGGGTATCCTCATAAGTGGGAACTGAAGAGATGTTTCCTCCCCGCGTGTCATCCTCGAGGGAGCAAGGCGACCGAAGGATCTCGCTGGAAAATGGTCTTTCCGCCCGGATCCTTCGCTCCTTTCGTATCGAAAGTACACTCAAGGATGACACCTTCGGTGTCGGGCGAAATGTTGTTTTTCTTAAGTTCCCACGGGGTTATCCCGATGAAAAACGGAAATTTTCGGAAAAAAGATCAAAATGGACTTGCCACGGCGGTTTTCTTATGCTAAAATATATGAGATATCATTTTTCAGAAAAAAGAAAGGAATTTTTTCATATGACAAAAGCAATCATTGAAATGGAAAACGGCGGTGTGATGACGCTTGAACTTTATCCCGAAAAAGCTCCCATTACCGTTGCAAACTTTGTAAAGCTCGCAAAAGACGGCTTTTATAACGGTCTGATCTTCCATAGAGTTATCGCAGGCTTTATGATTCAGGGCGGTGACCCCACAGGTACAGGTATGGGCGGTCCCGGCTATCAGATCAAAGGCGAATTTGCTTCCAACGGCGTGAAAAACGATTTGAAGCATACCCGCGGTGTTATTTCCATGGCTCGTTCCGCACATCCCGATTCTGCCGGCTCTCAGTTCTTTATCATGCATCAGAATGCTCCTCATCTTGACGGCGCGTATGCTGCTTTCGGTAAATTGACCGACGGTTTTGACGTTCTTGACCGTATTGCAAACGTATCTACCAATTGGTCCGATAAACCTTTGAAACCTCAGAGAATGAAATCCGTTACCATCGTTGAAGAATAATCAAATCAAAAGCTCTCATGGAAAATGAGAGCTTTTTGTTGCAGACGTTGTCGCTGTTTTATATCTTGACAAAAAGGAAATGTATGGTATACTATAAATAAGAATACATATAGAAGGAGAAGAAGGCTCTTGAAAAAAGTAAGCATTTGTTTTTTTGTCGCGCTGATGACAGCTTTTTTCATGGTTTCCTGCGGTTTTTCGGGAGAGGACAGTGAAAAATTGGATTCACACCGTTGGGGACGCTATCAATACGATGATATCAATCATTGGCGTGAATGTCTGGATGAAGGATGTGAAGCTGTGGATACGGAAGCGCATATGTCAGAATATCTTGTTTGTATGCAGATTCCTACCTGTGATATCTGCGGTCATAAATACGGAGGTCCGACACCGCATTTTTATGATGAAAACGGTACTTGTGTTCGTTGCGAGGAAAAACAGCACGGTGAAGGCTTGGATTATTTTCATGGTGACGGTTATTACGTCGTGACGGGAATCGGAGAATGTCCGTATGAGGCCGTGGAAATATCGGCCTTTCATAACGATCTGCCCGTGACGGAGATCGGTTCCCATGCCTTTGCAGAAAATCATGAACTCACGAGCGTTGTGATTCCCGATACGGTCAAAACGATCGGTTGGGGCGCATTCAGCGGTTGCGACAGTCTGATTTCCGTGACACTTCCCAACGGACTGACGGATGTGGCAGGATATCTTTTCAATCAGTGTCAGACTTTGATGCGGTTGGATATTCCGAACGGTGTCGCTCATATCGGAGATCATGCGTTCAATCATTGTGAAGCCTTGGAATCCGTTACGATTCCCGCTTCGGTAGAGAAGATCGACGGGATGCCGTTCGGACATTGCGATTCCTTGCAAAATATCGTATACAAAGGAACGAAAGCGGAATGGGATTCCATTACGAAAAATGATTTCTGTATTCCGAAAAACGTGACCGTCATTTGTCTGGATGGGGAGATCGTGGCACATTGATATTGATTTGCTTTGAAAGGACAGAATTTCTGTCCTTTTTCGTTGCATAGGAAATAGCTCAAGTCTAATCTTGCCGTTTTGCTGTATTGAAAAACTATAAAAAGCAAGCTTTGGAAGCGGGCACTGCCCGCCGGATGTCATAATCCTCCGTGTCGGCGCATACAATGGAGCATATCGCACATTGAAAAAATGGAGGATACTCATGAATACACAAATGTACAGACCCGAAGGCTTTGGCGGAACGGATTATTTTTATTCGCAGAACACTCTCGAAAAAGCGCAAGCCACGGGCAAAATATTGGAAGCACAGGTCACGCTTTGCGATTCGGAATTTTCGCTTCACGTTGATCTTGGTTCAATGAAAGGTAAGATTCCGAGAAAGGAATCCGTTTATTATCCCTCGGGAGAAGAGATCAAGGATATTGCCGTAATTACCCGCGTGGGAAAAACGGTTGCTTTTAAAGTGATTGGGTTTGAAATGGAAAACGGTGAAACAACAGCGATCCTTTCCAGACGTGCGGCACAAAAGGATTGTCTTGAAAATTATCTGATGACACTCATTCCGGGTGACGTGATCGATGCGAAGGTGACACATCTGGAACCGTTCGGCGCGTTTGTCGATATCGGTTGCGGTATTGTTTCACTTCTTTCCATCGATTGTATTTCCGTTTCCCGTATCTCACATCCGAGAGATCGTTTTTATACGGGAATGCATATCAGGACGGTGATTAAAAGCATTGATTATGAAACGTCCCGTATTTACGTTACGCATAAAGAGCTTCTCGGTACGTGGGAAGAAAACGTCGCAAATTTTGAAGTCGGTCAGACCATTGCGGGTATCGTGCGGAGTGTGGAATCTTACGGAATTTTCGTGGAGCTTGCCCCCAATCTTGCGGGACTTGCGGAATACCGTGAGGGAATTATGCCCGGACAGCGCGCGGCGGTCTACATAAAAAATATCATTCCCGAGAAAATGAAGGTCAAACTCGTTCTCGTGGATGCTTACAGCAGTTCCGCACCGATCGATTACCGTTTGGATTATTTTGAAACGGCAAATCATATTGACCGCTTTGTTTATTCTCCTGAGGCTTGCGAACGTGTCGTTATGACGGATTTTACGGAAAATAATGGTTAATAAAGAAAACCTTCCCCACGGGGAAGGTTTTTTGTGCCTTTAAATATAAATATACGCCCCGATGGAGGAAATCGTATTTTCATCGTAGACAAGCCAACCGTCCGCGAGGGCTTGTTCAACGATATATCCGCGCTCGATTTTAGGCACTTTCTTAAAAAGACAGAGAATTTCTTTTCTGAGCGAAATCAATTTTTGAGTCAACGCTTCGTTGCCGGGCTTTTCCGCATTTTTGTCAAAGATAACGAGGTTCGGGGAACCGTCTTTTTTCAGATAACCGTATTCGATCAGTTTTTCAAGATAATTTTTATCGCACGCTTCCATATGTCCGGTGCAAGCGAGCCATAAGGTATAGACTTCTTTCCAATTTAGATGGAGCGGGGTCTTCGCTTGAATATTTTGATATCGAAATTTGAATTGGCTGAAATCAATATCCATTTTGACTTCGGCTTCATCGTGCGAAATATAGCCGTGCTGACCGACGAAGTACGGCTTCTGCCAATCGATATCCTCGTATCCCTTGAGCGTCCATGCGCCGCCGTCGGGACGGTTGGGATAGTTGTAGTCGCGGTCATCTCCGACGGTATCCCATTTCAGACAATCGAAAACGCGGCAGATCAACGCCCATTTTGCGTTTTCATAACCGATATGCGAGACATCGACCTTTGCGCCGTCCTCGCGCATATAGGTATCGATGAGTTCACAGATTTTGTCGGTGAGAGGCTTTTGTATCTTTTTGTTTGTTTCAAATTCGCGGTGCTGTTCTTCTTTGCTGATGATGGGAAAATCGGTCTGATAGCGATTTCCGTCTTTGCGGAGCAATTGTTCGCGTACCAAGAAAGCAAGCTCGTCCTCCATATAGGGAAGCGCGATGCCGAATTCAAGGGAAAGCTCCTCTGCGGTCAATGGATTTTCATATGTTTCCAAAAAAATATTTTTATAAAGCAGATGTGTGATGATTGACCAAGGTTGCCCCTGTTGACCGGTTTTTCCGCTCATAACGAATGAAATTTGCTCGGGTTTATAGCTTCTTTTTCCGAATGTTCTTGCCATATTCATACCTTCTTTCAACTGTTTTCTGCTGTGAATGAGTTTGGTTTTAACGGTTCCGAGAGGAATTTGAAATTCATTGGCGATCATAGACACGCTTTTTTCTTCAAAATAATGCGCGATCAGAATATTGCGGTAATCGGAACGGATAAACGCAAGCTCACGGCGCACGAGAGAAAGCTCCTCCGAAAGAATCGCGTTTTCTTCGGGCGAAGGCATCTTATCCGCAAGCGTTTCATATTCCGTGATATCCAAAGCATCGGAGAGCGGGGAATAATAACGGCTCTTTGCCCAGCGTGCGTATTGATTTTTTGCGATGGTGCGCACCCATGCATCAAAAGATTTCGGTACCGTTCCTTTGCCGAGCGACGAGAGGATTTCAAAGCTGATGTTGCTCGCGAGTTCATCTGCATCATGCTCGTTTCCCGTTTTTTCAAGGCAAAGTAAAAAATCTTTTCCAGATAGCGATCGCAATATTCCTTGACGTAAGACATGAATTTCATCTCCTTTCGTTTATATAGTGTTGAAAAAAGTACTTTTGGCTTTCAGATAAATGTAAAAATTTAAAATAAAGGAAAGGAGGCAAAATCAATGTCATTTAGTTAAGGAAAAAGATTCTTTCAAAGCCTCTCACTCTGGGAGAGGTGCCGAGTTTACGAGGCGGAGAGGGCTTATATCTAAACAAATTATGCCCTCTCAGTCGCCATTGCGCCAGCTCTCCCAAAGGGCGAGCCTTAAAAATTTCTTATCTTAATGACATTTGAGGCAAAATGCCTCCTTTTTTTTATCTTTCTGCAAGCGCATCAATCTGCGCCATCTGTCTGCGCTCAAAATCCGCGCTTGCCAGATACGGCTCTTTTTTGATTTTGGCTTCATAGGTCTTGCGTGCGGAATTTGCCGCGGCTTCATCCTTTTTGCAAAGGCTCAGATATGCCCAATGCACTCTCGCAAAATTAATCGTATTTTTGACGAGCGGACGTTTATCAAACGATTGAAAAGACGCATGAATACGTTCATCATCGTTGCCGAGGACAGCGCTGATATAGATCGCTTCCAATTCAAAAAGATCACGGTAAATCTGTGGCAAAAACGGCGCTTTTTCCAGAATATAAGAGGTTTCCGCCTGTGCTTTTTCATAATCTCCCATATCTTCAAGGCGTTCGATGTTGGCAAGCACTTGCCAATGTACGAGCGTATTGTTAAGATCTTTTTCTTCGGGATGAAAAAAGAGCGTTTTGGGCATATCGGCGGTGCGGATATTTTTCGAATGAAGATGCATATATTCCAATTGATTCCAGAGTGCATCTTTACCTGCTCCGCTTCTGTTTGCCATGCGGAGATTGGTCGCATCGTTCATCATGCTTTTTCCGTTCGTCGGAATGGCATTCATCAGATTCATGGCAAATGAAACGAATCCAAAAACGAAAAGCGGCATGGCAACGCTCTCGTATTCCAAAAAGAAAACCGAGATCACCATGGGAATGAACGAAAGAACCGCACAGACCAAAATACCGCCGAGATTATAGAGAACATACGGATATCTGCCATTTTTCTTCTGCGGCGGTGCCATCAGGCATTGTCCCGCCGTTCCGGGTACTTTATGCTTTCTGATCTTGAATTTTCCGTTCTCACGCAAGAGCATCAGGGAAAAAATGCGGAAAGAAATGAATTTATAACCTGTCAGAAGTCCGAAGATGAGATGTCCCGCCTCATGTGTCACGACCATGAACGGAATGGCAAGGAACATTGCCAAAAGAAGAATGAGCGCGAAATCGGTGATATTTTGAAGCAGATAGACAAAAAACGCAAAATAGAGAATGACGATCACAAGAGCGATCGCTTTTGAAATTTTTTGTTTCATGACATCTCCTTTCGATGAGAATGGATGGCGGTAATCCCCGAGCGCATAATGATCTCGCGCAAGATATCCGAAGCCAAAATATCTCTTTTGAGGGATTTTTCTTTGGCTTTCAAGCGAAGTTTTGCTGTTTTTGCGCGATACGTCATAGCGGGGTGGGCGGTATCAATCGACTTTGCAAGTGCTTCGCCCGAAAGGAGCGCGTAACTGATGCCTTCAAAAGAGCTTGCGGAAATAAATCCCGCCGCTTCTCCGATCAGAAAAATACGGTCGTTACCCGTACAGTAGCCGCGGAACGAGGGGCAAAGCACTTCGCAAGCCTCCGTTTTGATCGGATATTCAAAGGCTTTGGCGGAAATAAAACCGCCCGCGATCAAGCGTT
The DNA here is from genome assembly GCA_017472285.1 of Clostridia bacterium. Classification (GTDB taxonomy): domain Bacteria; phylum Bacillota; class Clostridia; order Oscillospirales; family CAG-272; genus QALR01. Next base: position 5,315 of record JAFUQQ010000072.1, on the reverse strand, counting down.
TTTTCTGTTCTTCAAAGGCTTTGCGGCTGTTTTTCGTTTCAAAAGCACCGCCGTAAGTCATGATGCCGTCCTTAAAAAGAATCCACGAGCAAGCGGGTGACGTTTTGCCGTCGTAGATACAGGAATAAAAAGGGTCAGCGTTTTCCGCTTGGAATTGCTGTTGAATGGCGGTATAACGGCGGCATTTTTCTTTCCCGAAAAACGTCCTTCGTACGATGGAGGATGCGCCGTCCGCGCCGACGAGCGTATCCGCCGTATATTCCGTGCCGTCGGAAAGACGGATGCGGAAATATTTGCCCTCGTCCGTGAGTTTCACGCATCTGCCGTTCACATACGTGATATGCTTACCCATGAGTGAACGCAGCCACGCATCGAATGCATCGCGTTTCATATTGAGATAATGACGCGGATAACGGCGGACAAGTCCGCTTCTGATATCGATCACGCGAACGGCGAAGATCTGTGGTGAGGCAAGCACGTCGGACGGCAGTACCGCATCATACGATGCTAAAACGCGTTGGGCATCGGGAGAAAGCAAGCCGCCGCAAGGTTTTTTCCATGCTTCGTTATGAATCACGAGGATGCTTTTTTGTTCCGAGTCTGCAAGGCGCACAAAGTTCGCGCCCGCGGGACCCGCGCCGATCACGGCGATATCAAAATGTCTTTTCATAGCGTTATGAGTCTGTTATAGAAGCTTCTCGCAATGGGGTTTACAAGATGGCTTTCGAGATCGACTTCATTGATGATGATTCTGCCATTGCCAACGGGAATTTCCGCGCATGCAAGTGCGGGATAGAGCGGCTGTCCCCATGCGCTTCCTTTCAGACTGTTGCCGCTTGTGAGAATCGGCTTTGCACCCTCGCAAGTGAACGTACAGCGTAAGAAAGGTGTAATCATATCTGCTTTGTCATCGTACCAAAGGCGGAAATCGTAGGGAGTATAGCCATCGACAAGGGGATGTCCCGTCTTTCTCGAAACGAAATGAAGCGGACGCATACCGCAAGCTTTGACCTTGACGGTATGACCTGCAACGTCATAAATGCCCGGGCGCATACCGCTGATGATAACGGTTTCGCCGTTTTCGGCTTTTGCTGTCAGTTCGTTCTTGCGTTCTTCAAATTCTTTCGGATTGACGAGAATAGCGGTCGGCGTTGCGACATCTTCCTTGCGGAAAAATTCCATCGGTTCATCGCAGTAATGCAAAACTTTTCCGTTTTTATCAAGCAGAATCGCGCGGAGCGTATAGACCTCGCGGCTATCCGTTTCAGGCGCAGTAAAGGTGATGTCACCTTGCATAAACGAACTGTTTTCACCAAATTTTGCATCATATTCACCGAAAAGGGCAAGCGTGCCGTCTTGTTTCAGAAGCTCCAGACGGATTTTATGACCGTCGGATACGGTATGGGTATCGTTACAGATGAAAAGTTCTGTCGCGGTCAGCTCACCCGAAAAATACGTTTTTCTGTCCGAACGAATGTTAATCATCAAAGGTGTCAGAGCATCTTTATAAGCAAAGAAAGCGGGTTTGGGATTGCGTTCACAGTCAACGACGGTCTTCATCCAGCCCGACGGCCAAGCATCAATGAAAAGATGCAGCGCAAAGGTAATCATATTCGGATCACGGCGGAAGGCTTCTGTCTGCACCTTCGTACCGAAGGCTTGATGCTTGTGGCTTTCCGTTACCCAATCTTCGAGATTGTCCTGTGTATCGTAGTAGAAATAATGCATATTGCCGCTTTGCGCGTCCTTGATTTTGCCGGGAGTCCAGATTTTTTCTTCTTCGGGTGTTTGCGGCAACCATTCTTTCGGATAACGCGCTTTCATGAGCGGCACGGGATCAAGACCTTCCGCGCCGAATTCGCCGCAGCCGTAATACCAATTTTCCTTGACACCGAGCCAATGACCGCGGTGGAGCTTGCCCATATCGATGCCGTGACCGTTATACCACGTGCAATAAACGTGATTATCGGGCAAAGTATTATCCGGCGGATCGTAGTCACCGTCGATATGCTTGATGACACGGTCGGGATTCAAAAGCCGTACTGCCGTATCACAAGCCGCAAAAAAGGCTTCCATTTCATTTCTGACGAGATGTCTGTGCGGACGGTTGCCGCCGTTTGCCATCGGTTCGTTCATATAAGAAATGAGGATGCTCGACGGATGGGAACGGATGAGCTTTTCCATTTCTTCGGATTGACGCACGCCTTCCGCAAATTTCGTTCTTCTCATAACGGTGAAAAGCGGGAGGTCTGTCTGGAGCATAAGTCCGATGCGGTCGCAAAGATCATAAATTTCTTTCTGTACGGGACGCTGTGTCAGACGTAAGAAATTCATATTGCAAGCCTTTGCCATCAGCATATCGTAAAGGAGCATATCGAAATCGCCGCGCAGAACGTCCTGCTGTTCAAACCCCATCGTATTCGCGCCGCGCAGACGGATGGACTTACCGTTGAGATAGAACATACCTTTTTTCTCAGAAGTCATATCTTCGCTAAAGCTTCTCATACCGAAAGAAGAAACGGTGGTGTCTTTCAATGTGTTATCTGTAAAAAGGGAAACTTGCACTTGATAGAGATAAGGCGCATCGGGTGTCCACGTGCGGATATTTTTCATCGGGAACCGGAGTTTTACGAGGTTTGCACCCTTATGGAAATTCAATTTGATGATATCTTTCTTCTTTTCTTTGTCCGCAAGGTCGGAAACGGATATCATATCGCCTCTGTCCGCGCCCGAAAAGGTGATCGGCTCGTAAGTATACTTTTCAAGAATTGCATCTTCAAAGTTTTCGCCGTAAACGGAATAGGAAAGTTTTACATCTTTTAAAGGCTGGTAGTCGCAGTTGTAAACTTCGCACCAGACTTCAAATTCCTCCGTTTCGAGCATCGGGCGCACGAAAAGATCGGAAATATACGCGCGATTTCTGATTTCGACGCGCACGCCCTCGCAGATGCCGTAGCCGGGAGGACAGTGATGCCAACCCGTTTCGCTGTCGTCATAGCCAAAGCCCGTCGCGGCATACATCTTGTCGCCTTCCAGACGGACGGGTTCGGCTGTCGGTCCTTGGTTGCCGCCGTAAACGTAATCGTTGCGAACGGTCACGACGAGTGTATTTTCGCCGTCATGGATATAGGGGGTCGCATCCAATTCAAAAATGCCGAAGAATCCTTCGTGAGAACCGATAAAACTGCCGTTCACGAAAACTTCCGCGATATAATCCACACCGTCAAAATGTAAGAATACGGACTTGTTTGCTGACGGTTTATCCATTTCAAAAACGGTTCTGTAATAGCTGACGGCATTTCCCGTCGGACCGAAATAATAAGGAACGGTAATATTCTGCCATTTGCCTTCTCCTCGAAGTACGCGGGAAAAATCCTCAAGGTCTTCCGCCGTCTGTTCACGCATTGCAAAATCTTTGAGCCGGATTGTCGTTCTCGTCTGTGTGGGAACAGGCGCGAGATTCTGAAGAAAAGGTGTGTAATGCTGTTTTAATTCTTCGATTTCCGCATCCAATTCCGCACGGGTGGACGTTTTTTGATAAACTGCCGTTGTGCTTCTGTCAGTCGGATGCATCGGAAAAGTCACACCGTTTTTGGGAGTCGGTTCGGGAAAAACAAGCGGAAGACGCTTGGAACCGATCTCACCCGCGGCGATTGCGCCGAAAAAGTCTGCCATAATAAAATTCCTTTCTGTTAAAGAAATATCGTTTACAAAATCATTATACCTTTTATGACTTGGAATAGCAATCATTTTTTTGTGAATTTTTTGAAAGCGGGTTTACTTGCGCGGAAAAATGACCTATAATATTAATGAAAAATCTTTGGCGGAGGCGGATATGAAAAAAAGAATTCTGGTGATCGGTATTACGATGGCGGCGGCGGGGAGCGAAAAATCATTCCTTTCGTTCGCAACTCACGCGATCGATTATAATAAATATGATGTTGATTTGCTCCTTGCAAAAAAAGAGGGCGATTTTCTCGATAAAGTGCCGAGAGAGATCAATATTCTGGAAATGGGGGAGATGGGAGAAATTTTTCTTCTGGACAGAAAAAATGCTTCCTCTATTATTATAAAAGAATATCTCGCCAAAAATCCGTTCCGCGCCTTTTCGCTGATGCCGCATATGATGAAACGGCTCACGGCGCAAGATTCGCGTGAAAAGACCTTTGCCGCACAAAGAATGTGGCTCGAACTCATGAAAAAAATGCCCGTTTTTGAAAAAGAATACGATATTGCGCTTGCATATTGGGGCGATCGGACGATGTTTTATATGGTCGACAAGGTCAAATCGGCAAAAAAAATTGCATGGCTTCATTTTGATTACGGCAAGCCGCCCCGTGAGGATGCGCTTTATGAAGCATATTTTTCCGCTTGCGATAAGGTCGTGACGGTTTCATCGGAAATTGAAAAATCCTTGAAAAATGCGTTGCCGAGTATTGCAGATCGCGTGGTGACCGTGGAAAATATCATCGACCGCGAAGAAATCTTGCGTATGGCGGAAGAAAAAGCTGATTTTGGAGATGATTTTGCGGGTGTACGTATCGTGACGGTGGGCAGAATCTGTGAACAAAAGGGGTATGATCTTGCAGTGCCTGCCATCGCGAAGCTTTGCGCGGATAGATATGATATCAAATGGTATATTCTCGGCAAGGGAAGTGAGGAAGAAGAAGCAGCGCTTGCCGAACGGATTCGTTCTCACGGTATGGAAGAAAGGATATCCGTTCTCGGCATCCGAAAAAATCCTTATCCTTATATAAAGGAAGCAGATATCTATATGCAACCATCTCGTCATGAGGGAAAACCGATCGCTGTTGAGGAAGCAAAAATTCTTGGTAAGTCGATTTTGGTTACGGGGTATACTTCCGCACGTGAGCAGATGAAAAATTATCCCGTATATAAGATTGCAGAAATTTCTGAGGAGGGAATTTATCAGAATCTGAAGACGATGCTTTCGAAAAAAATACCGTTTGTTAGTAAAAATCCGAACGGAGAAAAAACGGATTATAAACGTATTTTTGAAAATTTAATTTCGGAGAAATAAAAAAATTTAAAATATTTTTCGTCGAAATCCGCGGTTTTTCCGCGGATTTCGGCTTATTTTGAAAGAATTATGGCGAAGAAACCGAGAAACCCAGCTGTTTCTTGTGGTTTTGGTTTTGTGTTGGGACAAGATGTAGTGTTTCATGAAAAATCTTAAAAAATATTCAAAAAAAGTGAAAAAAATTGAAAAAAGGTATTGACATTTTGGAAAAGGTGTGATATACTACATGAGCGCTCGAAACGAGAGCGCGAAAAACAACGGTCCTTGAAAATTG
>JAFUQQ010000071.1 GCA_017472285.1 Clostridia bacterium | reverse complement strand
TTTTGCTTTGATTATGTTCAAGAACCTCACCCGTCAAGGCAAATTGCCTTGACACCCTCCCCAAAGGTGAGGGCTCTGGCGAACTCTTTCGTTTGTTTTTCTACGTAAATTTTTCAAAAATTCTTATCGAACTCACGTTAAGCCAAATAGAAAAGACCTCCTTCGGAGGTCTTTTCTATTTATCAATAAAGTTGGTTTCAAAATTTGGCTTCCGCATTTTGCACAAAAATATTTTTATATAAAATAATGACTTTTAAAAGCCTTCCCCAAAGGGAAAGGCTTTTGGAAACTTTTCTTAACGCAAAGAAGTTTTTGTTCAACTTTTTATTTTCATATTTTCTACATAGCTTTTTTGACAGTCTGCTATTTGGCTTATTTTTTCTTCCAGGGACGTTTACCGATCAGATCGGCATAAATGGAAAGATAACTTTCATGCCGTTCCTTTGCAATTTCACCGTTTGCGATTGCGGCGGCAATCGCGCAATCCGCGGGAGATTCTTTTGTATGCGAACAGTCCGTATAACGACAATCCGCAAGATATTTTTCAAATTCGGGGAAACAATGCGGTAGATCTTCCACGGAATAAAAATCAAATTCAATGAAATCCAGCATCGAAAAACCGGGTGTATCCGCAACGTAAGCGGTGCTTTCCGCATTTTCGATCAGCTCGCACATCGGGTATAGCGTGACACTTCTCGTCGTATGTTTACCGCGAGAGATCTTTTCGGAAAGTCTGCCCGTATCGAGAGAAAGCGAAGGGAAAAGCGCGTTCATCAGCGTAGATTTACCGACACCCGATGCACCCGCAAACGCGCAGATACCTTTGAGATTTTTGATATAATCTGCAAGTGCTGAGAGTCCTGTTCCATCTTCCGAGGAAGAAACGAAAACCGTAAATCCTGCTTTTTCATATATTTCCACATGCTTTTCCACAAGCTGTGTGGAAAGATCGGCTTTTGTAATGACCACAACGGGATTGATCTTGTTGAAAACTGCGATCGAAAGCAATTTATCAAGATAAAGTGTGCTCGGTTCGGGATTTTTCGGCGCGAACGTCACGAAAAGTGTTTCCAGATTTGCCATTGGCGGACGGATCAAGGAATTTTTTCTTTCAAAAATTTCTTCGATAAAATATTCTTCTCCGCTGACTTCGGGCGGACGGATGGAAACGTGATCGCCGGCAAGAGGCGTCAGACCTTTCTTACGGAATGCACCTTTTGCGCGGCAAGGATAGAGATTGCCGTCTTCAGCGCGGACGGAATAAAGTCCGCCAACGCCGCTTGTGATGATACCTTTGATGTTATTCGTCATAAAAATTTCATTCCCGTTCTGAGCGTTATGATATCATGCAGATTTTGAAAGGCTTGTGTGAAAGCCGTATAGAATTCTGACATCTTCGCATGATAGAGCACCTGAAAGATCACGAAAAAGCCGACAGCCGCCAACAGCAGAAAAGCAACGCAGATCACGATCACGACCGAAAAGGGAACGTATACGGGTGCACCTTTCCGTTTTACCGCCGCAGACGAGCCTTTTTCCGTGCGATTGCCATGCGCAGAAGCTCCGGTCGGATTCTTGGGTTTTGCGGGCTTGGTGGGTGTGGGAGTCGGTTTGCGGACGGTTTTTACGGATGTTTCTTCCTTGTCGGAAGTATCTGTATTTCTTGTGGTTCTTTGGATCGCAACTTCTGCCGTCGGCGTACGGGGAGGAGTTTGACGCTGGAAGATCAGCGTGGGATCCTGTTGGATACGGAGAATATGTCTGTGCATCTGAGATGCGCTCTGATAACGCTTATTCGGTTCTTTTTCCATCGCGCAAAGAATGATCTGTTCCACACCGAGCGGAAGCTGAGGAACGTGTTCCTTGGGCGGCTTCGGTGCGTCATTGATATGCATATGCATGATCGCGTAAGAGCTTTCCGCCATGAAAGGAAGCTGTCCCGCCACCATTTCATAGAACATGACACCGAGAGAATAAAGATCGCTTCTTGCGTCGATCTTTTTACCTTTTGCCTGTTCGGGACTGATATAATAGATCGTACCGACCGCATGATCGACCATCGTAACGGTTTCCGCATTCGGAATTTTTGCGATACCGAAATCGGCAACCTTGATGATACCGCCTTCCATGACCATGATATTCTGCGGTTTGATATCTCTATGGATCACGCCTTTCATATGCGCGTGATCGAGTGCCTGAAGGATCTGGGCAATGAAAGCCGTTGCTTCCTGCCAGCCAAGCTTGACTTTTTTATTCATGTAATCGCGCAGGGTAATACCTTTGATGTATTCCATGACGATGAATTTATGTTCCGTTTTCACGGAAACGTCAACGATCTTAACGATATTGGGATGATTCAGCATGGCAACCGCTTTGGATTCATTGATAAAACGGCGCAATGCCTGTGTATTATCGGAAATCGATTCCTTGAGCATCTTCACGGCGACACGCTTGCCCGAGGAAAGATCCGTCGCTTCATAAACAACCGCCATGCCGCCTTCGCCGACGACACGGTTGATACGGTAACGGTCATCAAAAATTTTGCCGATGTTTTTATCGTAATTCATTGGTCTTTCCTTTCATCAATCCGCGGAGAAATCACTGACAACGACCGTGATATTATCACTGCCGCCTTTGGCATTGGCAAAGGAAATGAGTTTTTCCACTTTTTTCTCAAGTTCGGTTTCTTTCTTACTGAAAAGTGTATCGACCAGCACCTTTTGATCGGTATAATTGGAAAGTCCGTCCGAACAAAGAAGCAAATAGCCGCTTCCCCAAGGTGCAAGAGGCGTGCTGAAAAAATCCACGTCCAGCTTGTCACCGATACCGACAGCGCGTGTGATAACATTTTTACGAGGATACGATCTTGCTTCGTCTTCGGAAAGTTTACCGTTATCGATCAGATATTGTACGAAAGAATGATCTTTTGTCACGAGCTTAGCTTCGTCTTCCGTTACGATATAAAAACGGCTGTCCCCGACGTTGATCGCATAGATGTGATCTTTATAAATGATGACCGCAACGAGCGTCGTGCCCATGCCCTGATAACCGTCATTGTCTTCGGAAAGACGGAAAACGGCATTATTGGCTTCCGATGCGGCGCAAACGAGTGTATAACGGATAAATTCAAGGATCTTTTCAGGTTTTTCTTCCTCACAGGGAGAAGCCGTCAGTTTATCGCAAAAGATTTCGACAGCCGTACTGCTGGCAATCTCTCCTGCCTGATGACCGCCCATACCATCGCATACGACGAGAAGAACGGCCTCTCCACCCCAGATACTCATGGCGCGAAAGCTATCCTGATTGATCTGCCGACGTTTGCCGACATCACTTTTTCCGCAAAAATTCATATATGTCCCCAATCTCCCGTCCGTTCATCTGAAGCGGCGGGGCTTATTTTTAATATTCGATCTTAATTTCTATGTTAAAATAAATCTCTGATTGATTGTATATCAGATTCCGTGCTCCGCGCGGAGCTGTCCGCAGGAAGCATCGATATCCGAGCCGAGTGTACGGCGTACCGTTGCCGTAATGCGTCTGCCTTCCAATGTGGAAGCAAACGCTTCGATTCCGGATTTTTCGCTCGGTAAAAATCCTCTTTCCACGACGTTATTGACGGGAATCAGATTGACGTGGAGCGGCATACCCGAACAGTATTTATAAAGCACGTCCGCAAGTTTATTTGCATCCTTGACGGTATCGTTTTTGCCGCGCACGAGTGTATATTCAAAAGAAATGCGTCTGCCTGTTTTTTCAAAATATGCGCGGCAAGCCGTAAGAAGCTGTTCGATATTCCATTTTTTATTGACGGGCATGAGTGAAGAACGGGTTTCATCATCTGCCGCATGAAGCGAGATGGAAAGCGTGATCGCAAGATTTTCTTCCGCGAGCTTTCCGATACGGTCGACAAGACCGCAGGTGGAAAGGGAAATATGGCGATAACCGATATTCAAGCCGTCGGGCGAACCGACAAGTCTTAAAAATTTAAGTACGTTATCGTAATTATCAAGCGGTTCACCGATACCCATGAGAACGATGCCGTCCACACGTTCGCCTGTGTCCTTCTGTGTGGAAATGATCTGCGAGAGCATTTCCGAAGGCAGAAGTCGTCTGGAAAGTCCTTTCAGTGTGGAAGCGCAGAAGGCGCATCCCATCGGACAGCCGGCTTCTGTGGAAATACAGATCGTATTGCCGTGTTTATAACGCATCAGAACGGATTCGATTTTTTCACCGTCATGCATTTCATAAAGATATTTGATCGTTCCATCCTTGGAAACGAGCTTACGCACGATCTTTGCCGTTGCGACAAATGCATTTTCGGCAAGTTTGGTACGCAAAGCCGCGGGAAGATTTTTCATTTCGGAAAAATCCGCGCCCTTGAGAAGCCATCCCCAAATCTGAGCGGCACGGAATTTCGGCTCGCCAAGAGAAACGATATATGCCGTCAATTCCTCTTTATTCATACTTAAAATATCGGTTTTTTCCATATCTTCTCCTTTAAAATCTGCTTGATGCTCAAATTCGACCTCGCTGCTTTTTATTTTCTTCTGAGTTTCGCAATAAAGAAACCGTCTGTGCCGTATTCATAAGGCATGATCTCAAGCATACCGTCCGAAACGATCGCACCCGCCGTAAAAGGACAAAGCGCAAAATCGGGATGTTCTGCCAGAAATGCTTCCACGATGTTTTTATTTTCCGCGGGATTGATGGTACAGGTCGAATAAACGAGTGTACCGCCCGATTTCAGATAATTTGCGTTGGTTTCCAGAATCTTCGCCTGTAAAACGGGAAGACGAGTGATATCTTCTTCGGATTTATAACGGATATCGGGCTTTTTCGCAATGACACCCAGACCCGAACAAGGTACGTCACAAAGGATCTTATCAAAAACGGGCATTTCGGGATTGAAAATGGAAGCGTTCTGCACACCCGTTTCAATAACCGTGATACCGAGCTTTTCCGCGCCCGTCTGAATCAAAGAAAGTTTATTTTTATGTAAATCGAGCGAGCGGATGCTGCCCGTATTGTTCATCGCCATCGCCATACCGAAGCTCTTTCCGCCGGGGCAAGCGCAAGCATCGAGAACGCAGTCGCCCTCTTTTACGCCCATTGCCGCCACGCAAAGCGCAGAAGCCTCGTCCTGTACGAAATATTGTCCGTCAAATGCTTCGAGCGCGCTCATCGGCACAGCACCGTCAAGTAAGATACTGTTCTTCGAGATCGGACTGATCTCGGCTTTGATCCCCGCGTTGTTGAGTGCTTCCGAAAACACGGCGGGCATCGTTTTCAAGGTATTGACACTTAACGTCAAAGACGGTTTTGCATTGACCGTTTCCAGAATCTTCACGGTCTTTTCTTCTCCGTAAACCCCAAACCAAAGACCGCAGATCCATTCGGGAACGGAATATTTCACAGAAAGATATTTCAGCGGTTCTTTTTTCGGGTCGGGAAGCTTCAAAGTATTTCTTTTTCGGATAAAATTTCTCAAAACGGCATTGATAAAGTTTTCGCTGTTTTTCTTTGCATAAAAACGTCGTGCAAGCTTTACGCTTTCATTGACTGCCGCCGATTCGGGAATTTTTGTCATGTACAGAAGCTGATAAAAACCGATGTACAAAATAATTTTTACGTCCGTATCCAACTCATTTCTGTCGGAAAGCAGGGAAATATAATAGTCCAAAGTCAATTTGCGTTCAATGACACCGTAAAACAAAGCGGTATAAAGTGCTTTTTCCGCACCCTCAAGCCCTCCGCGTTCGATCGCATAAGAAAGCTCGATATTGGAATACACACCCTTATTTTCATATTTCTGGAGAGAAAGAAATGCGGATTCTCTTGCATTCATAAGAAGCCTTTCCCGCTTTTCTTTGCGAAAAGAAAAGCTTGGCAAAAGAAACGCTCTGTGGTTCCTCTGCCTTTATTTTGGTTTAGATTTTTTATGTTGGTAAGGGTCAACGTCCTCGACGACCCGTTTATATCATTCAAAGCGATCGGTTTCCGCGATACGTCTGCCGCGGATGAAATCGCCTGCGCTCATTTCCTTTTTGCCCTCAGGGATGAGTCTTTCAATTTGAATTTTCGCATCGACGGCGTTGATTACGAGAAGTCCCGCACCTTTGGCGGAAAGAGCGGCAACGGTGCCAGCCTCACCTGTGGGAGCTTCGGCAAGAAGCTTTGCGGATGTAATCTTGACTTTACCAGAAGACAGTTTGGCTTCCGCGCCGGGAACCGGCGCAAACGCACGGATCTTATTGACGATTTCTGCCGCAGGCGCGGTGAAATCGATAATGCGGTCTGCTTTTTCAACCTTTGCCGCATAGGTGGAGAGTGCATCATCCTGCGGTTCGCAGGCGGCTGTGCCATCAAAAATCTTATCCATCGTTTCGAGGACAAGAGATGCGCCGAGATCGGCAAGTTTGTCGTGAATTTCTTCAAAATTGCCTTCGGTGGCATCAAAGGATGCTTTTGCATACATATCACCCGTATCGATGCCCTCTGCCATCTTGATGATGGTGACACCCATTTCAGGCTCACCGGCAAGGATAGCTCTTTGAATCGGTGCCGCCCCCCTATATTTAGGCAAAATAGAGCCATGGATGTTGATACAACCGAATTTGGGATATTCGAGAACGTAAGTCGGCAAGATTCTTCCATATGCAACGACTACAATAATATCGGGATTCATTTCCTCTAAAATTTCACGGAAATTTTCTTCTTTGAGGTTGGCAGGCTGAAAAACGGGAAGACCGCATGCAAGCGCCGCAACTTTTACGGGAGGCGGTGTCATGGCATGACCGCGGTTTTTGGGAGTATCCTGTCTTGTGACAACGCCAACGATCTCGCCTTTATATTTTTCATTGATCGCCAGAAGTGCTACTTTTGCAAAATCAGGCGTACCCATAAATAAAATACGCATGGTATCATCTACTTTCTTTTATTATTTCATAAAAGCCTCTCACTTCGGGAGAGGTGTCGCGTAGCGACGGAGAGGGCTTTTCAATATCCGATTGCCCTCTCACCGCTTCACAGAGCTCTCCCAAAGGGCGAGCCTTTCAGAATGTTAGCTTTTCAAGAAAGCCAACATTTGAAATATTAACGAAATTTTATTCTTCATCCTCGTAATATTCACCATCCGCATCGGGATAGATCATTTTATCTGCTTTATCGATATAGAGATGACCGTCAAGGTGGTCAAGCTCATGGCAGAAGCATCTTGCAAGAAGATCTGTGCCTTCATAAGTCTGCATGACACCGTGTCTGTCAAGTGCCTGTACGCGAACGTAAGAGGGACGCTTTACGATACCCTGTCTGCCGGGAACGGAAAGACAGCCTTCCACACCGGAAACTTCACCCGAAGCTTCTACGATCACGGGATTGATGAGTTCAAGAACCTGTCCTTCTTCGACTTCAATGACAACGATACGGCGGAGAATACCGACCTGAGGTGCGGCAAGACCGACACCGTCAGCTTTACGCATCGTTTCAACCATATCGTCAAGAAGGATTTTTGTTCTGAGTGTAATTTTATCAACAGGGCGGCATATCTTGCGGAGTGTTTCATCGCCCTCTTTGAGAATATTCAGTTTAGCCATAGGAAAAAACTCCTTTGATTTTATATTAAATTATTAGATAGCCTTCTCCAAAGAAGAAGCCTTTTGAAATCATTGTTTTAAGAAATGTATATTCCTTACGTTGAGGAAGGATTGATATCCACGGAAAGAGAAATCTTCCCCCCCGCCTTTTTACTGTATTCACGAAGCAATTCTTCAAAAAGCGCACGGGCGCGTTTATTGTTTTTGAATTTCATCACGATCCGCATACGGAATTTATTTTTGATTTTGAAAACAGGTGCTTCAAAAGGACCGAAAACGAGCATTTTTACGTCAGCATAAGCTGTTTTTTGTTTTTCATGAAGTGCCGCCGTAAATCCCGAAGAAAACGTGCGCAGTTCGGATTCTTCATCCGAACCGAGTGAAAATACGGCAATATCACAAAACGGCGGAAAAACAAGTGCTTTGCGCACGGCGATCTCATTTTTATAAAACGCTTCATAATCCTGAAGCGAAGAAAGACGGATCGTTTCATTATCGGGATTATAGGTCTGAACAACGGCAATCCCGCCGCCCTCGGAACGTCCCGCACGTCCGATGACCTGTGTTATGAGTGAAAACGTGCGTTCATTGGCACGGAAATCATCTAAAAAAAGCGAATTATCTGCCGCAACGACACCGACGAGAGCAAGTTTTGGGAAATTATGTCCCTTTGCAATCATCTGCGTACCGATCAGGATATCCGCTTCGCCGCGGCTGAAAGCCCCCGTGATCTCATCACGGGAGAAGCGTTCGCGTGTGGTATCGGCATCCATACGCATCACTTTCGCATCGGGAAGAAACGATTGGATTTCTTCTTCGATGAGTTGCGTACCGTAGCCGCCGAAACCAAGATGTTCACTTGCGCATTTCGGGCAAAAATGCGGAATCGGAACGGTATAGCCACAATAATGGCAGATGAGTCTGCCTCCTTTTGCGGTTTTGTGATGTGTAAGCGAAACGGAGCAGTTTGGACAAAGCAAAACTTCTCCGCAAGCGCGACAGGAAAGCATACTGTGAAAACCTCTGCGATTGAGGAAAAGCATGGATTGTTTGCCGTTTTCAAAGGTTTCGCAAAGGAGCGCGCGAAGCTCTGCACCAAGCTGTGCTTCGCCCTCAGGAGCAGCACTCCGCATATCCGCGATACGAACGGACGGCAATGCCGAGCCTGTATAACGGTGCGCAAGTCTGACGAGCGTATATTTTCCGCTCATCGCTTCGCGATAGCTTTCAACGGAAGGTGTCGCGGATGCCATAACGAGAAGTGCGTTATGTGCAGCGACACGGTGTTTGGCAATATCTCTTGCATGATATTTCGGGGGCATATCGGATTTATAAGCCGTTTCCTGTTCTTCATCGATGACAATAAGTCCGATATCGGAAAGCGGCGCAAAAACGGCGGAACGTGTACCGAGAACGATATCGATATCACCTCTACGGATGCGTTTATAAGCGTCAAACCGTTCTCCATCGGAAAGTCCTGAATGCATAACGGCAATGCGTTCACCGAATTTAGAGGTGAATGCCGCCACGGATTGCCATGTCAGAGCGATCTCAGGGATCAGGACGATGGCTTTTTTTCCGCTTCCGATGACCTTTTCGCAAAGCGCAAGGATAACGCTCGTCTTACCGCTTCCCGTCACACCGTAGAGAAGTGCGGCGCGGGGCGCATTTTCTTCCGAAAGAGCGGCAAGCGTTTCATATGCTTTTTGTTGTTCTTCGGAAAGACGGATCTCCGTATGCTCTGCGGAAAACTCACCGTAATGATTGCGGATAACTTCTTTTTTTTCGATTGAGATCAAGCCTTTTTTGACGAGTGCCTTGATCTGCGCGCTCTTATAACCGTCTGCCAGAAGGTTTTGCGTTGGAATTTTTTCCGCTTCCGCGATACGCGCATAAAGCGTTTTGTGCGTTTCGGGCGTGCGGGGCTTCATCAAAACGGAAGTATCTGCGTCGGGAACCACAACCGCGATCTCCTCGGAAGCACCTCCCGCTTCTTTGATGATGGTATCCACGGTAATATAACCGTCTGCCAGAAGTTTGCGTAAAGTCGGACGGATATCCGTACCGAATTCTTTTTCGATGCGTTCCGCACGCATCGAGGGACGGGATGCAATAAACGCGAAAAGACGCGCGGCCTTTTCGTTCAGCTTTTTCTCCTCAGAGGAAGGAAGCTCCCACGGCTCACGCGCCGTATAATACTCATCCGCGCGCGCAAAAGCATCCGCAGGAATGAGTCTACGGACAGCATCACCGACCGTACAAAGCGTTCGATCAACGGTAAAATGGACGAGCGCCATCATTTCTTCCGTCAGCGCAAGCTGTTCATTGATGAGTGAAAGGATGGGTTTCAATTTCTCATAATCATCCGTTTCGCCGACGGAAGTGATGAGCGCGGTATGTTTTTTATTGGCACCGCCGAACGGCACGAGTACAAACGTGCCGATACACGGTTGCAGACAAAGCGTTTCAGGTACATAATACGTATATTCCCGATCCAGATGATACGGAATATTCAGAAGATGTACCCCGACAGTCTTTGTATAGGCTTCCATTATTTCAAATGTTCTTCGCCCGTATCTTCGGGAATGATTACGCTGAATTCGCCTCTGTAAAGACGCTGTACCGCATTTTCAACGGCCTTGTTGTCACGGATATCCTTGTCGATCATGGAAGCAAGGGTCTTATCGGATTTTTTGTCCTTATCTTCGAGGATCTTTTCAGCGGCTTCTCTTTGTTTTACATATTCATCCGTTACGATTCTTGCGCATTTTGCGGTTGCGATCACGAGCGCATAGCGGTTGAATTTGCCTTGTGTCAATTGTTCAATGGAAGGATTGATCATCATAATGGTTATTTCTCCTTAACTCTCTTATATAATTTACTCTGAATGTATCGTTTTATAAAATTTATGAATGGGGGTGGATAGCTGATTATCGAAAAGTATACTTTCTTCAAAGCCTTCCCCTTTGGGGAAGGTGCCGAGTTTACGAGGCGAATGAGGTTTTGATATAAACTAAAGAGATGCACCCATGCTTTAACGAATTGTTTGATTTCTGTTTGATGACCTCATCCGGCTTGCCTTACGGCAACCCACCTTCCCCAAAGGGGAAGGCTCTTGATAACTTTGTTTAAAATATACAACAGCTTATTTGAAAAATTTTTCTTTGATATCGGTATTACGGGAAGTACGCATCCGTTCGGTATGTAAGATCGAAAGAACGTCTGCCGCCGCCTCCTCGACCTTATCGTTAATCACGACGTAATCGTATTTCGGGAAGGTCTGAATTTCCGTTCTGGCTTCATTCATACGGTTCTGAATGACTTCTTCCGTTTCCGTACCTCTGCCGCGGATACGGGCAAGCAAGGTTTCGTAATCGGGCGGAAGAATATAGATCATAACGGCATCGGGCATTTTTTCCTTGACCTGAAGCGCGCCCTTGACTTCGATATCAAGAATGATATTTCTGCCTTCCGCAAGCGCATCTTCGACGGGTTTTTTCGGCGTTCCGTAATAATTGCCGACGTATTGCGCGTATTCAAGCATCTCACCGGTTTCGATTTTATGTTCAAATTCCGCTTTATCGATGAAATAATAATGTACGCCGTTTTCCTCATTGGGACGCGGTGCGCGTGTCGTTGCGGAAACGGAAAAATCAAATTGCGCAAGCTCGCGTACACGGGAAACGATCGTTCCCTTGCCGCTGCCCGCGGGACCGGAAATAATGAAAAGCAAGCCTTTTTTGTTCATGACCGTTCATTCCTTTCTTTTAAGTATCTTCTTCGTTTTCATCTTCGCCGTCCTGTTCGGTCTGACCGTTCAATCTGTTGGTGACGGTCTCCGTTTTCAGAGCGGAAAGAATCACGTGGTCGCTGTCCGTGAAAATAACGGAACGGGTACGTCTGCCGCAGGAAACGTCGATCACGCGTCCCGCTTCCTTGGCATCCTGTACGAATCGTTTGATCGGTGCGGAATCAGGGCTTGCGACGGAGATCACGCGATGTACCGCCACCATATTGCCGTTACCGATGCTGATGAATTTCATGTGTTTTGATTTCCTTTCGAGTTCATTCTGAAAAATGCCTTCCGCCGTCGCGCAGCAGTCCGAATCTGCTTAAAATCGGGATACGGCGGCATACGGATGCGGCGACACGCCGCTATTCAATATTCTGAATCTGCTCTCTGATCTTTTCGAGCTCGCTCTTGATCTCGACGACGATCTTTGCGATCGCAACGTCACAAGCCTTTGAGCCGATGGTATTGGTTTCTCTATTGATCTCCTGAAGCAGAAAATCAAGCTTTCTGCCGACAGGTTCACCAGATTCAAGAATGGTATCAAAAGCTTCAAAATGAGAAGACAGACGAACGAGTTCTTCATCGATTGCGACTTTGTCCGCAAAGAGCGCGCATTCCGTAATAAGTCTGCCCTCGTCCACGGAAACGTCACCGATGAGCTGTTTGATACGCGCTTCAATCTTGGCGTATTGCGCCTTGATATCCGCTTCGGAAAGCGGAGCGATCTTCGCCGCAAGTTCCTGTACGCGCGCCTTTTTCGCGAGGATATCTGCCTGCATATTCGCGCCTTCGCGTTCTCTTGCTGCGATAAAGGCATCTACGGCTTCTTCCAAAACGAGACGGACGTTATCCCATTCTCTTTCCATATCTTCATCCGCTTTTTTCACGGAAAAAATATCGCGGTTTGCGGCGACAGCCATCGTTGTGATGTCATCGGGCAGACCGAATTCAGCGGAAAGACGGCGCAGAGCGGCGATGTAGCTCGTTGCATATGCTGTATCGAGTTCGACAGAAATGCCGATCTCCTCTAAAATATCGATGGAAACGAAAATTTCGATCTTACCGCGGGAAATACCTCTCGCGGAGATATAGGATTTTATTTTTTCTTCCAGAAAGCCGAAAAGCTTCGGCAATTTTACGGAGCAATCCAGATAACGATTGTTCACGGACTTGATCTCAACAAGGATATTTCTGCCGCCAAGCTCTTTTTTGGCGCGTCCGTATCCCGTCATACTTTTAACCATGGTGAAAAGATTCCTTTCTTAACGGATCAGATTTACTTTTTCCCGTCCGATTCCGGACATATTTATTTAAGTTACTAATATATATTATATCTTATATAAAAGGCTGTTGTCAACTGATTTTTTTAAGCCTCCGCAATCTTTTTCCAATATTTGTGCAATCTTTTCCGCATACGGAAGAGAAGGCTCAGTCAACGTTTGCGCCGAACGGGAGAAGCGCAAGCTTGGCAAGTTTGAAATATTGTAGACCGAAGGGAATACCAATGATCGTTACACACAGGGCAATGCCCATAGAAAGAAAACCGAGCGCAAGTTCGATGCCGCCGAAGATCAGCCAAAGCACGTTGACCAGTATGGAAACCGTTCCGCCGCCGTATGTAATTTCTTTACCAAACGGGAAAAGCGAAAGTTTTGCGAATTTGAAGCATTGCAGACCGACGGGGATGCCAACGATCGTAATGCACCACAAAAGTCCGACGACAAGCCAACTGAGAGCAGTAAAAATGCCGCCGAAAATAATCCATAAAATGTTACCGATAAGTTTCATCATATCTCTCCTTTTTATAATGATTTTATACTCTTATTATATACCGAAAAGCATCCCGAAAGCAACAGAAATTTTCAAAAGTTTCCATTGTTTTCGGGATGTTTGCTTGATTTTCTCTATTTGCATATGCTATAATTTGAACAAATGAATACGATCAGAAATAAAAGGAGAAGACTATGAATTTTACACTTGGTATGACAAGCGTTACCTTCCGCGAAAAAACGATCGAAGAAGTCGTTTCTCTCGCAAAAAAAGCAAGCCTTTCGGAGATCGAATGGGGTGGGGACAGACATATTCCGCCCGCCGATGCCGAAGCCATATACAGAGCACGCGAAGCAATGGAAAAAGAAGGGCTGCTCTGTTCTTCTTACGGTTCCTATTACCGATTCGGAGATAACGATGCAGATACATTCCGCGCAATCTGTAAGACCTCGCAGGACTTGGGCGCGGGAATCGTTCGCACATGGCTCGGAAGACGCGGAAGTGCCGTGATGCCGCCTGAAATGCGCGCAGATATCCTTGAAGAAACAAAGAACCTTGCCGATATTGCCGCAGAATACGGTCAGATCCTTGCGTTTGAATTTCACGGAAAAACACTCAACGATAACGGGGAATCTTCCATCGCATTTCTCTGTGAATGTCAGAAAGAAAACGTAAAGACGTATTGGCAGCCGCTTTCTTTTTCTGATAATGCAAAAAATCTTTCTTTGGTACTTCCGTATCTCACCGCCGTTCACGTTTTTACATGGGATGATGCATATCAGCGTTATCCGCTCTCCGACGGTGAGGCGCAATGGAAACAGTATCTTTCCATTCTGAAAAATGCGGATATTTCCACGAAGCTCATTATGGAATTTGTAAAAAACGACAGCGAGGAACAATTCCTCGCCGATGCCGCTTTTCTGCATGAGATCAGTAAATATTGAATGATACTGTCATCGCAGACCGTTGTCATTCTGGAGTTTCTCGACAAAAGGAGAGAAACGAAGAATCTCGGTCTGTGTCGCTCAGAATGATGGCGCGGGCACTGCCCACTATGCCATCATTGCCATTTCTTCATACGGAAAATCACCGTGCAAGGTGCGGTTAAGAGCATAACCGATCAGCCTTGCCATGTTGGAAGCGATCTCATCGATCTCTTTGGGTGCGACGAATAATCCCGAAAGCGAACGCAGAATATTTTCATTCGGCGAACGTCCTTCCAAGGCATCCCGAAGCAAAGTCGCGGTATCCACGACGGTCGGCACACCGATCGCGATCACGGGAATACCGAGTGTTTCTGCATTCAGGGCTTCCCGTCTGTTGCCGATACCCGAACCGGGTGCAATTCCCGTATCGGAAATCTGTATCGTCCGCGCAAGCCTTGACGCATCACGCGCGGCGAGCGCATCGATCGCAATGACCGCATCGGGACGTAATTTATCCACAACGCTGTGGATAAGCTCCGCGCTTTCCGCGCCCGTATTTGCCATCGTACCGGGAGAAAATGCGGAAACATCCCCGAACCCGCTCATACCGAGCGGAACGCCATCCATGCGTTTCAGATGATGCGTTACCAACACGTTTTCCGCCGCTAATACACCGAGCGCATCGGCAGACAATTCTCTGTTACCGATACCGCAGACGAGCGTATGGGAATAATCCCAACAAAATGCCCGTAATTCCACGGAAACCGTATCGCAAAGCGTAATAAAATCCCGATAACTGAGATTTGCCGCTGTCGGAAAAGAGATCGTGACGTATCTGCCTTTTGGTTTGCCGAGCGTTTTTTCACCCGTTTCATTCGTAATTTCAATCGTTGAGATTTTGATAAAATCCTCAGTGCGTTCATTATAAAGTACCCCGTCGATATCGCCTGCTTTTTCTTTCGCGCGCATCGTCATCGCATGGGTACGCAATTCTTCCGCAAGATCCGTTCGTATGGAAAACATTCGTATATGCCCTATCCTTCTTTGAAAAATTCAGCAAAAAGCCTCTTGTCTTCATTTTTGACAAGAGGCTTTGATTTTATACCGTTATTTAATTTTCCTGTTCACTCTTTTTATAATACGGATCGATCATAATTTTCTGAATCTTGGGCCAAGCGGCATACATACCCATATAAGCACAACCCGAGAATAAGAACAGGAACAAGCTGATCACACCAAGCGGAACAAAGAGCGTTGCGAGCCAGAACGAAAGCAGAACGAGCATCACGCAACCGAAGAATAAAACGAGATTACGACCGAATCCGAGAATGGAAAAGATCGCCGCATTTTTGATGATCTGATGGAATTTCAGCTCAAACGTAACCATGATCGTATAGATATAGAAACGCATAAAGGCATAGAGCATGAAAACGAGCAGCATGGAATAGAACATGATATAATAATGTTCATAATTGAAATAATACATATAAAGTGCCCAAGAGCAGAGTCCCATCATGACAAGGTCAAGAATACCCATCGGAAGCGATTGTTTCCAGCTCGTTTTGATCGTCATTTTGAAATCTTCCCACATAAAGACCGGCTCACCTTTGACCAGATTTCTGACGATATAGGTGCAAGCGGCATTGACAGGTCCGAATGTAACGATGAAAAGCGCGGAAAGTCCGTATAAAATATATGTAACAACCGTATTGGCATAGACGGGTGCCATTTGTCCGTGAATACCAAGCAACGCGGCAAAAGAAGCGGATGCTTCACCCGATGCGATATGGATACCGTTGACAACGGGGAACACTTCGCTTGCGGGTGCGACACCGATGTTGCTGAACATACCGCTGAGCGCGAGCAAGAAGAAAAATACGGGGAAGTTACCCACGATATAAAGCGCATTGACCCAGATTAATTTGACAAAACGGCGACCGTAGAGCTTAAAGAAGCTCAGAAAGTCATATTTGGTAATCACGTCATCCTTTTCAACGCCCTTACCATCTTTCATATAACTTGAAAAAAAACCGAATTTTTTCTTTTTCGGCTCTTCCACAGGTTCGCCGAACTCATTGAATTCTTTCATTTTTGTTTCCTTTCTGTTTGTAAAATAAGATCATTCTTCATGTTCTTCATCGGGCAGAAGATAATTCATATCTCCCGAAAGCAGACTCATGATACCGTTATAGATCAGCTCCGAGCGGTCGTCAAAATTCAGTTTGAGAAGCTCCGCTTTGTGTTTGTTTTCCACGACGATGGATGTTTCCATATAGATTCCTTCTCTGTTACGGCATTGACAGACCAGGCGGTACTTTCCGCCTTCGAGAGGAATGACTTCGCTTTCCGCTTTGCGCCCGTTTTTCTGATATTCCAAAAAACGCTTTGCGGAACGGAGTGCGCGTTCGCGGATGGTACGCAGAAGATCACTTTGTAATGCTTCTGCTGCGTTTTTCCCGTTTGGTGTCAGAGAATAATAATCTTTCCCGTCTGTTTCTGTTTTTTGAATCGCTTCCGTTTCACAAAGTTCAAAGAAACATTCCATAAAATCAAATTGTCCCACAAATTCATCCTGAACGACGATATCATGTAACGTCACAAAATCGAGCGGTACGCCGATATTATCCAGAAGATACAGGACAAATATCTTGATATCTCCCTTATCTCTCAATAAAAAAGGCATGATGACCTCCTTACCTTTTGATGATTGCTTTTATCATTGTACCACAAAATTCCGCAGATGTACAGCCATTTCAAAAAATCGTTACAAATTTTTTTGTTCTTTTTACGTAACTACAAAACAGACTGCCTGCAGGCAGTCTGTTTTGTTATATTAGGAGGTCTCAGATGAAAAAATGAGGATTAAGCGTTAGGATTAAATTCCACGAAGGTGATTTCCAGCTCAACGGTTTCCGAAGTCGTCAGATATTCGGAAAGATTATTGGCTGTGAGTTCGATCGTAGGACGGCGGACAGTGATCTTGACGGTATCACCAACTTTATATTTGGTCAATTGCTGAGAGAGCACATCAAAAGACGTGATCTCCATATCATTGAACAAGTGCAGGATATCACCGACTTGCAGACCGGACTTTGCCGCGCTGCCGTTTTCGGAGATCTCCATGACCTGAATATAGGTGTGTGTCTGCATATAAGGCCACGTCTGATACTGTTTGGTTTGAACCGTGACACCCAGACGCGCTTTGCCCGTGATATAACCGTATTCTTTCAGATCGTTGATGCTTTTCATAACGGTCGTGGACGGAATGGCAAAACCCATACCTTCAACGGAAGTTCCCGCAATTTTGGCATTGACGATACCGATGAGTTCACCGTTCATATTGAAAAGACCGCCGCCGGAGTTACCGCTGTTGATCGCGGCACTCGTCTGCAAAAGAGTCATCGTCGTATTTTCAATGGTAATGGAGCGGTCAAGTGCGCTGATGATACCATTGGTAACGGTCAGACCGTAACCGAGAGGATTACCGATGGCAAGAACTTCATCGCCAAGACGCATCTGTTCAAAATCACCGATCACGGCATAATTGCAGTCATCCTTTTCGATCTTGATTACGGCAAGGTCAACGTATTCATCACCATAAATATATTTGCCTTCATATTGAGAACCGTCATATAATGTAACGGTGATCGATCTTGTGTTTTCATTGACGACGTGGTAATTCGTGATGATATAACCGTCTTTCGTATAGATAACACCTGAACCCGCGCCGGAAGTTTCATATTCCTGACCGTATGCAACGGAAACTTCCGTTACGTTAATCATAACGACGGTATTGACGCATTTCGTTGCGATTTCACTATAGGAAGAAGCGGGTGTACTTGTTCCGGGGATGATCGTGATCGAAGGAGCAGTCGCAGAAGTCTGTGTATCCGTTGCGGAAGAAGTTTCTGTCTTGCCGGAGGAATCAGCAGTGGATGCAGAGGTCGATACGCTGTTGGAGGTGTCGGAGATACCTGTATTGTTAGGACCGTCCGTATTTGCGCCGCTGAAAAGTGCGCCCGCGGTGATACCGACAAAGATCGAAAGCACCAGACAAAATACGACTAAAAATGTGGATGTACCTCCTGATTTTTTCGGCTGCGGGGGTTGCGGCGGTTGATGGGAATAATAACCGTAGTTGGGGGTTTCGGGCTGTTTCGGTTGCTCAGGCTGTTCGGGTTGTTCAGGTGTTTCGGAAGAAGGTTCTTCTTTGTTTACGTCTGGTTCCTGTTGCCCGGAGAGATCATCCGAAGGGAACCCGTTTTCATTCCATTCAAAATCTTTCATATATGCAATTTCCTTTCTTTCAGATTGATGTATGGATTCTTTTTTCGTTTTACAGCAATATTGTAACGCATATTTGTTACCAAAACATGAAATTCTCTTAAATCCTCTGTAAATATCTTTTGATTTTCCTTGAATTTATTTCTCGTTTGCGTTACAATAAAATCAAAGAAAAATGACATCTCTATTTTTTTCAGATATCCTTCAGGATATACCCTATAAAAATAAAATTTCGGAAAGGCGGTAACTACCTTGACAGAAGATATGCTTTTTATTTTCACAAAAATCCCGACACTTGAAACAAACCGTCTGATTTTAAGAAAGATCCTCGTATCCGATTATCAGGATATGTACGATTATTCTTCCCGTCCCGAAACCAGCCGTTATTTATTATGGACACCGCACGTTTCACCGAGATACACAAAAAAATACGTTTCTTATCTGCAAGGGCAATATCGAGATGAAAATTTTTATGATTTTGCGATCGTGGATAAAAAAAGCGGAAAAATGATCGGTACTTGCGGTTTTACAAGCTTTGAGCTTGAAAATAATTCCGCGGAACTCGGGTATGTTCTGCATCCGGATTTCTGGGGAAAAGGACTTGCAAAAGAAGCACTCCTTCGCGTTATGGGCTTTGGATTTGCCGAGCTTCGTCTGCACCGTCTGACAGCGAAAATCATGACGGCAAATACGGCAAGCAAACGTGTCGCGGAAAAATGCGGAATGCGTCATGAAGCCACGCATATCGATGGAATGCGTGTCAAAGGCAATTATGAAACCATTGAGGAATATGCCATCCTTGCCAGAGAATTTTTTGGTAAAAGAATATAGATCATTATAACAAAACAAAATCATATTGTCAAGTGGCAGAAAAGATCGTCGCACGATGGTCATTTCTGCTTTTTTACTATTCATTATTCATCAGCGAAGCGGTTTCATCATTCATTATTCATTGAAAAAAGCACTTGCTTTGGCGTGTCTGCGATAGCGCAGGCACGCCAACGAAATTTGCCCTTGGGGCAAGTGAAATCGCTATGCGGTGAAATATTTGCTTTGCAAATGTGAAATGTTCGCATACGCGAACGTGGGCAAATTTCATTTCACATCGAGCAAAGCGAGATATTTCACAATGTGCGACAGTGCATTATTTCATGTTTTGCGTGAGCAAAATATTTCACTTTTAGCATTTGTTCCCACAAATGCTATGCTTGCAAAAAAAGAGGACAGAGAACGTAATGGGTGATGTTCTTAGCGGAGAAAGCACAAAATGTTTTCTTCTCACAAGAAAGATTGTCTAACGCACAGTAGTATCTCGTCCCTACTAAAACTTTATTTTTATAAAAACAACTATGAAACGTATTCAAAGCGTTAAAATTTTAACTCTGGATAGAGATGTTTCAACTTAATTCTGGCATCATCGGTGTTGAAATGCCACGAAACCCCCT
>JAFUQQ010000070.1 GCA_017472285.1 Clostridia bacterium | reverse complement strand
TTTTGCTTTGATTATGTTCAAGAACCTCACCCGTCAAGGCAAATTGCCTTGACACCCTCCCCAAAGGTGAGGGCTCTGGCGAACTCTTTCGTTTGTTTTTCTACGTAAATTTTTCAAAAATTCTTATCGAACTCACGTTAATTTAACATTCCTTTTTAAGATGGTTCATCGTTTTTCTTGCAAGTTCCGCAATTTCGGATTTTTCAGCACCGGCAATGGTCGTATCAAGGATACCGTGCGTAGGAGCTTTCCAATATTCGGGAATACCCTGGTTGCCCAGCATCATGCCAAGAACAGAACCGACCGTCGCGCCGTTGCAATCCGTATCAAAACCTGTTTCCACAGCCATACAAATCGATTTTCCGAAATCACCTTTGCCATACAACAAAGATGCTATCACAATCAATGCATTGGAGATCGTATGACACCAATCATGTCCGTCATAATCGTTCCAGACGGCATGGATATCCGCAAATGCATCTTCTTGGGAAATGCCTTCGTCATAGCGTTTGATAAGGCGCGCAACGGATTCATAAAGTCTTGAAGTTGCAGGAATCTCCGCAAGACCGCCGAAAATGATATCTTTGATGTTGTCCGTTACCGCGGCGCAGGCAAGCATAGCGGAAACGAACATTTCACCGTAGATACCGTTTTTGATATGAGAGATCGAAGCATCTTTCCAAGCCATTTCTGCGGCTTTTTCAGGTTCGCCGGGATTGATATAACCGAAATAATCGCCTCTGATCTGTGCGCCGATCCATTCCCTGTAAGGATTCTGATACATCGCGGAATACGGCGGCTGATATCCTCTCGTGTAATTGAGAAGCGCCGTCTTTTCGGCGGTATAATAGGAAGGCAGAGGCTGTCTTTCTACCCAAAGCTCCATAATGTTTTTCGGTGTGAAATCACGACCGTATTTTTCAATTAAAATCTGCGCTAAAACAACGTAATTCGTATCGTCATCCCAAGGAGCAAATTGCATTTCATCAGCAAGACAGCTTGTACGGATGGTGCTTTTGTATTTGATATCGGGACGGCAGATATAACGATGCATCGGATAATTATCCGCATCCTTTAAAAATTGCGTAAGTTCACGGCTTTTCGTACCTTCGGCAGGTTTACCAAGAATACATCCGCAGATCCTTCCGTACCATGCGCCGAGTATTTTTTCATAAAGCGCGTTTTCATCCGTCAGGATTTTCTTTTCAAATGGATACGGAGAACGCAAGGTGCGGATATTTTCGAGATCGGACGGTTCGTTATATGGATAATCTTTCCGTATATCAGCGTTTTCAATGATGCGGTAAAGCACGTCTGCGATCTCCGCTTTGTATTCATCGTTATCCATCTTGCCAACAGCTTGAAAAAGGTCTTTATATTTTTCAATATCTAAGCCTTCTTCATAAGATTGGCGGTATTCCGTCAGGATACCGTTATGATATGCGCTGTCGGTCATATGGAAATCCGGTTTGATTTTCTGTTTTTGATAAGACATGATAAGCCCTCCGTGATATTTTTAATATCGTTACGAAAAGTATATAACACAGAAAAGGATTTTGTCAAGGAAAAAAATGTTAACGCCAAAAGAATTTTGAAATATAATATGGATTAGGAAAGTGCCTGTTCTTTTTTGGAAACCCTTGTAAGTATGATGCGGTGTTCTTCTACGTGTTCGACATGGATATGAAGAAGATCGGTTTCAATATCAAATTCCGTTCCGTCATCGGGAATCGTGCCATGAAGACCGAGAATATAACCCGCAAAAGTTTCACATTCTTCATGGTCAAACTGTAAAGAAAGTGCTTCTTTGACTTTATCAATCGGCGCGAAGCCCATAATATGCCATGTATTTTCGGAAGTTCTGATGATCTCTTCTTTCACGTCTTCTTCCGCTTCATTGATATCACCAACAAGGATTTCAAGAAGATTCTGAAGCGTGATGACACCGCTTGTACCGCCGTATTCATCGATGACAACAGCAAAATAATTTCTCGTTTTCTTCATATTGCGAAGCAATGCATCGGCTTTCATATTCTCGGGAACAAGATACGGTTTGACAACGATATTTTCGATCACTTCGTCGACGGTGGTATATTCCGACAAACAAAGCTTTTTCATATTCAGTACACCGATGATATCATCCGCATTTTCATTGTAGATAGGATAATAGCTGTGCCCCGTTTCCATAATTGTCTTTTTCCAATCGTCAAGGGAATCTTTACGGGAAAGCATCGCAACGTCAAGACGGTGCGTACATACTTCGGAAATTGAGATATCATCAAAAGCAAAGACGTTCTGGATCATTTCATTTTCTTCGCTGTCGATCGTACCGCCTTCACTGCCCGAATCGACCATCATCAGAATTTCTTCTTCTGTGGGAGCCTCTTCTTCCTCATTGGGATCGATACGGAAAAGACGAAGGATACCATTGGTCGATTTGGTCAGAATCCATACGAACGGAGCAAAAAACGTGGAAACAAAGGTCAGGATCCCCGAAAGACCGAGTGCCATTTTTTCGGCGTGTTTCATAGCGATACGTTTCGGAACAAGTTCACCGAAAACGATACTGAAAAATGAGAGCAGGATCGTGATGAGTAAAACACAAATGCTTTTGAGCGTTGCTTCGGAAAGCGTAATACCGAGAGAGATGAGCAGACCGACGAGCGGTTCCGCAAAGTTATCGGCAGCATACGCACTACCCAGCAAACCGGCAAGTGTGATAGCGACCTGAATCGTGGATAAAAATTTTGAAGAATTGGCTGTCAGAACGAGAAGGCGTTTGGCTTTTTTATTGCCTTCTTCGCTGAGTTTTTCGAGCTTGGCTGTATTGGTGGATAAAACCGCAATTTCCGCGCTGGCGAAAACCGCGTTCAAAAAGATCAAAACGATCTGTAAAATAATTGCAATCAACATGATTAGTCCTCCTGCGGCGATGCCGCGTTTTTATTGTTTCATTTTATAATTTTATAAAGGAATAAAATCTGATAAAATAACGTGAATTTTTTATCAGAAAAGCGCAAAAGGCACAGCCTATGTCAAAAATGACATAGACCATGCCTTATACCCTATATGAAATCAATGAAACGATAATTACAGTACACGTATCCGCATCACTGTCGTCGTCCACTTTCTTCACCACTTTCTTAAACATATTTATTTTAATAGTACAGTATTCTTTCGCTTTTGTCAATAGTTTTCCATTATATTTTTTCATTTTGAATAAAATTTATTTTTTTCGTTCAAAATCATATCGATAAAATTCATTAAAAATTCATAATGAAATCTTATAATTATATTGAAATTGCTTTTAGTTTATGTTAGAATATATGCATAAAATATCCTGAAAGGAAAGGAGAACCTTTTTGAAACCTTATCAGAACCGAAAATATCTGACGTTCGCCGTTTATGCGGGGATCGTTTTATGTCTGGGTGTCGCACTCGTATTTCTTTTTTTGAATTTTGACGCGGTCGGCAGATTTTTTACAAAATTCTTTGACGTATGTATGCCGCTCATCTATGGCGCGTTCATTGCTTATATCCTGAACCCTTTGATGAAATTTTTTGAAGAAAAGGTCTTCCGTTCCAAAAAGGATGGTGGGCTTTCCCGCACGGCACGCCGCGCGTTATCCGTCGGAATGTCGATGCTCTCGCTCTTTCTTTTTCTTGCGCTTTTCATCTCCATGATCGTTCCACAGCTCGTCATCAGTATTCAGGATATCGCCCTGAAATTCCCCGATTATCTGGATGAGCTTCAAAAGCTTGCAAATTCCATCGCGCAAACAGGCGGTTTCGTGGCGGAAGCTGTCGAATCCTTGCTCGCATCTTTGAACAGCTTCATGGATCGTTCCTATGAACTCTTGCAGGAATATCTGCCCTTGATTACAACATATCTGCAATCTTTTGCAACGGCTGTTTTCGATATCATTCTCGGTCTTGTTTTTGCCGTCTATTTCCTTTGCGCCAAGGAGCATATCTCGGCACAGGCAAAAAAACTTGCCAATGCACTTTTCAGCGCAAAATATTATGAAAAAATCCTCTATATCGTCACTTTGACGGATAAAACGTTCGGTAAATATTTCGTCGGCGCAATTCTTGACTCTCTGCTCGTTGGCTTCATCTGTTTTTTGCTTGTTCAGCTCTTCGGTATGCCGTATGCGCCTCTGATCGGTGTCGTAATCGGTATCACGAATATCATTCCGATCTTCGGACCTTTTATCGGCGCGATTCCGAGCGCGATCATCCTTTTCGTGCATAATCCCGCTTACGCATTCTATTTTGCGATCATGATCCTCGTCGTTCAACAGATCGACGGTAATATCATTGCTCCCCGTATCCATGGCGCATCCACAGGTCTTGCACCCGTCTGGATCATCACGGCGATCACCGTCATGTCAGGCTTCTTTGGCATCGTCGGTATGTTTATCGGTGTTCCTTGCTTCTCCGTTCTGTATACTTTAATCAAGCAATACGTGGAAGGAAAGCTGGAAAAGAAATCTTTTTCCACGGATACTTTGGCTTATATGAATAAAGATGCGCGGAAATATTATCAGACCAATGATACACCGAAAAAATCCGTCAAAGAAGAATTTCGGACGTTCATCGCTAAATTTTCCAAAAAGAAAAATAAAAAATCGTAACGAAATTTTCGTTACGATTTTTTATTATGGGTTATCCATAGAAAGCTATTGTTTTTTCTTCAAATTATGATATAATATAAGATAATCATACATATTTCACTTGAATCTAAGGAGGTTTGTATCATGACTTCATCCATATCGGAGAAAAAATTGAATAAAAAAATCGACCATTGGGAGCATCAGCTCCTTGATCTTGGGAAACGGAATAAAATGATTCATTACCGTGAAACCAAACGCGCGTCTTTGAAATTGATCGAACCTTCTTTTGATGAGCTTTACCGCCGTATTGCAATCGATGAAAAAACGCTCTCGTTTCAGCGTTCCGTTGACAGAGAAACGGATATCCGCGTTTTTTCCGTTCTTTCACTTCTGGAAGCGCTTTCTTCTCCGCTCCCCGTGACCGTCGGCGATATCAAAACGGAAGGAACGGTATTGGAACGGCAGAAAACCTTGAAAAATCTTCGCGCCAAAGCCCGTCTTTCGATGGAAGAACAAGGTACAAATATTTTATATCTTTCATTTGGTTTTCTGGAGTGGAAAGAAGGAAAAAGCGCATCTGCACAATGGTTAAAATCACCGTTGATTTTAGTCCCCGCGGTGCTTTCTCTGGATACCCTGCAATCACCGTATACCCTTTCCAGACATGAAGACGATATCGTTCTGAATCCGACACTTTGTCATTATTTGAAAACAGAATACGGTATCGAGCTTCCTCCTTTTGATGCGGATAAAGATACTCCCGATTTGTATTTAAAAAAATTAGAAAGCATTGCCGATCAGAATGGTTGGCGCATCATCAGAGAAGTCAATCTCGGTCTGCTTTCTTTCCTAAAGATCACAATGTATAACGATCTTCTCCTCAATGAAAACCGCATCCGCGAGAATCCCGTCATTCGTGCGATGGCGGGAGATACTGAGGAAGCCAATACAATTCCCGATTTCCTTCTGAAAGCTGATCCTGATGCCGTCAGAACACAGGATTGTTATCAAGTCATGAGTGCCGACTCCAGCCAACAGGATGCAATCCTATACTCCAAAAATAACGTCAGCTTCGTTATGCAGGGTCCTCCCGGAACAGGCAAAAGTCAGACGATCACCAATATCATCGCGGAAGCCTTGGCAGACGGCAAAAAAGTGCTTTTCGTTTCTGAAAAAATGTCCGCTCTGCAAGTCGTATACCGACGCTTACAAGAATCTCACCTCGCGGATTTTTGTTTGCCGTTACATAGCTATAAAGCCAATAAGCTTGAAATTTTGGAACAAATCGGCGCAAATCTGAAGCTGAAACAGACCCGTGTCAAAGATACGGCATTGCATAATCTGGAAGAACTTTTAACCATCCGTCAGGAACTGAATCAATACGCGGAAGAATTACACCGTCTGAATGCAGAACTGAAAATTAGCTGTTACGATGCATATGCGGAATTGGAAGAAGTCCATGACGCGCCAACACTTGATTTTGACGTTCAGAATATTCTTGACGTTTCACAATTAGAGTTGCAAGGATATCTGAATTGCCTGAAAGAATATTCGCTTGCTTTGGAACGAATGGATTATCAGCTCCGCAGTCACGCCTGGGAAGGTCTGACTTCCCGTATCAACGGATACCGTGAAACCGAAAATATGAAAAAGACATTGGAGCTTCTGGATAAAGTTCTGCCCTTGCTTATGGATACGACGGAATCTTTAACAGAATGTCCTGGAATATCCGATATCATCGGTTTCTATGACGTAGCTCCATTTTCGGAGCTTTTGGAAAAGATCGGCAATCTTTCAGATATTCCTGCAGATTGGAACGAAACGGAGAATTTATCCGAACGAATCGCTCAGGCTAAAAAAGCAAAGAGCTTGTACGAAAAAATGTCCGAGTTGGAGCAAAAAATCGGGAACGTATGCGATAACGATATTTACGATGCTGATTATAACGGTTGGCAGAACGGAATGTTCTCGATCGCTAGTACACTCGTTCCGCTTCCGATTCTCAGAAAAAGAAGCGCGTATTATTTTATTTGCAATCATGAAAATCTCTTGGAACTCTTCATAAAACTGCAGTACGCGCTCAAACAGGCAAACGATGCCTTCTCAGAAATCAACGAGATCTTGGATATCCGATTGAAACCGCATCCTCATCATCTACACCTGCTTTCAGAGCTTTTGTCGTTGATCGAAAACAATGCGATCTTACCTTATGATTGGTTTGAAGGAGGTATTGCATCCATCCGATATCTGCTCTCAGAAGGCAAAGAACACGCATATCAATTGACGGAGATCAAAAACGATCTTCTGAGCGCGTGGCTTCCCGACGCATTGCTCCTGGATTATGCGCCGATTCTCGTTCGCTATAAGACCGAATATACAGGATTTACGAAAATATTCAAATCGCAATATGGCAAAGACAAGAAGCAGATCCAAGCGTTGTCCAGAGAAGTCCTGAAGAAATTGCCCGATGAAACGGCTGTCGCTTTTCTGAATGCCTTGCAAAAATATCATGAACATCTCGAATGGTTTGAGGAAAAAGAAGAAGATTTCCGTCAAACACTCGGTATTTATTATGAAGAACTGCATACCGATTGGAATGCCGCTTTGTCCGCTTTGGATACCATCGAAAAAATGCGCGCGCTACCGCCATTCTGTCTTTCTGAACTCCTGAAAACTTCCCTGTCCGAAGATCATGAAGAAATGATCTCAAAGCTGAAATCCCTTCTGAATACTGCCAAGATCGCTTTTGAACAGGCAAAATATGCCGTTGCAGAAAGTGATATCGTAATCGATTTTGAAGATTCTGCCTTTAATGGCAAGGAAATATTGGAAGCAGTCGATCAGTATACGGATAAATTAAACGAGCTGAAAGAACAGAATGTGCAATTGAAACCGTATCTTTTGCATGAAGACACCTCTTTTGACGATATTTCTTCTGTCATCGATATCCTGAATACGTATACGGCACTTTGTGAAGATATCATCGAACGAACACCCATATGGCAAACATCATTTGATTTTCTCTTTAACCATCGGGAAACCGATTGGGAAAATCTCATCGATCTATTGACACAAACACAGGAAATCCTCAAGCATGATCTTTATCCCGCCGTCACGCCGCTCGTTCTCGCTTCGCAAGAATGCAAAAAAGAAATCCTCCGTCAGTCCAAAGTGCTGAACAACGGTTTTACGGAAGCCAAAAACGCCTTTGATGAACTTGTTTCTCATTTTACGGAAGAAACTTTCAATAAACCGCTTTCCATCATCGGAAATAAGATTCATACCTGTCTGATTCATATCGACAAATTGGGTACAAGAGTTGATTATCTCGAAGCCAAAGACCGTTGTTTTGCGGCGGATCTTTCCGATTTTATAGAAAATCTGGAATGCTCGGAATATTATAAAGAAGCGGAAAAAGTCTTTCTGAAAGGTTTTTATCGGATGTGGCTGAGTGCCGTTTGCGAAAAATCCGCATCGATCCGCCGTTTCCGCAGAAATGCACAGGATGAACGGATCGAAAAATTCATTGAATTGGATGATCTGCAATTGACCATCGCACAGATGCGTATCCGCGAAAAACTGATTCAGGCATTGCCGTCAGCGGATCAGCTTCTGAAAGCCACCGATGAAGTGGCTATCCTGAACAGAGAATTGAATAAGAAGCGAAAGATCATGCCTTTGAGAAGGCTTTTCAGCCTGATCCCCAATCTCCTTCTGACACTCAAGCCTTGTCTGATGATGTCCCCGCTCTCCGTTTCTTATTTTCTGGAAACGGAAGCGTATCATTTCGATCTCGTTATTTTTGACGAAGCATCACAGATCTTCCCCGAAGATGCGATCGGCGCAATCTTCCGCGGTTCTCAGGTCATCATTGCGGGCGACAGCAAGCAGCTCCCCCCGACCAATTTCTTTGCCTCCAATACCGAAGGTTTTGAAAGTGAAGATGAATACGGGGAAATTTCGGATTCCATTCTGGAAGAATCCGCTTCCGTCTTGCCGAACAGAACGCTGCGCTGGCATTACCGAAGCAAAGATGAATCCCTGATCGCTTTCTCCAACAGAGAAATCTATCAGAATCAACTCATCACATTCCCAAACCATCTTACACACGCAACCGATATGGGTGTCGAATATGTTTACGTTGCGGACGGTTATTATGAAGGCGGAGGCAAGAACTGTAACATCAGAGAAGCCGAAACCTGTGTGGAACTCGTTCTGAAGCATATACGGAAATATCCCGAGCGTTCGCTCGGCATCATCGCATTCAGCGAAAAGCAACAAGCCGCGATCGAAAATGCGATCATTGATTTCCGTGAACGCAATCCGCAATATGAATGGTTTTTCAGCGAATCCAAGGATGAACCGTTCTTCGTCAAAAATCTTGAAAACGTACAGGGTGATGAAAGAGATACGATCATTTTCAGCATTTGTTACGCAAAAGATAAAAACGGAAGAATGTATATGCGATTCGGTCCTTTGGGACAAAACGGCGGCGAACGCCGTCTGAACGTTGCTATTACCCGCGCAAAATGCAATATCAAGCTCGTCGGTTCGATCTTGCCCTCGGATATCGATCTTGATAAGACCAATTCCGAAGGTGTCCGTATGCTCCGTTCTTATATCGAATTTGCCCAAAAAGGTGAAATGGTGCTCCGTCCCGTTGAAAAACAAAACGGTATGGAAGCGGAAGATGAATTTTGTAAGCATATTGCCGCTTTTCTGGAACAAAACGGACACCATGTACAGATGCATATCGGTTGTTCGGATTATAAGATCGATATTGCGGTCGAACATCCCGAAAACAGCGATATCTTGATTGCAGGCATCGAATGTGATGGTCTTTCTTATATCCATGCCAAAACGGCAAGAGACCGCGATCATTTGCGAAAATCTGTATTGGAAAAAATGGGTTGGAAACTCTATCGTGTATGGTCAACGGAATGGATGCGCAATTCCGCAGCAGAAGGCGATGCATTGCTCCGTTTCCTGCAAGAATGTCTGCAGAATTACGAAGAAGTGATTTCTTCTGAACCGATAGAACTTTCAGCCGATGTTGTTCTTCTCGAAGATATCGCAAGCGAAACGGAACAAAAAGAATCTGCGGAAGAAAAGAAATCTCCGTACGGTCTTTCTTATTACAAAGAAATTCCTACAGATGCCTTGCAATGTAATATCACCAAAGCGCAAACCTCCGCAATCGCTGATAATATCATGCGTATCGTTTCTTTGGAACAGCCGATTCACATGGATCTGCTTTATAAACGGATCGCGCCCGTATTTGCAAACGTAAAAGTAACGGAAACCGTCAAAAAAACGATTCAGGCTATTATAACGGAAGATCTGCAAGATAAGATCTGTTGTGACGAAAGCCGTTTTCTGTATCTGATTCCGAAACAGCCCATTTCCGCGCGTATCCCCGAAGCTTGTGCTGTGCCGCGTCCGATGGAATATATCCATACGGAAGAAGTTGCCGATGCATTGCTTGCGATCATTACGCAGTCTTTCGGTATCATGAAAGAAGATCTGATCTCCGAATGTATCCGTGCGTTCGGATTTGAACGCAAAGGTCCGAAGATCAAACAAAAAACGGAAGCTGCTCTGCAATATCTGAGCGATGCGGAGCGCATCCGTTTCATTGACGGAAAAGTGCTGCTTTCCGCATCCTGTAAATAAGGAGGAATTCATATGGATATGGATACGAATACAACCCAAATGAGCTATACGTTCAAGGAACGGCATTATACGGATAGACATTCATTTGTCGTTGCGCTCGCTGAAGATTGGGAATACGGAAAAAATGCATTGTCTGACGGTACGCTTCACCATTATTTTTGTACGGAACATCCTGATTTAGCCGAGCTTTGCAAAAAAGCAGAAGAAACGATTCTCGCGGAACCGATGGATGCCGAAGTGATCTTTCTGGATTTCTTATATCAGTTGGACCCCTTGTTAATCGGTTTCTATAAAAAAGGCAGGTTTTATGACTCTTTTTCTGCTTTCGGAGAAGAAATGCTGGAAATGTTGTATGCCGATGATACATCCGAGCAACCGTATTGGGATAGTATCTTGCATCAACGTATTCTGACGAAGTATATGGAAAGACTTTTCGGAAATACAGAGTATCTTCAAAAGGCGGAAGTCTTAGAAAATATGCTTACCGATGAAGATATGGACCAGCGTTCCCTGCTCCTGCGTGATTATGCAATGGCATATCTGATTGCGGACGACATCTTTTTCCGTATAAACGATCAAAAGCTCAGAAATGTATCAGAATTGACACAATATATGAAAGATCTTCTGGAGCAGTCTTATGAAGCGTTTGAAGATTTTTGTCATACCTTAGTCGATTATAATGACGTTTTGGACGTACAGTTAGAAGCATTTCTGCTTGCACTCGGTAAACAGAAAGAACTTCTGCTCTGGCGCGAAGGGCTTTCCTGAACCAATTATCAAATCATAACAAAAAAACCGTTCTTCCCTATTGAGAAGAACGGTTTTTTTAATCGGATCAATATTGAATCACTCCGTTTCATGATAGACTTCCATGATTTTCTTTAAAATTTCTTCATCTGCCGGACAAAAATCATATTTGAAAATTTGATCCGGTGTAATCCATCTGATGTCATTGTGTTCCAATTTTTGCGGAATTCCCTCCGCAATCGCGGCATGAAAGACTGTCAGATGTACGGTAAGATCAGGATATTCATGGATCACATCCATAAATACGTCACCGACAGAAATAAGAATATTCAATTCTTCCTGACATTCACGAATCAATGCCTGTTCTTTGGTTTCTCCCTGTTCAACTTTGCCGCCGACAAATTCCCAAAGTAGTCCTCTTGCTTTATGCGACGGGCGCTGACAGATCATAAATTTCTTTTCATCCCATATAAGTGCAGCTACAACTTCAATCATATATCTCCTTAAACAATTCAATCATCCGAATTTCGACCAAAATTTATTTGCAACTTCCATTGTTCCAATTCCCGACGGACCCGATCTGCGTTTTCTTTTTCCATATCATCAAAAATTTGAAAAATCAAAGATATGTACTTGATGATATTATTATAACATATTATTCGTATTTGTAAAGTGAAATTTATTCCGAAAATTTCATATTTCTTCTCAAAACGCCATCATCCATTTTCAGAATAACATCTGCTTTTTCTGCAACCTCGACAGCATGCGTAATGATGATGACGCATTTGCCATATTTATGTGCCAAATCAACCAGAATGTTAACGACATTCATGCTATTCTCGTTGTCGAGATTTCCTGTTGGTTCATCAGCAAGAATGATTTCGGGATCGGTCGCAATCGCACGAGCTACGGCAATTCGCTGCTGTTCCCCTCCCGAAAACTGTGTGCTACGTTTTTTGAACTGTTCTTTTTTGATACCAACAAGTATAAGCATTTCTTCGGCACGTTTTCGCTTATTTCCTTTGTATTTGGCGAGTTCAAGAGAAAGTTCAACATTTTCCAATGCAGTCAACTGAGGAAGCAAATAATAGCTTTGGAAAATCATCCCGATATGCTCACGACGGAATTTATCGCAGTCAAGATGTCGCAAACTTTCTCCGTGATAAAATATTTCTCCATCTTTCGGCACATCAAGTCCTGCCATCAGCGACATAAGCGTCGATTTCCCGCTTCCCGAACGACCTACGATAGCATAAACCTTGTCCTTTTCAAAAAAAGCCGTTGCCTCTTTGAGTGCGTGAACTTTACCTGCTTTTGTGACATAATCATAAGATAAATGCCTGAGTTCCAAGATAGACATTATGATTCCTCCTTTGTATAAACATCCGTAATACGTGTAAAATGATTTTCGTTATCCGTAATCGAACAAGCTGCATACATTTTATGATAATCTTCCATGCTGACAAGAATATCACTACCCGAACAATATTTGTTATCCCGATATGTTCCTGCAATATAATACCGTCCCGATGAGGTCACTTTCGATTTTGAAATTTTTGCTTGACTCATACCCAATGCCACAAGAAGTGTACGTTCTTTTTCCCTTGATTTCCAAAGATAAACCGTAAAAAAGACAAGAACAATCGTCCCAATCAGAAAAACCGTTATACATAAAAACAAGGCAATTGTTCTGACATTTTTCAGTTCTGCTGTCAGCACGTCATAGGTACTGTTATTAAAAACGAGACTTACAGATGTGAAATCCAATTCATTTTCTTTGGCAAAAATCACGAAATCAGCAAAATCTTCTCTCGTTTCCAGAATAAAATCCGCACGTTCTACGGTAAAATCCTCTACTGAAAGCGAATTGCCGTAAAGCTTTTCATAATCCGTTTCCGCCACGGCAAGAGGAATATATGCGGGATAATCTTCTGCTTTCGCCATTTTTTCGGACGTTGTATAAATACCAACAACGGTCGTCGGAATATAGATATAAGCAACTTCGCCCGTCTTTTTATAATAACGGCGGTTGACGGTATCACCAACCTCGATTCCATACGTTTCGGCAAGCCACCAAGGGATTACGATCTCATCCCTTTCCCCATGATAACCTGCTTTTGTAAAACCATCGCCTTGCGTGACCGTACATTCCCCCGAAAAGAAAGGATATACGAGTGCTAAATTTTCAACGGCATATAACGCGCAATCCGCATTTTTCAATAAGACAGACGGTTTCTCCGTTTTTCCCTCCTCACTCGGAAGTTCCGTCAAAGCAGAACTCACAGGAAGTACACCTTCCCCCTCTGCCATTGTGACGTTGAAAGCACGGATATTTTCAGAATCCAGACATTTGAATACTTCGGACAAAGGAATTCCCCGTCCCGCAGATCTTTTGACAAGCGAAGCAACGAAGATATAATTTTCATTCAAAGCAGTTTCCGCCGTCTCACAAGCACGGAACACAAAAAAGGAAGCCGTGATCGAAAGGATCAAAAGAAAAACGATCAGACCGTATAACAACGATCGCCACGGCAAGCGAACGATGTTTCGTAATGCAAATTTGAATATCATATCATTCTTTCCCTCCGATATCATAAAGCGGGTGGATACGGTGACAATAGCTTCGTATCACAACATATAAAAAGACCATTAGTAATGCGGCTGAAACCAACGCAAAACGCAGACAAGGCAGAATATATCGGGTAATATCCACAGAAGCCACAATCAAATTGCCGCCCGCTGTATTTTCAAAAAGATAAATATCTGCTGTTTCACTCAAAAATTTTGAAGAAATTTCCGCCGTATATAAATATTCGGTAAGCGGAATCTCACACAAATAGATGGTAACTATCATCACGATACCCGAAAGGACGAGCGCAACAAGCAAAATGAGTGCAATTTCCAAGAAAAATGATACCGAAACGGCATTTCTTTTTTTGCCAAGTGCTGTCAAGACAGCAAGCTCACGGCGGCGCACTCGCATATTAAAAAATACGGAAAGACCCAAAACGACAAAACCCACCGCGATCAGTCCGACGGTCGTGTAGGAAAGAATATCCGAAAGTCTTGCGGAGGGAGAGGATGCCGTATCGGAAACAAATTCCGTGAGCTTCACCGTTTTTGCAAAACCGATTGCATTGATCTCCCTTTCAAGTATTTCCGTTTCGTTCATATCGGAAAGATGCAGATAAAGCGCATCGGGAATGACGGTCGGATTTACGGAAAGCGCATAATATCCCTCATCGTGAAAAAGATGCTGCACACCCTCCGATTCTGAAGCATCGATCATTGTTGTGATCGGAACATAGACCGTATTGCTGTGGAGATTCCAAGGCTCTGAAACTGCGGCACTATTGTCTTCCGCGTGCGTATAAATTCCACCTATTACATATTCATAATCAAAATTCAATCTGTCATACAAATCTTCCGTAAGCTGAAATCGGACGGCTTCTGCTTCTGTCTGAAAAAGTGAAAGTGTATCCAAAGTCAAAATATCACCGACGGAAAGACCGTTTTCCTCTGCAAGCTCTTTTGAAATTACGATCTTGTTCTGCGTATCGCCATCCGTGATGAAAGAACCTTTTTCCAAGGTTAATTTCCCGCTATAAACTTCCTCTAAAATATCCATAGAAGTAACCGCCACCACAGAAAAGCCTTTCAGATAATTTGCTTTCCCATCCTCAGTCCGTTCTTCTCCTGAATAACGCGCACGCCGATACGTTCCGTAACCGACGTAACGTACATCCGAAAAGAAAGCGGTATATCTTTTGACAGCGGAAACACGGGTAATCACATCGGCATCTTCGGCAAGTGTGAGCGCGGCATCATAAGTAAGATACGGATTCAACTGTTCATCCGTCGCATGAACGGAACCATCCAAAACACCGTAAAAACGCTTTCTGTTATTTTCACATAATAAACGCAGAAAAAAGCCGAACGTCGAAAGAAAAAAGATCGAAAATGCAATCAATAAACTGAAAACCGTACTTGCTTTCAAACGAAAAAGATTACGAACCGCATAACGCATCAGATGTCCCCGCCTTTCTTCACCACGATCCGATAAGGTGTATCTTTAAAAATTTCTTGCCAATCGCAACCGATCAAGCATTCGGCAGGACCGTTCAAAGCCCCGTTGCCTTTTCCCCAGGAAGCATCCTGTACGTCACATAAAATAGTCACTGTGACACGAGTGTAACAATCATCACAAATGATATCAAAACTGTGATATGTAGTCACTCATATAGTAGGATTTGAGAATAAAAAAGTTTGGTCGATAGGCGATAAAACAGAAAAAGTCCGCTCAAGCGGACTTTTTCTATGGATTTAATCTTATTTGCCGTATTTTTCCCGAATCATCTTCTCTTTTTCTATACAAGAGGCAATCACGATACTTGTTTCTTTCATATGCACACTATGACGAACCGCACGATCAAAACATTCCAAAACAAGTTCGCGTTTTTGTTCGATACTCCGATCAGCTTCTTGTATATCAAGATCATCTTCCAATAAAAGCAATGTTTTTCCTTGGAACCGTTTGCAAGGAAACAAAGATATTGCTCACCTATGTCCAAAAGTTCACAAAAATATCTTTCTGCATATGTGATGTTATCAATTTTTAAGTACCATTTGATAAGGCTTGATAACAAAGACATTTTTTGATAAATCTGTCTGTGCGGCATATAATCTCCACCCGAAAGAAAGGCATTAACAATACGAAGCATATATTCATCGTATGCAATTCTATCTTCGAGCGTTTTCGTTGGCAAACTTGCAATCAAACGAATATTACGGGAAATAAATCTTGCCCCCTGCGTAAAACTTTCTCGGCAAAGTATTTCCGTTTTTTCATAATTCCCTGCTTTTTTCATAACCTCTGCGGCATGATAAGCACGGTCACTATATTGACACGGTATTTTTGCCAAAATTTCATTGGCTTTTTCCGTTTGATCAAGCAAGTAATCTGCCGCACGCGGATGGTTCGGATGTACAGAAAAATAGTCATACATCTGACGGATAAACGGTTCAATCTTTTCTACCGGAACAGGCCAATCACAAGCAGGCACATTCTCCGCTTCCATGCATTTTGCATATAGCTCCTCAAATTTCGCACCATTTTCATCATTGACGATACCGAGCAAAACATCCGATGAAATATCCAATTCTTTGCAAAGCGGAACGATCTGCGAAATATCTGGCATACCGATATCATTTTCCCATTTGGAAACTGCTTGCATACTGACACCGATCGCTTCCGCAAGTTCCATCTGCGTGAAATCTTTTTGTTTGCGGTGCTTTTTTAGTCTTTGTCCAAAAGTCATAAATGACTCCTTTCCGCTGTAAAATCAGCGTTTTCATTCTTTGTAACCGATTACAATTTCATTATAACCGATTTCAAGACAGAAATCTACCAACAAAAACGAAAACAAAACTCAACGCATCGTGGAATTTTAGTGGTGGTCATCGGTGGCAGGATTGTCAATCAGTTGACCGCTTTCAGTAAAACGCGAGCCATGGCACGGACAATCCCATGTATGCTCGGCTCGGTTATATTTGAGTGCGCAACCGAGGTGAGGACATCTTGGCGTAGTGGGTGTGAGAAGCCCTATCGTCGACTCCAAAATATTGACAGCAAGCTGTGGGCGGAGGATGCTTCGTGAAGGAGAAAATACTTCGGTATAGGGATTCGGATCACCTCTCACGAGATCACAAAGAACATTTGCCGCAACCATGGCGTTTGTCATACCCCATTTATTAAATCCTGTTGCCACAAACACATCCGGTGTGCGATTTGAATATTGACCGATATAAGGTATATCATCCAATGTCATACAATCCTGCGTTGCCCACTTGCCAACGATCTCGGCATCCTTGTAGTTCTTTCTTGCAAAATTTTCAAGCTCCTGCCAACAGCCGCCTTGCTTTCCTGTACGATGTCCGCCACCGCCGAGGAGCAAAAGATCGCCATAGTTTCGGAAGGATAAGCCTGTATCAGATTCATTCACATACATTCCATTAATACTTTGTGCATTTTTAAGGGCGAGGACATAGGAACGATGCTGATACAGCTTGAGAAAATATAGCCCATGCTTGTTGAGTATGGGAAAATGGGTTGCCACGATCAACTTTTTATAGGTGATGTCGCCACAGTTGGTGATTGCTTTATGGGG
Organism: Clostridia bacterium; assembly: GCA_017472285.1. Taxonomy (GTDB): domain Bacteria; phylum Bacillota; class Clostridia; order Oscillospirales; family CAG-272; genus QALR01. The sequence continues at coordinate 3,113 of JAFUQQ010000070.1, read as the reverse complement.
CATTAGCTCTAAAACTTTCGTATGCTCATAGATCGGCAGATCTTTTGCGATGGCATATAAGAATTTTAACGGATGAAACTGTGCTTGATCCTTGATTTGAACTGCACCCGCAACATCAAAAGGAAGTTCACACGCATCGGAAAACTCTGCTTTCACACCGAGAGCATTTAGCGCCGCGATCTCCTTTTCGATCTTTTTTCGGTCGGTCAAAGAATATACATAATTATCCTTCGTTTCGTAATCACAGTCAATATTTTCGCAAAGTCGTGCGTATTCCTTAGCAGCTTTGGTCTGCGCCTCTGCATAAAGCTGTGCCTTTTCCTTACCAAAGCGTTTTATCATTTTATCGTAGATCAGACCGTGACCAAGCGTAATCTTGGCAGTGGTATTTTTTGTGATTCCACCGCAAATTTCCGAAGCTTCCAGAAGTATGCAATCCACACCTTCATTTTTGAGTTGATAGACACATAAAATCCCTGCAATGCCTCCACCAATAATCAAAACATCGGTGTTTTTACTTTCTTTTAACGGGACAAAATGCAAAGGAGCCGTCGTTTCTTGCCAGATAGAATTCATCTTTTCACCTCCAATTTGTAATATACCTATCATTTGCGAATTTATATCTGCGTATACCTGCCAAATTCTCGCATAATTTGCTATGACAGTGCTAAAAATATCTTTAAAAACAAAGAAAATGAAGGTAAATTTATGAGCAACCGATTGGCAAATGAAACGAGTCCCTATTTGCTTCAACACAAAGACAATCCTGTGGATTGGTATCCTTGGGGAAATGAGGCATTTGAGCGAGCAAAAATGGAAGATAAACCTATCTTTTTAAGTATCGGATACAGTGCGTGTCACTGGTGCCATGTACTCGCACATGAAAGCTTTGAAGATAACGAAATCGCCGAAATTCTGAACAAATATTTTATATCCATCAAGGTAGACAAAGAAGAAAGACCGGATATTGATAGCGTATATATGTCGGTGTGTCAAGCCTTTACAGGAAGTGGTGGCTGGCCGACAAGTATTTTTATGACAGCCGATCAGAAACCATTTTTCGCAGGAACTTATTTTCCTAAAACTTCACGTGGCCGCATGATTGGCTTTCGGGAGCTTTTGGTCGCCATACACGAAAAATGGGAATCTGAACGGGATATGCTGTTGCAACAATCGGATGAAATCATCAGACATCTGAATAAATCGGAGATTATATCCAACACCGCAGATATTGATCTGACATATTTAGCAGTTTCGCAATATGAACGTATCTACGATAAAAAATACGGTGGATTTGGACGGGCACCTAAATTCCCCACACCACACAATCTGTTATTTTTGCTCGATTATTACGAGCGTAACCAAACACCGTCATGTTTGAAGATGGCAGAAGAAACACTCCTTGCAATGTACCGAGGAGGAATGTTCGACCACATCGGATTTGGTTTTTGCCGCTATTCCACAGATAATCAATTTCTCGTTCCTCATTTCGAAAAAATGTTATATGACAATGCGCTTCTGATTCTTGCTTATTGCAAAGCATATATGATAACAAAGAAGAAAATATATCTTGAAATTGCTGAAAAAACAGCAAGCTATATTCTTCGGGAGATGACTGCGCCCGAAGGCGGTTTTTATAGCTCGCAAGATGCAGACAGTGAGGGTGAAGAAGGAAAATTCTATCTCTTTACCCCCAAAGAAATCATCAATGTGCTTGGATGCGAAGATGGTGAGCGATTCAACCGCCATTACGGCATCACAGATGGAGGTAATTTTGAGGGTAAAAATATTCCTAATCTGCTGAAAACCGATTTAGACAAGCAAGCTTTTGAACCTTTTTTCACTGTACTTTACGATTATCGTAAAAAACGATACTCACTGCACTGCGATGAAAAAATCTTAACATCGTGGAACAGTCTGATGATTGCGGCGATGTGTGAACTGTATCTTGTGAGCAAAAAAGAAATTTATCTTTCTTCCGCCAAAAATGCTGAAGATTTCATACGGAGAAATCTATGGAAAAACAGTACGCTATACGTTAGTTTTCATAAAGGAAAACGCGGTGTGCAAGGCTTCCTTGACGATTATGCCACAACAATCTTCGCAGAACTCGCTCTTTATCGTGCCACGCTGGATCACGAATATTTGAATCGTGCAAAAAATCTTTGCGACAAGGTGCTCTCCGATTTCAGTGACAATGAAGGAGGATTTTATTTATACAGCAATAAACATGAGGAGTTGCTCCTGCGCCCCAAAGAGATCTATGACGGTGCAATTCCCAGTGGAAATTCACTGATAGCGCATAATCTTGTTCATTTATCTTTTCTTACAGATGAAGAAAAATACAGAAATACGGCAAAGCAACAAATTGATTTTCTTACAAATCAAGCTTCCCAATATCCTACGGGGCACGCAATGTTTTTAACAGCACTTCTGGACTATGAGAACCCACCGATGAAAATAACGGTTGTACCGGATGAGCAAGTAAACATAAGTGAATTGTCACTTGCATTACCCTATCAAGCATCTATCATTTTTTTACCAAGCCCCACAAAAGAATATCCGCTTAAAAACGGCAAGACGACTTATTATATTTGTCAAGGTCACACTTGTCTGCCACCAAGCAATGACCTTTGTGAATTAACTTAAAAAACGACATTGATGAGAAAATCGTATGAAACAAAATCATTTATCTATGAAATAAATACCACCGAGAGCGATCAATGATTGCTCTCGGTGGTATTATTATAAAGGATGCTTTTGAACTTTCACCCATATAGTCGTGACAATTTGAATTAGGTTCGAACCCTAATGGATTTTTTATCATTGTATTATATATTTTTGAATTCGTCTATAACGTACATCGATTAGAACAGAGAAGCCCCATTGACATCATTTCAAAAGTATGCTACAATCTTGTGTACAAACAATCAGAGAGTACATATAGAAGAATTTATTTTAATGAATCATAGTGGAGCCAACTATAAAAAAGTCAATAGGAAAAAGAAAAAAAGTGAAGAAAAACTTCACTCAAATAAAATTCCCAAAAAGGCATGACAAAACAGACCACCCGAAGGTAGTCTTTTGAAAAACAATGGTATTAAAGGTTAAGG
>JAFUQQ010000007.1 GCA_017472285.1 Clostridia bacterium | reverse complement strand
TCAGCAGGTTGATGGTTCGACTCCGTTCACCAGCTCCATATGGGAGCGTTCCCGAGTGGCCAAAGGGGGCAGACTGTAAATCTGTTGTCTGTGACTTCGGTGGTCCGAATCCACCCGCTCCCACCAGAAAAAAGGACTTTCGTAAGAAAGTCCTTTTTTCAGCTAAATTCGCCTTACGGCGAGCTGAATTTGGTAAAACCAAGCTAAATTTGCTTCGCAAGCGAAATTGGGCTTCGCCCAGCTAAGAGGCGAATTTAATTTAGCTGCTCTGGCGGAGCAATTTAGCGGTCGAGCTTATAAGCGAGAACATTTCGCTACCGTCGTCAGACGGTAATTTAGCTAAGAACTGAATGTTTTTGATAAATTTATATTAGAGGAAGTGATAATATTGGCAGAAAGTATTATGCTTAAAAAAGCGAAAGATTTTGCGGTAGAAATTATAAATCTTTGCAAACATATAAAAGAAATCAAAAGAGAAACAATTTTAACAAATCAATTATTACGATCAGGAACATCTATCGGAGCAAATATTCATGAATCCAAATATGGACATGGAACGGCTGATTTTGTATCAAAGATGCAGATTGCATTGAAAGAATGTTACGAATCGGAGTATTGGTTAGAATTGCTTTATCGTACAGATTACATCTCTGCCGAGCAATACAAATCCCTTCAAAATACTTGCGGTTCAATTCGTCGTATGCTGATTTCTTCTATCAATACCGTAAAAGAAAGGAAAATATAAAATGTATATTTATCTGATTCGTCACGGAAAAGATGATGAAACCGTGCGAGGCGGTTGGAGTAACAGTCCTCTGACAGAGGAGGGAATTTTGCAAGTGCATCGGCTTGCGGATGAAATTGAAAAGAATAAAGATGCCCTTGCGGTCAAGCATATTTTTTCAAGTGATCTTCCTCGAACGGTACAAACAGCAAAACCGATTGCAGAAAAACTGGGGTTGCCTGTCGTATATCTGTCTGATTTTCGGGAAGTGAATAACGGTGATCTTGCGGGAATGAAGAATGAGATTGCTGTCGAAAGATATCCCGGTTTATTTTGGAATACGCTTGCATGGGATGAAAAATATCCAAACGGAGAAAGCCCGAAGGATTTTTATGAGAGAATTTCTCATGCGTGGTACGAGTTGAAGAAAACATTTTCTTGTGATGAAAACATGATTTTGGTAACGCACAGTGGTGTGATCCATGTGATTTTATCTCTTGTTGAGGGGAAACCATACTCTAATAAGGGTATTACAAGAAAAATTGGCAATGCAGAGATCGTAACGGTGCAATATGATTTCAACTAAAAAAAGTATGGGGTGCAAAATGAAAGAAATCGAAATTTTGGGCGCGAACCATTTTGAAACGTATTCCAAAACCCGTGTGGGTTGCCGTGGTATTGTTATAGAGGAGGGGAAGCTGTTAGTTTCCAGAGAAGAAGTCACAGATTGGTGGCTGATTCCCGGCGGCGGTTTGGAGAAAGATGAAACATTACGCGAATGTTGCGTCAGAGAGATTCTCGAAGAAACAGGTTATATTGTAGAACCAATGGAAGAATTTCTCATTATGAACGAATATTATGAGGAATATCGATACATCAGCTATTATTTTATTTGCAAGGTCGTAGGGAAGGAGGAACAGCACCTTACGGAATCGGAACAAAAGCGAGGTCTTGTTCCTGCATGGGTGGAGATTCCATTTTTTGTGGATATTGTGTCAAAGCATCAGGAATATGCACCGATCAACGAAGAAAAACGAGGCTCATATCTGCGTGAATATACGGCGATCAAAGAATATTTGAATACTGTTAAATGTTAAAAACCGCCATTGGCGGTTTTTCTTATATAAAACCCGAGGAATCCCAAGAAAATACTTGCTTTATATTTTTAAATATGGTAAACTGTAATTGAAATATAAAAAAGCGGCGAGTCGCCGCTCCCTTCCGAACTGCGTCAGCATTTCGGAGCTATCGCCTTTTTGCAGTTCTTCAATACCCAAGTAAAGCAAAACGGCGAGGTCGATTTTGAGCAATTTCCTATCATATAAAAAATTCGGAGGTATCCCATGCCAAGACAATTCAGAAAAATCGATGAAGCTCTTTTCAAAACCGAACCTTGTATCACACGTTATCCCAATCCTGTACTGACGTATAAAGACGTTCCGTATAAGGCGGCATTGACGTTCAATGCAGGCGTTCTGAAAAAAGAAAACGGTAAATATATCATGATCTTCCGCAATGACTACGGCGATTATGAAGCGCAGAAGCTGGAAGGAACCAATCTCGGTGTTGCTTATTCGGATGACGGTATTCATTTTGAAGTGGAGCCCGAACCTTGTTTCGCGATGAAAGATGATGAGATCATGCGTGTTTATGATCCCCGTATTACAGAGATCGACGGCGAATACTGCATTTGTTTTGCTGTGGATACCAAACACGGTGTATGCGGCGGTATGGCAACGACAAGCGATCTGAAAACCTTCACGGTAAAATCCATTTCCGTTCCCGAAAACAGAAATATGGTATTATTCCCCGAAAAAATAGGCGGTAATTACGTTCGTCTGGAGCGTCCGATGCCTGTATATTCCCGCGGCGGTGACGTTTTTGATATTTGGCTTTCCGAATCTCCCGATCTTGTTTATTGGGGTAAATCCAGATTGGTTATGGGTGTGGAGGACGTACCTTTTGCCAATGATAAGATCGGTCCCGGTGCGGCTCCTCTCAAGACCGATAAGGGTTGGCTCATGATCTTCCATGCGGTTGACCGTGATATGGAAAGAGGCAAAAACGGTTGGGAAGCAAAATGGACGAAGCGTTATACCATCGGTATTGCACTCCTTGATCTCAACGATCCTTCTAAAGTCATCGGTATGTCCAAGAAACCGCTCATCGTTCCCGAAGGTCATTGGGAAACCGTGGAAGGTTTCCGTACCAACGTTTTATTCCCTTGCGGCGCGATCCTTGAAGATGATGATACCGTTCGTATCTATTACGGTGCAAGTGATACTGTCGTTTGTATGGCAACAGCAAAGCTTGACGATCTGATCGCTCTTTGTACAGAACCCAGAAAATAATATGTAGCGAAACCTCTCTGTCTTTCGGCGGAGAGGTATTTTTTTATGAATTATTGGAAATATATTGAAAATTGCTGATAGTTTTGCTATAATATACCCATACAATCTATACGAAAAGAGGATGTATCATCTATGAAAATTATCATTATTGGTGTCGGCACGATCGGCAAAACCATTTTAAAGACACTTACAGATGAAGGACATACCATTACAGTGATCGATGAAGATAAGGACAAAGTGGAAGCATTGATCAATTCTTATGATGTTTTCGGTGTTGTCGGCAACGGTGCTCGCATGGATATCCAGAAAGAAGCGGGCATGAAAGATGCGGATCTTGTAATGGCAATGACGGGAAGCGATGAACTCAATGTATTTGCTTGTCTTGTGGCAAAAACGATCGGCGCAAAAAATACGATCGCGCGTGTCAGAAATCCCGAATACAGCCATCAGATTTTAGATATGAAAAATGAACTCGGTATTTCCATGATCGTTAATCCCGAAAAAGATACGGCAACTGAAATTTATCATCTGATCAATCTGCCGTCCATTGCGAAAGTGGAACGCTTTGCAAAGGGCAGAGTCTTGCTCGTGGAGATCGTTGCGGAAAAAGGTTGTAAACTGATCGGGGAAACGCTGATCTCACTCGGTAAAAAGCTTTCCACCAAGGTGCTTGTCTGCGCGGTGCAAAGGGAAGACAGCGTCATCATCCCTTCGGGTAATTTTCTGATTCAGGAAGGCGATAGAATCCATTTTACAGCAAATGCAAGCACCTTGCGTGATTTTCTGGCAGAGATCAATCTTGTCAAATCTCCTCTGAAAAATATTATGATTATCGGTGGTACGAAAGTCGGATTTTATCTTGCGGAAGAACTCGCGCAGAAGAAATATCATATCAAATTGATCGAAAGCGATAAAGCTCACGCGGAAGAGCTTGCGGAAGAACTGTCTCGCTCCCGTGTGACTGTCGTGCATGGAAACGGCGCGCAGCACTCTTTGCTTTTAGAACAGGGCTTGGAGGCGATGGATGCATTTGTTGCGCTGACGGATACGGATGAAGAAAATATGGTTATATCCATGTTTGCCAATAAAATGAAAGTCAAAAAGACGATTACGCAGATCAAAAGCGACGATCTTTACGGAATGTTGCGCGAGCTTAGTATACAAAATACGGTTTCTCCGAAAGATATCGTGGCGAACAGAATCATCAGTTACGTCCGCGCACTTGCCAATAAACGAGGCAGTAACGTGCTGACGCTTTCTCGTATGGTTGAAGGACAGGTGGAAGCACTTGAATTTTCTGCGAAAAATCCTTCGAGGATTTATAATGTCGCTCTGAAAGATTTGCAGATCAAAAAGAATTGTCTTGTCGCTTGTATCATCCGTCATCATGAAGTATTGATTCCGAACGGTTCTTCCTGTATTGAACAGGGGGATAATGTCATTGTAGTCACGACGCATAAGAATTTTGACGATCTGGAAGATATTCTGGAGTGATTGGTGGGTGAGATCATGAATTATAAAAATATTGGCAGAATTTCGGGAAAGATCATGATCCTTGAAGGCATACTGATGCTTGTGCCTTTGGCAGTGGCTCTGATCTATGGGGAATCTTTGGATCATAAATTGGGATTTCTGATTCCGATCGCGAGTCTTTGGCTTTTGGGCGGTTTATTACAGATACCGAAACCCGAAAGAAGAACGCTTTATCAGAAAGAAGGTTTTGCGCTGACGGCGATCGTCTGGTTTCTAATGCCGTTTTTTGGTGCATTGCCGTTGGTGATCAGCGGAGATATTCCGAGTTTTATCGATGCGTTTTTTGAGATGGCATCGGGCTTTACGACGACGGGCGCAAGTATTATCGATGATATCACTTCCATTTCACGTTCGGTTCTGTTCTGGCGCAGTTTTTCGCATTGGATCGGCGGTATGGGTGTCCTTGTTTTTGTGATGATCTTTATCCCCGAAAGCAATGACGGCTCATCGATGCATCTTTTGCGTGCGGAAAGCGCGGGACCGCAAGTCGGTAAACTTGTTTCCAAAATGAAAGCAACGACAGGTATTTTGTATCTGATCTATTTTGGATTGACGGTTCTGGAAGTCGTGATTCTGATGCTGGATAAACCGATCGCGGGATATGAAAACGATCAGTTCTTTTTCAGTTTGCTTGCGACATTCGGTTGTGCAGGAACGGGCGGTTTTGGATTTATTCCGGGCAGTATGGAGCTTTTCAATCCGTTTTCTCAATACGTGATGGCAATATTTCTACTTCTTTTCGGATGTAATTTCGGGCTTTATTATCTGATATTGCTTCGGAAATTCCGAGAGTTCATCCATAATGAAGAATTAAGGACGTATTTTTTGATTGTTGCAGTATCGGTTGCGGTAATATTCGTCAGTCTGATCGGAAAATGGGAAGCCTTTCCGCAGACGTATACGACAGAAGAAGCTTTCCGCCATTCTCTTTTTCAGGTGGCATCCATTATGACGACGGCGGGTTTTTCTACAACGGATTTTCATATGTGGCCGACAGCAGCATCTACAACCTTGATCGTTCTGATGTTTATAGGTGCGATGGCCGGTTCGACAGCGGGCGGTATCAAAATTTCTCGTATTGTGATCGCTGTAAAAAGCGCATATACCAATGTCCTCAAGCTAATCAATCCCCGTTACGTTCCCAAAACGAAAGTTGAAGGAAAAATCTTGGAAGAAAAAACGAAAAACGACGTGTTTGCTTTTATTACGCTTTATTTCTTTATTCTGATCGCCGTGGTCTTTCTGCTTGCATTTGATCCTGTGAACGGAACGGTCGTTACGGTGATCTCCGATGCGGGAACGTATACGGTGGAACACGGTTTTTACAGTAATTTCACATCTGTGCTTTCTTGTATATCCAATATCGGTCCCGGTTTTGAAGCGGTCGGACCGTATTGCAGTTTTTCGGGGTTCAGCGGTTTCTCCAAACTTTTGCTGAGTTTTACGATGATCGTCGGCAGACTTGAAATTCTGCCCGTATTGCTCCTTTTCAGCCCGAAAACATGGAAAAAAGTATAAATATGATTTTTCAGAAAGGAAACAAATATGCTGATTACAGAAAAAGAAGCCTTGAAGACTTATGGCACGACCAAGCGTTTATGGCAAGGAATCCCCAGCATTGAAGTCACAAAAAAAGGCAGAATTTTCATCACGTTTTATTCGGGAGAAACCCGTGAGGAGATCGGAAATTTTTCGCTTCTGATCTTGTCTGATGACGGCGGCAAGACCTTCACAGAGCCTGTTGCCGTCGCATACGATGAAGGGCATCGCTGTTTTGATCCTTGTATCTGGCTCGATCCGCTCGGAAGGTTGTGGTTTACGTGGGCAAGATATCCCGATGACGGTGTGTATGCGGTCATTTGTGAAGATCCGGATGCCGATGAACTGCATTTTACGGAACCGTTTTTGGTCGGAAGAGATGTGATGATGAATAAACCCACCGTACTTTCGACGGGGGAATGGTTGTTTCCGATCGCCGTATGGAAAGATTTTCTTTGTAAAAATTATCCCGGTTATAGCGCAGATATCAAAGAAAAAGGTTCTTACGTATATGCCACAGACGACGAGGGAAAAACATTCCGCAGACGCGGTTGTTCGGATGTGAAGGAGCGTTCCGCAGATGAACATATGATTCTTGAAATGCAGGACGGCAGTTTAAGGATGTTCGTCAGAACGGAATACGGTATCGGTGCTTCGGATTCGTTTGACGGAGGAAAAACGTGGAGCGCAGATTATGACAGCGGTTATGGCGGTCCTTGTTCGCGTTTCCATATCCGCAGACTCACTTCCGGAAGGATTCTTCTCATCAATCATTATGATTTTCAGAGAAGAAACAATCTGACAGCCATGCTTTCCGAAGATGACGGAAAAACTTTCCCGTACCGTTTGCTTTTAGATGAAAGAAATGACGTTTCTTATCCCGATGCCAAAGAAGCGGAAGACGGTTTTATTTATATCACTTATGACAGAGATCGCGGTGCATTCAAATGGAAAATGAGGGATATCTTCGCATCGGAAAGAGAAATTCTGATGGCAAAGATCACGGAAGAAGATATTCTTGCGGGAACAATAATGAATGAAAATAGCTTTTTAAAGCGTATCGTCAATAAACTTAGTGGTTATGACGGTCATATCAGAACTCCTTTCCATGAAGCAGAGCTTTGTGACTAAAAAAACAGAGGACATAGCAATGAAACATTATGAATTGTGGTATACCAAAGAAGTACCTTACGGCAATGAAGACCTTTCGCTTTTTTATCATAAATCGGGTGTTCCCGATGACGGTTGGGAAAAATGGTCGCTGCCGATCGGTAACGGTTATATGGGTGTCAATATCTTCAGCAGAACCGAAACGGAACGCTTACAGATCACAGAAAACAGTCTTTCAAACCCATATGTCACAGATGAACGCTATCCTGGCGGTAACGGGGGACTGAATAATTTCTGCGAACTATATCTGGATTTTGGACATCCTTTTGATGCGGTGCAAAATTATCGCCGTTCGCTCTCATTGAATGATGCCGTAGCGAAAACCGAATATACTTATAAGGGTGTTGCTTATACGCGCGAACATTTCACAAGCTATCCCGATCGGATTTTCGTAACAAAAATCTCTGCTGATACAAAAGCGGCTTTGAATCTCACTGTCCGCCCTGAAATTCCGTTTCTTTCTTCTTATCTGATGACAGAGGGTGATGGGATGGGCAAAATGGGTGCAGTTTCCGTTTCGGGTAATCAGATCACGTTTTCGGGTGAGATGGAATATTATAAAATTCAATATGAAGGACAAGTTCTTGTGATTACCGATGCTGGAGAAGCTATTTCACATGAAAAAACGGTTGAGGTCAAAAATGCGGACAGTGTTCTTATCCTCGTTGCCATCGGTACGAATTACAAAATGGAGCGCCGTGTCTTTACTGAAAGAAATCCGAAGAAGAAACTTGCTCCTTATCCGCATCCGCATGAAAAAGTGACGGCAATTCTTAAAAATGCGTTGCAATATTCCTATGATACGCTTCTTGAACGTCATATCAAAGATTATTTTGCGTTGATCTCCCGTGCGGAAGTGGATTTCGGTGGTGAAATTCCGACGGTGCCGACAGATGTCCTTGTTCAGAATTACCGCAATGGTGAATCCAATCGCTATCTGGAAGAGCTGTATTTCACATACGGCAGATACCTTCTGATCGCATCTTCCCGTCCGGGAACGTATCCCGCGAACTTGCAAGGCACGTGGAACAAATATAAAAGCTCACCGTGGTCATCTGGTTATTGGCATAATATCAATATCCAGATGAACTATTGGCCTGCTTTCAATACCAATCTAATCGAGCTTTTCCTGCCGTATATGCAATATTTCGATTCGTACAGACCGATCGCGGAGGTCTATGCGGATGATTACGTCAGAAAGTTTTTCCCCGAAGTCTTGACAGAGGAGGGAACGAACGGCATTTCGATCGGTACGGCGGCATGGCTCTACCGCATTACAGGCATTGCAACGCCCCCTGGCGGTCATTCGGGTCCTGCCACTTGCGCTTTCACAGCCAAGCTTTTTACGGATTATTATGAATTTTCGCAGGACAAGACCTATCTTTCAGAGATCGTTTATCCAGCGAATTACGGCGTTGCAAAGCTGCTTTCCAAAACGATGGAAGAACAGGAGGACGGAACGCTTCTTGTCAAATATTCCGCTTCTCCCGAACAGGTTCATAACGGCAAATATTATTGGACAAAGGGCTGCGCTTTCGATCAGCAGATGGCTTACGAATGTTATGCGGATACGGTCATGCTTGCCGATACTCTCGGTATCAAGGATGATTTTGTCGAAAAACTTCGCACGGATATGAAAAAACTCGATCCCGTACAGATCGGCGCATCGGGGCAGATCAAGGAATATAGGGAAGAAATGCATTACGGTGATATCGGTGAATACCATCACCGTCATATCTCGCATCTCGTTGGACTTTATCCGGGGACGATCATAAGCAGCAATACACCCGAATGGCTGAAAGCCGCCGAATATTCCCTGAATGAGCGCGGCGATGTTTCAACGGGGTGGTCAACGGCGCATAAGCTCAATGCGTGGGCGCGTTTGAAAAACGGCAAACGCGCTTATGATCTTCTGCATATGCTTCTTGCAAAATGTACGCTTCCGAATCTTTGGGACAGCCATCCGCCGTTTCAGATCGACGGTAATTTCGGTGGTACGGCAGGTATCGCGGAAATGCTGATGCAAAGTCATGAGGGATATATCCATCTGCTTCCCGCTTTACCGACAGAATGGAAAAACGGCTCTTTTGAGGGACTTACGGCGCGTGGTGGTTTTGTCGTATCGGCAAAATGGCAAGATTTTGTTCTGACGGAAATCCGTGTGAAATCCAATGTTGGCGGTACGCTGAAGATCGTTGCAAACGGCATTGATATCGAAAGAAAAACGGAAAAGGGTGAAATTTCTTATTTTAAACTTTAAAGCTGAAACGCCTGCAAAACGCTCATGGATGGTGCTTTATATCAAAGTACGTTTTGAAAACAATAAATCCTATTCCTATTTCTGTGAATATGACGTAAAAGTTGGCGATAAAGTATTCGTTCCCGGAAAAATGGCGGGACAGCCGGGTGAGGTTATTGACGTTTCTGATAGTTGTCCTTCGGGCAGAGCGGCTGCGTATACTTTATACGTCGAAAAAGCGTTCAACGTGACCGAAGTCTCTTTGGATGACGATCTGGATTTTTGACCATTGTAACGATTGGATAAAAAACAATCATGTCGAAAAACGAAAAGGGCGAAATTATCGCCCTTTTTCGTTTTAATGAGGTATTGGTGATACTTTATACTGCGAGAGGCAAAAGCTACTTAAATTATTCATTATTCATTAGAAAAGCCGCGAGTTTAATGAATGATGAATAATACAAAAAGAAAAGCCGCTTGCGTGCGCAAGCGGCTTTTCTTTTTGGCAGGGGCAGTAGGATTCGAACCCACGACAAACGGTTTTGGAGACCGCTGCTCTACCAGCTGAACTATACCCCTGTATGAAATTTTTGATTGACGGCAAATGGTGGGCCCTTAGGGACTCGAACCCTAGACCGACCGGTTATGAGCCGGTTGCTCTAACCAACTGAGCTAAAGGCCCGAACTTGTCGATGACGGGTTTGGTACCGTAACTGTTTGCTATTCTATCATAAGTTTTCCGATTTGTCAAGTCTTTTTTATAATTTTTTTGAAATAAATTTAAAAAGATTTTCATGTGTTCCAATCTTGACATCCGGAATGCTTCTTGATACAATAATAACAATATAAAAGCAGAAAAAGGAACTTTTTATCATGAAAAAATCTGCCTTTTCCATAGCAGTCATTGCTTTAATGACTTGTATTGTAATCATATGCTCACAAATTGCCATCCCTTTCGGTGGGATTCTTATGACCTTACAAACCTTTGCCATTGCGCTTTGCGGTTATATTTTAGGAATCAAAGGCTTAACTGTCATTTTTGTTTATCTTACACTCGGTGCTGTCGGAATCCCCGTATTTGCGGGATTTGGTTCATCATTTGCATTTTTATTCGGACAAACAGGAGGTTTTTTATTTGGATTTTTACCACTTGTGTTCTTTTGCGGTCTGACAGCGCATATAAAATCTCATATCAAAACATTTCTGATTTCTCTGATTGGACTTTTCTTATGTCATGCTATGGGAATTTTTTGGTTTTCGATCGTCAGCGGAAATGCGATTTTCCCATCTTTTCTTTTAACATCGTTTCCATATCTTTTAAAAGATCTCATTTCTTTGATTTTTGCCCGTATATTAACCGATAAACTTCGACAAAGATATCCTCAATTGTTGTTTTTTCGTCATTTGACTTGACAGAATTTTAATTTTTAACTATAATTATTATGTATATGTTTATTTTAGAAAGGATCACAAGTTATGAGAGCAGACGGAAAAAGAGTCAAAAATTTAGACCCCATGTATACTTTGGCACCGTATTTTATGAGAAAACGCAGTGATTCGCAAAATGCGATCACCGTTGCCGTTCCTTATGAAAACGTACATAATTACGTATTGGATGCCAGAAAAAGAGGCTACAAATTCAGTCATCTGACGGTCGTTTTATCCGCTATTATCCGTACAGTCGCAGAATTTCCCGAATTGAACCGTTTCGTTGTCAACAGTAAAATTTATGCACATAATGAATTGAAGATCGCAATGGTCGTGCTTCGTCCTGCCGATAACAATCCTTCTATGAGCAAAATGAAATTTGATCTTTATGATACGGTTTTTGACGTAAATGATAAAGTAGAGGCATTCATTCAGGAAAATAATAAATCCACGAGCAATACGAAAGTCGATCAGCTTTTCAAAAAATTGGTTAGTTGCGGTCCTTTGGTGCGTTTTGTACTCGGTACGTTGCGAGGTTTGGATCATATCGGTTGGCTTCCTAAGAGTATCATCAATCTTAGCCCTTTCCATGGTTCTCTTGTTTTCACCAATCTCGCAAGTATCCGCACCAATCATATTTATCATCACGTTTATGATTTCGGTACGATGGGTATGGTCATTGCGATGGGTAATAATATCGATACGCCGAAAATGAAAAAAGGCGAAATGGTTCTTGAAAAACAGATTCCTTTCGGTATCGTGATGGATGAACGTCTTGCGGACGGACACCGTTACGCACAAGCCTTCGCAAGAATCGAACAATATCTGAAAAATCCGACACTTCTGGAAACACCTCCCGAAACCGTTAATGTCGATTATGAATTTGAAGGTCTTTCTGAACGCTTCAAAAGTGAAAAGACAAAACAAAAAGAAGCGAAAAAAGCAGAAAAGGCTCGTTTGAAAGCAGAAAAAAGAGCCGCAAAAAAACAAAAATAAATTTTTAAAAAACTTTCGAAAAAGTATTGACAAAAAGAAAACTTTATGATATACTAATACCCGTCGTAAGAGAGAACCTCGGCGACGGGCGGCAAGTTGCCGTTGACGATATGCTGGTGTGGCTCAATGGCAGAGCAGCTGATTTGTAATCAGCAGGTTGATGGTTCGACTCCGTTCACCAGCTCCATATGGGAGCGTTCCCGAGTGGCCAAAGGGGGCAGACTGTAAATCTGTTGTCTGTGACTTCGGTG
>JAFUQQ010000069.1 GCA_017472285.1 Clostridia bacterium | reverse complement strand
TTTGCAAAAAGAAAAGGTAGAGCCAAAAGAAACGCTTTGTGGTGGCTCTGTCTTCATGGAGATAAGATTTTTATATTGATATGAAAAACAAGGATATATCTTCTCTTTGCAAAAAGAAAAGGTAGAGCCAAAAGAAACGCTCTGTGGAGGCTCTGTCTTTATTGAGGATTGGATTTTATTGCTTGAGAGGGCACAATTGGGATTTTCAAGGGCAGATTGCCATTGAAGCGAGGCTTGGGGCGGCAGTCCCAAAAGAAAGAAACGCTCTATGGAGGCACTGTCTTTATTCAGAGAAAATTTTTATATTGACATAATGCTCGAAGCATGATATAATTTGTTATGAAAATATACAAAGGGTGCGGTTATGAAAAAGATTTTCAGACTTGAAAAAATTTTGGTCCTCGGCGGACTTGCGGCGGCCGTAATCATCTGTCGGATATTTCAGATACCGTGTTTGTATAAAGCGATTTCGGGGATTCCCTGTCCGACCTGCGGTATCACGCGCGCGTATCTTGCGTTGCTGCGATTGGATATACAAGCGGCATTTGCGTATCATCCGCTATTCTGGACGGTTCCGATTCTTTTTCTGTTTTATCTGTTTGACGGAAAGATTTTTTCAAAAAAAGCACTCAATATCATGATCCCATCCGTGATCGTCGCTCTTTTTTTCATCCGATGGATAATTTTGATTGTATAATAAATTTTTATTTTGGAGGAAATACAAATGTTTTGTCGTAATTGTGGAAATGAACTCAGCGCAGATACCACTGTATGTATGAACTGTGGTGTTCCTGCGGGCAAAGGCAAAAAATTCTGCCCGACTTGCGGTGCTGAACCCGATGCGGAAGCCGTTATCTGTGTACAGTGCGGTACTTCTCTTGTTCAACAGCCTGCTGCCCCCGTAACAACGGAAGTTGTCGGTGATAAGTCTAAACTTGTCGCAGGTCTTCTCGGTATTCTGATCGGTTCGCTCGGTATCCATAACTTCTATCTCGGCTTTACAGGTAAAGGCGTTGCGCAGCTTCTGATCTCTGTTCTTACCTGTGGCGCAGGTTCTGCCATTTCCGGTATTTGGGGTCTTGTTGAAGGTATCATGATCCTTGTCGGTAAGATCGATACCGACGGAAAAGGCAATAAACTTACGGATTAATGAAATCTATATCAAAAAAGTCAGGCTTTGCCTGACTTTTTTGTTGATTCTCATTGGGTTTCATGCTATAATAAAATCGAAATGTTTCAGAAAGGAAAATTTTCGTTATGGCAAAAGAAGATTTTATGAAAAAGATCTTCGGTCTGAAGATCGATGCGGAATGGAATGTATACAAAAGGAATTATGGGAATTTGTTGGACGGTGTTTTTGAAACGAATGAAGATGCTAAAAAAATGATGGTGGAAGCATTGCGTTTTCTTCAGAAAAGAAATGCTGCATCGGCAGAACCGCTTTTAAACGATCTGATCGCCGGATATTGCCAGAAGGATAACGATCGGGCGGCAGTCTTCTTTTTCAGCGGAATTGCTGCTGAGCTGAAAGAACAAACAGCGCGTGCATTACAGTTTTTCACCAATGCCGCACTTCTTGAACCCGAATATTATGCAGTTTATCTGAAAACGGCTAAAATTGCGCACAGAGAGGGGCTTTACTGCTTTGCAGAGGAATATTACCGCAAAGCCATCCAATGCCTTGAGAGCCGTGGATATGAAGCGAAAACGGTTGCTTCCGCATATGCAAATAGCTGTTACTGTCTGACGATGATGCGCTGTTTTGAAGATGCGGACTCTGCCTTGGTTCAATCTGCGCTCCACTGTGCCGATCTGCCCGAAAGAGAAAACACCGCCGCCATTCTTTATGCCGCAAAAGGTGAATATGCTCAAATGGAAAAATGTCTTTTGGCTTTATCGCAGAATGAAACTTCCCGTTATTATGAAAATACGAAAGCCTTGACGGAACGTATCTGTGCCGGAAAACATCCGCAATTTTCAGAGATTGTTCCCGATGAAGAAGAAATCGCCTCCTTTGCGCTTTGGTTTGCGGAAAATCTTGACCGTTACCGTCATATCATGGATTGTAACGATCATGAAACCTCACCTGAGGCGATCTCCAAAGAGATATCTGCCCGTTTGAAAATGGTTTTTCCTTTTTATAAGAGGGATATTATGATTTCTGTTTATAAGGACGATACGTATACGTTTTTCTTTGCGGATGCCTACGCGCTTTCCTTGGAAAAAGGTTTTGAAAAAATCTTTTCCGCCGTTTCTGCATCGATCGGAGATGATATACGTCTGATTCGTATGCATTGATGAATCAAAAGTTGCACAAAAAGAAAGGCTTCTCCTTTGGAGAAGCCTCAGTTTTGTCAGGATGGATCTGTATTTTTGTGTTTATAGAAGATCGCTCCGATCACCATGATGACGGCAAAGACGATCAGATAGAAAAGTACGGGGAAAGAAAATTCACCGTTTGCCGCAGCCGCCTGATAATGACGGATGCCGTGTGCATAAATCGCAACGAATACCATGAAAAGCGAAGCGATTAAAGCCAATATAGGCATAATCATATTTTTCAGGATATTTTTCTTACCTTCCTTGATGATGAACATCACGAAAATCGGGATATAGATTGCATAGATCGTAATGATCGGAAGCTCGGAAGAATCGAAGCTGAAAAGACCGAAAACAGGTTCTGTCAGGTTTGCCGCATAGAAATAGAAGAACCATGCGCCGCAACAAAGGAGCGCAAGTACGGCAGAATTGGAGGGCATATTCGTTTCGGGATCGACGGATGCAAGAGTTTTCGGTTTTGGTCCGCAATCACGGACGGCAATAGAATAAAGCGAACGTGTACAAGCAAGCATCAGACCGTTGAGCGTACCCAGACAGGAAATGACGATAAAGACGTTCATGACCGTGCCGCCGATATTACCAAAGAGATTTTTGAAAGCTGTGGGAGAACCTTCCGCGCGGAGAATGTCAACGGAAGCACCTCCTGTCAGACCGATGAAATACAGGATATAAACCGCCATGATGATGATCGTACCGATCACAAGCGCACGGGGCAGATTCTTTTTGGAGTCTTTCAGTTCGGCATTGATGGAGGTTGCGATAACCCAGCCTTCATATGCAAATGCCGCCGCTGCGATACCTGCGAATACGCTGGAAAAATCACCGCCGCCGTTGTGTACAGCAGAAGAAAAAGCTTCCGTGGTATTGCCGTTGAGAAGTCCCGCGATCGTACCGATCACGACGATGACTGCCAGAGGAATGAGCTTGATGACGGTCGCGCTGACCTCAAATTTACCGGCAAGTTTCGGAGAAAGTACGTTGACCGCATAAGCAAGGCAGAGATAGAACGCGCCCAAAGCAATGCAAAGACCGCCTGTGATATCCGCTTTCGGATCAAAGAGGATGAGCGTATATCTTGCGGAAACCCATGCGAGAACGGAAGTCATTGCGGGGAAATAGATCGTGGAAAGAAACCAGCCAGTCATATAGGCGTATTTTTTGCCGACGATCGCTTCCGCATAGTCAACGATACCGTTGACTTTCGCATATTTGGTCGCAAAATTTGCGAAATTGAATGCGCAGATAATCATAACGATGCCGCCGATCACCCAAGCAAGAATACCAAGAAGCATATTCCCGTCAGTATAATTCAAAATATCTTGTGCCTTAAAGAAAACGCCTGAGCCGATAACGATACCAACGACCATACAGATCGCAGTAAAAAGCCCATAGCGTTTATGAAGTTGATTGTTTTGCAAGGTGAAAATCCTCTCTTTGTTTTTATTCTTTAGTATTATAACATGGTTTTGAAATTTTGCAATAGATATATACAAAAAAAGACAGCCGGGCTGTCTTTTTTTGTGCAATTTTCAAAATAATTTTATAAGGAAAGGATTTTAAGCTTTTTTAATGCGTTTGATGCGGAGATTGATTTCCTCGCACGTTCTGTCAAGTGTCGCATTTTGTGTGACAGGAAGTGAAAAAATAGTTTTTCCGTCTGTCTTGACGAGAAGGTTGGCAGTCGCGGTTTTTTCACCGTTTGTGAAACGGTGTTCATTCGTTTCGATAAAAAGTCCGTCAATATCCGTATAATGAAATTCATGGGTATTTTCAGTAACGGTATCATCGATCAGAGAAAATTGTTTTTCAGAAATACAAATGCCGTGTCTTGTGAAAAGAATTGCGGCGGCAGTATAACGGTCGGAACGGAATTTTCTGTCGGTTTTTCCGCGGCGGTATAGAGAACCGTCCTCATACGTATATGTACCGACGAGAAGCGGTTTTTGTTCTCTGAGAAGCTCGGAAGTAAGTCCGAGTTCTTCTGCGGTATTGGTTTCATAATCTTTTGTCATTTCCGCGACGGCATCATCGATATCTTTTTCGGAAGAACGGAAAGAACGCGGAATAAATGCGACCATTGCTCCGATAATCATAAGCGCAATACCTATGAAATCCTGATACCAAAAAAGATATGTCCAGAAAATATATGCCATGACGAAAAAGATTGCGCCGAGAATAAAGATCGGCAGCCCGATATAATAATGTGTATCGGTGCTTTTGAAATATTTTAAATTTTTTTGATAATTCATCGGATACCCCCATCGTTATGAAAAAATGGATTCTTATGATTCGGATTGCGCGCTTTATCCGATTTCACTTATATAGTGTCAATTTTTTCATTTTGGTTTGCTGTTTTTTGAAAAAAATTTAAAAATTTTCCGAAAAATTTTCTTTCTGATATTATTTTAACAGGAATCGTATCCGAAATCAATAACCGCATAGTTGAAAGGAAGTCTATTGATGGTTGAGAGAAAAACAGAAGGCAAAATACCTTCCGTGATTATTTTACTGCAATTTTTCAGATTGCCTGAAATTTAATTTTTTCTTTTTTTGCGTATTCTGCCGCAAAACTGCCTTCGGGTGCGGAGATGGTGATATATTTTTGTCTGCCGTAGAAAGCTTTGTCACCGATGGCTGTCACACTTGCGGGAATCGTGATGTTCTGAAAATGGAGGCAACCGAAGAATGCATGGTCAACGATTTCTGCGATACCGTCTTCGATCAGAACGCTTTGAAGGTGTTCTTTGTTTAAGAATGTTTTTTCCGTAAATTGCACGGGAATCCCTTTGATATTTCCCGGAATGATTGCCGTCGGATTTTCGCTTTTATACTTGGAGATCACATAAAAACCGTCTTTTTTGGCGATCGTGAAATCTTTT
The DNA here is from genome assembly GCA_017472285.1 of Clostridia bacterium. Classification (GTDB taxonomy): domain Bacteria; phylum Bacillota; class Clostridia; order Oscillospirales; family CAG-272; genus QALR01. Next base: position 15,291 of record JAFUQQ010000069.1, on the reverse strand, counting down.
CGGTAATCCGAAAGGTCTTTTTCACGCAAACCAAAATCTTTTTCCATCCGGATTTCTTCCATCTGTTCAAGAACTTCGGGCGGATACAAAAGGTTTTTATGATTCAATAAGATTACACGGCTCTCCGCATTGTTTTCTGCTTTTTCGATATAAAGATCAATTTCTTTGGGCGGCATTTTTTTCACAAGGGAAAGGAACTTCTGAACGGCACCGGATTCATTGCGTTCGATCAATTCGGGAATCAATTTTGTGCGGAATTTTTTTGCTGTGACCTGAATTTTTAAATTTTGCTTACGGGTATCATTGATTTGCAAAGTATCGAGTAAGAACATCAGTGCCAACATCCTGATATCGAATGCTTGTTCATAGCTTTGATTGACGCTATCGGGAATGATAATGCTTTTCAGTTTTTTGCAGTCCTCGAACGCCCAATCTCTGATGGATGTGACACCGTCGGGGATCGTAACGTCACCGCCCTCGCCGAGATAGCCTGTTAAAATACCGTTTTCAATCTGAAAATCCCTGATATCTGACATGCGTTTGCTCCTTTTTGTGTTTTCTTTGTATTTATTATAACAAAAATGATATATGGTGTCAATCAAAAACGGGAGGCAAAATGCCTCCCGTTTTCAAATCAAAGTTTTACACAAAGGGTTTTATTTTTTTCGATAGGATAGGTCTTGTCGCCGAGAACGAGCGTACCGCCGTCAAGTTCGGAAAGTACCGTTACGCTATCCTTGTTCATTTTCACGGAGATGATGCCGTCAAGTGCGGGAACTTTGCCTTCAAATTCACCGAAACACATGAGATTTGGTTTGACTTCATATGTTGCATATGCAGGAGAGGTCGGACGGACACCGAGTGCATATTTACCGAGCAGATAGATCGGAGATGCGCCCCATGCATGGCAAAGGCTCTTGTCATACGGTTGATTGTACATCGCGTAATTTTCCACACGGCTCTTTTCGGGGAAATATTCTTCCCAGAAAGTCGTCGCGCCCTGATCGAGCATACCGCCCCAATAACTGTGGAGCATATCGGTCATATATTGGTAATCACCGATATGACACATCGCATCAAGTTCAAAGAATTCGAAATAAGGCGTTGTGATGGCGGGAATTTCGGGATTTTTGATGACGTGTTCAATGATCTTTGCTTTTTTCTCCTCGCTTGTGAGATCGTAAAGTAAGGCAAAAATATTTGCATGACGGGTCACGTTGCGATTTCCCGTCTTATAATCGTCAATGAACGCATTTTTTTCTGCGTCCCAATAACGTGCGTTGATCTTTGCATTGATATCGCTTGCGAGAGCTTCAAATTTTGTGACATTTTCATGATCTTCCATCAGTGCCGCACATTTTGCCATACAACCGTAAGCGTGGCAAAGGAGCATCTGTTCCGCGCAGATCGGACCGGAATCTTTATCAAAATGCGTTGACCAATCGACAAATACCCAATCTCCGCGGCGTTTTTCATAAAGACCGTCCGCATCAAGTCTTGCGAGAACGAAATCCATTGTTGTGAGCATTTGCGGATAGATCGATCTGACAAATTTCATATCACCCGTATGGAAATAATATTCCCAGATCGCCGCGATCCAATAGAACGTATAATCGGAAATGGTATTGATATGCATAGTCATGGGTTCCGCACCGCGTAAGATACGCTGTGTACGGCGGACGATATCGTTATCGTTCATCAGATAATAGTTGACGAAATAGCTCTGATATGCGTCACCGCCCCATACCCAACGGTCACGTTTGATGCCGTCAAAAAAGCCTTCTCTGGCATTGAGATGCAAGGTATATGCCGCAACGTCCCAGATCTTGTTGATGCGTTCGTCATCCGAACGGAATGCGCCTTTATCTTCAAGAGGAAGATATTCATAATCAGCGAAAAGATCGTAATTTTCAAGCGAATCGGGAACGAAAACGTAACGGAATGCCACGGTAATGGAAGCGAAACTGCCGTTTACGACTTCTGTATCCAGATGAACGATCGCATTTGCGGGATCAAGTGCTTCTTCACGAGATTCTCCGCAGATAATCGTACAAGATGTATTTTCGGGCTTTACGTTTTCAAGAATGATCTTACCGAAGGTTTCTTTTCCGAAATCATAAAGCTTGCCTCCCGTTACGTTTTCCACAGAAATGGGGAAAACTCTCTCATAAGAGAATTTGAAGACCTCGGGATTATCGGAAAGCTCCGTATACATATCGTTCGTGCCCGCGGGGAGATCTCTTGCACCCCATGATCCGATCTTCCACGTTTCATCCGAAGCAAAGCTGTCGCCTACGCAATAAAATGCGGGGAACCCGCTTTCTTTATAACCGGCGAGTTTGATGAAATTGCGTCCGGGTTCAAGCGTTACGGTTTCGCCGAGAACGTGACGGACATTGTTAACAAGAAAACTTGCATCTTTGGTATTGGCATAAACGGTAATGGTTTCGGGTTTTTCAAGGTCGATTCTGCGATAAAGAAGGACGTTGCTGTGCGGCGCATCGATTCGCCACATTGGCGGATAATAAACACCGAATTTGGTTCGTCTGTTATGCAGGCGCATACTGTGATACAGTTCAAAATCGCCCGGATGCCAGATCCATTTGGATTGTTTCATATTTTGCTCCTTTTCCGCTTTTCTTTGGAAAAAGAAAAGCTATAAAAGAAACCCTCTGTGTTTCTCTCAGTGTGTCGATAAAGTCGGTTTCAAAATTTGTCTTCGGCATTTTTAACAAAAGAAAAACTTTTTAAAAGCCTCTCACTTTGGGAGAGGTGCCGAGTTTACGAGGCGGAGAGGGCTTTTATCTGGAAAAATTATGCCCTCTCAGTCGCGTTCCGCGCCAGCTCTCCCGTAGGGCGAGCCTTTATAATAAGTATTTTTTTGAGTTTTTTGTGCAACTTTTTATTTTCAATTTTTCTACATAGCTTTTTCGACAGTCTGAAAGAAACCCCCTGTGTTTCTCTGTCTTTGTTCTGTTCAGATTTATTGACCTGATTTTATATATTTTTCTGCCGAATTGCTTCGCCAAATTCTCTGACGGCTTGATAATAACCATCGGGAACGACACCGTCTTTATCGGGTGCGATATTGAGAAGCAGATTGCCGCCCCACTTCTTGCAAACTTCATACTGATGAAGCGTGGTTGCGAGATCACGGTATTTATCTGCATTTTTCACGTAAGACCAACCGCCCCCGACGTGCCAGATCTGACAGGTTTCCCAAGGACCTTCGGGTTTTTCCGTAGGCAAACGACATTCATATTGTGAGCAATAATCACCGATACCAAAACCCCAAAGACGGTCATTGACAACGATGTGCGGCTGAAGCGAACGGATTTCTTTCGCTGTAATGACGTTTGTGAGGTCATCCATCGAACCGTCAAACCAAAGCAGATCGATCTTGCCGTAATTTGTCAGGAGTTCACGGACCTGTGTGTTGACGTAAGTCACGTAGCGATCATAATGTTCTTTTGACATTACGGGCATATCGCCTTCGATATCGTGATGATCGATATCTTTATGTTTGCGATCGGGAAATTTTTCCGTGCGGGAACCGTACATAAACGAACGGTAATCTTGGTTGAAATGCCAATCGGGAGGAGAATAATAAAAACCGACCTTGAGCCCAACCTTGCGGCAAGCGTCCACGTATTCTTTGACAAGATCTCTGCCATTCATATAATTTTTCGTGGAGATCGTATCGGTTTCCGTCGGCCAAAGGCAAAAACCATCATGATGTTTGGTTGTCAGTACGGCATAAGTAAAACCGGCATCCTTGGCAGCGCGAAGCCATTCTTCGGGATTATATTTTTCGGGATTGAATTTTTCTGCCAATGCCCAATATTCTCTGGGGGTTACGATACCGTTTCCTTTGGCGCGACGGAGCGGATTTTCCATCATCCCCCATGATATATCGAGGTCGCCATGTACGGCAGAAATTCCGTAATGAATAAAAAGTCCGATTTGAACGGGTTTGAAAAACCACTGTGCATCAGGATGAGTCGTTCTTTCGATCGTGATTCCTTTGGAAGCGGTATTGCCGATGACTTCGTGTTGTTCGGCAACGATTTGATTTGCGCTCATAAAAATAAAATTCCTTTCAACAAATTTTTTTGAAAAAAAGGTTGTTCGGGGGAATTTTATCATAAAAAATAAGGCTTGTCAATGTTTTTGGGGATTTCTTTCTGCCAATGTCTGTCTGAAAAGGGAAAAACAAAAAGCAAGTCTTTTCAGACTTGCTTTTTGTATGGTGAAGCAACACCTTCGAAATCCGAACTGATGGAATCGATGTAACTTTAAATATCGTCGAGCATAATCGTCTTGGGATGCTCACGGTAATTGAACGAAATCACAAGTCTGTCATCGTATAAAACGATAGAGTGCAAAAAGCTATCAATAATTTTCTTCTGTTGATCGGGCATAGACAAGTCCATTTTGCGGAACTGATCAAAAATATACCAAATGTGATCTTCTGTTACAAACGTATTTTGAAGTTGTTCGCGGCAGATATTTTCCTTAATTCGTTCCTCTTTGGCTTTCTTTCGGGCTGGTGCGCGTTCATTTGTTTCTACCATTGATGTCGCAAGATTAAAAATATCTTCGGGTACGATAGCAGGTACACCGCTTGCAGTCTGATAACCGAAATCTTTAGCGAGTGATTCATAGGTTTCTCCGTTGGCATGACGAGTGAGAAAGGCTTTTTCTGCCTCTGTCAGTACGGAAAGACATTCAGAAACAAATAGGTTGGCTGTGGCTTGGTTGGGAATATCGGGAGTGTTATGCTCTAATTCGGAAAGGGGATCGTCTTTCGAAAAATTGGAGGGCGGAAATGAAAGTTTTAAGTCGCGGCGTGTCTCCATGCTGGTGTTTTGAATTACATTTGTGAGTTCATTTACTTGCAACTTCGGTGCAAGTTGCGCTGAAGTTACATATCAAAAGAAAAAGTCGCTATCGCGGCATATAAATGAAGCTTTGATAGCGATTTTTCTTTATTTAGGTAACGTTATTTGTGATTTTTTAAATCAAAATATTACGATACCATATTAACCCCATAATGCAGACAAACTAGGAATCACTTGCTTTTTGCGACTCATGACATTTGGCAAAAATACCTCATTATCCTTGGATGATACACCAAAAGCTTGACTGATAATATCGTCATCTCCAACATACAACAGATAGCTTCCTTCCAGAAGTACATCAGTCAACATCAAAATAACTAAAGATGCATTCGTTTTATCCGAAATAGCTTTCATGTGTTGGAGAAATTCCGCTTTTCTGGAAAGAATACTTGCACTATCCAAACAGGTAATTTGAGAAATAGCCAACTCGTGACCGGCAATATGAAATTCCTTATAGTCTGTATACAGCAATTCATCTGCTGTTTTCCTTCCTACCGATTCGGAGAAAATCTTTTTACCAAGTTCATCTAAAGAAACATTGGCAATACGCGCCATACGTTCTGCAGTACGAATATCCCGAACAGTGCAAGTTGGCGATTTGAACATAACGGTATCTGATAAAATTGCCGCAGCCATCATACCTGCTAACTTTTCAGAAGGAATCAAGCCCTTGTCCTGAAACATAGAGGCTATAATGGTATTCGTCGAACCAACCGGTTCATTTCTAACAAAAATGGGATTGTTCGTCTGAATATCAGCCAAACGGTGATGGTCGATAATTTCCAGAATTTCGGCTTCTTCCAAACCGGGAACAGATTGAGAAGCTTCGTTGTGATCAACAAGTACGACTCGCTTTCTTCTCGGACGCAGCAAATGGTATCTTGTAAGAATGCCAACGATTTTTTCGTTTTCATCCAAAATGGGATAACAAGGTTTTCTTATCTTCCAAACCATTTCTTTTACATGATCTGCTCTATCCTCTAAATGAAAGCATACCAAATCTTTGGTGGTACAGATTCTTCCAATCGGCGTAGACTGAAAAATAAGTCTGGTTGTCTTATATGCATCAAACGGTGTATAAATAATACAAGTGGAGGTTTCTATTTCTCTCAACTCAGGTGCTAACTCTGTTCGGCAGAGAATCAGACAATTGACATTCTGCTCCAATGCTTGTCGAATCATATCCGGTTGATTGCCGCAAATGACAACACAATTACTGCCGGAAAACACAGTCTCCCCACGACTTTCGGGTATTGCAAGGACAACTTCTCCTGATACAGTATCAAGATATTCGCCTGCATCGTTAATGACCTTGCCCTCAAGAACTGACATCACATTAAATAATGGTACTTTATCTAAAACGCATGAGTTATTCAGTTCCATATTATAGCTTGCAATATCCTCGCGCGATATGATTCCCCAAAGCGTTCCGTCATCATTGGCAATAGGGATAGCACGCAGTTCTTTTCGTGCTTGAAGTTCATTCCAAGCTCTTTCAACGGTAACGGCTGCGCTGAGAATCGGCGGTCTATCAAATCCCAAATCTTGTACTTGTGTATACACGTTCGTTATTAACGGCGGAGGGGTAAAACCAAAATGGTTCAAAATCAATTGCGTTTCATCAGAAACACGACCAAGGCAAGCAGCCATATATTCTCGATCTCCCAGAGCATTCCGCAGTGATGCATAGGCAATGGCTGCCACGATGGAATCAGTATCCGGATTTCTGTGTCCTGTTACATAAATCGGATCCATATTTTACCCCCTTAACGCAATTATAATAGTATATATTTCGTCTATATTCTATGGTAATACACATTAGATTCTTTGTGATGTTTGTCTTTCACTTAGAATACAAACTTAAAGGTGTTGTTTCCTTCTCTCGGAATTTCAAATTCCTCGGGAAGATCGGGGCCGCAAGAGTGAGAACCAACACCGCGCATAGCCACGTCGATGCAGACGTTAACGAAGTCATTTTCCTCAAGCTCGAATGCGTGAAGGGTTTCTCTGAGCTGTTCCGTGGTATAAGGATTGACCGAGCAGGAGAATGGCTTTTCTGCCGTTACCTTGAACAGATCCTTGACTGCCATATACTTGCAAGCATAATGGCTACCCGACTCCTGCGGACGAATATACTTCATGTCATAGTTTTCCTCTGCGGAGCTTACGTAGTATCCATACTCACAAGCGGCGTGCTTATCTATATAGCTCTCCATAGGACCAAAGCCCACGTAGGAGAAGTTGCAGTGCCCTTTGTCTACGCCAAACTCAAATCCGAATCTCGGGAAGTTCTGAACGTAATCAGCAAGCTTATAGGAAACCGAAACGGTCAGTTCATTGGCAACTACCGTATATTCGAGAGTAAATTCCACCGCAGGCATCAAGCAGTTTGCCGCAAGAACACCCTCAAACTTGTAATGGTTTTCAGACTTCTTACAGGAGAAGATATGAGGCTTGCAAGAAGAAAGGTGGCAGCGACCGATCCAATGAGGAATCAAGTCACGGTCATTATCTGTGTAACGAGTAATATTGAAATGAATGGGCGTACGAAGGATCTCATTGCCGTCTGCTTTGATAGAGGTGATCTCACCGGTATGCTCGTTGACCTCAATGGCGATTGCAGACGAGAATTTATAAGAGCTCTTGGGAATATCGACCTCGCACATTTCGGAGGTTGTCTTGCCACCGTAAACAGCCATCATTTCAAGCGCATTGGATTTGAGTTTTCTGTCGGGAGTCAGAAGTCCGTCAGCGCAGAAGTTTCCATCGTGCTCGGGTTCTTCAAAGTCACCGCCGTAGAGGAAGCCGTCATCGGTCTTGATGCCGTGGTCAGCCCATTCCCATACAAATGCGCCCATCATCTGATCGTTGTTATAGATCATATCCCAATATGCTGCAATATCTCCGCAGGAGTTGCCCATTGCGTGAGTGTACTCGCAGAGCACAAAAGGACGGTTTTCCCCGGGATTGTCAAGAACATCAGTGCGAATCTTTTCGAAGGAAGGATACATCATACTGACCATATCGACAAGCTCGGTATAATAGTATTTAGGATCCGCGTTCTGCAAGCCCTCATAGTGAACAGGTCGTGTCTTATCGCGGTTTTTAATATAATTTGCACCCTTAAAGAATGCTTTACCAAAGGAGCTCTCGTTACCAAGTGACCAAATAATAACGCTTGTACGGTTTTTATCTCTCTCAACAAGTGCCGTATGTCTATCGGTAATACCGGGTTCAAAGAATTTGTTCTCCGCATACTCCTTCCAAAGAGGAATATCGTAGCGACCGTCACGGGTACAAGCGCCGTGCATTTCAAGGTCAGCTTCATCCATTACGTAGATGCCGAACTTGTCACAGAGCAGATAGAATTCGGGGCTATTGGGATAGTGAGAGGTTCTGACAGCGTTGACATTCAATTCCTTCATCAAGTGAATATCTTTTGCCATATCTTCAAGGCTTACCGTTGCAGCGGTTTCACAATTAAAATCGTGACGGTTTACGCCCTTAAGCTTTACGGGATTGCCGTTGATCTTGAATACCTTTCCGTCAATTGTGACTTCGCGGAAGCCGATGCTTTCTTCGATCTTTTCACCGTTCGCGTAAATTTCAAGCGTATACAGGTTCGGCTTTTCGGCTGTCCAAGGCTTTGCTCTCGGAAGAATGATTTTGGTTTTCATACCGACAGGAACGATCACGCTGCTTTCTTCCAAAACAAGCTTGATATCTATTTGACTTTCGTTTGTAAAGGAAAGAATGCCATCGCTTCCCGAAAGTCTGGTTTCGATCTTATAATCGGTAATATGCTTTTCGGGACGAGTAAGCAGATATACGTTTCTGTAAATGCCCGAGAAGCGGAATTTATCCTGACATTCAAGATAGGTGGAGATACACCATTTGAGAACAAGAACATCAATGGTGTTCTCGCCGTTCTCTACAAGATCGGTAACGTCAAACTCACTCGTTGCGTGAGAGATCTGAGAGTATCCCTTGAACTGACCGTTTACGTAGAGATAAAATGCGGAATCAACACCTTCGAAGTTAATGTAATACTTTTCACTGGGCTTCTTTTTCAGATTAAAGGTGCGGCGGTAATGCCAACACGGATTCTCATAAGGAAGGTGCGGGAGCATAACCGGGAAAGGATATCTTGTATTCAAATACTGAATGTGGTCGTAGCCGTGCATCTGAACACATGCGGGAACGGGGATTCTGTCTTCGAGCTTTTCGTTGATTACAAAGTCTTCAACGTGGTCATGTTTCTTAATCTGCCATACGCCGTCAAGAGACATAAAACGAGAGCTGGATGTACGGTCCTGAATACCGTGCTTGGTTCTGATTACGTCATTCTCTGCAAAAGGAATATAGTAACTTCTGTGAGGGGTTGTGCCTATTCTTTCGAATTTTTCGAATTCTTTCATTTTATATCTCCTTAAACATTATCGGATACGTTCGGTACGGTCTTATCTTTTCTTTCTGCAAGAAGCTTTGCATTTGCCTTCTCAACCTTGAGGAACGAGATCAAGAACAAAACAAGTGCGCAAATGATGATAGGTGCCCACAAATATAAGAAATGAAGCATTCCTGTTGTTGCGGCATTCTGCACTGCTGCATTTTCTACATAGCCTGTAGCTTCAAGGAGCCAACCGCAGATGGCAGTACCGAATGCACCGCCGATTTTGATACCAAGAGAAGAGCAAGAGAACATCATACCATCAAGGCGGTGACCTGTGGTAAGAGTTGTATATTCAGAGCAAGACGCAATCAATGCGTTCACGTCACCCTGAAAAGGCGCAATACCAAGAGTAGATACTGCTGTAAATACGAGCATCAGTGGTATGCTGCCCATATAACCGGCAATCATAACGCCGACTCTGCCGACAATCGCAAGCAGATATCCAAGCATGTTCAGCTTATACATACCGCCCATTTTTTTGATGATCATAGGCAATACAACAAGTGCTACAACCATCGTGATGTTGATGGCGAGTGAAAGATCACTGAAAAGTTCTTCATTTCCAAGAATATACTTAGCGTAGTAAGTACCTATGCCAATAACCGATGCATAGAGCTGAGTCAGAATATAGGTAATGCAAATAACAACGAAGTATTTATTTTTAAGGAGAAGCTTAAAGGACTGCAAGAAGGTAAGCTTGTGCTCCTCTGTGCTTTCCTCTTCCATGTTTTCGTCCTCTTCGGGAAGCTCCTTGACGGAAAACACGGAGATGGTATTGACGATAAGACCAAGAATAGCATAAATGATAGCAATGGTTCTCCAACCAAAAGCACCACCGCCAAGCCAAGCTACCGCCTCAATGGTAACTGCTTCGATTACGATTTTTGTTCCAAAGGCAAAAATGAAGCGGAAGGAGCCGAGCTGAACTCTTTCACTTGTGTTTTTGGTAATCAGTGCGGTGAGAGATGCGTATGCAATGTTGTTTGCGGTAAAGAATACTGCGTTAAGAAGTGTGTATGCGATAAAGAAGAAAACATACTGTGCGGTGTCGCCCCAGCTCATAGGAATTGCAAAGCAGGCTACGAGACAGATAGAGCATCCAATGTACGGCCAAAGCATCCAAGGACGAGCCTTACCCATCTTTGAGTGTGTCTTATCGATCATTCTTCCGAAGAAAAAGTCCGAGACACCGTCAAAAATTTTAGATACAGCAATCAAGGTACTGACGATACCCATGCTGAGTCCAACCGTATCGGTCAGATAGATCATCATAAATGCAGTCAGCAGTGCGTACACACAGTTTCCTGCAACGTCTCCGGATCCGTAACCGACCTTATGATACCATTTCAAATACTTTTTTTGTTCCATGATAAATCTCCTCATAGTTAAATTTTTGGGGAATCGTTCCAAGCTTGTGACTATATTATACATGATTTGGAAACAACTTTCAATAAATAGAATTGCACAATATATGCACAAAATCACTTTGATGTGGTTGACAAGAATGATTTTTCGACGTATAATATAAACATAATCACATATATCAAAAAGGAGAGCTTGCCTTGTATATAAACGTAGCGTACGTGGACGAAGAAAATCCGAATCTGGAAGATCTGTCAGTTCCTCTCCGAATCAACAATTGTGGGTATTACCGTGTTCATACAACTCCTGTGATTGAGACTCCTCACCCGGAAGGCAGAAACGATTATCAGTTATTATACATAGCGGCAGGAAAAGGAGAGTTTTACTTTAAGGGAAGCAAAGAACCTACCATTGTTACCAAAGGTAATATGATTTTGTTCCGTCCGGGAGAGCCTCAGGTCTATTATTACTATGCAATCGACAAAACCGAAGTGTATTGGGTGCATTTTACCGGTTGGAAGGTTGAAGAATATCTGGATCGCTATGAGCTTCCCAAAAATGAAAACGTGTTCTATACCGGTGTTTCTCCCGATTATCCTTGGATCTACAATCAGATGATACGCGAGTTACAGCTTCAGCGAGTCAATTACGAAGATATGATCAGCCTTTATATGCACCATATCTTCATAACAATAAATCGCTATATTAAGGAAGGCAGAGAAACAAAAAATGATACCATCAACGATATAGAAAGAGCTGCGCATTATTTTAAGGATAACTATAACAAGCAGATCTCTATCGAACAATACGCCGAAGAACATCTGATGAGTGTGAATTGGTTCATACATGGCTTCAAGAGCGTTATGAAAGTGTCTCCGATGCAATACATCATATCTTTGCGGATATCAATGGCAAAAGGATATTTGGAAAATTCAACAAAAAATATAGCCGAGATTTCACTCGAAGTAGGCTATGAAAATGCGCTTTATTTTAGTAGATTATTTAGAAAATATACCGGAATAACGCCAACTGAATACCGAAAGCGCAATAAAACCAAACAGAACTTGAGTAATGAGTAAGAATTCATATTAAAATACAGCGAAAAAGAAAAAAGGTGCACGTTGTACCTTTTTCTTTTTGCCTAAATTATGATTTATGATATACTTTATCGATGTTTTTACCATTTGTTTTTGAAGCTTTTGTTTCTTCCGTTTGTTTTGAAATATTTTGAGAATGAAGAGAATTGGAAAGCTTTTGAGAGATGGAGGGAGGAGAGGAATCGAAATGAAAGGGTAAATGTGTGGTAATTGAGATACTCGCCGTTTGGTTGAATTTTCGTTGTCGCAATAAACCAAATGCGTTATTGTAAATATATTGATATTCTCGTATAATAAAATTGTAGCTACAAAACAATTTTGAAAGGAGAATGTATATGAAAATATCATTAGGCGAAAAATTGAAAATCTTGCGAAAAGAGAAAAATATTTCGCAAGAAAAACTCGCTTCTTTCTTAGAAGTATCTTATCAAGCCGTTAGTAAATGGGAGAATGATGTAACTTGCCCGGATATCTTTCTTCTTCCGGAAATTGCGCGCTTTTTTGATATTACGGTCGATGAACTTCTTCAAGTTGAAAAAATTGATGAAGCGAAATTGTACGCGGAGTATGACGCTCGCGGTGCTGAACTTTATGAAAACGGTCATAAAAAAGAGGCACTTGCCATTTGGCAGGAGGCGTACAAACAAATGCCCAACAATGTAGAAGTCAAAGAAATGTTGATGTCGATGTATTACGATGTGGATAAGGTAAAATATCGAGAAGATGCGATTGCTCTTGCCATGGATATTTGGGGTTCCACTAACCACGGATATTATCGGGGACAAGCAATTAGTCTTTTGGTCAGCGCTTACTTGGATAGCGAAAATCGTGAACTTGCACAGGATTGGATACAAAAGGCAGCTCCTATTTTTTGTTCAAGAGATATTCTTTGGACCAGAATGGATGAGGGGGACGAATTGATTTATGACGTTGGATTTTGTACCCATTGGTTTTTGGAGGAAATGTATTATTTGGCATGCCGATTGATTGAAAAATCGGGAAAAGATATTCGATATGGTCAGGAGTTATTCAAGACCGTATCAGCGATTTATGAAACATTGTATCCGCATGACGATATGAGCTACGGAACAATGAAACAGCTTGCATATATGCATATCAATATCGCTCTTGATGAGATGCAGACCGAAAAAACGATGTAGCGATCCGTCATCATCTGAAACGCGCCATCGATCTGACGGAAAAATCTATGCAAATCAAAGAACATGATCTTACTGTACCGATGGTCGTAGGGTGGAAAGTAACAGCATCTCCCTCTGATAATTTGCAAATTGCAAGAATGATTCGTGGAAAGATGGAATCTGCAGATTTTGATGCGCTTCGCATGAAAGATTGGTTTGTGCGAGAAGAATCGAGATTGCTTCAATTATTTTAATAAGAAAAAGGTGCAGGCGTGATGCCTGCACCTAAACTTTTAATAAGGATATTCAATATAAAAAAGAAATCCGAACACATCGTTTGTCACGAAGTAGTTCGGATTTTTTTCGATTGGTGAGCGGGACGGGAATCGAACCCGTATTACGCTGTGAGCGAGTAAAAATAGCCTAAATGGCTGTTTTTACGATGCGATACCCCATCAAGCAAGGAGTTGAAGAAGCAAACTCTGCTTGCAACACACAACGACTATGCGACTGGGAGAGAAAGGGCGGTCGCCCGGAAAAAGAGGCACAAAAAAGCAAGTCTTTTCAGACTTGCTTTTAAGATGGTGACCCGGACGGGAATCGAACCCGTGTTACCGCCGTGAAAGGGCGGTGTCTTAGCCGCTTGACCACCGGGCCGGGGACATGGCAACGATGTTGCCATGGTAGCGGAAGTTGGATTTGAACCCACGACCTTTCGGGTATGAACCGAGCGCTCTAGCCAACTGAGCTATTCCGCCATGCATTCTTTGAACATTGCTGTTCGGTTGACTGCTCGACTATTTTATCACAACTTTTCATATTTGTCAATAGTTTTTTCAAAAAAAGTCGAAAAATATTATAAAATTTTTTTGATGCAAAAAATTTTTATAATTGATGAGATAAACTGCTCTTTTTTCCGACTAATATATAAGGACATACAGAAAGGAGATTGATTATGAAAAAATTATTTTCTCTTTTGCTTGCGGTTTGTTTTATTTTAAGCTTAACTGCCTGCAATACACCCGACACACCCGAAGATACTTCTCAGTCGACTTCCGCAAGTGAAACGACCGATACGAGCACAGAAAGCGGAAAAACAAACGAAGAAAAGGGTTATACCTTTACCGCAAAAGTTTCGGAGGTTCATGAAAAGACGATTCTGGTTAAAACGGATGATGAAAAAATGCTGACTTCCAGCGATCAATTTTACGTATCTTTGCCCGAAACGGTTTCGGCAGAAGATTTTGCTGTCGGTGATACCGTTGAAATCGAACTTGCTACGATTTATCGGATTGAAGAAACTTATCCCGCACGTCTTCCTGACGTTGTAAATATCCGTCATGTTGTCCGTAAAACAACCGCTTTGGAGATTGACGTAATAGTTACGGCGATCAATGAAGATTCTTATACCGTTATGGGTATGACAGAAGGTTATGAACGGGAATTTCTGATTATGAAAGAAGATCGGGAGTGGGAAATTGGAAATGAATTTCATATTGTTTCTTCTTTCCGCGGCAGTTATACGGATACGCATCCGACAGCGATTGAAAATATAACCTTTATGGTAAGAAACAATCCCGATCCGATTTTATTCAAAGCAAGAATCGCTTTTTCTTCGGGACATGGATTTTACGTAAAAGGCTTTGATGATGAAAACGGCAGAGAAACATTCACAGGATACATCTATTTCCCCGATGAAATCGATCTTACGGATTATGAAGACGGAGATTATGTAGAAATCGGGTATGACGGTTGGGCAATGGAAACATATCCTCTCCAAGCGAATGCTTTATCCATTCGACATTTGACGGAAGAAGAAATCGAAGAAATTTTGATCGATATGAAAACTTATACGCTTACTTTACAATATATGGGTCATGATGAATATGAATTGATCGGTATTGCTTCAGCGGCTTATTCCATGGACCCGAAACTTCTCGAAAATATTCCCGAAATGAATTTCAAGGATTATTTTACCGTCGTATATGACGGAACAAAATGTTCTTTCTTCGCTTATACGACGCATCTTCCTTTCGTTGAGGAAATTTATCGCAGCGACAGTAGGGGAAATCGTATTGATTAAATGCCAGAGGGGTTTTTACCCCTCTGAAACTTTTTTGAAAAAAATTAAAAAAATTCAAAAAAGGTATTGACAAATGAAAAGGTTTGTGGTAAGATGAGTATCACGCAAGGGCGACAAGCCAAGCGGTCAGCAAGATGTGGGAGCATAGCTCAGCTGGGAGAGCATCTGCCTTACAAGCAGAGGGTCATAGGTTCGAGCCCTATTGTTCCCACCATTTTAATGGCCCGGTAGCTCAGTTGGTTAGAGCGCTAGCCTG
>JAFUQQ010000006.1 GCA_017472285.1 Clostridia bacterium | reverse complement strand
ATTGAAAAAGAACATGAAAAGCAAATTGATGCATTATACCGACAAATTGCTTTTGCGCAAACGTGCTGTTATTGAATCTGTTAATGATTTTTTGAAAAATGTTTGTCAGATTGAGCATTCTCGATATCGTTCTGTTTCCGGCTTTTTCATCACGCTCAAGATCTGCTTGTCCTTTGATTTTTCATCGAACTCGCGTTAAATTAAGCCTCCGAAAAAAATCTCCCGTTTCAAAAGGACGGGAGATTTTTTGCATTGATATAAAATTTTTTAAAAAAATTATCAAAAAATGAAGAAAATATTTATTTTTTCTGGCTCTAAAATATAGAATTTCAAAAATATTTTATATATTTTCAATTTTCTTCTCAAAGCGGAAATCCATTTCCTGTAACGCAAATCCTTTTTCTTCTATAATATTCCAGTGCTTTACAGAGGATATTTTAGGAGGACTTTGTGATACAATATGCAGCAAAGATCGATATTTCAAAATATGGAAAACTGATTCGTAAAAAACGGGTGGATTCGGGATTAACTGAGGAACAACTCGCAGAATTCAGCGATCTGAGCGATCGTGAGATCAGGAATATCGAATCGGGTCGTTCCATGCCGAAATTGGATACGGTTTTAAAAATTGCTTATGCATTGAAAATGGATGTAGGTGAATTGAGTGTTTTGATCAGAACGGAGGAACTTGATTATGTATCATAAATATTTTTTGACAAAAGGCATTTATATCATAGATGCAAAAGAACATATCGGTTACGGTATAGCATATCGGGATAAAGAGCAACAGATTTCTTTTGAAGATATTTCTTCGGAGCCTGAAAAATTATCTTCTATTGTCGAAATCTGTAACAATATAGAATTATCGCCGCTTCATCTTTGTGACATAGTAAATGATTTCCTTGCTGACATGATCTGATTTCACATAACGAACAAAAATTCTTATGTAAAGCACCTTGTTTTTTCAGATATTTAAAAATGAAAAACATGGAAAACTATGTTATAGTGCAATTGTTAATGACTATATTATTTTTGTGAAAGGATATCAATCATGTTACAAATTTTGTTATTGACAATTGAAAATGATGATGATAAATTGATTTTTGAGGAGATTTATCATAAATATAAAAAGGCAAGTATGCGCCGTGCGTTGAAATTATTAAACAATAATAAATATGATGCCGAAGATGCTTTTCAGAAAGCATGGTTACAAATTTCACAATATCTTAATCGGTTGGAAAGCCATGATGATTCTGTGATTGCGACGTATATTATGAAAACAATAGAATTTAAAGCCATTGACGTTGCGAATGAAAATAATGAATATCGCGGAAAATTAGAACCTGCTGAAATCAATCCCCAAGAATATATTTCCGATGATCTGATGTATCAGGTTTGCAACAGGGAACGGCATGAGATGATTGTCAAAGTGATACATAGTATGAATGAAAAATATAAAGATATTATGATAATGGCATATTTACAAGGGTTTGATGTCAAATCGATTGCAGAACAATTGAATATCAATGAAAAAACCGTGTGGACACGTTTATATAGAGGAAAAAACATTTTAGTTGAAGAATTAAAGAAAAGAGGTATTTATCATGAATGAAATCAAAACAGGAAAAGAAAAACTTCAGAAGGCACTTTTGGAAGTCAGCAAAGAGTATTTGGAAAATATTGAACTTGCTCCAGAAGACAGCGTTTCATTTTCTCCGAAATTGGAAAAAAATATGGAACAGTTATTGCAATCACGGCAAAAACCTTGTTGGAAGCTTATCAATTCACCTTTGAAAAAGGTGATTGCGGTTTGTCTTGCGGTGGTTATTCTAATCGGTTCGGTGCTCGGTTGTGTGATGGCGAAAGAACCTATTTTTGAATTTTTCACGGAAGTCTATGAAAAATTTACAGAGTTCTTCTTTGAGGATGAAAATGAAGGGGCTTCGGATGTTATCACGGAAGTGCATACGCTGACTTATGTGCCTGAAGGGTATGAGTTGGTTGAAAGTCCAACTTTAACGGGTGACAATAATGAATTGTATACAGTTTGGGAAAACAATGATGGAGAGAAAATCATTTTTTATCAATCAGCGTTTGTTACAAAAACAACGATTGATAGTGAAAATGCACAGAAGGGAATTTTATCTAACGGTTTGCAAATTGTGATGATTCAAAAGGATAAAGTGATTTACATTTACTGGAATGATAATCAATATGCGTATACATTGATCGTTCAAGATATGAATGAAAAACAAATTATAGAAATTTTAGATTCTTTTGCTTAAAAATGAAGAAAAATTTTCTTTTTTAAAGCTCTATATGATAATTACATTTTGAGGAGGAAATATTTCATGAAAAAAATTGTAGCATTTCTTATGGCGGTTGTTATGTTTTGTTTGGCGTTTTCTCTTGTGATTCAAGCAGAATCGGCATCGCTTTATAATAACCATACGATGAGAACAAGTACGGCATTTACGATTTCCGATACAGGTTTAGCGCATGTCTATACTTGTTATGATGCATATGAAGATGTTATGACCGAGGCGGTAATTACGCTTACAATTAAAAAAAGAACGCTCCTTCTTTTCTGGGATGAGATCACAACCTTTTCCATCAGTTCAACAGAAAGTCATTTTGCTCACTTGTTTGAACGCCGTTTGAGCGAAACCGGTACATACAAATGCGAAGTAGAATACGTCATTTATGGAACTGCTGGCGAAGCTGATGTTATCCCGTTTGAAGAACTCGTAACTTATTCGTAATATGCCAAAAACCCTGACAGAGATGTCAGGGTTTTATCATTTTTTGATGTCCGCTCCGCCGAGCTGGCTGATGATAATTTTCGCATAAGTCGGATTGGGGTTTTTGATCTTTACGGGATATTGTAATTTCTTTTCATATGCCCACATCAGCAATTCGCCTCCTTTTCCCAAGGCCAAGGTCTGTCGATCCAATGCCAATCATTCATATCGTTATTGCCATAGATGGTAAGCGGGCCGTATTTACCTTCGTATTCATCGCGCAAGCCCTTGACGATTGCACGGTGCTTATCATAAAAAGCAAGTGCATCCTTATTGCGCGGATGTCCGTCAAGATAAAGAACGGTTTCATATACGGTAAAATCTTCTTCCTGAATTCTTCGGAGAAGAAGTTCTTTTTCATTCATGATAAAGGCCTCCTTCTCTGACCGTAAAACGGTTTATAAAGTGCTTGGAATAACGTACCGCATTCCAATGCTTTCGAGGGTTCATTCAGTTCTTCAAATTTCTGATAGGGAACGTATGCCATTGCAAGCGGAAAACCTGCCAGAACGGGTACAGAAGACGGATTCTGAAAATCATTGTCACCCGTTTTATCAAAGGACATCGCATTTTCAAGCGAAGCTGCGGAAATATCGGCATGACTTGCGGGATATCCGAGAGGTCTTCTTGCCGTATGTCTGTAATATTGCATGACGAATATTCCTTTCTTTTGGTTTTGGACGGTTAGGATACCGTCTGTTCTTATCATATGCGCTGAAAAGAATACGGTTATTTTTTCGGTAATTTCTATTGACAGTATACGAAAAATTGTGATATCATAAATAAAAACGGAATGACGGTGGGGATATGTCGAAAAAAAGAAGAAATCAGATCATTGTGTTGATTTTTGTTTTTCTGTTAGCTGCGGCAATCTTTATGTTTTCAGCACAGAATGGTGAAAAATCAAGTGATTTCAGCGGATATTTTACAGAAAAATTTTTGCGTATTTTTCATATTGAAAATGTAAGCTTTGGTAGAGTTGAACATTTTCTGCGAAAAGCTGCGCATTTTATTGAATTTTTTTTGCTCGGAATGGTAAGCTGTCTTTGGATTTCTGGTTTTCGGAAGCATTTGTTCGTGACGGGGGTGATATCGTTTGTTCCCGTTTTTCTTTATGCTGTATTGGATGAGATGCATCAGTATTTCATTCCCGGACGTTCGGCTTCATGGAAAGACGTACTATTAGACGGTACGGGCGCGCTTTGCGGTGTACTGACGATCTTGCTTTGCCGATTTTTTTACGGACTGTATCGGAACAGAAAAAATAAAGTCAATATGCTTTACGGCAATGAAAAAGAACTTGACAAAACAGATGAAAAAGATTAAAATATAATTTACGGTCAATCTTACAGAAAAGGTGGTTTGTTATTTGAAACAGATAACGCTCGGAAAAAAGATCAGGGAATTGCGCCTGCAAAAAAAGATGACTCAGGCAGAACTTGCGGGGGATACCATCACGCGCAATATGCTCAGTCAGATCGAAAACGGCGTGGCACAACCGTCCGTAACGACGATCATGGAGCTTGCGGAAAAACTCGGTGTGCCGACAGAATATTTCTTTTCGGAAAACGGTGATCTGGATGCGTTCCGTAAGATCGGAGCGATTGCGAAGATCAAAAAGCTTTACACGGCGGGTGATTACGGGAAATGCATTTCCCGTTTGGAAAATCTCGGCGTTTCTGATGATGAAACGGAATATCTTTTTGCGCGCGCTGCGTTTGATAAAGGCGTGGAGCTTTATCGAGCAGGGTTTCTTTCGGGAGCTTCGGCATATTTTGAAAAAGCCTTGCTTCATGCGGAAAAAACGATCTATACCGATGATTCTTTTATATCAGCCGTGCAGAAATATCATTGCGCTTCCTGTTTTATCCGTTCCAAAGAAAAAGACGGTCCGATTTATGAATGTGATATGAAAAAGACTGATGAGCTGAAAGCGGATCTTTTTTATATCGCTTCGATCGCGGGACAAAGTATTCCTTTGGAATCCGATGAAACGGACGGGATCTATGCGGAACATCTTGCCGTTCGTAAAGAAATGCAAAAAGAGAAGTACGATATGGATGCGATGATGAAAACGCTTCGTGATATTCTTTCCCGCGCCGATGAAACGCGGTATGCCGTTCTGAAATATTACGTTCTTTGCGATTTGGAAACGCTGGCGGGACGTACTTGCGATTACAAATGCGCTTATGAATGTTCATCCGCCCGTCTGGCTTTGGCGGAGAAAATGAATCAGTAAGTTTATCGGGACGCTGTCCCGCACCCTGCCCAAAGATGACTTTTAAAAAAGCCTCCTTGGGAATCCTACCAAAACTTTTGGTCGCTTGGATGTTTTATTTATTTTTTTGGAGGAGATTTTGTATGATAAAACGGTTTTTCAAATATTATAAGCCGCACAGAAAACTTTTTACGCTTGATCTTTTTTGTGCGTTCTTGCTTGCGCTTTGCGATCTTTTTTATCCGATGATTACACGTTCGATGCTTAACGATTATATTCCGAATAAAAAGCTTCGTGTGCTTGTGGTTTGGGGACTCATTTTGCTTGTGATCTATTTCGTGAAGATGGGGCTCAAATATTTTATTCAATATTTCGGTCACGTTGTCGGCGTACGGATGCAGGCGGATATGAGAAAAGAGGCATTCGATCATATTGAAAAGTTGCCTTTCAAATATTTTGATAACAATAAGACTGGCTCTATCATGTCGCGTATCATCAACGATTTGCAGGAGATCGCGGAGCTTGCGCATCACGGCCCCGAAGATTTTATTTTGTCATGTTTTCTGCTGATCGGTTCGTTTATTCTGATGGCAAGCATCAATATTTGGCTGACGCTCATCATTTTTGCGTTTATTCCATTTCTCGTATTTTTTGCGGCGAGAAAACGCCTGAAAATGAGTGCGGCATTCACAAAGGCACGTGAAGAAGTTGGGGAAGTCAATGCCACGCTTGAAAACAGCATTGCGGGTATCCGTGTTGCCAAAGCGTTTGAGAACAGCGAATATGAATCGAGAAAATTCCATACGTTCAATCAGCGTTTTGTGGAAGCAAAGGCGCGTTCTTATCGTGCGATGGCGGAATTTTTCTCTGGAAACGGTTTTATCATCGATCTTCTGAACGTAGTCATTCTGGTAGCGGGCGGTATTTTTACTTACAACGGTTGGATCGATTACGCGGATTTTGCTTCTTTTATTATTTTTGTCAATATCTTCATGAATCCGATCCGCAATCTGATCAATCTGATCGAACAGTTACAGGACGGTATGAGCGGTTTTGCGCGTTTCTGTGAGTTGATGGATACTCCCGTGGAAGAAGATGCGCCTGATGCCAAAGAGCTGACGGATGTGCGCGGTAAAATCGATTTTGATCACGTAAGCTTTGCTTATGAAGAAAGTGCGGAGGATGTTCTGCACGGTGTCGATCTGCATATCGCTCCCGGTAAAACGGTCGCGCTCGTTGGTCCTTCGGGGGCGGGAAAAACGACGATCTGTCATATTCTGCCTCGTTTTTATGATATCAAAGAAGGAAAGATATCCGTGGATGGCAATGATATCACGGGGGTTACCCGTTCGTCCTTGCGCCGTCATATCGGTATCGTCACACAGGATGTATTTCTTTTTACAGGTACGATTTTTGAAAATATTGCTTACGGTAAGGAAGGGGCAACCAAAGAAGAAGTTGTCCGTGCCGCAAAACTCGCAAATATCCATGAATTTATTGAAGGCTTGCCCGATGGTTACGATACCTTTGTCGGTGAACGCGGTGTGAAACTTTCGGGTGGTCAGAAGCAGCGTATTTCCATTGCGCGCGTATTTCTGAAAGATCCCGCGATCCTGATTCTTGATGAAGCGACGAGCGCGCTCGATAACGCAACGGAGATCATGATCCAGAAATCGCTCGAAAAGCTTTGTCACGGAAGAACGACCATCGTTGTGGCGCACCGTTTGTCCACGGTTAAAAACGCGGATGAGATCGTTGTCATTACGGATGAAGGTATCAAGGAACGCGGTTCTCACGGCGAACTTTTGAAGCTCGGCGGCATTTATGCTGAACTTTACGAATCTCAATTCGCGGTCGCGTAATAGGAAAGGATGGATTTTTATGGAAATTAAGCAATTTGCTGTCGGTGATATTTTGGAAATGAAAAAACAGCATCCGTGCGGCGAAAAACGTATGAAAGTCATGAGAATCGGCTCGGACATCCGAGTGATTTGCCTTGGCTGCGGTAGAGATATGACAGTTGCGCGTGAAAAATTGGAAAAAAATATACGAAAAGTAATTTCTTGTAATGAAATCGCTGTAAAAAATGACAAAAATTGAGAGTTCCATTTGGCAGTTTTCGCTGAAAATCAAAAAAAACGGGATTTTCTCTGATAAAATGCTTGAAAATCTCGCGAAAAGAGTGTATCATATAAATAAGATTTTGGTGCTGTGATGACGACTAACGGCACCACTCGCAAAATCATATTTTCGTCAGGAAAGAAGGCTTATTATGGTTAAACTTATTGTCGGTCTTAAAGGTACCGGTAAAACAAAAACCCTCATCGCAAAAGTAAACGAAGCGATCAACGTTTCCAATGGCTCTGTTGTTTGTCTTGAAAAGGGCGATAAGCTCCGTTTTGATATTAAATATCAGGCAAGACTCATCGACGTTGTCGAATACGATATCACAGACGCTCACGGTCTTCAGGGCTTCGTTGCAGGTCTCCACGCTTCCAATAGCGATATCACCCACATCTTCATCGACTCCGCTTTGAAGATCGTTGGCAATGATGTTGATGCTTTCGCGGGCTTCGTTGACGTTGTAAACACTTGGGCAGAAAAATGGAACTGCGAAGTTCTCATGACTTCCTCCATCAAAGAAGAAGATCTTCCCGAATCCCTCAAAAAATATCTCTGATATTAAAAATGTACATCCAAAAACCGATGGTTTGCCATCGGTTTTTGTTTTTATTCTATAAGAAATTGCTCAAAACAGAGCCGTTTTGCCGCATTTGGATGCGGTAAAGTTATAAAAAGGAGAGCAATTGGGTGGGTGGCAATTTGCGTCTTAAACGAAGAATTTCTTCGCAAGAGAATCACGGAGCGGTCTGCAAATTCCGATAATGATGAGGGCAAGTCCGAGAAGTACAAAACCGATCAGGGGATAGATTGACCAAAAATAAAATCTGTCAATAACAGGGAAAGTGATCGTAAGGAAAATTTCCAGCATCACGATATATAATCCCGTTAAAACGGAAGCACCGCCAAAAATGAAGAAATATCCTCGGCGGACGTAGCGGCAAAGTGCAATGATTGCCGTTATAATAAGTGCGCATCCCAAAACAACGGGTAAAGCAAAGCTTACAAACCAATGACCGTCTGTTTTCCAACTGATAAAACAAAGGTATGCGGCGATTGCGGCAAAATCACAGGGAACGAAAATGACGGGATTGGGTTTTTTGAACCATGTCGGTAAAAGAATAATGATATAGGAAAGTAAAAGTCCGCCGGTTGCGTAAAGTGACCAATTGAGATCGTCAAAGATCGTGATTTCACAAACAAAAAGTTCAGCGATCAATATGACATAAAACATGGTGATGAGAAAAAGTACACCGCGGTAATTGATGCGGGAATGAGGTTTTTGATAAGGCGGATACGGTGCATTGGTTTGATTCTGCGTCAGCTCGGGATGGTATACGACCGTGCCACAAAGGGGGCAACACTTTTCGCTGTCGGCAAGCTCAACGCCGCATTTGATACAAAACATAAGCAGTTCCTTTCTTTACTGTACATCATTGCGCGTGGCGGAGCGTATCCGCGCGCGTTTGCATATTGCTTTCCACTTTTGCCGTGATGCCCATGCGTTTCAGGACGGAATGGAATGCGGCCTCCAATTCGGGTTCTTTCGTATTGCGGATAAAATTGAATACGAGCGTGCCATTATAAGAGATCGCAGAACAGTTATAGGGTGCTGTGGATTGCGGACTTAAAATGAAATCAAAACGGGTGATATACGGCTTCATGGCATCGGGAATATCGACCGCACCGAGGTTGGAAAGCGTCAGCGTTGATTTTCGTTCGCCAACGGCATTGAAGACCATTTTCATGACCACATTTTTAATGAATAACGGCATGATTTTGATAATGGGAGAAATTTCACTATTGACGTTTGCCGTGAATTTTGCGCGCATACGTTTTTCCGTCAGCTCCATGCCCATCTGAAAATAAACTGTGCGGCAAATTTCTTCAAAAGTATATTCGCCCATGGCTGGATCGACAAAAGGTGTCATATAAAGCACAAAATTGCGAAGCGTACGGCTTCCGAACATCTTGCGGAGATTGACAGGGAGCAGGACCTTGACAGGCTTGCGCTTATGAATCTTCGGCACGTGTTTTTCCTGGATTTCCATGATCGCTTGCATCAGAACGGCTGTCAGGAATGCTGTGATACTGACACCATATTTTTTTGCTTCTTTATGGATGATATCCACAGGCAAAAGAAACGCAATATTATTGAGAAAACCGTCAGGCTCTTTTTCGCCTACGATGCGATAAGCATCCGTATCCTTACGGCTGAGTGCAACATCACCGCGATGCTTCAGAAAACTATCTTCCATTTCCGCTTCTTCCGGTTCTTCTCTGCGGTCAAGCACTCCTTTTTCTGCGGGAATTTCAATGCCGTAAAGCTGTTCCAGATATTCCGCGATCAAGGTCTTCAGAAAAACAAGTCCACCATTGCCGTCCGTGATGGAATGAAAGAGTTCAACGGCAATACGCTTCTGATAAACAAGTACGCGCAAAGCACATTTTCGGATATCTCTGCCTTTCATCTGTTCGAGCGGATAGCCGATGTCTTCACAGATACCGGGTGCTTCCGAAAGCTCCTCAAGATAATACCAGAATACCCCCGAGCACAAACGCACTGCCATCGAAGGAAAACGACGCACCGTTACATCCAATGCGTTTTGCAGAATTTCAATATCGATTGGTTCCGTCAGTGTTGCGGAAAGACGGAATACGTTCGTCCACGTGCGTCTTCTTGCCGCAGGATAGATCTTTGCCGCGTTATCCAAACGCATCCAACGCAATTTGCGCGGGCGGGGAAGCACTTCTGTTAAAAACGCATTGATCCGATCATAATCTTCCGCACATTCACGAAGATTATAAAGAATATAAGCATGCCAAAGTCCTTCCGCTACGATCAATTCACTTTCGGAACCGTAGGACAGCAATTTTTCATGCAAAAGCCTTGCATCGTCCAGCATGACTTCATCACCGCCGACGATAATCAGCGAACGCGGGATTCCGTGAAGCTCGCCGAACAGAGGCGATACGAGCGGATTTTCCCGTTCCGACGTATAAAGTGTTGCATAAAAATTGAGTCTTTCGAACGTGATCGATGGATCATTTTCTTTGTTCTTTTGATATGATTCACCCGAAGCGGTCAGATCGCTCCATGGAGAAATCGCAACAATACCACAGGGCATGGGTAAGCCGAGTTCACGCAATTTCAGACAAAGCGCATATAAAAGACCACCGCCTGCACTTTCGCCGCAAAGAACGATATTTGTTCGCTCATAACCGTTTTCCAAAAGATAGCGGTATGCGGTCAACGCATCTTCGAGCGGAGCAGGGAAGCGGTGTTCGGGCGCAAGTCGGTACGCGGGCGCAAAGACACGAATGCCGAAACGGGATGCCAGCATCGATGCCACGCCTTTGGTATAAGAGATATCGCCGCAGCAATAGCCGCCGCCATGCAAATACAGCATGACACCGTCACGGGTATCATCTTTGGGCATGACCCATGCGCTTTCAAAGTTTTCAAACGATACGGACGCATAGGAGAGCGTTTTTTTACAGGTCATCGTCATCAGCTCCCCCAGCTTTTCCTGTCCGCGCCGTGCTGTTTCAATGGCGGATTCTGTCATCAGAGGCTTGAAGCGTTCCAATTGTTTTCGGGCAAATTTTGCGGAAAGCGTCATAATTTCAAATTCCTTTCATCAAGGTTATTCTTATTATTATAATCTTACCATAAAAATCATAATAATGCAAGACAGCAAGCGGATTTTAGACATAAGGAAAAGATTCCGTTGACAATCTCTCCCCAATTTGCTATACTGATAACCAAGAAAAAGACAAAAGAAAGGATTTTTTATGTCCGATATCAAAGATTTTCAAATTGAAAAAGGTGTTTTAACAGCCTATCACGGAGCAGGCGGCGACATCGTGATCCCCGAAGGCGTAACACATATCAAGATAGGTACTTTTGAGGATGATTGGAACATCACGGGTGTAACACTCCCCGACAGCATGACGGAGGTCGGCTATTGGGCATTCTGCGGATGCAAAAATCTGAAAAGCGTGCATCTCCCCGATACAATTCAAAAAATCGGCGGTTATGCATTCATGAATTGCGAAAACCTTGTGAATATCAATATTCCCGAAAGCGTAAAAACAATTGGCGATTACGCTTTTATTTCCTGTAAAAATCTGAGGGGAATTTCTCTGCCGAGGAATGCCGAAATCGGCTGCGGGGCTTTCGTGGATTGCGCGGGACTTGCCGATGAAAACGGCAGGATCGTTTTGAATGATATCTTATACGGCTATATCGGCGAAAGTCTACATATCGAAATCCCCGAAAACATAACGGAAATCAGCGCATATGTATTCCGAAAATATGATCTTTTAAAAAATTTGACGGTTTTTGGAAATGTCAAAATCGGCAGAAATGCATTTTCTGAAAATCTGTGGCTTGAAGAATGTACGCTTGCCAAGAACCTTACAGATGAGGAAGAAGCAAAACAACTCATTGGTGTCATCGGCACACGCATCCTCGCCATCCCGTTTTTGAAAAACACACTCGAAACCAATCCCGTTTTGCGTGATGTCCTCTTAAAACGCATGATATTGAAGCAAAACCGCTCCAAACTTATCCCGCTTTTGCTTGAAAAGGGAGAAAATACGCTTTTTGCAAGGCTGCTTTCGCTTGTCCCTAAAATGCCCGCGGATGAGATCGATTCTTATATCAAAAAAGCAGACGGTATGGCAGAGGCAAGGTTCTTGCTCATCAATTACAAAAAACGCTTGTATCCGCCCGAAATTCTTGACGAAATGGAATCCATCCAAATGGAAAAAGACTTAGGTTTTCGCAAAAAAACGATCGCCGACCATCAGAAGCTCTTTACGATCAGAAAAGTCAATTACCGTTATCTGCTCCGAAATTATAAAGGCGATTCCCCTCACGTCATCGTTCCCGCAATGATTGGAAAACTGCCTGTGGAGCTTTGTGACGAGGCATTTGTCTCTTGTCCGCAGATCGAAACCGTTTATATCGAGGATGGTATCCAAACGATTCCTGACCGGACATTCGATTATTGTCCCAATCTCAGAACCGTCAGTATTTCTCAAAGCGTAACGCATCTCGGGCAGTCGGCTTTTGCTTCTTGTACGGCGCTGGAAAGCGTTACGGGCGCGGAGGGGCTTACTGAGATCGGTTATGCGGCGTTCAATAATTGCGGACAATTGCAGGATATCATGCTCCCTGCCGGTTTGAAAACGATCGGTGGCTTTGCTTTCAACCAGTGCTGGAATTTGAGATGCCTTGTCCTTTCTGAAAGTATCACAGAGATCGGTCAATATGCATTTGAGGGTTGTACGCATCTGACGATCTGCGCGCCTATCGGCAGTTACGCAGAAACATATGCAAAAACCAATCATATCAATTTCCACCCTCAATAACCCTCAACCCACCAACAGAGAAAGTTTTTGAAGGATTTTCAAGGGAACTTTTTTTAAAAAGTTCCCTTGAAGCAGGTTCGGGCGGCAGCCCGATATAGCAGAAAGACTCCCCGAGGGGAGTCTTTTTTCAGTGCTTGCAACCGTAATCACCGTCGCCTTTGATATCGCAAAGGGAAGGCGGATAAAATTCATTGGTGGGAAACGCCATGTGTTTGAACATCTTGCAGGGATCGTCTGTGGAAGGGGAGATACATTCTTTTTCGGGAATGCTGTATTCCGTTCCGTGAACGAGATATTGTGCGGGACGTTCGATACGAACGACGGAGAAAAAGCCGAGCGCAACGGTAAGCACTTTTCCTCTGTCATGCGCGGGTCTGCCGCCAAGACAGTTGCAGACACGTTCGGGCAGATCGTCAAGATTGATGCAGCAAGGACGGTGCTGACATTCGCAAACATCCATGATCTTTGTGCTGAGAACGATGGGGTCAACGACTTCAAAAACAGCAGTCGGAAGATTATTGCCGGGGGTTTCCGTATGATCGCAACCACAGAAATTTTGTGAACCGATCTCACTGCGGAAAATATTGACGTTGCCTTCTCCGCCGTAAAGGATCACTTTCTTTTCAACGATTGCAATACCGTCAAATTCCTGCGGTCTGCCAAGGCAGGCGCAAACTTCAACGGTCAGTTTGATATACATTGTAATATTAATCTGATAAAATCCGCGGTTGAACGGGACGCTGTCGACGTGTATGTTGGCGCAAAGGATCTTGGCGCATTTGGTACGGACGTTGCTTGCTCTTTCGATCAGTTCATTTCCGCAATCGGAAAGATAAACGATCACGTCCTCAAAGCAATCCTTATCCCGACAGCTATCGAGAATTCTGTTTGTATCTATATATACCGATTCACGATTGCCGCCGCAATAAGACGTATTTCTGGTATCAGACATAATGATGACCATTCCTTTCATGAAAGATTCGGAATTTATGAGAGGGCTCAAAAATTCCCCTCGCTATATCGTATGCAGAGATTATAAAAATGTGAAGTGATTAACTTTTATTTTAAATATGATTTTTGGGACTTTCAAAAAAGTACGAGGAGAACATGGTTGATTGTTCTCCTCGCTATTTATTGATAAAAAATTAACTATTATATTTTACTTTGTTCCAATCCGGATTATATTTATTGATGAATGCTTTTTCCAATGTTTTTGTTGCCTGAACCGCTTCTTCGGTATCACCGATGATTAAAATGTATGTTTCAATTTCTTCCAGATGAGTATAGATTGTCTGACCGGATTGATGCTTTCTTGCACTTTCGCTATCTCGTCTGTAATCACTGAGTCTTTTTCTGAAACCGCCATTATTTAATTCGATAGCTCTGCCGAGATATCGCGTTTCTCCGTTAATTGTGTGTCGGTAAAGACCAACACAATGATTATAAGGTGTTAGATCTGCATTTTTGAGATAACCAATGCTGATCCATTCGGTATCCCATCCAGAGATCGTTTTTCCCAAATAAGATTGAGAATCATCGAATGACAATGCAGAAGCTACTGTAGCAATTGAAGATACAGAGGAAGAAATTTTTTCACCTGCTGTGTGCAAACTCTCAGTTTTTGTATTAAACGCATCGAGTTTTGCTTTGGTTGATTCATCCATATTCGGATGTTCCCGTGCATATTTTCGTGCAAAATCATTCCTTTGTTGAATCGTATTGCGTGCGGCGGTAGACAATACACCTGATAAAAAATCCAATAATCCCATATTGAGCTCCTTTGTAATGTGTTTTGAGTAACAAATTGTTACATTTTCATTGTAACAGCTTGTTACAATGAAGTCAAGTGATTTTTTAAAATTTTTTAGGAGATTTCAAAAAATGGATGAAAAACAAGGGTTGCTTGGCTTGAAAATAATAAGAAAAAAGAAAAATTACAGTCAGTTGAAAGTAGCGATGGATCTTTGTATCAGCAGAGAAGCATTGTCTTATTATGAAAACGGAAAACGAAGTCCAGATTTACAGATGCTTCGTATACTTTCTGAATATTTCAATGTTTCTATCGATTTCTTGGTCAATGGAAGAGAATTTGAACAAAAATGAATGCGAACCGTAAAAGGTTCGCATTTTTTATGATTTTGCGGTGATCGTTTTGGGTTTTACCGCGTGGATCATGGAATAGAGAACGGCAACGATATAGAAAAGTGCGCCACATTCCACCGCTTCAAAAAGAACGTCAATGCCTGTGGAAAGCTCCCAGAATGCCATCAGGATACAGATGGGCAGAATATATGCAAGCAGACAGATGAGCGCAACGAGGGAAAAGACGAAACGGATGGGTGTGGAATTGCCTGTGACAGTGGATCTTGTTTCATAAAGGAAGAACAAAAGGAGCGCACAGATCGAGATATTGCAAAGATTATGATTGGGATCGGTATAATTATAAGCGGGATTGATGTACGAAACGATGAGTAGCGACAATGCGAAAAGCGTTGGGAAAAAAGAGCAGCTTTTCTTTGCTTTGAGGGAGATACGTGAAGCCGCGGCACTCAGAATGAAATAAATCGCGGAGAGGAAAAGCAAAACGAACGAAACGATCCGCATTCCTTTGAAGAACGGTGTGGTATCCGCGCTGAAAAGTTCTTTTGCATAATAAAGCAAGACGAGAAATCCGATCGCAACAAAGACAAAGCCAAGTAACGCGCTCGAAAAGACGGAAAGCTGGTTGGAGGATGCGGAAAATTCCGAAAACGTATGCTTTCTTAAAAAGAAATAAGACGTTGCCATCGCAAGCAAGGAAAAACAAAGAACATAACCAAAGACCTGTAAACTTGTTTTGGCATCTGTGGAATATTCATTATTATAAGGATCGTAATATCGGAACATCAATGCCATGCGCCAGACGGCAAAGCCCATGCCGAGCAACAGCGAAGACGCAAAATACGCGCTCATGATTTTTTTCGTTAACAATTGAGAACACTTCCTTTTCTTAATAGATTCATGATCGTTTCTTGATTATATCATAAAATTATGAAAAAAGTATATACAAATGCAAAAAAATTTAAAAAAATATGAATTTTGTGATTTCATTGTAAAAATTGCTTTTTGCGGGTTGACGAAAAAAATATTTTGTGATATAGTTTGAAATGACAGCGGATTTTTTCGTTTTTTACTACGTAAAAAAGTTTACCTCGTAAAAAAATTTATTATCTGCTGTGAAAGGAATGGTTATTACAATGAATTATAAAAATAAAGCGGCACGTTACCGTCTGACGCGTGAGATCGCGGAAGAAGGCATTGTCCTTCTGAAAAATAAAGACGGCGTTTTGCCGCTTGGTCAAGAAAAAGTTGCCGTTTTCGGCAGAACGCAGATCAATACGATCAAATGCGGTACAGGTTCGGCTTTTTGTCTTTCCGAATATGAAGTCAACGTGCTGGACGGTATCCGTAACGCAGGCGTTGTCGTGGATGAACCCTTGATGGAAAAATATATCGCTTGGGAAAAAGAAAATCCCATCCCCTCCTTTGGCGTATGGGGAAGCGGTTCGCATATCCATCCCGAAATGCCGATCACGGATGAAGACGTGAAAGAAGTATCTCTGCGCGGCGCGAAAAAAGCAATCGTCGTGCTCGGACGTACAGCCGGTGAAAACGATGACGTTGTTTATATGGAAGGCGACTATATGCTGTCTTCTGAAGAAAAATGTCTGCTCGAATCGGTCTGCCGTTATTTCGCAAACGTCATCATTGTCGTCAACTCCGGTAACCTCATCGATCTTTCCTTTACGGAAAGAGAAGAAATCAAAGCGGTTCTTCTCCTGAATCTTCCCGGTATGGAAGGCGGCAATGCGCTTGGCAATATCCTTGTCGGCAAAGTATCTCCTTCCGCAAAACTGACCGATACCGTTGCCCGTCATTACGGCGACTATCCCTGCGCTTATGAATTTGGCGCAAGATCGGGTATCGTTCAGAATTACAGCGAAGATATCTTCGTTGGCTACCGTTATTTTGAAACCTTCCCTTATATGAAAAACAGTGTCCTTTATCCTTTCGGTCACGGTCTTTCTTATACGGAATTTGAAATCAGATGCGCGCATTTTGAATACGATCCCACCATCAAGGGTAAGATTCGTGCCGTTGTTTCTGTAAAGAATACGGGCAAACGCGCAGGTAAAGAAGTTGTTATGCTCTATACGTCTGCACCCGCGAGCGCGCTCGGCGCACCTGCTTTTGAGCTTCGCGCTTTTGATAAGACCGCGTTGCTCGAACCCGGTGACGAAACGTATCTTTCTCTTGTGATTCCGATCGCCGATATGGCATCCTTTGATGATACGGGTGTACTCGGTACACGCGATGCATGGGTTATGCCCGCAGGCGAATACGCTATCTATCTCGGTAATAACGTCGAAAAACTGATGAAAATCGGTACGTATGACAATCCCGAAACACAGGTGATCAAACAGTGCGTACATATGGAAACGGAGCTCCCCGAGCGTCTGAGAGCAGACGGTTCTTATGAAAAACTTCCTTGTATCCCTCCCGATCCCAATCTCGGTTTCCCGATCGAACCGAATAAACCCAACCGTATCCCCGCTCACGGTTTCTATTCCTGTGATGGCGATATCGAATATCTCCGCGCGGGCGAAAAAGTAACGTACAGACTTAGCGTTTCCGCGATGGGTATGTACCGTACACACTTCCACGTCATCCCCAACACAGAGGCGGATTACGAGATCCTTCTCAACGGTCTTCCGATGATCGAAGCGGAAGCACATTATAAGGGTGCGGAAATCATTCTTCCGATGGGTACGACAGAGATTACCTTCTGCGCGAAAAAAGACGGAAAATTTGCCATTCGCTCGATTACACTCGAAAAGAATGACGAACCGACCGTTGTTGATGCAACGGGTACCTCCTATATGCAGGGCGGTAAATACGTTGAAGCGGCGCTTTGGGTATTCAATAAGCCTTATTATGACCCGGAAGGTGTCATCAAGAGCGGTCGTGAGCTTGCGCGAATGCATACGCCGGGACGTTACGCAATGTATCATCTGAGCGTCAAAAAGGCGGGCTATTATGACGTGCGTTTGCGTTATGAAAACCGTCATCCACAGGAGCTTGATCTGCGCGATACATTCTCCTTCCTCGTTTCTAACGTCACACAGGATATTGAAAAGGTTGTCCTGAAACATACAGGCAAAGGCAATTATGTAACTTCCGACCCCATCAGACTGGCATTCCCGAAGGGTGACGTTTTCCTCAACGTTGTTTCCGTATCCTCCGTAACACCCCGCGTTGCGTATTTCGAGTTTTCGCCCAGCACGAGAAAGAACGTCAAGATCGAAGAACGTGCAAAGGAAGCTCTCGTTACGGGTATGGTCGGTGATAGCATCGATAACTACGAACGCCGTCCTCTTTCTGAAAGAAGACACGGTTTTGACTTCCGTGACGTTCTGGAACGCAAGCTTTCCATGAATGACTTTGTAGAAAGCTTCTCCGATGAAGAATTGGCTCTCCTTTCCTGCGGTAATGCGGAAGGTCGAATCGGTTATATGCCGAACAGAGGTATTCCCGAAGCACGTTGGGCTGACGGTCCCGTCGGTCTGCGTCTGAATGACAATACAACGGTTTATCCCTCCGGTACGATGCTTGCTTCTTCTTTCAACACATCGCTTGCAAGAGAACTTGGTCGCGCGATCGGTGAGGAAGCACATCAGTATAATATCGACGTATGGCTTGCCCCCGCGATCAATATTCACAGAAATCCTTGTTGCGGACGTAACTTTGAATACAATTCCGAAGATCCTGTCGTTTCCGGTGAGATCGCTTCTGCCATCATCAACGGCGTTCAGGAAAAGGACGTTGCGGCAACGGTCAAGCACTTTGCTGCCAATAATACGGAATTTCAGCGTATGCGTTCCAACAGCCGCGTTTCCGCAAGAGCACTCCGTGAAATCTATATGAGATCCTTTGAGATCGTTATCAAAAAATCAAATCCGTATTCGATCATGACTTCCTATAACCATATCAACGGCACGAAAGTCTGTGAAGATCCCGTGATCTGCCGCGGTGTTATGCGTGAAGATTTCGGTTATCTCGGCGTACTCATGACAGATTTCTCCAATGACTCCGTTCATGTGAAGGAGCTTCGCGCGGGACATGACCTCAAGATGCATTTCGGTGATACACGAAGCGTTGTACGCGCTTTGGAAGACGGTTCTTTGCCTCGCGAAACCGTTCGTAAATCCGTAAAACGTATTTTGGAACTCCTTGTTCTGACCGCACTTCAGAACGAAAAGAAATAACCCCTTTTTTATGAAGAACCGCAGAATTTTTCTGCGGTTCTTTTGATAAGTAAAAAAATTCACATAAATTATGATAAAAAATTTGTTTTGTTTGTTGACAAACGCATAAATTTTTAGTATAATGTTCTTACTAAATGCGTTTGAAGGGGAAACAAACTTCAAAAATGCCTCACAGAGAGCTGTCGGTTGGTGTAAGACAGCGGCGGTTTTGATGAATAACTCCTCCCCTGAGCAGTTTCGGCGAAAGACTTTCGAGTAGGCGGAAACGGGTTCCTCCCGTTACAGAGTGACTGTGTTGAATGCGACATGGGCAGAGTGGATAACGGCTTTGTTATCAAAAAAGAGTGGTACCGCGGGTTATGATGTAACTTCGTCTCTTTTGCATGGGGAATACCCCTGTCTGCAAAAGAGATTTTTTGTTCTTATAGACTCGTTTCTCTGCGTTTCGCATTGCCGAAACTTTTTGTACTCGTAAAATATAAGATAGCAGGAAAGGATTTTGCTATGAACGGTTATCAGAAATATACCAAACAGTTTTTCCCCGTAGAATCAAACGGGGAATGGATGAAAAAAACACATCTTGAAAAAGCACCGATCTGGTGCAGCGTTGACCTCCGTGACGGCAATCAGGCACTCATCATTCCGATGAGCCTGGAAGAAAAACTTGAATTTTTCAAACTTCTCGTCAAAGTAGGTTTCAAGGAAATCGAAATCGGTTTCCCGGCGGCAAGCGAAACGGAATATGAATTCTGCCGCACACTCATTGAAAACGATATGATCCCCGATGACGTTACCATTCAGGTACTCACACAGTCCCGTGAACATATCATCGCCAAGACTTTTGAAGCGCTCCGCGGCGCAAAACACGCTGTCGTTCATCTTTATAATTCCACCTCTGTGGCACAGCGTGAACAGGTTTTCAAAAAATCCAAGGAAGAAATCATTGAGATCGCGAAATTCGGCGCAAACCTCTGCAAGCAGTACCGCGAAAAGACTCCCGGTCATTTCACCTTTGAATATTCTCCCGAAAGCTTTACAGGTACAGAGCCCGAATTTGCCGCAGAGATCTGTAACGAAGTCATCGATATCTGGCAGCCCACAGCAGAGGACAAGGTCATCATCAATCTTCCCGTAACCGTTTCCCACTCCATGCCTCATGTTTACGCAAATCAGGTTGAATATATGTGCAACCATCTCCACAACAGAGAAAATCTCATCATTTCTCTCCATCCGCATAATGACCGCGGCTGTGCCGTTGCGGATAGCGAAATGGGACTTCTTGCGGGCGGCGACCGTATCGAAGGTACGCTTTTCGGTAACGGTGAACGCACGGGTAACGTCGATATCATTACGCTTGCGCTCAATATGTATTCTCAGGGTATCGATCCTGAGCTTGATTTCTCCAATATGCCCGAAATTTGCGCGACTTACGAAAAAGTAACCCGTATGCACGTTTATGAACGTCAGCCGTATAGCGGCGCGCTCGTCTTCGCGGCGTTCAGCGGTTCTCACCAGGACGCTATCGCGAAAGGTATGCACTACCGCGAAACAAAGGGCAACGGTATCTGGAACGTCCCCTATCTCCCCATTGACCCCACCGACCTCGGTCGTGTTTATGAAGCGGACGTTATCCGTATCAACTCCCAGTCGGGTAAGGGCGGTATCGGTTATCTGCTTGAAACCAAATATTCTCTCGTTCTGCCTCCCAAGATGCGCGAAGTGTTCGGTTATCACGTCAAGAGCGTTTCCGACCACGCACACAAGGAGCTTTCTCCCGCAGAAGTTTATGATATCTTTATGGATAATTACGTCAATATCGAAGGTAAGCTTGCTGTCAGAGAAGTGCATTTCCGTAAGGAAAACGGCATCACCGTTGCGGAAGTTCTCATGAGATGGAACGGTCAGCCTTATACCGTGTCTTCCATTGGTAACGGTAGTTTGGACGCGGTTTCCGGCGCGATCATTTCTGTGATCGGCAAATGCTATACGCTCGACACTTATTCAGAACACGCCCTCAGCGACGGTTCGACTTCCCGTGCGGCTTCCTACGTTTCCATCAAGAACGCAAAGGGTACATCCTGGGGTGCAGGTATCGACAGCGATATCGTATTCTCCTCCGTCAAGGCACTAGTCAGCGCGATCAACAGAATGCTTTCGGAATAAGCGACTTTTTTCGGGAAGATGCTTTTTAAAAAAAGCACATCCCCGAACCCCCTCCGCAAAAACTTTTCATATGAATATCCCCAATTATAAAAAGCAGATTTTATATTATAAAATTTTTTGAAAGGGTTTTAGGGGAAACTTTTTTATAAAAAAGTTTCCCCTATCGTCCTCCTTAAAAATAAAGAAAGAAGGTCATCATTATGTCTATGACAATGACACAAAAAATTCTCGCGGCACACGCGGGACTTGAAAAAGTAGAAGCAGGCGAACTTATCCTCGTTTCGCTCGACCGTGTGCTCGGCAACGATATCACCTCTCCCGTTGCCATCCGCGAATTCAATAAGCTCGGCTTTGATAACGTATACGACAAAGAAAAGGTAACGATGGTCATGGACCATTTCGCGCCCAACAAGGATATCAAAGCGGCGATCCAGTGCAAAATGTGCCGCGATTTCTGCGCAGAAAAGGAAGTCGTCAACTTCTATGACGTTGGTCAGATGGGCGTTGAACACGCACTTCTGCCCGAAAAAGGTCTCGTTGTTTCCGGTGACGTTGTCATCGGTGCAGACTCTCATACTTGTACATATGGCGCACTCGGCGCGTTCTCCACAGGTGTCGGCTCCAGCGATATGGCTTGCGGTATGGCGATCGGCAAGGCTTGGTTCAAGGTTCCTTCCGCCATCAAATTCGTACTCACAGGTACACCCCGTCCTCATGTTACGGGTAAGGACGTGATCCTCCATATCATCGGTAAGATCGGCGTTGACGGCGCACTTTATCGTTCCATGGAATTTACAGGCGAAGGCGCACACGCGCTCTCCGTTACCGACCGTCTTACCATTTGTAATATGGCAATCGAAGCGGGCGCAAAGAACGGTATCTTCGAGGTCGACGATAAGACTCTCGCTTATATCGCAGAACGCTCCGACAGACAGCCTGTTATCTATAAGGCGGACGAAGACGCGATTTATGATGAAGTTGTTGAAATCGATCTCTCTCAGATCAAACCTACCGTCGCATTCCCTCATCTTCCCGAAAATACACATACCACAGATGAAATCGATGAGATCAAGATCGATCAGGTCGTGATTGGCTCCTGCACCAACGGTTATTACGAAAATATCAAGGAAGCGGCTGAGATCATGCGCGGCAGAAAGGTTGCAAAGGGCGTTCGTGCCATCATCATTCCCGCAACACAGGAAATTTACCTCCGTGCCATGAAGGAAGGTCTGCTTGAGGTCTTTATTAACGCCGGCTGTGCGGTTTCCACCCCCACTTGCGGTCCTTGCCTTGGCGGTCATATGGGTATCCTTGCGCCTCATGAAAGAGCTGTTGCGACCACAAACCGTAACTTCGTCGGCAGAATGGGCGACCCCACTTCCGAAGTATATCTCGCATCTCCTGCTGTTGCGGCTGCTTCCGCTATCCTCGGCAGAATTGCTTCCGCAGACGAGCTTGACGCATAAGAAAGGTAGGTAACTTGATATGAAATTTGAAGGAAAAGTCATCAAATACGGCGATAACGTGGATACAGACGTTATCATTCCCGCCAGATATCTCAATACCATTGATAAAAAAGAACTCGCTTCTCACTGCATGGAAGACCTTGACGCATCTTTTCAGGAAAGAGTAAAGACCCATAACATCATCGTTGCGGGCAACAACTTCGGTTGCGGTTCTTCCCGTGAACACGCGCCCCTTGCCATCAAGGAAAGCGGCGTAACGCTCGTTATCGCAAAGAGCTTCGCAAGAATCTTCTACCGCAACGCGATCAATATCGGTCTTGCCATCTATGAATGTCCCGAAGCGGCAGAGGGTATTGTTGACGGCGATATGATTACATCCGATTCTGATACGGGTATCATCAAGGACGAAACCACGGGCACGACTTATACAACGAAACCTTTCCCGGAATTTATCGGCAAGATCATCGCTGACGGCGGCTTGATGGAATCCATCAAAAAGGGAAATATCCGCTAACTTTTTTCTGGGGGAAACTTTTTTGGAAAAAAGTTTCCCCCAGTCCCCTTTCAAAAAACTTCCTCTGTGGTGGCACTGTCTTTATTGAGGCACGCACCGCAACAAACGGGGATTTGCCACAGAGAAAAGTTTTTGCGAAGGGGTGTGGGGAGGTGCTTTTTTTAAAAAGCATCTCCCTACCGTACCTCTTATTGAAAATACAGAATGGAGAAAATAACCATGAATTTGAATATTGCATTGCTCAAAGGCGACGGTATCGGTCCCGAGATCGTGGATTCTGCCGTTCGCGT
This sequence comes from Clostridia bacterium, assembly GCA_017472285.1. Taxonomy (GTDB): domain Bacteria; phylum Bacillota; class Clostridia; order Oscillospirales; family CAG-272; genus QALR01. Next base: position 44,659 of record JAFUQQ010000006.1, on the reverse strand, counting down.
TCTGGAAAAGATCGGTGAAAAATTCGGTCATACTTTCAATTTCACGCCTTATCTCATCGGCGGTTCTGCCATCGATGCGACGGGCGCACCGCTTCCCGAAGAAACCGTAAAGGGTTGTCTTGCTTCCGATAGCGTACTTTTAGGCGCGGTCGGCGGTCCTAAGTGGGATACTCTCCCCGGCAATTGCCGTCCCGAAAAGGCTCTTCTCGGCATCCGCGCGGCAATGGAGCTTTATACCAACCTCCGTCCCGCTCGTCTTTATGCGGCACTCAAGGACGATTCCCCCCTTCGTCCTGACCTTGTTGAAAAAGGTTTTGATATTATGATTGTTCGTGAACTCACAGGCGGTATCTATTTTGGCGACCGCGGCTACCGTGAGGGTAAATACGGCGAAGAAGCCTACGATACCGAACAGTACAGCCGTATGGAAATCGAAAGAATTGCAAGAGCGGCATTTGAGGCGGCTCGTGTTCGCAATAAGAGAGTCATCAGCATCGATAAGGCAAACGTGCTGGAAACTTCTCGTCTTTGGAGAAAGACCGTGCATGAAATTGCAGCGGAATATCCCGACGTAACCGTTACGGATATGCTTGTTGATAACGCGGCTATGCAGCTTGTACGCAATCCTTCTCAGTTTGACGTGATTGTGACCTCCAATATGTTTGGCGATATCCTTTCCGATGAAGCTTCTCAGATCACGGGTTCGATCGGTATGCTTCCTTCCGCATCCATCGGTGCGACAAAGAGAGGTCTTTATGAACCGATCCACGGTTCTGCGCCCGATATTGCGGGTCAGAACAAAGCAAATCCGATTGCAACGATTCTTTCTGCGGCAATGATGCTTCGCTATGCGTTCGCGCTTGAAAATGAAGCACTTGCTATTGAAAATGCGGTTGACAGGGTTCTCGAAGCTGGCTTCCGTACAGCAGATATCGCACACGGCGGCGATGCGCTCGGTACGGTCGAGATGACGGATAAAATTTTGGAAAATATTTGATTCTTTTTATAACAAAGATGAAACACAAAGGGGCGGATGATGAATCAATCCGTCCCTTTGTGTTTTTAATGAAAGGTAAATGATTATGAAATTATTATTTTTAATTGGCAATACCGCCGTTGGCAAAATGACGGTGGGACAGGAATTGATGAAAATAACGGAACTGCGGTTATTTCACAATCATATGATGATTGAGCCTGTCATTGAAATTTTTGGAAGTTATCATGGACGTGCCACGGAAAGACTTCGTACAGTTATTTTTGAAGAATTTGCGAAATCTGAACAGTATGGCATGATCTTTACATTTATGTGGGCTTTCGATCAAAAGTCTAATTGGGATTATATTGAAGGTATCAAGTCTATTTTTGAGCCTTACGGTACAGAGTTTTATTATGTCGAGCTTGTTGCACCGCAGGAAATTCGTTTGGAAAGAAACGTGACGGAAAACCGTTTGAAAAATAAGGCATCTAAGCGTGATGTTGCATTCTCCAATCAATTATTGAAGCATCACGATGCAAAATACCGTTTGGAAAGCATAGAGGGGGAAATCCCGTTTGATCATTATATGAAAATCGATAATTCCGAGTTATCACCCGATACGGCAGCTCGCATGATAAAAGAGCATTTTGCATTATAAGAGAAAGGATTCGCGCAACAAATTTTTGGGATTTTGTCCCTTTTTAGTCTGTTAATTCGTTATATATTCAAATGCATATGATGTTCTCCTGTTGACATCATACACGTTTGTGGTTTATAATATAAGGACAAAGGAATATTTTTTTATGGAAAACACAACCAAAAAGACGGATATCCGTATCATCAAGACAAAAAAAGCAATCAGAGAAGCGACCCTTCGTTTACTTTCGCACAAATCGATCGAAGATATTTCCATTACGGAACTTGCTGTAGAGGCACAGATCAACAGAAAGACGTTTTATAATTATTATCAGAGCATTTATCAGGTGATCGAGGAGATCGAAAATGAAGCGGTCGAAAAATTTGTTTCCGCGATCAAGGCGACAGATTGGTATAATGGCGAAACGCTGGATTTTTATAAGCTCTTTCTTTGCGTCACAGAAGCGGTAAGCAATAATATGGAATTTTTCGGTTATCTTCTGAATATCAGCAAGACTTCCCGTCTGATTGTCAAGGTAGAAACCCGTCTGAAAGAAAAGGGAAAAGATTATTTTTCAAGATATCTTGACGTGGATGAAGATTTGATCGCTCTTGTCATGGATTACGTTGTATCGGGAATGTTTTCCGTATATCGCAAGTGGTCTCAAACAGGCAAAAAAATTCCTGTGGATGTCCTTGCGAAAAACGTCGGTGTCATGTCGCTTGGAACGGTGAATGCAATGTTGGAAGAATATTCCTTGGATACGAAAAAATTGTCTTTGAAATAATTTTGATGTTGACAGTGAAAAGGATGGCGATTTTATGAAATTGAAAACGATTCCAAAAAGTTATGAAGAAGTCATGGCGATGCCTCGCGCGAAACATCGTAAACCTGTGCGCCCGAATATGTTTTTCCGCACACTGATGCGTGTCGCATCCATTCCCGATCTTGCGGTGACGGATTTTTCCTGTAATAAGATCGGCATGGAAAAGCTCGGTAAGAATGAACCGTGTCTTTATCTGATGAATCATTGCAGTTTTATTGATCTTGAGATCGCGGCAACACTTCTTTATCCCAAGTCATTTAATATCGTTTCCACATCGGATGGTTTTGTCGGCAAGGATTGGCTGATGCATAAGATCGGCTGTATTCCGACGAATAAATTTGCATCCGACCTGCATCTCATCCGCGATATGAGTTATGCTCTCAAAACTTTGAAAAGCTCGGTTCTGATGTATCCCGAAGCAAGTTACAGCTTTGACGGTACAGCAACGCCCCTTCCCGAAACGCTCGGCGGTTGTCTGAAGCTGCTCGGTGTGCCTGTCGTTATGATCCGTACATACGGTTCTTTTTCACGCAATCCGCTTTATAATAATCTGAAAAGACGCAAAGTGAAAGTTACGGCGGATATGGAATATATCCTTTCTCCCGATGAGATCAAGGAAAAATCGGCGGAAGAACTCAATGAGATCCTTGCAAAGAATTTTGATCTTGACTATTGGCGTTGGCAACAGGAAAACGGCATCAAGATCACGGAAGATTTCCGTGCGGAAGGTTTGAACCGTGTTCTTTATAAATGTCCTCACTGTGAAACGGAAGGACAGATGAAGGCGGAAGGTATCCGGATTCATTGTGAACATTGCGGTGCGGCTTATGAATTGACAGAGGAAGGTACACTTCGCGCGGAGAATGTGGAAGCGGCTTTCACGCATATTCCCGATTGGTATAAATGGGAAAGAGAATGTGTCAAGAAAGAATTGCTTGACGGTACGTATCATCTGAATGTTCCCGTGGATATCTGTATGCTTCTTGATACCAAGCACGTTTACCGGGTTGGCGAAGGTGTTCTGGATCATTCTTGCGAAGGTTTCCATCTGGTCGGTTGTGACGGTAAATTGGAATATAAACAAGCGGCAATTGCTTCTTACAGCGTATATTCGGATTTTTATTGGTATGAGATCGGGGATGTAATCTGTATCGGTGACTCCAAAACGCTTTATTATTGTTTCCCGAAATGTGAGGGCGATTTCGTTGCGAAAACAAGACTTGCAACGGAGGAGCTTTATAAAATCGAAAAAGCGAAAAAACCGAGAAGATCCAAGGCTTGACGGAGGGATTTTATGAATATCGGTATTGATATCGGCGGTACGAAATGCGCCGTTGTTCTCGGTGATGAGGGCGGCATCCGAAAGAAGATTCGTTTCGCAACGACTGATTATGCGGAAACGATGGAAAATATCCGCAAAGCTGTGCGTGAGATGGGCAAATGTGATGCCATCGGCATCAGCTGCGGCGGCCCTTTGGACAGTAAAAAAGGTATTATTATGTCACCGCCGAATCTTCCCGGTTGGGATCATATTCCGATCACGGATATGCTTTCCGAAGAATTTGGAGTACCTGTATATCTTTGTAACGATGCGGATGCCTCGGCGCTTGCGGAATGGAAATTCGGTGCGGGCAAGGGTACGGAAAATATGATCTTTCTGACTTTTGGCACGGGCATGGGTGCGGGACTGATTCTGAACGGAAAATTATACAGCGGCACGAACGGTATGGCGGGAGAGGTCGGTCATATGAGAATGACAAATTTCGGTCCTGTTGGTTACGGCAAAGCGGGCTCTTTTGAAGGATTTTGCAGTGGCGGCGGTATTGCACAGCTTGGCAAGATGCTTATAAGAGAAAAATTGCAGATGGGTGAAAGTTTGCCTTATTGTAAGAATATCAACGAACTTGATGGAATTACGGCGAAAATTCTTGCTGAATATGCGTATCAGGGTGATGAAATTGCGCTGGAAACGTATCGTATCTGCGGGGAAACGCTCGGACGGGGACTTGCGGTGCTTGTGGATATTCTGAATCCTGAACGGATTGTCATTGGTAGTATTTTTGCCCGTGCGGAAACACTTTTGCGGCCTCATATGGAAAAAACGCTGAAAAGGGAAGCACTTGCCTTTTCGTATGAAACGTGCCGGATCGTTCCTGCGGCGCTCGGGGACAGTATCGGAGATTATGCCGCGCTTGCGGTTGCGGATAACAGTTGAAAGGAAACGGATATGATGAATAAAATGGAAGAACTTCTTATAAGATATCCTTCTTTGGTATTTTGCAAAGAAGATTTGCTTGATGCATTGAAATTGATGTTGGAGACTTATGAGAACGGCGGCAAAATTATGGTTTGTGGTAACGGTGGTTCTTGTGCGGACGCACAGCATATCGTCGGTGAACTCATGAAAGGCTTTTTGCTTCGCCGTCCGATGACTGCGGAACAGAAAAATACGTTTGAAACGGCACTCGGTGCGGAAGATGCGGAAAATTTTGCCTCTCGTATGCAAAGAGGTATTCCCGCAATGGCTCTTGATGGTGCGACGGGACTTCTGACGGCTTACGCAAACGATGTGGATGCGGATTATATTTATGCACAGCAGGTTTTTGCCTGCGCTCAGAAAAACGACCTTTTGATCGGTATTTCCACTTCGGGCAACTCCAAAAACGTCGTAAATGCGATGAAAGCCGCAAAAGCGATGGGCGTTAAGAGCATTGCACTTACGGGTGCCAAGGAAAGCAAATCGTCTACATTTGCAACGGTGGCGATCCGTGTTCCTGAAACGGAAACCTTCAAGGTTCAGGAATTGCATCTGCCCGTTTACCATTATCTCTGCGCGGAGATGGAAGAAAGAATTTTTGGTGCAGATGAAAATTAACCGTATTTTGATAGTCATATTTTGTGCGGTATTCTTGTTTGCAGGAGGTGCAGACAGCGGAAAGGAAAATGCTATGAATTTTAAATTTGAATCTTTACAGGATAACAGTCTTATACAGGGTAGCAGTTATTTTATGGATTTCGGCAATCAGGAAGTAATGACCACAGAGGAAACGGCAATTCTGGAAGGAAAACTGCGTGCAGTTTTCGGTGAGCCGTGGTATCAGAGTGAAAATTCTGAAAATTCCATCTCTTATATTATTAAAGCGACAGATGCTGATAAAAAAAGCGTGATCCTTGAGGTCTATAACGTCGGTATGTTTCATATCGGTGCTCCCGAGCAAGACGGTTTTGCGAAACAAGCGGCAGAAGCATTGATCGCCTACGTCAATGCCGCCGAGCCTTGTGATTACGAAAGAACGATCTATTATCTCGATTTTTTTCTTCAGATGGATATTTCCGTCAAAAACGGTGTCGCAACGGTGGAAGAATCGGAAATTTCTGATGAAAAGGCAGATGCGCTTTCCGATAAATAGTGGGGAAATTAAAATCAACTATCAATAACCAAAATAAAAGCGTACCCAATCTGCTGCTTGGTCAGAATCGGGTACGCTTTCTCATTATAAAAGTTTTTGCGGAGGGTTTTAGGGAGGTGCTTTTTTTAAAAAGCATCTCCCTTCGTATCTTTACTTAAAATATCCACCATCGGTACGGCGTTGAGCCCTGTCTTGCGTTCCTTCCAATCGGGCATTTTTTCCGCGAGCGCATTGTAGAACGCTTTTGAGTGATTCGCATGGAGAAAATGCGTGAACTCATGCATGACAACGTATTCAATACAGGAAATGGGATAAAAAGCAAGATTGGTATTAAAGGTGAGCACAGCTTTCTTCGGTGCACAGCTTCCCCAACGGGCACGCATCAGGCGGAGCTTGATCTCGGGCATCGGCGTTGCTTTTTCAAAAAGCGGATAGATATCGGCGCAAAGGGAATCGAGAAGCAAGCGAAGCTCGTTTTCGGCATACGTTTTGAGTGCTTTGCGCTTCATTTCCGTGTCTTTTTTGTCGCGCACGAATAGAATAAGGGTGTCGTTTTCTGCAAATGAACGACATTTTTCTTCTGTGAAATACAGACGGTATTCTTTCCCGAAAAGAGAAATTTTTTCTCCGTCGGCAAAGGAAAATGGCATCGGCTTGTTTTTCTCCGCTTCGGCAAAACGGGCAAGCGCGCGCAAAATAAAATCCTTCTTTTCCGTCAAAACAGCATCGATCTGCTGATCCGAAACGAAAAAGGGGGCGGAAACGAAAAGTTTTCCGTCCGAATGTACGCGAAGATTTATGTTTTTGACCTTTTTTCGCGTACATTCATAGGTGATCTCACGTCCGCCCAAAATAACCGTTTGTATTTTTTTATTTTTCGGAATTTTTTTCAATTGAAACCTCGCCGTTTGGTTTTAAATTCGATGCGGATGCAAGACGATAGGCGAGAATTTTCCTGCGGACGTTGTCCGCTTAATTTTCTCTCTTATCGCCCCAGAAGAAGACTGCGACGGTTCCGGGACCTGTATGGCTGCCGATGGTCGTACCGATATTATTGATAACGATCTTGCCTTTTGTGCCGGGGATCTTTTCGTTGATGAGAGCCGCAACTGCTTTGGCATCCTCGAAACGTCCGGAATGTGTGATGTAACACTTATCATTGTATTCCGTGCCGCCCTGTGCGTGTTCGACCATTTTACCCACGATCGCCTGAATGACCTTCGGTTTTGTGCGGATCTTTTCTCTGGGAATGAGTTTACCGTTGTTATCCACATTCATGAGAGGACAGATCTGGAGGATCGTGCCGAACCAGCCGGAAGCCTTGGAGATTCTGCCACCCTTAACGAAGAAGGTAAGGTCCGTGGAGAAGAACCAATAATGCATATTGAGCTTATTTTCTTCTACCCAAGCGTAAAGTTCGTCGATGGTATAACCTTCATCGCGCAGGTCAGCCATCTTATCAAGCAGAAGACCGTAACCAGCGGATGCGCCGAGGGAGTCAACGATATAGATTTTTCTGTCGGGATATTTTTCCTGTAATTCATCTTTTGCGACGTTTGCGGAGTTTACCGTGCCTGAAATACCGGAGGAAAGACAAACGTGGATGATATCTTTTCCTTCTTCGAGGAAAGGTGTGAAATGCGCTACGAATTCGCCCGCTGTGATCTGAGAGGTTTTGGTTTCCGCGCCGTTCTGCATAGCTTCATAGAATTTATCGAGAGGCATGGTTTTGCCGAGATCGTCGATATAATCAACGCCGTCGAGCATATAATGGAAGCAAGCATATTTGATATTTTTCTTATTGAATTGCGCTTCGGTAAGGTCTGCGGTGGAACAACCGCTGAGGATGTAATCTGCCATAATTAAAATCCTTTCTTTTGCGGGAGCCCCCGCATATTTTTCCTATATAGTATCAAATATATTATACCCGAAAAAACAAATTTTGTCAATCCGTTTTATCGGTATGAAACATTATGGTCGCATTTTGTTACTTTATCAGACCAATAAAAACGCATAGATCGCAATATCATTGCCCTTGCTTTCGGGATTTTTTTCATCGATCACACGGATATGGACAGTATGTTTCGTATTCTCAAGATTTTTGAAAGGGAAAACGTAACCCGCACGGCTAAAGGATTTGCAGTAATCATCCCATGCGGAAAGGACTTTCGTTTCTTTGCTGTCAAGCGTAACAGAAATACAACCGCTGTTGTTATCCATCAACCAATAAAGACCGAATCCCGTGCCTTCAAAGGTATAATCAATGGTACTGCCGATGCCGTTTGCTTTATAATAATGCGGGAAACGTCTTTTAAAAGGCTTATTAATAAATGTAAAGCCCGAAAGCGTGTCTTCACATTCGCTAAGCTCGATCATTCTGCCATTTACGAGCGTTTCATGCGAAAGCTGACGGGGAATCTCGTGATGGATGAGTGCTTCTGGTGTTTCACCGTCAAGAAGTCTTGCAAGTGCCTTTTTCATGACGTTTGTGTAAACGATATAACCGTCATCATTCGGATGTGTTTCATCTGTTGTATATTTGAGCCAATCACCGCCTGCGTTTGCAACGGCAATACGAATATGTTCGCCAAGATCCACGGTCGGCAGTCCGTAATGATGTGCAAGGGTGGATTGAATGGAACGGGAAGAAAATGCGCCTGTTTCAAGCAATTTTTTCTCCAATGCTTTGGTGATCGTGAAAACGCAAATGATATCCACGGTATCATCATACGAAAGGATCTGGCGCAAGCAGTTTTCATAACAGGGCATTTGTTCAGTAAGCTCCAATCCGCTGTCATTCACTGCAAATTCAATGAAAACAAGATCGGGTTTGCCCGAAAGCAGATCGTGCTGACAGCGGCAGAGACCGAAATCCGTGCCTGTGCCGCCGATTGCCGCCATAACTTCCTTAAATTCCACGTCGGGATACGTTTCTTTCAGATGTTTATTGATGAGTCCTCTCCATGAGGTGTGATCCCATGAGGTTGCGCCCGCGCCTTCCGTGATCGAACCGCCGAAATAGCCGACGGTCAGCTTTTTTTCTTTTCTGAGTCGATAGACCGTATTATTCAACATTGTATTTACCTCTCAATTGACTTGATTGATCGGCTTTCCGTTCTGAAAAGCCTTCAGATTTTCCGCGACAAGACCGATCAGTCTTGATCTTGCTTCGATGGATGCCCATGCGACGTGGGGTGTGATATAGCAATTTTTCGCTGTGAGATACGGATGATTCGGACGCATCGGTTCGGTATCGAGAACGTCAATGCCCGCACCGCGTATCATTCCGCTGTTGAGTGCTTCTGTGAGGGCTTCTTCTTCGATCACGCCGCCGCGTGCGGTATTGATGATAACGGCAGAGGGTTTCATCTTGGCAAGTGTATCACGGTTGACAAAATGCTGTGTTTCTTCTGTCAACGGACAATGCAGCGAAAGATAATCCGCTCTCGCAAACAATTCATCCACGCTTACGAATTCCACTCCGTCATAGCTTTGCGGACGGCGCACGGAAGCAATGACCTTCATGCCGAAGGCTTGTCCAATTTTTGCCACGGCTTTTCCGATCGTACCGAAACCAAAGATCGCAAGCGTTTTTCCGCAAAGTTCGCTCGTCGGAAAGGCAAGATAGGAAAATGCTTTTGCGTTTGCCCAATCTCCGTTTGCAACGGATGCCGCGTAATCATCCGCACGGCTTGCGAAATGTAACATCAAGGCAAACGTATGTTGCGCAACGGAATCGGTCGAATACCCGGGAACATTACAAACGACAATTCCACGTTTTGCAGCAGCTTTCGTATCAATATTATTATATCCCGTCGCAAAAAGTCCGATGAAACGGAGGTTTTTGCATTGTTCCATGATCTCGTCGGTGATACGTGCTTTGTTGACGATCACGGCATCGCTGTCTGCGATCGCATCTGCGATCTGTTCGTGCGGTAAAAGATCATAATAAGTAACTTCGCCGACAGCATCCAGAGGTGCAAGAGAAACATCACCCGTTGTGATGGTGCAGCGGTCAAGAACGGTAATTTTCATGATAAAATTCCTTTCATAAAAAGAATGTATAAAGATTATATCACTTTTTTAAGAAATGTTAAATACTTTTTTGCAAAAATATTGAAAAATAAGAAATTTTATGATATAATTAAAAAGATAGTAATTAAAAGTATGTTTTTAAGGAGAATGCGATCGTATGAAATACATATATATTCTTTTTTCGGCAACCCCTTATAGAACCGGTTCTTTTATCCGTCATATGTTGAATAACCGTTACAATCACGTTGCGCTCAGTTTTGATGAAGACCTTTCCGATATGTATACATTTTCGCGTCATCATGCCAATACGCCGTTCTTTGGAGGATTTGTTCGTGAATCGTTTTGCCGATATGAATGGAAAGGCGATTTTTCCGATATTAAAGTTTGCCGTCTTGCCATTTCGGATAAAAAATATGATATCCTGAAAAAATACGTTCAGAAAATGCTCGGAGAATCCGAGAAATACGTATATAATTATTATTCCGCCGCCGTCACACCTTTGCATCAGCGTATCCGTATCCGCAACGCATATACCTGCGTGGAATTTGTTGGTGATCTGCTCGGTCTTGCGGGTTTTCAGAATATCGAATTCGGTGGTTTCCATTCTTTGCAGAATTTAGAGAAAAAATGCAATCCTTATATGATTTTTGAAGGCAGTTCCAATGCGTATCCCGCTGCAAACGTTTGGACGGGTGATGATTTTCAGACGAAAATGCCTGTTTCCACAGGTCTTGCCGCAACAGCCGTTGCTTTCGGCCGATTGACAAAATATGGCGTACAGGATGCGTATAGCTTTGTTTCCGATAAACTTCGTGCTTTGATATAATGTATAATGTAAAAACGGGCGAACCTACGGGAGTTCCTAATAAGAAAACTTATACAGTCGCAAAAGAACAGCGTGTACTGCAAGAATTGTGGTACACTCTGTTTTTGTGTTCATTTTTTGTTTCTTTCGCAGTAGGACGGCATTTTTGAAGGACGGAGTATAATCTCGCTATCCATAATTTCAAGTCCATACAGGGAACGGAAACGACAGTAAGGACACAGAAAATTGTCAAAGGCAGCGGATCTGTTTATCTCGATCCTTGACTGTTTTCAGTGGCTTTGCTAGCTGTTCGGACGTTTCTTATGGCCAATGGTAGAATTTTTAACATTCTTATGATATTCTTTTATAAACTGAAATCAAGGAAAACTAAGTACGAAGGAAAGCAAAAGTATGGAGCGGTTGCACCGATTTGTAGAAATAAATTTTTCAACAGCAGCAACAATGCTAAAGGAATTTGATTCCACTCTGGAATTGGAATCGCTGTTACCAATTCATGAGGGTATGAGTACCAGCAATTACATTGTGACAGCCAATGAAAAAAAGTATTTACTGAAAATATATACAGAACGGTCTAACAACACCGAATCTTCCATGTACGCTTTTTTGCATGGGAGTGTTTCTGTTCCGTCTCTGTTGTATTTTAGCCACGCAAGTTCCGGTATTCCATATTCTTTTGCAATTATTGAATATATCGAGGGTACTACTCTTAACAAATACATTCGCAGCAAGAAAAAATATCCTATGGAATTGATTCCGCAAATTGCCAGGGCGTTGGCTACTATTCATAACAAGTGTTATGCGTGCAGAGGGCTTCTGGATGCAGAATTGCAGGTGCAGGAAACATTCCAAGCTGTAAGAGAGCAAATAGCGTCACTCTTATCGGATAAGGCCGGAGGACATTTACCAGGCGTTTTGAGAAACAAATTATACGACTTCATTCATAATCGAGATGATATTTTTCAGGCAATCGAGTCCTCTTATGTTTTGTCGCATGGAGACTTTTCATATAGCAATATCATAGTCGATCACAATGAAAAAGTGTATTTGATTGACTTTGAATACTCGCTGGCTACCAATCGTTTCCATGACATCGGACACTTCTTCCGCCGTAAGGACGATGATGTGGAAATACTGATTGATCAAACTGTCTATAATAGCTTCTTTGAAGTATATAATTCTGTTTCCAACAAGCCATTGCCATACAACTGGATACAACTATCAAAATCAGTCGATATACCGGCTATGCTGGCATTGATAAATACGGATAACCCGCCACAGGAATGGATTTCCGACATAGTCCAAGATATTAACACTTTTTTTAAATCACTTTAAATCGAATACCACAAAAACAGACCGTTGACAGACATTTTTTAATGTCAGCGGTCTGTTTCTATCCAAATCCGTCAAAACGGCATCTGCCAAGTGTAGTAAGGATAGATGAGCAAATTGACCTCTCAAAAGCAAGGGTTTGGGAGCTTCCCAATAATGTGTGGCTACACTCGCTGTGCTTGCTCTATGAGTAAGTACAACGAAAGTGGGTACTCACTTGCTGTGCTTGCTGTAAACTTATTTTTCACGAAAGGTCGGATAGGAATGGATAGGAAAAGAAGATGGCACAGCATAAACACTGTGCCATCTTTCGACTATTGAAATGTTTTCTTATCCGGCACACCTTTATGGTTTGTCCGTTTTTTTGTGGGCTGAGGCTTATCGCTAAAATTTAATCTTATGTTTTGGTTTCACCGATTTTTCCGAGGAAACACCGCAGATTCCCGCAATCATGGAGCAGATCAGAAGCGCGGGCGCGCAAATGGCAAAAACGGTCACACGAATATTCCAATCAAGGATAAAGGAGACGGAAATGATTAATAAGATCATTAAAAATGAGCAGAGCGCACCACAGGCAAGTCCGCTTTTTCTATGTATATGCGCGGAAAGATAACTTCCGAAGATTGTCGCAAGGAAAAGGGAAGCGATCGCAAAGGCGGGCGCAAATTGCAAAGGGTCTTCCAGCATGAGCGCGGGAAAACAGAAAAGCACGAGCAGGATTATGCCCGAAAGCAAGGCTGTTGTCACACCGATCATGACGGAAACAAGAAAATTCTTCTCTTTTTTCGGTTGGGAACGGTCTTTGGGTGCGCGTATTTTTTTCATAAATAAATAACCTCCGAGTCTTTGCATAGTTGCTATATCCTATGCGCCTCGGAGGTCATTTATGATTATTTGCTTTCTTTTTCTTCAGCGGGCGCTTCTTCAGCGACGGTTTCGGGAGCATCATACTTGCGATCGATACGCTTGATTGCGGTACGTTCGAAACGGATACGTGTACGATCTCTTGTGGTTTCAAGAACGAACGTATCGTCTTTTACGTTGATGACTCTGCCGATGATGCCGCCGATGGTGGTGACTTCATCGCCAACGGAAAGGCTATCTCTCATAGCTGCCGCTTCTTTTTCCTGCTTTCTCTGGGGACGGATCATGAAGAAATACATGATGATGAGAAGTACGGGGAAAACGAGAAGGGAAAGGTACTGAGAAAGACCGCCTCCTGCCGCTTGGGTGGTTGCGTCAAAAAACATGGCTTGTTCCTCCGGAAAATATTTGAAACGAAAGGGTCTTTCGCTCCATAAAAATCTTATCTATGTTAGTATAGCGTAAAAAACAAAATATTTCAATAAGAATTTGTAAATTTATCTGAAAAAATTCAAATATTTTCTTGCTTTTTACAGTCAGTAGGCGTAAAATGTATTTATAATATCAAAAAGACCTCGGAATTTCTGAAAGGATGGATTTAAATATGAAAGATGGATTTCTCAAGGTTGCAACAGCAACGCCCGAGCTTCGCGTGGCAGATACGGTCTATAATGCAGAGCAGATCATTCTTGCCATTGAAAACGCGGCAAAGGAAAACACAGCTCTTCTCGTTTTCCCCGAGCTTTGTGTGACGGGTTATACCTGTGGCGACCTTTTCGGACACAGAATGCTGATCGATGCGGCAATGATGGCTCTCGAAAAGATCGCGGAAGCGACCGAAGGTAAAAATATGCTGACGTTCGTCGGCGCGCCCATTCGCCATCAGGGTAAAATCTACGATTGCGCGGTCGTCATGTTTGACGGACAGTTCATCGGTGTCGTTCCGAAAAAGAATCTCGCAAACTACGGCGAAAATTATGAAATGCGTTGGTTCTCCGTGCCCACGCAGGAGGACGTGATCTGTCTCGGCGGCAAATGGGTGCATTTCGGCAATAAAATTCTCTTTGGTTTGGATGTGGAAAAGCCGGAATTTGCGATCGGTTGCGAACTCGGTGAGGATCTTTGGGTGCCGGAATCTCCGTCCACGGCTCTTGCAAAAGCAGGTGCAACGATCATCGTTAATCTTTCCGCCAATGCGGAAATTGTCGGCAGAGCGGCAAAAAGACGCGCACTTGTATCTTCACAGTCCGCAAAGCTCCATGCGGCTTATATCTATGCCAACGCGGGAAGTGCGGAATCCACAACGGACGGTGTTTTCGCAGGTCATAGCATCATTGCCGAAAACGGCCACATCCTTTCCGAAAGAAAACCTTTTGACGAAGGTATGCAGACCGCTGTTATCGACGTGGTCTCTCTTGCGGATATGCGTGCAAAGAAAAATACCTATCCTGCGGTTCATAACGGCAATCAAAGATTTGTTGAATACGCTTGGGATATCGTAAAATTTCAATTCCATGAAACCGAAACACCGAGACTCCCGAAACGTCCTTTCCTCCCCACAGATAAAAATGAATATGCGGAACGCGCGGAAACCATTATCAATATTCAGGCGCACGGTCTGAAAAAGAGAATCGCTCATTCATGGGCAAAAACTGCCGTCATCGGTATTTCCGGCGGTCTGGATTCCACGCTTGCTCTCCTAATCGCCGCTCGTGCAATGGACTTGCTCGGACGCGACAGAAAAGATATCATTGCCGTGACCATGCCTTGCTTCGGTACGACTGTCCGCACCAAGAGCAATGCCGTTATGCTTTCCGAGGCACTCGGCGCAACGGTTCGTACCGTAGATATCAAACGCGCCGTTTCCGTCCATTTTGAAGATATCGACCACGATGAAACCAACCATGACGTTACGTTCGAAAACGCACAGGCACGCGAACGTACACAGGTCATTATGGATATTGCTAACCAGACGAGCGGTCTTGTCGTCGGTACGGGCGACCTTTCCGAAGTTGCACTCGGTTGGGCAACGTATAACGGCGACCATATGTCCATGTACGGTGTCAATGCCGATGTTCCGAAAACACTCGTGCGTTTCCTCGTCGAGCATTTTGCAAATATCATGGACGGCGATGCAAAAAAATGTCTGCTCGATATCCTTGATACACCCGTCAGCCCCGAATTGTTGCCCGCAAAAGACGGTCAGATCGCGCAGATTACGGAAGATATCGTCGGTCCTTACGATCTCCATGACTTCTTCCTCTATTATACCATCCGTAACGCTTATCCTCCCAAGAAATTGTTCCGCCTTGCCAAAAAAGCATTTGAAGGCGAATTTGACGGTGAAACCATTCTCAAATGGCAGAAGAAATTTTATAGCCGCTTCTTTACACAGCAATTCAAACGTTCTTGCACACCTGATGCGCCCAAGGTCGGTTCTGTCGCACTCTCTCCGAGAGGCGATTGGAAAATGCCTAGTGATGCGATGTCGACTATCTGGATGAATGAATTGAATGAGATTGAGGCGTAAACCTCATCCGTCTTGCCTTACGGCAATCCACCTTCTCCAAAGGAGAAGGCTTTTGGAATCATTTTCTTAAAATAAAAAGTATACTAAAATAAAGAAAGAGGAACCAAAAGTTCGTTTCTTTTGGTTCTACCTTTTCTTTTCGCAAAGAAAAGGTAGAAAGGAAAACTATGAATACCACATTCCCTGAAATCAAGAAAAATTTCGGCTTCGGCTGTATGCGTTTACCGCTTCTCGAAAACGGAGAGGTGAATAACGAGGAATTTTGCAAAATGATTGATACCTTTATCATGGAAGGTTTCAATTATTTTGATACCGCGCATATGTATGTCAGCGGAAAAAGCGAGCCTGCGCTCCGCGAATGTTTGACTTCCCGCCATGCGAGAGAAGAATATCTGCTCGCCGATAAGCTCTCCAATAATTATTTTGAAAAAGAAGAAGATATCCGTCCGTTTTTTGAAAGTCAGCTTGCGCTTTGCGGCGTGGATTATTTCGATTTTTATCTGATGCACGCACAAAATGCACGTTATTATGAAAAATATAACGCTTGCCGTGCATATGAGGTCGCAAAAGAACTCAAAGAAGAAGGAAAAATCCGTCACGTCGGTATGTCTTTCCATGACAGCTCGGATGTCCTCGATCAGATCTTGACCGAAAAGCCGTTTATCGAATTTGTGCAGATCCAATTCAATTATCTCGATTATGAAGACGCGGGCGTACAGAGCCGTCTTTGCTATGAAGTCTGCCGTAAGCATGGTAAACCCGTCTGGATCATGGAACCTGTCAAAGGAGGTCGTCTTGTGAATCTTCCCAAGGAAGCGCAGGTGATCTTTGATGCGCTGAACGGCGGTAGCAATGCAAGTTACGCGATCCGTTATGCCGCAAGTTTTGACGGGATGACGATGGTGCTTTCCGGTATGAGCAATATGGAACAGATGATGGACAATCTTTCTTATATGAAAGATTTCAAGCCTTTGACAGCTGAAGAATTTGACGCTGTTACTAAAGTTTGCGCGATTCTTCGCAGACAAGACCTCGTTGCTTGTACGGCTTGTCGTTATTGTGAAGAAGGCTGTCCCAAGAAGATCGCAATCCCTGATCTTTTCACTTGTTTGAATGAAAAACAGCAGGGAAGCGGTACGCCCGAAACGGCATATGCGAAATTCACGGACGGCAGAGGCAAGGCTTCCGACTGTATCGGATGCGCAAAATGCGAAAAGGTATGTCCGCAAAAACTCCGTATTCGCACACATCTGAAAACTGTCGCAAAATATTTTGATTGATGGAATCTCTCCCTGATCGCGTACGGTCGGAGCTTTTTTGTGTCGGAACCGTGTCAATTTGCATAAGATAAATATGTGAAGAATCACCAAATTATTTTGAATACCATTCCAAAATTAAGGACAAAATTTGATACATTTTAACAGAATGTTCACAAAAATGAAAAAAGTGATTGACACGGAGAGAAAAATCTGCTAAAATAACAAACAGATTGAATCATGTCGGTAAGAAGTGCGCGTCCTAGGGCATCCTCTTCGGTTTCGGTGCCTCAAGGTCGGTCACTTCTTTTTTTCGTTATGATCCATTTGAAATTCATTAACTCTAAACCACAAGGAGAAATTGACACAATGAGAAAGATCAAATCCATTGTAGCTATGTTGCTCGCTCTCGCAATGATGTTCGCTGTTGTTTCCTGCACAAAGACAGGCGACACAGATACTTCTGCAAGCAGCAGCACAGATGACACCACCAAAACGGAAGTCAAAGTTGAAACATTTGAAGGCGACTTCACATGGAAGGACTCCGTTTCCACGCTCGCAACAAACTGGAACCCCCACACTTATGAAACAGCAGATGACGCTTACCCGCTCGACTATATCGTAAGCGGTCTTTACTCCTTCATCTACAACGATGAACTCAACCCTGTTGAAGGTAAAGATCCCTATGCGGGCTACGTAATCGTTCCCGAAATGGCTGCTGAAATGCCCGTCGATGTAACCGAAGACATCAAGGCTCAATATCCTCAGTTCAATATTCCCGCAGATGCTACCTCCGGCTATGCTTACAAAATCGACCTCAACCCCGATGCTAAATGGCAGGACGGTACACCCATCAATGCGGATACATATGTATATTCCATGCAGAAGCTCCTCGATTCCAAACTCATTAACTACCGCGCTACCGACTATGTTGACGGCGATCTCGCAATCGCAGGCGGTAAAAACTATTCCCTCAGCGGTCGTTCCGTAAAGGCAGACAACTCTGTTGACGGTAAAGCATTCGTATACGAATGGAGTACCATCACCAAGTCTGGTGATGGTACTTATATCACTCCTGATGGCGCAAAGGCTTACTTTGCTATGTCCGCAACACTTCCTTACCTTGGCGACTCCCTCACAACATACGCAGCTTACAACCCCAACCACGAAGCTCTTATGGCACTCGCTGATGAAGAAGGCTACGTTCCCGTAACCGATGAATCCATCGAACTTCTCAAGGCGTTCATCACTTCCGACGTTTGGGGCAATGAACCTGAAGAATACCTCGGCTACTACACCGTATACGACAAAACATACGACGAATACGGTTGGGACACCGTTGGCTGCCTCAAGACCGGTGACTACCAGATCACTCTCGTTCTTGAAAAATCCCTCTCCGGCTTCTACCTCCTCTACAACCTCTCCGGCAACTGGCTCGTATATGAAGATCTTTACGAATCCTGCCTCACTCAGGTTGGCGATGGTTACGTTTCCACTTACAACACAAGCGTAGAAACAACCATGTCTTACGGTCCTTACAAGCTCGTTTCCTACCAGGAAGACAAAGCTATGCGCTTTGAAAGAAACGAAAACTGGTTCGGTTACAACGACGGCAAGCACGTTTACGTTGACCCCGAAGACGGCAAGACATATCCCATGTACCAGACCACAGCAATCGACTGCCAGGTAGTTGAAGAAGCTGAAACCAGAAAACTCATGTTCCTCAAGGGTCAGCTCATGGGCTACGGTCTCCAGGCAGCAGACTTCGATACTTACCGTAACTCCGACTACTGCCATGCAACTCCCGCAACCACAACATTCTTCCTCATCCTCAACGGTCACGCCGCTGCTATCCAGACTCGTGAAGATGCAGAAGACTTCGACACCACAAAGTACGACCTTCAGGTTCTCACTCTTGAAAGCTTCAAGAGAGCTATGGCTCTTTCTTATGACAGAGACCTCTTCGCAAGCACCGTATCTCCCGCTCGTTCCGGCGCATACGGTCTTATCGGTACCGCTTACGTTTATGACCCTGATACCGGTGCAAGATACCGTGACAGCGATCAGGCTAAGCAGGCACTCTGTGACTTCTACTCCGTAGACGTTTCCAAGTACAACTCCCTCGACGAAGCTGTTGATTCCATCACAGGTTACGACGTTGAAGGTGCTCGCGACTTCTTCGCAAAGGCATTCACAGAAGCTGTTGAACTCGGCTACATCACCGATACAGACAGCGACGGCAAGTCTGACCAGATGATCCGCATGGAATATGCGATTTCTGCTGACTCCGACTTCATGACAACTACCATCAACTACCTCAACACCAAGCTCGCTGAAGTTCTTGTTGGTACTCCTTTTGAAGGCAAAATCGAATTCTACAAGTCTGCTCCTTACAGCAACGCTTGGTCCACAAAGATTAAATCCGGTCTTTCTGACACCGTTCTTGCTGGTTGGCAAGGCTCTCAGCTCAACCCCTATTCTCTCACAGACCTCTACGTAAACCCCTCTCGTGCATACGACGCAGCTTGGTTCAACGCAGAAGCTGTTGATCTCACCTTCACCGTTAAAGGCGAAGAAATCACCATGAACCTCAAGCAGTGGTCTGACGCGCTCAACGGTACAGCTGTTGAACTTAACGGTAAGACTTACAACTTCGGTGACGGTCAGGCAGACGTTGAAACACGTCTTTCCATCCTCGCTGCAATCGAAACCAAGGTTCTCCTCGGTTATAACTACCTCCCCATGCTCGAAGACGGCTCCATGGCTCTTCTTTCTCAGCAGGTATACTATGTAGTTGAAGAATACAATCCTGTTATGGGTCGTGGTGGCATCGCTTACACCAAGTACAACTACAATGATGCTGAATGGGCAGCTTACATTGCAGAACAGGGCGGCGAACTCAAATATTAAGATATAATCTTGATTTTGATTTCATCTGAATTTATAATTATTGCGTCTAAACGCAATAATACGATAGATTACCGGGGCAGAAACTGTTCCGGTAATCTGCTTTTTAAAGGAGATCCAGCTTTATATCTGTGATTTCTCCCGAATAATCATCAGAACAAAGGAGGACATATTATGCTGAAGTACACGATACAGCGCGTTTTATTCATGCTTCTGACGCTCTTCATCATCATTGGTATGTGCTTTATGTTGATTCGTCTGTTGCCTCCCGCAACGCTTGACCCGACGGACATACATTGGGAAACCATTGAGGCGCGCCGTGAAGCAATGGGCTATAATAAGCCGCTTCTCGTACAATTTGGCATCTTTCTCAGAGATGTTTTCACAAAATGGGACTGGGGTGTTTCCGATAAGCTTTACGTCGGACGCGAGGTTTTCTCGATTTTTGCTGAAAAAATGCCCGCAACCATTATCGTAAACCTGTATTCGATCATTCTCAGTATTCCGATCGGTATTCTTCTCGGTATTTTTGCCGCACTCAAGAAAAATACCTGGATCGACCATACGATTTCCACGCTGACGATGGTGGTCATTTCCGTACCATCTTTCGTTTATGCATTCGTCATTCAATACATCTTTTCTTATAAGCTCGGTTGGCTGCCGTTTGTTATGGAATCGGGAACGGATTATTTCACGTGGAAAATGTTCATTTCTATGCTCCCTGCCGTCATGTCCCTTTCTTTCGGCGTTATCGCGGGCTTTGCCAGAACCACCCGTGCGGAGCTTACAGAAGTGCTGACAAGTGAATTTATGCTTCTTGCCCGCACCAAAGGTCTTACCAAAGCTCAGGCGACCATCCGCCATGCGCTCAAAAACTGCATGGTCGTTATCCTGCCTTCGATCTTCGGTCAGTTCATCGGCATCATGTCTGGTTCACTGATTATTGAAAAGATCTTCTCGATCCCCGGTGTCGGTCAGCTTTATATCAAATCCATCAACGCGCCCGACTATCCGATGTTCATTATGAATACAGCTTTCTATACGACAATCGGTCTTGTCGCATCCATCGTTGTTGATATCAGTTACGGTCTTATCGACCCCAGAATCCGTATGGGTTCCAAGAAATAACGCGGAAAGGAGTTTCTCTCATGGATCATCAGAATACATACGAACATATTCCGAAGGAGAAATTTGAGTTTAAGCAGCTCGATGCCAACCTTCATGACAAAAAATTGGAAACGAAACCCCGCGGCTATTTTGCAGATGCGATGCTTCGTTTCAAAAAGAATAAATCTTCCGTCGTTGCCGCATGGATTATTCTGTTTCTCGTTATCTTTGCGATCTTTTCGCCTATCGTTTCGATCAATGACATCAATGATATAAAGGATACACGCAAATCCCAAGCACTCTATAATCTGAGCTATCCGCCTTATATCAGTTCCATTGCGGAAAAGAATATCGGTATTTTTGACGGTGCCGTTATCCATGACAGCCAGACGGAAACAGCAAAACTGATCTGGGAAGCCATCGGTATCGAAACGGGTTACAATCCTGTCATTCGTGTTGCTGATACTTACGTTCAGCAGGAAAAATACCGCGGACAGATGCGCGACGTAACGTATTATAAACTTGAAAACAACAAGTATTATGAAAAAGGCGTTATTTATAAGGTTCTTTCTTATGAAGAATTTGCGGATATCCAGAGATATCAGAACGAAACGGGTATTCAGGTCGTATATCCTTATGTTGAACCTCGTGATATCAAGGATATCAAGAACAATGCGAATATCTGGTATAAGGTATCTGATACGAAGGGTACACCCGATTTAGATAAGGACGGCAATTTCGTTCCCGCCTATTCCACGAACAAATCGATGGAAGGCACTGAATATAACAGCTTGCGTATCGAAAGCGATAACGGCGATTATATTTACAGCTATGCGAAATCCGGTTCGCTTCACGTCAGAATCTGCTTTTATAACTATTACCAATATATTTACGGTCACGAGCCGATGTTTATCTTCGGTACGAACACTCTTGGTCAGTGCATTTTTACCGCGATCGGTATCGGCGCGAGATTCTCTTTGATTTTCGCAGTTCTCGTTTCTGCAATCAACCTCACCATCGGTGCCGTTTACGGTGCGATCCAGGGTTATTATGGCGGTGCCGTGGATATGATCCTCGACCGTATCAGCGATATTTTGTCGGGTATTCCGTTTATCGTTGTAACGACACTTTTCCAATTGCATTTGGCGCAAAAGGTCGGTATTTTGCCATCGTTCCTGTTTGCGTTCGTTCTGACGGGCTGGCTCGGCATGGCGGCGCTGACACGTAAACAGTTCTACCGTTTTAAAGGACAGGAATTCGTTCTTGCGGCAAGAACTCTCGGTGCTTCCGACTGGCGACTTATGTTCAAGCATATCTTCCCGAACTCGCTCGGTACGATCGTTACAAGCTGTGCGCTTGTCATTCCCGGTGTTATCAACTCCGAAACAACAATGACCTATCTTGGTATCATTAACCTGCAGGAAACCTTCGGTACGACCATCGGCGTATTGATGTCGCAGGGACAGACGGCCATGACCTCCGCGCCTCACGCGATGATCTTCCCGTCTATCTTCATTTCGCTTCTTCTGATCTCCTTCAACCTCTTTGGTAACGGTCTCAGAGATGCATTTAACCCGTCTACGAGAGGAGTGGATGACTGATATGGAAAATAAACTTCACGTAAAAAATCTGACCATTTCTTTCCGTACTTCCAACGGTAAGGTACAGGCTGTCCGCGGTATCGATTTCGACCTTGCAAAAGGTGAAACCCTTGCGATCGTCGGTGAATCCGGTTCCGGTAAATCCGTTACCTCCAAAGCGATCCTCGGTATTCTTGCTGGTAACTCCATTGTGGAAGGTGGCGAAATTATTTACGACGGCAAAGACCTTCTGAAAATTCCTGAAGAAGATTTTCATAAGATCCGCGGCGATAAGATCGCTATGATTTTCCAGGATCCAATGTCCAGCCTGAATCCGATCATCAAGATCGGTAAACAGCTCACAGAAGCAATGCTTCTCAAGGGTAAGGCAAGACAGAAGGAAAGCCGCGAAACCTTTGATAAATATCTGAAGGCTCTTAATAACCGTATGATCGATGCGCTCGCAAAGGACGATCCCGAAAAAGCCAAGGCGCTGACAAAAAAATGCAAGGATTTCGATACATTTGAGAAGAAACATATTGAATTGGAATCCGCATATAACCGCGCGCATCAGGCGGCATCCGATGCACTTCCCGAGATCGACACGATCCTTTTTGAAATTGAAAAGAAAGCGTTTACCGATCCTGTGGAACGTATCAAGCAAGTCAAAAAACTTGCCCTTGCGTCCATCAATGAATGGATGGTTACGGGGGCAGCGGCAGGCGAAGTCCGCACTGCGACCGAAACGATCGTTGCAGATACGAAAATCGCTAAAAAAGAAGGCGATTGGACTGCCGTTTATGAAAACCTCAAGATATTGAGAAGGGTTCTTGCAGAAGCACTTTCTTTCGTTCAGCCGAATTTCTTCTCCATGGGTTATTATCTTACGTTCAGCGGCGAAAAGGAAATTCCCAAATTGGAATCCGTTGAAGAACTCAATGCGTTTTTACGCAAATATCTGGACGATAATTTCATGCTTTCTTTCATTGCCGATGCCAAGAGCGCGATTGCTTATTCCGCTGAAGCATCCTATAAGGAAATGTTGGAAGCCGTGATCTGTCTGAAAAAATACCGTCCCGTATTTGAGGCGGAAAAACTCGATAAAAAGACCTCTATGGAAGCGTATCAGATCCTTGCCAAAGAGATCATGGAAACCGTTGACTGTCTGAATATCGTGAAGGACAGTATGGTATATACCTTCGGAAGCGGCTTGAGGTCTGAGATCGAAACCTATTTCCATGCAATCAAAAAGAATGTGGATGAGGTTGCCCGTTATAACAAACAGAAAGCGGAATATGACAGGATCGTTGCGAAAGGAAAAGATCCGGGCGGTGAAGTCGTTCCTGCTGCTGTCACCGACCTTGAACTTGTCAGAGACAATATTCTGAATCAGATCGACCGTATGATTGCGCATTTCGGCAAACTTGTCGATAATAAGGAAACACGTGATTTTGAAGCGGAAACCGTGGCTCTGATCGACTTCCTGAAAGAAAATGCTTCCGGTATCGTCAATAAGATCACCAAGAGCATGGCAAAAGCAAAAGCGATCAAGTTGATGAAAGAGGTTGGTATCAATAACCCCCGCAAGAGATACAATCAGTATCCTTTTGAATTTTCGGGCGGTATGCGCCAGAGAATCGTTATCGCGATCGCACTTGCCGCAGACCCGGATATTCTGATCTGTGACGAACCGACGACCGCGCTTGACGTAACCATTCAGTCGCAGATCCTTGAGCTTATCAATAAACTCAAGAGGGAAAGACAGCTTTCCATCATCTTTATTACCCATGACCTCGGTGTCGTTGCGAATATGGCAGACAGAATCGCGGTTATGTATGCAGGTAAGATCGTGGAATACGGTACTTCGGAAGATATCTTCTATCATTCCGCACATCCGTATACATGGGCACTTCTTTCTTCGATGCCTGACCTTGATACCAATGAAAAATTGGATGCGATCCCCGGAACACCTCCGAATATGATCTATCCTCCTATCGGTGATGCATTTGCGCCGAGAAATAAATATGCGATGCAGATCGATTTTGAACGTCAGCCTCCGATGTTCAAGATCACAGATTCCCATTATGCCGCGACATGGCTGCTTCATCCTGATGCACCCAAAATCGATCCGCCCAAGATCATTACGGACCGTATCGCGAGAATGAAAGAAAGGAGAGCGGAACAATGAGTAATAACGCCGAAACACTTTTGAGAGTGGAAAATCTCTGCCAATATTTTGGCGCGAACCGTGCCGTTGATGACGTTAGCTTCGAAATCAAAAAAGGCGAAGTTTTCGGTCTTGTCGGTGAATCCGGTTGCGGTAAAACGACGACGGGACGTTCCATCATCAAGCTTTATAATATTACTTCCGGCAATATCTTTTTCAAAGGCATCCGTATCGGCGCGGGTATCCGTTCCTATCAGGTCGCCATTGAAGAAGCAAAAAAAGAATATAAAGAAAAAATCGCTTCTGCTTCTCCTGAGGAGAAGACACGTCTGGCGAACGAATTGAAAAAATTCATTGCCGCGCGTCAGAACGATATCAAAAAAGCACGTTTCGATCAGAAAAACTGCGATAAGGAATATTCTAAAAAGCTTATTCAGGAAGTCAAAGAGAAATATGCGCCGCTTCTTGCAAACGGTGATGAAAGCGTAAAGAAAGATTACCGTGATGCGCTCCGCAAAGCGAAAAAAGCCAAGCTTGCGACACAGATTCAGATGATTTTTCAGGATCCGATCGCATCTCTGGACCCTCGTATGACGGTTCGTGAGATCATTGCCGAAGGCTTGATTATTCGCGGCGAACGTGATAAGAAAGTCATCGATGAAAAGGTTTATCAGATGCTTGAGCGTGTCGGTCTTGTCCGCGAACACGCGAGCCGTTATCCGCATGAATTTTCGGGCGGTCAGCGTCAGAGAATCGGTGTTGCCCGCGCGATCATCATGAATCCCGAGTTGATTATTGCGGATGAACCCGTTTCTGCGCTTGACGTTTCGGTGCAGGCACAGGTTATCAACCTTCTCAGCGATTTGCGCCACGATCTTGGTTTGACGATCCTTTTCATCGCGCATGACCTTTCCGTTGTCAAATATTTCTCCGACCGTATCGGCGTTATGTATTTCGGTAAGCTCGTCGAACTTGCTTCTTCGGATGAACTCTTTAAAAATCCGATTCATCCTTATACAAGATCTTTGCTTTCCGCGATTCCGTTGCCTGACCCGATCTATGAGAAGAAAAGGGAAAGAATCATTTACAGACCGCTTGCTGAACACGATTATTCTGTGGATAAGCCTTCTCTACGCGAGATTGCTCCCGGACATTTTGTGCAATGCAACGATGCAGAATTTAAAAAATATAAAGCAATGCTGAAATAAATCCGAGGTCGATATGAAAGATAAAAACAGTCGATGGACATATAGTTTATATATTGCCGTTGCCATGATCGTTTCGCTGATCTCTGCTACGATATGGGATGTTTTTTCTCAGACAGAGGCGCTGACGGTTGTGAAGATCGTATCGGATAGTTTTACGTTGCCGGGTGTGCTTTTCATCGGAATTTCTTTGCTTGGATGGGTATCTTCAAAGGGTGCTTTTGACATCTTCGGTTTCTCTTTTCAAGGACTGCTGAATCTTTGGAAAAAAGAATCCTATCAAAAACAGGAAACTTTTTATGATTACCGCGTGAAAAAAGATGAAAACCGCAAGCCTTTTAACCTTCCGATGTTTTTGACAGGTACAGCCTTTTTGGTATTGGGAATCATTATGACGGTCATTTTTCTGATTATGGAATCATGATTTCTGTGAAATAAGAAACTCCGTTTTCATGCGATGCATGAAAACGGAGTTTTTCTTTTGCAAGATTGACAATTTCCCATTTTTGTGTTATGATAATAAAAAAAGAGAAAAGAAGGTTTAGATATGGACGAAATCAAAGCAGGAAAAATCAAGTTACAAAAAGCACTTTTAGAAGTCAGTGAAGATTATTTAGCAAATCTTGAGCTTGCGCCCGAAGAAAGCGTTCATTTTTCTCCGAAATTTGAAAGAAAAATGGCGCACTTATTGAAATTAAGAAAAAAAACGTATTGGAAACTAATCAATAAGCCTTGGAAAAAAACGATTGCGGTTTGTCTTGCGGCGGCGATTCTGGTCGTCGGTTTGCTTGGCTTTAAGCCGATTAGAGAACCGATTTTTGAATTTTTCGCGGATGTTTATGAGCAATTTACTGAATTTTTCTTTGGCGCGGCAGACAAACAGGATGCTTCTAAGATGATTGAAGATGTTCATACGCTGACTTATGTGCCTGAGGGGTATGAGATTATTGAAAAAACAGTTTTTACAGGTCAGGACAAAGAATTGTGCACGGTTTGGAAAAACAATGATGATAAAGAAATCGTATTTTATCAATCTGTGTTAACAAGCAAAACAACTCTTGATAGCGAAGATAGTGAAAAGAAAATTTTGTCTAACGGCTTACAAATTGCGACGATTCAAAAAGATGGAATGATTTATACGTTCTGGAATAACGAACAATATGCATATACTTTGCTCGTTCAAGATGTAGCTGATGATGAACTTGAAAAAATAATCGAGTCATTTGTATAAATTTTTTGAAAATTTTCATAGAAATGAAGAAAAATACCGTTTTTTCAAAGCTCTATATAATACTATATTTTTGGAGGGCATTTTATGAAAAAAATTGTGGCATTTTTTATGGCGATTGTTGTTTTTGTTTCTGCTTTTTCCCTTGTTATCCAAGCGGAATCAATATCGACTTATAACAATCATACAATAAGAACAAATACCAATTTTTATATCAGTGACACAGGTTTGGCAGAAGTGTATACTTGTTATGACGCTTATGAAGACGTTATGACAGAAGCGGTCGTTACGCTTACGATCAAAAAGAGAACGCTTCTTCTTTTCTGGGACGAGATCACTACTTTTACATACAGTGCAACAGATACTCGTTATTATCACATATTTGAACGTCAGTTACATGAAACTGGCACATACAAATGTGAAGTGGAATACGTCATTTACGGCACAGCCGGTGATCCCGATGTCATCCCGTTTGAAGATCTCGTAACTTATGGTTGATTTTTTGAAAAAGAATCTCTGACAGAAAGTCAGGGGTTCTTTTTTTGACTTATAGAAAATATCTTGAAAAAAATGTAAGCATATGATATAATACCTTTCAGAAAGGCGGGGATATTATGAACACAATCAAATTTAAAAATCAATCCACCAAAATCGTTGCACACAGAGGTCTTTCCGGTATCGAAACGGAAAATACAAATGCGGCTTTTGTTGCGGCGGGAAACCGTTCTTATTACGGTATTGAAACAGATATTCATAGAACTGCTGACGGCAAATTTGTTGTTTGTCACGACGATGATCTGAAACGCATTGCCGGTGTAAATCTTCCTGTGGAATCGACAAATCTTGCGGAATTGCAAAGCATCGTGCTTTTTGATAAAGAGGGCACGAAGGGCAGAGAAGATTTAAGAGTGAGCGTTCTGGAAAACTATACCAGTATTTGTAAAAAGTATGAAAAACACTGCGTTTTGGAATTAAAATCGGATTTTACGGATGAAGAAATCTCTGCAATCATCGATATTATAAAAAGCTTTGATTATCTGGAAAGCGTTACGTTTATTTCCTTCATTTATTCCAATATCACAAAAATAAGAAAGATTCTGCCGACACAATCGGTACAGTTCCTTTTCTCGAAATTTGATGATGAAATTATCGCAAAACTGATTGCAGACCGAATCGATGTTGACGTGCATTATAAGGCTCTTACAAAAGAAATCATTGATCTGCTTCATGCAAACGGTCTGAAAGTCAATTGCTGGACGGTTGATGATAAAGAAGTGGCAGAGGAGCTTTCCGCGTGGGGCGTTGATTATATCACGAGCAATATTTTGGAATAACGGACATTTTTGAGGAGATTTATATGAAAAAAACGCCATATATCGATCCCATAATCGGAACCGTAGGCGATGAAAAACAGACGAGCATTCATGGCGGCGGTAAAACACATCCGGGTGCTTGTTATCCTTTCGGAATGGTTCAGCTTTCGCCCGATACTACCACGAGCGGAGATAACGGAACAGGATATAATTATTGCCAGAATACGATCGAAGGCTTCAGCTTTAATCACATGAGCGGTATCGGTTGGTATGGCGATTTGGGAAATTTGCAGATCATGCCCATTGTGGGAGATACCGAGCTCAGAAGCGGTAGCAATACTTATATCCCTTTTGAAAAAGGGACAGAGGGTTGGAAATCATCATTCGATCATAAAAACGAGGTTGCGAAAGCGGGTTATTATTCCGTTTTATTGGACAGATATGATGTTTTTTGTGAAGCAACCGTTTCAAAACACGCAGGTCAACTTCGCTTTACTTATCCCGAAAATGAAAAAAGCGGTCTGATACTGAACTTTTCACGCCGAATTGCCGGTCGGTCTGCATTTCAAGAAGTGGAAATTGACGGTAATTATATTTATGGTCATATTTCTTGCGACCATAAATACGGCGGTTTTGGCAGAGGTAAGGGCGGTATTGATTATCCGTTGTATTTCTGCATGGAAATATCAAAACCCATCACCGATTCCGTATTTTTTGAAAATGAAACCTTATGTGCGACCGAATGCAAAAAAATGAGCGGGGAAGATCTTCATCTGCTTATCCGTTTTGACACGGTCAAAGCGGAGCAAGTTTTGATACGGTGCGGCATCTCCTATACCGATCTTGACGGAGCAAAAAATAATCTGAAAGAGGAGTGTCCCGCGTTTGATTTCGATGGTATGTATGAAAAGGCAGACAAGGCTTGGGAAGATGTTTTACAGTGTGCAGTCGTTGAAGGCTCTGATGAAACCGATCTGACTTTGTTTTATACTTGTTTGTATCATACGATGCTCGACCCAAGAACAGCAACAGATTGTGACGGGCGGTATCGGAATGCAAAAGGGGAAATCTCCACACCTGATTATGAGCATCGGACGATGTTTAGCGGATGGGATGTATACCGAAGCGAATTCCCGCTTCTGACGCTCTTATCACCGAAAACAGTCAGTGATGAAGTGAACAGCTTGCTTCATATCGCAATCTCTCAAAATTCTTCTTTTCCGAGATGGGAATTGATGGGACTTGATTCGGGTTGTATGACGGGTGATCCGGGTACGATCGTGATGGCGGATGCTTATCTGAAAGGAATACGGGATTTTGACGTTGAAAAAGCGTATGAAATTGCGCTTGCATCTGCAAGATCTGCAAGCCAACTGTATGGAAGACCGTTTAAAAATGCACGTCCTCATACAAAAGAATATCAAACAAATGCATATCAAGCAAATGATTTAAGCAGTACGCTGGAATATTTGCTGGCAGATTATACCTTGGCGCAGCTCGCTCTCGCGCTTGGAAAAGAAGATGATTATACTTTTCTTTCCAGGAGAGCAGAAAGTTATTTTGAAAATTATAATCAAGATTTAGGTTTTATGGCACCGAGGGATGAAGTGGGGGATTTCCTTCCTGTGAAAAACGAATATGATACGGTCGGTTGCATCGAAAGCAATATCTATCAGCAATCGCTGTTTGTTCCTTATGACATTGAGGGCTTGGCTTCACTATTTGGCAGAGAACGCTTTCTTTCGCTTTTGGAACAATTGTTTGAAAAAGCAGATTTGACGGCATTATGGAACGAAAATTATAATCATTCCAATGAACCTTGCCACAATTTGACGCATTATTTCACCATGTTAGGTCAGCCTGAACGGACACAGTATTGGACGCGCCGTGTGCAAAAGGAAGCATATCGCTTGGGGGCATTTGGTTTTTGCGGAAATGAAGACGTTGGTCAGCTTTCCGCTTGGTACGTTTTGTCCGTATTGGGATTTGCCGAGGTTTGTATGGGTTCAGATCGTTTTTATATCAATACGCCGCTGTTTCAATCGGCACAAATTCGTTTGGATTCGGGATATCATGCTTGCAAGATTTCTCCTATTTTTTCTGTATCATGCGATCACGACCCATTGACGCATCCCTATATTGAAAAAATCATTCTCAATGGGGAAGCGTTGCAGAGAAATTATTTGACTTATGGGGAAATAACGAACGGTGGAAAATTGAAGCTGAAATTAAAAATGGAAGCCATCCATTGAAATAACAAACAAGAAAGAGTTGTGCAAATCCAAATAGTTGCACAACTCGTTTCAATTTATTTCTTTATTATTATAGAATACTGTTTTTCAGAGCCAAACATTTTTCATTGTTCTTTCTGTTGCAAATTGACGAAAAAAGTAGTATAATATATTTTATATAAAAATATTTTATTCTATAGAAAATTGCTCAAAATCGACCTCGCTGTTTCCCTGCATCCAAATGCGGAAAAAACTGAGATAGGCGAGAACTTGGGGGCGGATACTGCCCGCTTTTTTATGAGTCAAAGAGCTTGGGCGTAAATGGAGAAAAATAAACCGATGAAATATAATAAATCAATAACTGCAACAGTGTATGTTATAAACAACGAAAAGGTATTGCTTCATCAACACAAAAAATATAAAACGTGGTTCCCTCTTGGCGGACATATTGAGGAAGATGAGTTTCCACACGAAGCTGCTCTCAGAGAAGTGAAGGAAGAATCAGGATTTGATGTTACTTTAATCGAAACTGAGCTGGCTCCAGAAATAGAGTTGGCTCGAGTGAAAAGAATTCCGGCCCCTTTTTGTCTTTTGCATGAAGGGATTGGAAGTGTTGAACATTTTTTTGATTTTATTTATATTGCAGTGACAACAGAAATCGTTCCACATCCCGAAAGCAATGAGAGCAAGGAATTTAAGTGGTTTTCATATGCAGAGCTTCAGGACTATGACATAAAACTGCATATAAAAAATACTGCATTGGCAATTTTGGAATATTATCAAAAGAACATATTAGGAGGATGCAATGGATAAAAGCAGAGCAAGACGAGCCGCATTTAATTTTTTAGGACATATAGACGATAAAATCAGAACGAAGTTTGGAAACATCTGCGGTAAAACTGGGCAATACGATGTACCCAGTGAATTATTTCAAAAAAGAACTTCTAGGAAGAATAGAGTTCTGATGCCCTGGAAAGATGTTAAAAATAATGGATTGACGATAAAACAGCTTGAAACCTTTTCTGGTGGAGTGGTTGTTGAGTTTGTAAATGAAGATTATTTTTTGCCTGAAAATCAGGAGCATCCGGTTTTTGTTGAATTGAAAAATCGAATCGGTGGGGATGAACTTGTGTCGGCTGTTATCACTATAAGATCAGAATCGGGGAGCTCCTCGTCTGCGATTCAGAGAGAATATTTTTCTCGTTTAATAAGCAATACAAGTGTTATTTATAGAAGCGAAAAGGTGATATTAAACGAGAACAACTATATGGATTATGTTTTGCGTCGTGATTGCGGTGGTGGAACAGGAAACTCAAATTGGTCTGGATTTTTATATGTTTGTATAAGAGGCGGTCAACAGGATACAACAGAAACACACTTAGGAGAAAATTTGCTTTTATTTAATCCTGCTTGCGAGTTCGCTAATGAAGAAGTTTGCCTTGATATCGATCTTGTTATGTCGTATTACGCATTGATTAGCGTAGATAGATCTTCTTTAAGTCAAGGACAAATGATCGATTATGACAGAATCCTTGAAGATGTTCGTCAAGTGCTTTCGGAGTCTTATTATGATTCGGAATCCTATACGGGAAATTTACTTAGCTATTGTGATAATCATCCGAGTGTGAAAATGATTGCGGGGCAGCTTACGGATCCGATACAGGTTGAACCCATACATATCGATGATTTTTCAATCGATAATAAAGAAGATCCGCGTAATCTGGATTTCACACATGATGAGGCGGTTAATAAAGGTAAGTATTACTGGGATAAAGCAAAGCAGTGCGTATTGTCCCCGGCAAGACCTACAAATGTTTTCTGGTCCAAGCATCTTTCTAACATGATGCAGCAAAATTTTTCTCTTGCAGAATATTTTGAACATGAGAAAGAAATTGTGAAACGTAGGGAAGCGTTGTTAAATAATTGAGAAAAAATAGAGGGGTCAAGCCCCTCTATTTTTATTCTATAGGAAATTGCACAAATTATACCTCGCCGCTTTGTTATATTTTGGCTATTTTTATATTGTTTTGTTTTCCTTGACTTAAAATCAAATTCACATATTCATCGCACAGCTCAATTCCGAGCGATTTTACTCCACATTTGCTGCAAGCGATGAGTGATGTTCCAGAACCTGCAAACGGCTCAAGGACAATATCATCAGGAGATTGCGTAAATGCTTTGGCAACAAAATTAGGAATATCTTCTGGGAAGGGGGCTGTGTGTCCGAGTGTGTTTTCGCCTTTGCTATTGATTTTGATAACAGGGGAGAAGGGGGCGATATTTGTTTTCCATTCCTTAGGAAGTTTCTTCGCTATATCATTGGAAATGATAGCAGGAGCACCCGGTTTCTTGAAAATAAACATATGCTCATATACATTCATGGGCTTTTGGTAGTACGGCGTGAATTTACCGTCATTTTTTTGGCGGTTGCTTTGTGGATTCCCTTTGTCCCAAAGAATGTTGTCAAGCAATTCAAAACCAGCGGTAGTAAACAAATGAATTGTATACGCGCCGAGAAGGATTCTCTTGTTGCCCATTGTTGAGCTAACGACCGTGTTTTCATTGCCGCAAATATCGCCAATGTTATAAAGATATATTCCCCCCGGCTTTATAGTTCGATATGTTTCTTTTATGATCTCATACATATCGGACAAGTAGAGATATAAGTTTGGCCACTGAGAATATAGTCTGGCATTGTAATATGGCGGTGATGTAACAGCAGCAGCGAAGGTATTATCATTGATTTTTGCCAATACTTCGCGGCTGTTTCCGTGAATCAACATCGCACAGGATGTGTTTTGGAGGGTGTTGTTCAACGAGAGATCGAGATATGATCTATGATGTGTAATCTGGTTTATATATCGATATGTATATCCGTCACGGCTGAAATAATTTTTGAATTCGCCATTTAAAACTTTCATCGAAGAGATTTGATTAAGCGGTATGATTGATGGTGTTCTATTGGCGTTTTGAATGGTAGCAGAACAATCATCCTCTGTATTGACAAACAAAACCTTGTCTTTGTTAAATGAAAAGTATTTAACTAACATATGATGAATTTCAGACTGTGATTTTACAGAAGCAATATCTCTGCGCCAATTTTTGATAAGTTCACGAGAAATTTGATCGTTTTCGTTGCCAACGTCAAAGCCTTCTTGCATGAAATTTGATTTTTTGGAATATCGCTTTCCTCGATTGGATTTGCTACGTGAGGGGCAGATTGGGTTTTTGCATTCCCAGCTTCTCAAGCCTACCTCAGGAAACGAATTTCCGCTGATATCAAGACCAGCACATTCAGGGCAAGGAATTTTTCGATCATCGTGTCGATACTTGTTAAATATGAGTAGAATTTGATTTTTGTTTTCAATGAACGATATTTCTTCATTTTGATTATAATTACCGGATTCAATGGCAATGCAATCTGAAAACGTGTATCCGTACCAAATTTTATCAAAATCGAGCAAGATTTGATCGAGGGTATCTCGATCCATTTCAAGAATCTTTAAGAGGATGTCTTTGTCAATCGCTTTCTTGAAATAGCGTTTTATGGCGATCCTTTTTTCGTCTGTTAAGTTAATATTTAGATACTCGCATTTGTCATAGCAAAGTTCTTCGGGTTTATAAAACATTCTGTGTTCAATGGTAGGCAAGAAGTGCTCGGCATAAATGCCTATATAGCTATAGAGCATCCATTTCAAATTTTGAGCTTGCGTGGTATAGATATTGTCAATATTGATGGTAAGTGCGCGGTGATTATCTAAAACGCGATAAGAATAATACAGCAAAGAAAGAACGCGATCATAAAAAGCGTTTTCATCGGAACATTCATCATATAACTTCTGATTAATGTTTATAAAAACAAGACCAAACTCTTCTGCTTTATATTGAGAGAAGGGCGTTCCTATACTGGACTCAAGATTCATAACCTGTTCAAGACGGCTTGCAGTTGAGTCATCTTGCAGAGATTTTTCAAGAATATTTTCGTATTTTTTACAGAACCGTTTACGTGCATCCTTGGCGGATATTTGTCTATCGTTTGAACAAAAATTGATAAGCTCTGTTTGGTAGGCAGGCTTCAGTTCTTTCTTAATGAATTCAGAATTATACTTATAAATGTCAAGTAAAGATAATGTGCCGCTTCCCAAAATATCGGTTAAACGAGAGTATAGCCCCTGAAGAAAATCAAATAATTTTGATTCATCTTCTGATGTCAGTGCTTTGTTCCAATTATCAATAAATTTATCTGACGCAATGTTTGATAAATCTTCTCGTTCGCGATCTATTATAGATGACAAATCAGAAAATGTGATGCCAGAAGATTCAAGAGAAGAGAATAAAAGATCAAGAGAATCGGGGTCATTATAGTCTAAATAATGTTTAATTAGATCTTTTTCATATCGACCGATCGGACAAAATCTTTTTGCTATGATATCAGCGCACTTTTTCACTTTTTCAGAGTTTAATGAATATGTGTCAACCAATATGTTATGAATTGTTCTGTTGCCCTCTTCGAACGAAACATTAATTTCGTTGCTTGCCTGAGAAGAAACAAGACGCTCGCATAAAGAATCGGATATATTGCTGCTGATATTTATATTTGACAAAAAAGAGGAAATGATTTTTGCGCAATTCATGAGATACTTTTCTCCTGTTTTTCGTTTGCTACTTTTAGAACGATTTCGTTGTTTTCTTTGATTAGCTTAATTTTGACCTTATTATATCATGGTTTAAGGTATTTGTCAACTCTGTTCAGGTTGCGCTTTTTTTATTGATCTTTCCATAAAGAAAATACGAGAAACATCAAATGTTCTCGTATTTTTCTGTTTTTATTTTATAGGAAATTGCTCAAAATCGACCTCGCCGCTTTTTTTAAACTGTTCTTTTATTCTGCAACAATTCTTTGGTATGTTGGAGTGTATAAAGACCGTAATACGTGCCTTTTTTCTCCAACAACTGTTGATGTGTACCTTGTTCAATGATTTCGCCATGAGAAAGAACGATGATATTATCTGCGTGCTGGATGGTGGAAAGACGGTGTGCGACCATTAGCATCGTGCCGATATTCATCATTTTTTCAAGGGAATCCTGAATGAGAACTTCCGTTTCCGTATCAATATTGGCGGTCGCTTCATCCAGAATCATGACTTCCGGCTTATGCAGAATGGTTCTTGCAAAAGAGAGGAGCTGACGTTGACCGGCAGAGAAATTGTTTCCTCTTTCACGTACTTCTTCATCAAGTCCTCCCGAAAGTTTATCAATGAAATGGTCGGCATTGACATAACGACAAGCAGCAAGGATTTCTTCATCGGTAAAGTTTTCGTCACGCAAGACGAGATTGGAACGGATCGTTCCGGCAAAAAGGAATACGTCTTGCAGCATCTGACCAAAATGACGGCGTAAAGATGCGATTTTGATATGACGGATATTGATACCGTCAACGAAAATCTCACCTTTCTGAATGTCATAATTACGGCAGAGCAGAGAAAGGATCGTTGTTTTACCCGAACCCGTTGAACCGACAAAAGCAACGGTATCTTTGGCATTTACCTTGAAAGAAACACCTTTCAGAACCCATTCATCAGGAACGTAGGCAAACCAAACGTCACGGAATTCGATCTCACCCTTCAATTCTTCGATCTCGATGGCATCTTCTTCATCGACCACATCGGGTCTGATATCCAGTATGGAGAAGATTTTTTCGGCGGAAGCAAAGGCGGATTGCAGGAAGTTGAATTGTTCGGCAAGGCTTTGAATGGGATTGAAAAATTTGGAAACGTACATATAGAACGTAACGAGTGTTGCCACGTCAATGGTCTGCCCAAGAAATTCCGTATCCTGAATATAGCCTTTACCGCCGAGGTAGAGAATACAAAGGATCGTTGCGACGTAGAGCATATAGATGATCGGTCGGAAGATACCGAAAACGAAGATTTGACGGCGTTTCGCTCTGCCGAGAAATTCATTTTTTTCATCAAATTCTGCCTTTTTGTGTTCTTCGCGGTTGAAGATCTGAATGATCTTCATGCCCGAAAGATTTTCCGAAAGGAAAGTATTGATGCCCGTCGTACCGTCTTTTACGGTGCGGAAGACCTTACGGGAAAATCTGCGGAAAATGATGGAATAAAGCGCAATAAAGGGTACGATGGCAAGCACCATCAGCGTCAGTTGATAATTCAGAATCAGCATCGCTACCAATACACCGACGATCACGAAGCAGTTTTTTACGAAGTTTACAATCAGATTGGTAAACATCATGGAAATCGCGTTGGTATCGTTTGTCACACGGGTGACGAGTGTACCGACGGGAATGCTGTTCAATTGCGAATGGGAAAGACTTTCGATATGAGTAAAAATATCTTCACGGAGCGCGGAAAGAATTTTTTGTCCCGTTTTTTGCAGAACGATGGCTTGGACAAAAGTACAGATCAGCGAAACGACCAGGATACTTGCATAGATGCTAACCATAATATACAGCTCTTTCAATGCAAAATCGCCTTTGATGACGTTTTGTATCTCACCGACGATCAGCGGGGCAATGATATCGTAAGCGATGGAAAACAACATCAGAAAACCGACGAAAATGAAATTCGGAATATAAGGCTTGGCATAGACCAGCAGTCTTTTCGCAATCTCGCTGTCTTTCATATTACGGTCAAAACCGATCGCAGTTTTTTTGTCCTTCATCATCAGATAGGCAACGATGAAAATGATGGCCAGTACACCGAGAATGGCAAAAAGAATCAGAATGGGATAATATTCACGCATCGTTTAACCCTCCTTTTCTTCTTCGAGCTTTTGCAGCTCGACCATCGTGCGGTATTCTTCACACGTTTCATAAAGCACTTGATGTGTACCGACTGCACGGATCTCTCCGTCATCAATGAAAATGATCTTATCCATCTGTTCCACCGTGGAAATACGGTGAGCGATCAGAATGGTCGTTTTATTTTTTCTTGTTTTTCTGAGATTTCCAAGAATGGCGCGCTCCGTTTTGGTATCGACGGCGGAAACGGAATCGTCCAGAATCAAAATGGCGGCATCCTTCATCAAGGCTCTTGCGATAGAGATACGCTGTTTCTGTCCGCCCGATACCGTCACACCTCGTTCACCGAGGACGGTCTGATAACCTTCGCTGAATTCCGTGACATTCTGATGGATATCGGAAAGCATTGCCGCTTTCTGAACGTCTTCAAACGTACCGCCGTCCGTGGCAAAGGCGATATTGTTTTCAATGGTATCGCTGAAAAGGAAATTATCCTGCGGAACGTATGCGGCATATTTTCTGACGGTACGAATGGGAATACGGTTGACATCTTCTCCGTCAAGGAACACCGTTCCGTCGGGGACGTTATACGTTCTCAGAATCAAATCCACGATTGTGGTTTTGCCAGCACCGGTTTTACCGATGATACCGA
Organism: Clostridia bacterium; assembly: GCA_017472285.1. Taxonomy (GTDB): domain Bacteria; phylum Bacillota; class Clostridia; order Oscillospirales; family CAG-272; genus QALR01. Next base: position 6,817 of record JAFUQQ010000006.1, on the reverse strand, counting down.
CGTTTTCACCCGCTTTGATCGTAAAGGAGGCATTTTTGAGCACATCATAATCGCCGTCGGGATAACGGAATGTCAAACCACGGAATTCGATATTACCGCCCAGTTTTTCGATCTGTTTGATGTTATCTCTGTCAAATACTTCGATTTTTTCGTCTAAAAGCGCGCTGATTCTTCCGAGAGATGCCTGACCGCGCGCACGCATATCGATCAATTGAGAAATTGCCATGATGGGCCAGATGATCGATGTGAAATAACCGATGAATTCCACAAGCTGTCCTGCATTGAAGGCATCTTTATAAACGAGATAACCACCATAACCGAGAATGACACAGATGACACTTTCCACAAAAAGCGTGACGGAGATATGCAAAAGTGTAGAACTTTTTGTATATGCTACATTGGCTTTTTCATTTTGTTTATTGAGCTTTTTGAATGCCCAGAGCTCCAAAAATTCTTTGACAAAGGCTTTGATAACGGCAATACCCGAAAAACTTTCCTGTGAAAAATCTGAAAGGGCAGAGAATGCCGCTTGTCTTTCTTCCCATTTTTTCATCATATATTTGCCGACGATCGTGCCGACCGCCAAAAGCAATGCCATCGGAATCAAGGAGAGTAACGTCAGAAACGCATCCATGCGGAACATTTTGATGATAGCAAGTCCGCCGAGAAAGAGTGCATCAAAGACCATCATGATTCCCGAACCAAAACAATCCTGTACAGTCTCCAGATCGTTTGTGAAAAGAGACATCAGATTGCCGACTTTATTGACCTGATAATAATGCTGCGAAAGATTTTTGCAATGATCGAACATTCTGCTTCGCAAATGCGTTTCGACACGGATGCCCGAACCGAAAAAGCATATGCGCCATACAAAACGTCCGAATGCCAGAAACAATACGACAAACAACATCGGCGCACAGATTTTATCCAATAAAAAATCCATATCAAACGTATGTACAATGCCATCCACGGTCACTTCTCCGTAAGTCATTCCGTTGATGACCATGCCATAAAATTCGGGTACTTTCAACTGAAAAATATCCACGAAAACAAGTGCGATAAGACCGATCAGCAATGCCCATGCATATTTCAGATAGTATCGATTGATGTGTTTTCCAAAAATCATAAGAAATTCCTTTCTTGACACAATGATATAGCGATGAGTTTAGCATACCATATTTTACCGAAAAAAACAATAGAACTGACAAGATTTTGCATAACGAATAAAAATTCTTCTATAAAAACTACTTATTTTTTAAATTTTGAGATGAAAAATGGAGAAAGTTGTGTTATAATACAATTATTAATGATTATATTATTTTTTTGCGAAAGGATATCAATGATGTTACAAATTTTTCTATTGACGATTGAAACCGAAGAAGACAAATTGATTTTTAATGATATTTACGAACGGTATAAAAATGCAACAATGCGTCGTGCTTTAAAATTATTGAATCATAATCCATACGATGCAGAAGATGCGTTTCAGACTGCATGGCTTCAGATCGCGCAAAATATTTCTCAGATCCAATGTCGTGAGGATGCCGCGATTGCAACCTATATCATGAAGACCGTAGAATATAAAGCGATCGACGTTGCGAACAGCAATCATGCATACAACGGAATGTTGGAGCCTATCGAATATAATCCGAAAGAATATGTTTCTGACGATCTGATGTATCTGGTTTGCAGCAGAGAACGGCATGAAACGATTGTCAAAGTGATACATAATATGGATGACAAATATAAAGATATTATGATAATGGCATATTTACAAGGCTTTGACGCAAAATCGATTGCAGAACAATTGAATATCAATGAAAAGACGGTTTGGACACGTTTATACAGAGGAAAGAATATTTTAGTTGAAGAATTAAAGCAAAGAGGTATTCATCATGGATGAAATTATGCCGAAACCCTGACAAGCAATTGTCAGGGTTTCGGTGAATCTCAAAATTTTTTGAGAGAATTTTATTTTTTCTTTTGATGTTTGAAAAATTTATTGAAACATTTTTAATAACAAAATGAGAAAAGCGGGGAAGCATTTCGGCATAATATGCAAAGAAAAAACCTGAATTGCATCATGCCGATACAAAATCAAGGCTTTTTTCTCTTGGCTTAGAAGGAGAGTTTGGATATCTGCTTCGGTTGGCATTTGTCTTTTGGTCTTTTTGAGGTTCTTGGGAGGTTCTATCAGCTCGCAAGGGTTGTTAGAGCCTCGGTCGTTAAATTTCGCATATTTGAAGATAAGATTCAAAACGAGAAGCTGTGTCGTAACGGTTTTCTTTGCAAAATCTTGTCTTTTTTCGCACCAACGACCATCGGCGCGTTTGAACATTGGGACCTCCTTTGTATTTATCTGCTGAAATATTTACTTTTTAAGTATTCTATTTCTCTTTTAATACGTATTGTTAAACCTTTGATGTCATTGATATCGTCTTTTTCAATTTGTATAAGAGGGATATCATATTTTTTGTATTGTTCGATTTTTCTTTTTTTGTTTTTTAGATATTCTGGTGTATTCATTCCCCAATATTCTATATAAATACCTTCAACTATTGAAAAAAGTTCACCTCTAAAGATGGACTTTTTCGACAGGCTGAGATGAGGATTGATTTTCAATCCTCATCTTTTTTGTTTATTGCTTTTGAAAAATGACCCTTTGACAATTATTGGGTCAGGTGCTGAAGGACATAATGCGCTAAACTGTTCGTAAGATAAATTGGTGTTAACTGTTTCAGAAGGTGCAAAAACAACTTGGCAGGATTTTACATCTGTATTGTTCCTTCTTTTAAGCATCTTGCTTCTATTTCTATTATATGATGGGTTTTTTATTACATTTTCCACTCTTTTTTTTATAATGTTATAATCCTCATTATTAATATAAACAATATTAGGATTCTTTTTTATAGATTCATTAACTGTTTCTTTGACTATTTTTGAGAAAGCTTGGTGTTGTCTTATAGGGAATTTTTTCTTTTTATTTGTAGTTCTCATAGAAATCTCCTCTATATATTTATTAAAATTATGTGGATGCAAACCGATAAAACAAATAAACAAAAACTTATAAAAGTCCAGGAAATGCAGTAATTTATTCTCTTTTCTTTTTTTATATTGTACTCTTTATTAAAAACAGTTGGTTTGCGATATGTTTCTTTTATGATGTTATTGATTTTTTTATTAACAATTTTTTTGTCTACAGTTACTTGAGCTTGTAAAGAATTTATGTATTGTATAGTATGTTCTAATTCTTCAAGATTAATATATGAAAATTCACTGTCCAATGTTGCTTTTAAAATATATACAACGGCGATCATATATGTAATGATAGTACCTAAAACGGTTATTAAAAATAAAGATTCTGGAAAATTACTGGGGGTTAATGTGATATCTTTTGAAAAATATACTATTGCGCTAGCTAGTACACATTCGACAGCAAATGTTGCGAAAAGTTTACTATCCAAAGATTTATTTCGATCAATAGATTGTTCATAAAAATATTGATAATCTTTAATTTTCATATAAGTGTCTCCAATTTTTAATAATAAAGTTTTATTTTATTATAAATTAAAAAGTACTTTTTGTCAACAATTGATGAGCATGTTTAAATAAAGAAATAAACTGAATTTAAAGGTTAAAAAAGAAGAGACGCTCGTTTCTTATGCACATTTGCCTCGAGGCAAATGTATAGCCTCCGCAGAGGCGGAAGAAGAAAACTCCTACCGCCAAGGGCGCAAGAAGGAAAGAACCGTGCATTAAATGCAAAAGTCAGAATCGACAGATCGACCGCCTTTCCAAGCCATGGCGCGCTTGCGCGCCCTCCTTCGCACAAAGCAAAAATAAAATAAGGTCGCACAAGGACCGCAGATTCGCGGCTTGTGCGACCTTATTTTTGGTCGAAAAAAATTCAGAGAAATTTGACACCATTTTGACACCCAAAAAGTGTTTTGACACCCGTTTTGACACCCTGAAAACAGCGAAAATGAGAGAAAAACAAGAAGTTTGCGAGAACTTTAAAAAGTCAAAAAAGATAGCCATCGTCTATATTTTTAGACGATGGCTAAATTTTTGAGCGGTTAAGCTCTTGGCGGAGCGGTTGGAACGTAAAACGACCATTATTTTTTGCGGTATTCTTTGGCTTCGTTAAGTACGTTTTCTGCTTCACTATAACGTATATCGAAGTGCTTAACTAATATCTGCTTAATTTGCTCGTCCTCAATTTTCAAATCCAACAAAATATCAACTGCTTTGCAAACTCCGTAGTTCAAAGCCCTTTCGTCAACCACGCCGTTGACAATCTCCCGAAAGAAATCTAACCCTTTTCCCATATTTAATCACTGCTCCTTTTTGATACTATCTTTCCATCAAATAGGCGGCATCAATACAAATCATATCGTAATAATCTGTATGGTAATCATCAATTTTGCCGATTATTTTAACATTTGCGCCTTTTTCGATATTTTTATTGATATATGCTTCATCACCAACAGTTTGCTCTACATCAACTCTAAAAATCCAACCATTTGAGCCATTTTCGCTGTAATCGCCGCCAGTAACTTCAATAATATAGCTTGTACCACCCATGTAACTGTATGATGTTGTTACATATCCATCAAATTCAATGAATTGTCCATCGTATTTCTCTGCAAAGTCTGTATACATCATATCTTTGCTTGACAAAACACTTGCTAAATCGGGACAATTATCTATCGTCAATGTAGGCGTTCTTTCGTAATATGTAATGGTGATTAGCGAGGTAGCACCGAAAACATCGCCACTATCCCATCCACCAAGAAATGTATCTTCTATTTCAACATTATAAATTTCGCCTTCTTGATGAAATTTTGAGAATGTTCCAGAGTCTATCGTCGTGGCAATTTCTATGTTGGTAAATCCAAGTTGCTCAAAGTGCGATACCAATTCCTCTACTGTCCAACCATCATCATAATACCACGAATAATTAGGCATTGTTATTTGAGGTTCATCACTTGCCCAAGTATGATATGCAATAATGATTTCCGTATCTTTTGGATAAACATCTCCCTTTGTAAACGATGAAGCACCATTTACTAAAACTTCTTCTATCTCGCCATCAGAAGTTAACCATCCCGTGACTAAATCATATATGACTTTTAACTTTATATTTGTAAATCCTGCCGTTTCAAAATCATCGAGTACATCTGTGTAGGCTTGATTTTCATAATCACTTGACGAAGCGGGTAAACTTATTTCGTTTGAGGTTGTTGTGTTATTGTTCTGAGTGTTATTGGAATTGTTTTCTTGATTATCATTTTCAAAGTCGTTCCAATCGTTTGAATAATCATATTCATCATCACAAGAAACAAAGCAGAAACATAGAAGAACTGCTATCATTAGAGCTATAAACTTTTTCATCAAATACTCCTATTGTAGAATGGTTATTTTTTAGAATGGTTATTTTTTTCTGAAAATCAATTTTATAGGGATTATCAGCCAAAAGAACATAATATAGAAGCAAGCTTTACAAATGAATTTGATTATTTCCCAAAGGAAATAATCTGATGTGCTAACAGAGGATACAATTCTTTTACCTTTTCCAATTTTTGTAGTGTGATAAACTCTTGATCTAAAACTCATAGCTGTTCTCCTTATGCAAAATTAAAAAGTGCGCTGACCGGAGCCAACGCACAAAAAACGCAAACTCCGAGTCGCTAAACTAACCTTACATAGAAAAACATTTCTGTATATCCTATCAAGTGGAATTTGCATTTTTATCAAATTCTAACGATAGGAATATACAAAAGGGTATAGTACCCCCTTGGATATAGAAAGAGCGTTTTTCTATTAAGTTAGTTTAGCGTTTTTATTATACCATATTTTTTGCGGAATATCAAGTCGTTTGGAAGAAAAAAGCCAATATAAAGAAAAAATAATAACTTTGGCACCGTGGCGTGTGCTTGTCTTGATACAAGTCGGCTCGCTACGCTCGCCGAGCCAAGCACACGCCACGGACAACCGAACAAAAAGAAAAATCCAAAGCCGAGCGTTGCGGAGTTGTGCGCTGATCCGCTTGCACAAGCTCCCGCATAAACGCTCGGCGGCTTTTTGGATTTATAATCGTTTTTATACCGTTTGCACCGTTGCGCTACCGCTTGGTATCTGATGAACTTCCGCGTACTGCCTTTTTACCTACATAACCCCTTTTTCGCTTCCTTTACAAAAGGGAGCTTTTTTGTTATCCTCATAGCAGATAGCGCAAGTCAATGTTCGGCACGAGTTAAGAACATATCATAAAACTGTCAAGCTAATGTTCTTAACTTTACAGATTGAATGTGTTATCTTTATAACTAAGCATAGAGCCGATACAGATTTCCGTAAGCCCTCAAAATAGCAGTGTCAGCTTTTGAACAAAAACTCTCCACCCAAAGCACAAAAGTGGACAGCTCCGTAAGTGGACAAATCAAAAAATCCGTGCTATTCTATTTTAAAAGCTGTAGAGTTTTGGTTCAGTTTTGGAAAGTTTGGGAAAATACTGATTTTGTTGGGGTTGACTTTCTTGTATCTGTATCAAGCTCTATGCTACAATAAACACACAATTTCATAGAAAAAGGAAAAGTCAAGATTAGATTAGTTAAGTTAGTTCCGTATACAAAGTGGCAGACCGAGTAGATTAGATGATGCCGAATAAAAAAAGGCACGAGCCTGTCGTTCCGAGGGTAAAATCGGAATGGTTGCACTTGAAAAGCGTAATACGTTTATTTTGTTTTTATGACGAAAGGGCGTATTGCGCTTTTTTTCGTGCCTTTTTCTCTGAAAAATTCAGAAAAGGAGGAATCAT
>JAFUQQ010000068.1 GCA_017472285.1 Clostridia bacterium | reverse complement strand
TGTATCAGAGATCGCAGAGAATTACTGCGTATTTCATCAACCGGCAGAAGAATATCAGTTGACATCAAGAAATATAAAATCATCCCCAGACGGAAAACGAATCTTCATAGCTTCCACGTCAACAAGTGAGCAGTTGTTTATTTACCGCATCGCAGAAGAATAGCATGGCCGCACAGCAAACAAAAAGCGGCGAGGTCCATCTCGCGCAATTTCTTATCATACAAAAAATCCCGACATCTGTCGGGATTTTTATATGCATCTTAATCGATATAAGTGATGACCATATCAGAAGGACAACCTTCGAAGATATTGTCGATCTGGGATTCAAACGCACGGGGGAGTGTTACACTTCTGAGGTTTTCACAGCCTGCGAAAGCGTTTGTGCCGATTTCGGTAACAGTGGAAGGAATAGAGATGGATTCAAGAGATTTGCAGCTCCAGAATGCCATTTCGCCGATGCTTTCAAGACCTTCACTAAGGTTAACTGTCTTGAGTTCGGAACAGAATGCGAATGCTTTCTTAGCGATCTTATCCACGCTTGCGGGAACAGTGATGGATTTCAGTTCGTTCTGGAAGCTAAGGATCCCCTGACCGACACCGATCTGAAGAACGGGGAGTTTTGTGCCGTCCTGCATTGTATATTCGGAATCAAAAACGAGCTCGGATTTTGCTTTTTCCTGTTTCCAGTTGAAGATAGCAACGCCAACAACCTTATTGGTGTCCTGATCCTTAACGGTTCTGATGATGTAATCGTAGTAGAGGCTATCGATGATCTGGGGGTCAACGAAAACAACGGGACCCTTGGTCGTGGTTTCCGTAGTGGTTTCGGAAGTAGAGGTGTTACCGCTCGTGCTTTCCGTGGTGGAAGCGGAGGTTGAAGTATCTGTGCTGTCAGGATTCTTTTTACAGGATGCAAAAAGCACCGCGGTCATGCCGACAACGAGGAAAAGTGCAATGATCTTTTTCATAATTTTTAACCAAACCTTTCATAAATAAAATTTTCGTTTTGCGTCAAAAAAATCCGAAGAATGTTCTTTTAAAAGCGAATTATTCTCCGAATAATTATTTTTAGTCTTACATACAATAAATCATATCATATTTTTTTATATTTGTCAAGGCAAAAAACATAAGTTTATCAGTATATAATAATCATTTTCAGAATTCAAATGAAAAAGAGGTGAAAATATGCAGAAAACAGAAAAAAAAGCTCTCATTTTCCTGCTTTCCGTACTTTGCGCGGTGTTATTTTTCCGTTATCTGTTTTTTGCAGCGTTACCATTCGCTCTGGCATTTGCCGCGGCAAGCCTTTTACATCGTCCCGCAATGGCGATTTCAAAAAAACTGCGTCTTTCATACAAAGCAGTTTCTGTCGGTCTTGCCGTATGTTTCGTATCTCTTTTTTTAGGCTTATCCGCATTTCTGATTTGGCAAACGGCGGTACAGATTGGCAATTTCGCACGCGCAACGATCGGCGGTGAAAATGGAATCTTACAAAATCTTTCCGATATTTTTTCACGAGCGGAAGCCATCCTATCAAACATTCCGTTTTTTTCTGGAAAAGATGCCGTACAAATGCGGGAGCAGATCGCAGGGACAGTGTCCGATATGATAAAAACAACTTTAGTTTCAACGGCATCCCGTATTCCCGCCCTTGCGGGAAAAGTCGTTTCCGCCATTCCGCAAATCTTCGTATTTTTTGCCGTAACCATCCTTTCCGCCGTTTATTTCTGTAAGGATTATGAAAAAATCACAGCATTTTTCAAGGAAAAACTTTCCGATAAGCATTTCAAAGGAATCGCACGCATCGCTTCCGTCTTCAGACAAACAGCAGTACGTTTCGTTCGCTCTTATCTTCTGCTTTTTCTTTTTACGTTCTCCGCACTTTTCCTCGGTTATACGCTATTAGGTGAAGCCTATTCATTTCTATTTGCACTCGTTACCGCCACCGTTGATAGTCTTCCCATTTTCGGCACGGGAACGGTACTCATTCCCTTGGCACTTTATCATTTTATCATCGGGGATATCTCTTACGGTATCGGCGCGTGTTTGCTTTATCTCGCCGTCACGGTTCTGCGGCAAATCCTTGAGCCCAAAATACTCGGCGCGGGTATGGGTATCCATCCCTTGTTGATGCTGACGGCGATGTACACGGGACTAAGGCTTTTCGGCATCTTCGGTATGCTTCTTGCGCCACTCAGCATCGCCATCCTCAAAAATCTGATCGGAGCTTTTCAAAAACCACATGAAAAAACATCCTGAGTTTTCCGTGCATCCGTTTGCTCCCGCGGGACTTTTTCTCTTGCTTTTCGCATCTTCCCCCATTTATGCCTTCGCGGTACTTTCATCCGTTTTTCTGCATGAAATGGGTCATGCGATAGCTGCTTTACTTTTACGAAAAAAAATCCTCGGTATCCGTATCGTCCCGACAGGCATAAATATCACGCTTTCCGCAGCAGCTTCCTATGCGGAAGAATGGCTCATCGCGGCGGCAGGTCCGCTGATGAATATTCTGTATGCATTTTCTGCATCCCTGTTACCATATAGTGTCGGAGGAACCGTCAGAAGTATTTCCCTTTTGCTCGGCGGATTGAACCTGCTTCCCCTTGCGCTTTTGGATGGCGGACGGATGCTGAATGCTTCGATATCTTCTCTTTTCGGTATCGATACGGCAAAACGGATTTCGGAGCTTTCCACGTTCGTTTTCCTCGGCATCCTCTGGACATTTGCCCTTTATATCTTTTTTTACAGCGGAGTCAATTTTATGCTCTTACTCTTTTGCGCTTATCTTTTTTCTTATATCGTACTCAAAAAATTTTAAACGGCAGAAGAGAATAAAAAGTTGCACAAAACGATAAGGCTCCCTTGTGTAAAGGGAGCTGGCAGCGCAAGCTGTCTGAGGGATTGTTTTTCAAGATTTTGTATCTTTTTAGAACAATCCCTCCGTCTTTTGCTAAAGCAAAATCCACCTCCCTTTACACAAGGGAGGCTTTCTATAATCCAGCTTTGTGCAAAACGCCGAAACCAAATTTTTAAAATGACTTTATCGACAAACTGAAACGGCAGATTTCTCTGCCGTTTTTTATGTTCAAATAAAACTTGTGATAAAAATTTCAAGACCGATAACAATGAGAATGATACCGCCGAAAATACCCGCCTTGCCCGCAAGCTTCGTACCAACTTTCTTACCGATCACGATACCCGCAAAACAGATCACAAACGTAACTGCCGCGATCAACAAAGCCGCAAGAAGTGCTTCCGCAAGCTGATATTCCGCAATCGTAAAACCAACGGAGAGTGCATCGATGGATGTTGCGATACCCTGTACGATCAGCGCGCCAAATGTAACCGCGTGCAATTCCGGTTCGCAACCCTTACACTTGATGCCGTCGATCAGCATTTTGATACCAATATAACAAAGCAAAACGAGTGCAATCCAAGGAATCATCTTTTCAAACGATGCGAATACCTGTACGATCGTATGGATACAGGTCCAACCGAGCAAAGGCATCAAAGCCTGAAAAAAAGCAAAAAGTCCCGCAACACCGCACATTTTGCCGATACGCATTTTCGATTCGTTCAGACCGTTGGCGAGCGAAACGGAAAACGCATCCATGGCGAGTCCCACACCGAGCATGATGCTCGTAAAGAAAAAATCAAATCCCAAATTCATGTTTTTAGACCTCCTGAAATTTTATAAAAATAAAAACCGACTACGGCGAAAACCATACTCGGCAACCATTTTTTGACAAAAAAAATAGACTCCATGTATAGCTTCGCAGTTATACATGAGTCTCGCAATTGAAAACAAGCCAGACCGTTCGGTCAGTATGTTGACTTGTTACGCACGGGATATATGCGCTTGCTACTCCCTCACACAATCATACATTATAACATAAAATTTACAATTTGTCAATAATTTGCGTATAATTTTTCAAACATATTTGATATTGAGAAACAACCGTAAAAAAATCCACAAAAATCAGAAAAAATATATAAAAAAGTTTTGCATTTTCCATATTCATCCGTTATAATATAATTATACGGTATATTTTTAAGTGGAAGGAGGAAACGTAATATGAAAAAATATATTCTCTCTCTGGATGAAGGTACGACAAGTACCCGTTCGATCTTATTCGATCGGAAAGGAAAAATTATCGCATCTGCACAAAAGGAATTTACGCAGTATTATCCCGCTTCGGGCTGGGTGGAACAGGATGCCATGGAAATATACGCATCGCAATATGCAACAATGACAGAAGCTGTCGTCGCTTCGGGAATTTCTCCCGATGAGATCGCCGCCGTCGGCATTACCAATCAAAGAGAAACCTCTGTCGTCTGGAACAAAGAAACAGGCAGACCGATTGCACCCGCAATTGTCTGGCAATGCCGCAGGACCGAACCGCTTTGCGAAGGGTTGAAAACAGACGGTTATGAAACGATGATTCGCGAAAAAACAGGACTTCCCATCGACGCTTATTTTTCCGCTTCCAAGATCCGTTGGATACTCGACAATACGGAGGGCGCAAGAGATGCCGCCGAAAAAGGAAACTTACTTTTCGGCACGATCGATACGTGGCTTATCTGGAAATTGACAGGCGGAAAAGTCCATGCGACCGACCTTACAAACGCATCCCGCACGATGCTTTTCAATATCCATACGAGAACGTGGGATACGGAATTGCTCGCCCTTTTCGATATTCCGCAGAATATGCTCCCCGAAGTTAAAATGAGTGCGGACGATTACGGCACGTTGCATCTGCTCGGCGAGGAAATCCCGATCCGCGGTGTCGCAGGTGACCAACAGGCAGCACTTTTCGGACAGGCTTGTTTCTCCGAAGGCGATGCCAAAAATACCTACGGCACAGGCTGTTTCCTGTTGATGAACACGGGCACCTCTCCGAAGAAAAACGACAGCGGTCTCATCACGACCCTTGCCGCAACGGAATACGGAAGAACACCCGAATATGCATTGGAAGGCAGTGTTTTCGTCGGCGGTGCCGTCATCCAATGGCTTCGCGATGAACTCGGTTTTCTGCGTGATTCCGCTGATTCCGCTTATTTTGCACAAAAAGTCAAAGATAACGGCGGTGTTTATGTCGTTCCCGCATTTACGGGACTCGGCGCACCGCATTGGGATATGCACGCAAGAGGTACGATCACGGGTCTGACAAGAGGAAGCGGCCGCAATCATATCATCCGCGCCGCTCTGGAATCCATCGCGTACCAAACGAATGATATCCTTGGAGCCATGCAAAAATCCATCGATACCCCCTTACGTTCACTGAAAGTAGACGGCGGCGCATCGAAAAACACTTTTCTGATGCAATTCCAATCGGATATTTCCGCAATCGCCGTGCATAAATCGGGCGAAACAGAAGCGACTGCGCTCGGCGCGGCATTCCTTGCGGGACTTGCCGTCGGTTTCTGGAAAGACAGAACGGAACTTGCTTCTCTCTGCTCCGTTTCGGAAATTTATTTCCCGACTATGCGAAAAGAGGAAAGAGAAAAGAATCTTATCGGCTGGAATAAAGCTGTGAAGATGACGACGTATCTTTCCGCATTGGAAAGGGAGTGACAGTATGATCGAAAAAATCAGAAAAGAAATTCCCTCCTCGGACGGTATCCATACACTCCGCGGACTCTTTTATCTCCCCGAAAACCCCAAAGGTATTTTACAGATCTCGCACGGTATGGTCGAACATATCGAACGCTATGACGCTTTCATGACGTATATCGCCGAAAACGGTTTCATCGTCTGCGGTCACGACCATCTCGGTCACGGCAGAACAGCGGAAAACGATACGGAACTCGGTTTTATCGCGGAAAAAGACGGTCATCTCTCCGTTTGCGAAGACGTTTATCTGTTCGGTAAAGCCATCAGAGCAGAATACCCGAATTTAAAACATATCCTGCTCGGACACAGTATGGGCTCGTTTATCGTCCGTAATACGATGATCTCGCATCCCGATGCCTGCGATGCACTCATTCTTATGGGTACGGGCGGACCAAATCCGCTTTCCCGTTTCGGACTTCTCTTGACAAGCCTTATCGGGAAGCTGTTCGGCGCAAAACATATCTCCCGTCTTGCTTATATTGCCGCATTTTCCTCATATAACAAACGAACCGCAAGCAAGCATCCGATGGCTTGGCTCTCGCGCGATGAGGAAGAACTCCAAAAACACGATGCGGATAAATTCTGTACGTTCCGTTTCACCGTTTCCGCTATGCACGATCTGATCCGATTGCAAGCAGATGCCAATCGGCGCGAATGGTTTGAAAATCTCCGCAAAGATCTTCCCATCCTGCTCGTTTCGGGAACGGAAGACCCCGTCGGAAATTACGGAAAAGGCATCGAAACCATTTATTCCCGACTGATCGAAGAAGGTATTACAGACGTGACGAGGATCCTTTATCCCGATATGCGCCATGAGATTCTGAATGAATTTGACCGCGAAAAACCTTACGCGGATATCTTATCATTCTTAAATTCTCAAATTTCTTAAAAATTTTTTAAAATCTGTCCCTTTTTGCTTTCCCCATTCGTTTTATTAAATGATTCAGCGGGCAACGCCCGCCAGAAGTTGCTCGCCTATCCAAACTTTGCTTGTGTCTGAACAATGCAAAACGGCGAGGTAGGTTTTATGCAACTTCTTATAGAATGAAAACTAAAAGGGAAAATCTTATGAACAATTATAAAATCATCAGCGACTTCGGTTGTGACCTCCCCGAAACACTTCTCACACAGTACGGCATCGAGGTCATTCCCACCAATCTCCATATCGAAGGAGAACCTGATGCGCTCTCCGATGAACTCGATATCTCCGAATTTTATCAGAAATTACGCGAAAAGAAGATGATCAAAACCTCCGCGATTAATATGCAAACCTTCAAAAACAGATTTGAAGAACAATTGCTGGCTGGTTTTGACGTTCTCTACATAGGTATGTCCGCAGGACTTTCCGCAACCTTCACTTCCGCAAAGCTCGCGGCAGAAGAACTGATGGAAGCGTATCCTGAAAGAAAAATTTATTGCGCGGACAGCCGCAGCGGAAGCGGCGGTGTCGGTCTTGCCGCTTATCTCGCAGCACTCAAAAGGGAAGAAGGCGCAGACCTCGAAGAAACCTTCGCTTATATGCAGAATATCTGCAGCAAACTCAACTCCTGGTTTACCGTCGACGATCTTTTCTTCCTGAAAAGAGGCGGCAGACTCCGTACAGCAACCGCTGTCGTCGGTTCGATCTTCATGATCAAACCCATCCTGACCGTCAATGAAGAAGGCGGACTTTTCGCCTGGGGTAAAGCAAGAGGTAAGAAAGGTGCAATGGAAGAACTCATCCGCCGCACCGAAGAACTCGCTTTTGATCCCGAAAATAGCATCATCACCATCAGCCATGCGGATTCTATGGAAGAAGCTGTGAATCTGGAAATGATGCTCCGCGCTAAATGGGATGTCAAGGATATCATCATCACAGATATCGGTCCCGCGTTCGGCGCACATTGCGGTCCCGGCGGTCTTGCCGTATTCTTCGTCGGCAAAGATCCCGAAGAAGAAAATAACGAAACGGAAGAAATTCCTACTCCCGAAGAAACAAATAACACCGCAGAAGCGGCAGAAATCAACGAATAATCCGGTTAAAATACCCGTATTAAACTTGAAAGGAACATTGTTATTATGACAGCCATTCAGACCATCGGCGGAAAGCTTTTCCATGAAATGCTGATCTCCGCGGCAAACAGCCTTGAAAACAATAAGCAGAAAATCAACGATCTCAACGTATTCCCCGTTCCCGACGGCGATACGGGTACCAATATGGGACTGACCATCGGCGCAGTCCATAATATGCCTAAAGAAGAAAATATATCCGATTGCGCTTCCAAAGCGGCAACCGCCGTTCTTCTTTCCGCAAGAGGTAACTCCGGCGCAATCCTCGCGCTCTTCTTCCGCGGTTTCGCAAAAGCAACCAAAGGACTGGAAGAAATGGATGCGGAAGCCGTTGCCAAAGCATTCGCTCTCGGTAAAGAAGAAGCATATAAAGCCGTTATGAATCCCGCAGAAGGCACAATCCTTACCGTTATCCGCAGATGCGCGGAAGATGCGATCGAAGTCAAAGACAATTACAAAAAAGACCTCGGCGGTTTCTTCGCAAAACTCCTGCAAACCGCAGAAATCACACTCGACCAGACCCCCGAAATGCTCCCCATCCTCAAGGAAGCTCACGTTGTTGACGCGGGCGGTTGCGGTTTCGTAACCATCCTCCGCGGTATGCTTGCCGCACTCGTCGGCAAACCTGTCGAAGCCATTGAAGATACGACCGCAAAGAAAGCTGTCGTTACCGAAAAAGCGGATTTCACCGATTTCAATACCGAAGATATCAAATTCCAGTATTGCACAGAATGTATCGTTGAAAAATCCAAGGGCTTCCACGGCGAAAACAAAGCGCACGCTCTCTACGAAAGAATCGAAGAAATGGGCGACAGCATCGTTTTCGTTGATGCGGAAGAAATCATCAAACTCCATATTCATACCAATCATCCCGGTCTTGTTCTCGAGCTTGCAAGCACGTTCGGTTCTTTCATCACCGTCAAAGTTGAAAATATGAAAAATCAGCATTCCGCTCTCACGGACGTTGCGCCTGCACCCGCCGCCGCTCCCGCCGAAGAAAAAGCGGAAGAAGAAAACGCCATCGCTCCCGCAGAAAAGAAATACGGTTTCGTTTCCGTTTGCATGGGTGACGGTATCCGTGATATGTTCCGTGATTTCAACGTCGATCAGATCGTATTCGGTGGTCAGACGATGAACCCCAGTATGCAGGATATCCTTGATGCCGTCAACAAGACACCCGCCGAGATCGTATTCGTTCTTCCCAATAACAAGAACATCGATATGGTCGCAACACAGGCGGCTGAAGCATCCACCGAAAAGAAAGTTATCGTAATCCATACGAAGAGCGTTCCCGAAGGTATCTCTTCCCTTCTCGTTTTTGACGAAACAGCAACTCCCGAAGATAATGAGGAGGCTATGTCTGAAACCATCACTCACGTCAAATCCCTCTCCGTAACACACGCTGTCCGTGATGCATCCATTGACGGTATCGCCGTTCGTTCCGGTCAGACCATGGGTCTTGTCGGCGGTAAAATCCGCTCCACAGGCGCAAACAGTATCGAAGCGATCGAAAAACTCCTTGATCTCATCAAATCTGCCGTTTACGTTACCATCTTCTACGGTGAAGACGCAAGCGAAGTCGAAGCAAATCAGGTTCGTGAAATGATTGAAAATACCGCAACCGATGCAGAAGTCGTTCTTGCATATGGCGGTCAACCTCTCTACGATTACATCATCTCTGTCGAAGAATAAGTCGACGTATATTCTCCCAAAAATACCGCACGGGTTTCTCCTTTTCCCGTGCGGTATTTTTTTATAATGATACGAACAAGGGGAGGTGCCTTTTATAAAAGGCACCTCCCCTGAAACCCCTCCGCCAAAATTTTTATTTGGAAATCGTTTCGATCGGATAGCGTTCGACCGCCGTATCATCGGGATAAACGCCTGTCGTTTCCTCTGTCTGATATGAATTTTCCCGCCATTCCGTCGTCGTTTCGGGAATATATCCGCCTGAACTCTGTGCGGGATCATACGGAAGTGTTTCTTCTCCGTTCAGACCGTCCGTCTTACCGTCATAAAAATTCACACCGCAGTATTTTTCCGGAATCGTTTCCGCAAACGCAATCAATTCCATTGCCGTTTCCTTACCGATATCAAACGTATGAAGCGTACCGCCGATATTGGTCACAAGATACCCATCTTCAAAGATCTGAATACCAAACGGTCCGCCCGCGACAAGAAAACCACATTCCACACCGATGCTCAACGAGTCTTCCGCAATGTCAGCCGTATTACATAAAATTCCATCGATCGCAAGCAATTTTTCACAGAAAAGACGATTTTCTTCACTGGGATAAATAATATTTTCAACGATACCCGTTCCCGTCATCAAGCCTTCCACAAAAGCAGGACCAACATACATCTGCTCTTTCAAAGCGTATGCGCCGACAAGCTCCGCAAAGCTTTCAAACGCTACATCCTTTTTGTAAAAAAGCAAATACCCTCTTGCATTGCTGTTCTGTACGTAAAAATTGACCGCATCCGCTTTGACCGCAAGCGCATAATCGGGATCGATTCCGCGGATAGCATAAACCTCCGCATTGCAAACGATCTTTTCTTCATTCTTACCGATTCCAAGAGTAATTTGCGTTTCTCCCATTTTATAATCAATATTTTTCAGATTGACTTTGCGATAAAAATATGCATACGAACGGTAATCACCCTCCGTCAGCATCGGAGAAACATAATAGACCGTGTCTGATGGATAAATATCCGTGTCCTCCTTGATCTGTATTTCAGGATAAATTTTGATACTCTCATCTTCCATCACTTTATCCGCAAGCGAACTGTACGCAATGTAATCAAAAGTACCTTCTTCTTCATTCCATATCCACGACATTTCCCGATCGGAAGTCGCAGATCCCAAGCTTTCATTTTTTGTCCATGATGCATCTTCCCTCATCATCCCGTTCAAAAAAGGAACCGAAACGATGCCGCAAACCAATACGGCACAAGCAGCAATCGATAAACCTCTCACCCAAACACTTTTTCTCGGGCTAAACGAAATCTCCTCATTCGCTTCATCTAAATATTTTTCATCGATCTCACCAAATATACGCAATTTCTCATGATTTTTCATAAATAAAACCCTCCCTTTTTCAAATAAGCGGCAAGTCGGTCGCGGACACGGTATACCAAGGATTTCACAGCACTCTCTTTCATTCCGTACCGTTCCGCAATTTCAGCGATGGAATCACAATAAAAATATCTCCGTACAAAAACACATCTTGCCGCTTTGGTTTGCTTCGCAAGAAATGCATTGATCGCATCCGAAAGACCGATATTTTCTGAAAAATCCCTTGTCTGATCGGGAATAAATTCCATAATTTCATCCAGAACCATGTCTGTACTCCCATTCCGACAAGCCGCCGTATTATAATCAAAGCGATCAAGCGAAATATTCCGCACAATCTTTGATAAAAATGCAGAAAACGACCTCGGCTCTTCGGGCGGAATCCGATTCCAAACAGCAAAATACGCATCATTGACACATTCTTTTGCATCTTCCTCATTGCCAAGCACATTCCTTGCAATCTTATAACATAATAACCCATATTTTTCCGAAGTCATCCGCATCGCATTTTCATCACGCGCAAGATATAATTCTATAATCTCTTTATCTTCCATCGTCTTACCTCCTTTACCCGTTTTTCTCTGAAAGATCTTTCACTCATACAGTCGGAATCCACCCTCCAAAAGTTTCACATAAAATAAAAAACACCACAGATCCTAAACCTGCGGCATCCAATAAAAATCTCCCCCAAAATCAAGACAGAGAAACACATATAAAGTTTTTGAAGGTTCTCCAAGGAAACTTTTTACAAAAAGTTTCCTTGGATGGGGTTTGGGGCAAGCCCCAATCATTCCGCCGCGGCGGATTTAGCTTGCTTGTTGTAAACGAAGTTCGCAAGGATGACAGCCGTAACGCCTGCGGTGAGCTTACCGATGATAACGGGAATCAGATAATCCGCATTGAAAGACATCGTATAGGCAAGATGTCCCGCAAAGACGAACGCACCCGAAACGGCAAACGCCATATTGAGAACGACACCTTTTTTGTCCATATCACTAACCATATTGATGGTCGTGACATTGGTCGCAAGACAGGAGATCAGACCCATTGCGGAAGTTGCATTGATACCGATGAGTTTGCCGAGAACGACAAGCGGTTTTTTGAGAATTTTGGAAAGTACGTAAACGAGAGGAAATGCACCCGTCATGACAACACAGGCATTGACAACGGTTTTCATGCCTTCGCCGTCAAAATCTGCAATACCGGGAATCAAAGTGATACCCGTCAGTTTGGAGAAAAGACCGACGGCAAGACCGAGAGCAACGAGGATCTGTACACCCTTGCCGAAGATCGTAAATACCTTGACACAGCCGTTCGGTGCGAGAGCGAGTCCAAGGGCGATCAGACCGGAGAAGATGATGAGCGGAATGAGATTGATTGCAAGTTCGGCAAAGCTCATTCTGAGGATGAGTCCCGAAACCAGACAGCCGACGGGAATCGTAATGATACCGCAAAGCATACCGAGAGCTACGTCTTTATGACGGGATTTGTCGATGACACCGAGCGCAAGCGGAATGGTAAAAGAAACCGTTGCACCGAGCATGGAAGCCACGACAAGACCATTGAAATAACCCGAAACTTCACTGCCCGCAACTTCTTTTGCGAGAGGTGCGCCGCCCATATCGTTCGCAAGGAGCGAACCCATAATAACAGACGGTTCCAGATGCAGATATTTCTGCAAAGGAGAAAGCAAAGGCATCAATAAATTGGCAATCACGGGAGCAAGTACGATCATACCGACCATGGAAAGTGTCATCGTACCGAGAAGCATGACACCTTTTTCCAGTTCCTTACCCATACCGAAGCGGTTGCCGAAAATACGGTCAAGCGTCGCAAGAATCATAAAACAAGCGAATATCCAATTCAATACCGTTAAAATATCCATTTTAAAAAGTCCTTTCAAAATTTGTTCATATAGTATCAGTATATCGAATTTTTATATAAAATGCAATAGCAAAAAAACAGAAAAATATTTCTCGCAAAAAAATATTTTTCTGCCTGCAAAAATTCCGAAAAGTGTTTATCCCACAAAGAAAAAATTCACAGTTTTCTGTTGAAAAACAAAAAAAACAATGATATAATTCATATGAAATCAAAAAGCAAAGGAGAATCCTATGAAAACTCAATTCCGAAAAGTCAAGCAGTATATTGAGCTTGTCAAGCGTTCCATATACTGCAATGAAAAACCTTTGGAAAACGTGACATATTGTCCTTGCGGTTATAAGACGGATAATACACCGCCTCCGCTTTCCGAATTTCAGCCGTTTACTGTCGGCAATTCCTTCGGCACGGGCAAGGATACGCACGCATGGTTCCATTTCACGATCGATATTCCCGAAAATATGAAAGCACTTCCCGTGGAGCTTGTCGTGAAATCCGAGTTTGAATACTCTGTCGGAAGCACACCGCAGTTTTTGCTCTATATCAACGGCGAGATCCGCATGGGTATGGATACCAGACATATCTCGTTTTTGCTCGATGACGGCGATCATTTTGACGTTTACGTTTATGCCTATACGGGTCCGAATACACCAAAATCACAGTTCCATGCGAAGCTCCGCAATATCCATCTCGATGCGGAAGCCCTTTATTACGATCTGAGAGTTCCTTTTGAAACATTGGATTTTCTGGATGAATATTCGGGCGAATATGCCGAAACTTTAAAGCATCTTGATAATGCCGTTTCTCTGCTCGATCTTTATGAACTGACATCCGAGGAATATTATGCTTCCATTACTGATGCCAGAGCTTATCTCGAAAAAGAATTTTATGGCAAATACTGCAAAAAGCAAAGTGCCACCGTTGCGTGTGCCGGTCATACGCATATCGACTGTGCATGGCTCTGGACACTTGCACAGACAAGAGAAAAAGTACAGCGTTCCTTTGCGACCGTGCTTGATCTTATGAAGCGTTATCCCGATTATAAATTCGGTTCTTCCCAACCGCTTCTCTACAAATATCTGAAAGAAGAAGCTCCCGAAATTTATGAGCAGGTCAAGGTTCGTGTAGCAGAGGGCAGATGGGAATGTGAGGGTGCGATGTTCGTCGAAGCAGATTGCAACCTCCCTTCGGGTGAATCCTTTATCCGTCAGCTCATTTACGGCAAACGCTTCTTCAGAGAAGAATTTGATAAAGATAACCGTGTTTTGTGGCTTCCCGACGTATTCGGTTATTCTGCGGCACTTCCTCAGATCTTGAAAAAAAGCGGTGTCGATTGGTTCGTGACTTCCAAGATCAGTTGGAACGATACCAATATGATGCCTTACGATACGTTCCAATGGCAAGGTCTTGACGGCACGGAAATCAATACCTATTTTCTGACTGCATCGGATGCACACAAGGGAAAAGAACCTCCTCGCGGCACGACCTATAACGGCAATATCAATCCTAAAATGATCGCAGGCACATGGAAGCGTTATCAGCAGAAGAATCTTTCCGATGAAGTCCTGATCTCTTACGGTTATGGCGACGGCGGCGGCGGTCCCACATCAGAACATATTGAAAATATTCTCCGTCTGGAAAAAGGTGTTCCCGGTGTTCCCAATACAAAATTTGCTTTTGCAAGCGATTTCCTTTCCGACCTCGAAAAGAAGATCGAAAATAATCCCCGCCTCCCGAAATGGAACGGTGAGTTGTATCTCGAATATCACAGAGGCACCTATACTTCCATCGCTAAAAACAAGAAAAATAATCGCAAGAGCGAATTTCTTTATATGAATGCGGAACTTCTCGCATCCATCGAAAAGGCACTCACAGTCAAAAAATTCCCGAAAGCAGAACTCCGCAAAGGCTGGGAAACCATCCTCACCAATCAATTCCATGATATCATTCCCGGTTCTTCCATCGAAGAAGTTTACGTTCAGAGCGATATCGATTATGCGGAAGTCAAAAAGATCGGTGATACCATCGTTTCCGAAGCACAGAACGGCATCGCAGATCAGATCGCAAGTGATAAAGGATATATCGTATTCAATCCCAACGGCTTCACAGGCAACGGCATCGTTACGATCGATGGCAAGAGCGCATATGTAACAGACATCGTTCCCAAAGGTTATGCTTGTGTTTCCACATTCAAGGTGGAAAACTCCATTGCAATCAACGGCAACAACGTGGAAACTCCGCATTTCACCGTCAAATTCAACGATGCATATCAGATCGTTTCCCTTTATGATAAAGCCAACGACAGAGAACTTATCGCAGAAGGCGGTGTCGGTAATGAAATCCGTGTTTATGCCGATCATCCCGATAAATACGATAATTGGGAATGGCAGGAATATTCCTTGAATGATTACAGAGTCATTACTGCCGTTTCCGCAGTCGAGATCATCGATGACGGCGCAAGAAAAGGTATCAAAGTCACCCGTCCGCATATGAAATCCACCATTGAACAGACCATGTGGTTCTATGATGATATCGCAAAAATCGATTTTGATACGAAGATCGATTGGCATCAGCATCATCAGATGGTCAAAGCCGCATTCCCCGTTGATATCCTTTCCGATAAAGCAACGTATGAGATCCAATTCGGTTCCGTTGAACGTCCCACACATACCAACACAAGCTGGGACAGAGCCAAATTTGAAGTCTGTGCCCATAAATATGCCGATCTTTCCGACGGCGGTTACGGTATGGCGATCCTCAACGATTGCAAATACGGACATGATATCCATGGCAATCTGATGCAGCTTTCCCTTCTCAAATGCGGTACAATGCCTTATCGTGAAGCCGATCAGGGTGAACATTCCTTCATATATTCCATCTATCCTCATGCTTGTACTGTCAAAGAAAGCGATACGCTGGAGCTTTCTTATATGCTCAATAATCCAATGACAGCCGTAAAAGCAACCGGTACTTCTTCCGCACTTCCCGAATCCTTCTCTATGGCATCCGTCAACAAGAAAAATATCGTGATCGATACCATCAAAGAAGCAGAAGACAGCGAAGATATCATCATCCGTCTTTATGAAGCAAAAAATATCCGTGCCAAAGCAGAACTTACGCTTGGATTCCCTGCAAAATCCTGTTTTGTCTGCGATATGCTTGAAAATGAACTCACAGAATTGCCGATCGAAAACAGTAAAGTCAAATTGAACCTTAGCGGATTTGAAATCCTGACATTAAAATTTAAAAACTAACCAAAAAATAACACGCAATCCTATGGATTGCGTGTTATTTTTTATCATTAAGCTTGATTTGCTTTCAATTGTTGATAATAAAGCTCCAGTTTTTTCTTTCTGTAAAGAATACTCATTACAACACCAACCGCAACGAAAAGGAACAACATCACGCAGAATACTGCAATGGAAAATTGGAAAAGCGAAAGTCCCATAAACAAACGTACACCCGTGGTCACGTATTCAATGGATTCATAATACATCATTTCTCCATAATCCAATGCAATATCTTCCGGAATAATTGCCGTTGCTTCATCCACGTCCTTGACGTTCAAAGCGATCAGATATTGTGTTGTATCTTTGGTGGATTGCAAATAATACGTTGCATAGCCGCTCTTATCCACTTTCACAGATTGCAAAAGCGAAAGTCCTCTGCCGGGAATATATTGATAAAGTGTTGCTACCTGATAAGAATAATCTTTACCAAGATAAATCTTCGGAGAAAAATCAAATTCCGAACTGCCATCAAAGGAAAGCAAGAAACTTTTTGCTTCACCGATCGTCTTGATATGATTCTTCGTCGGATTTTCATTTTCGGAGAGCTGATAAGAAAGTGCCGTGACTTCCATTACCTTATTCTCGTCTGTTTTTTCCAAACGATCGCAATCAATCTTGACGGTGGAGCCATCCTTCATATCGATCGTGAGGTCGATATCCTTGCCGGCAAGCTCATTGAGCGTATTGCTCGAAATATTGTTCGTGTCAATCAAACTGATATCCACATTGATCTTTTCATTATCAATGTTTTTCTTTTCGCCTTCTGTGATCTCATTCAAAAGCTCATTCCAACCGTTTTCGTTTTCAATCATCGCTTCGATGTTGACGGAAGTTTCCTTTTCTTTTAAATAGAAATCATCTTCCGTCACTATAAATCCCTGAGATTCTGTAACCGTTGTAGCAACCGTCGCATTTTCAGTCGTAGTGATCGTCGTCGTATTGGTCACAATCTTATCTTCCTGTACTTCAGAGGAAAACGATGTTCCTCCGGAGATCAGGTCAGAATCATAACTGATTACGTATTCGGGAAAATCCTCAATACTGCCTTCTCTGATATCTAAAAGAATCTGTTGTCCATTTGCTTCGCTTCCGCCATAATTCAACGTATTCAACGACGTACATTTTTCAAATGCGCCGTTGCCGACACCAGAAATATTACCTGCGAAAGATACGGAAGCAAGCGATTTGCAATCATAGAACATCCAGAGCGGCAATTCTGCAACAGAAGCACGGACATCCGCTTGAATCAAACCTTTGCAATAAGCAAAGATCATATCTCCAAGAGTTGAAACGGAAGACGGAATGGAAACGGTTTGCAAAGAATAACAACAATAAAATGCTTTATCATCAATCGTTTTCAAACTATTGGGAAAGCGGATCATTTTCAATGATTCACAAGATTCAAAAGCACTTGCTTTAATCGTTTCCACTCCCAGTCCCAATGTCAGCATTTTCAGCTTTTTGCAATTCATAAAAGCATATTTACCAATTGTCTTCACAGAGGAAGGAAGCGTTACGGAAATCAGATTTTCCAAACCGTAAAATGCGCGTTTACCAATAGAAGTAACGCCGTTTTCCACATGAATGATACGGATATCTTCACGCATTCCATACCAAGGTGCCGGCGACAGTTCCGTATAATTTTTCATTGAGCCATTGCCCGAAATGGTGAGAACACCATCGATTGAGAGCGTCCATTTCAGACCGTCTCCGCAAGTTCCACCGGTTTCCGCCGCCGAAATGAACGGCGCGCCAAGCGAAAATACGAATGCCGTCAGAAGTAAAACCAAAATAAGACGCCTCATATTGTCATTGTTAAATTGTTTGCGCATAGGCGCCTCCTTTTTTAAATCATTTGAGAAATTCTGTTTTTCACCCTGTTGTCGATCATGAGGCACACACCCAAAAATTTTTCCTCAACATCTGAATTGGTGAAGCGCAAGACTTCTATCCCAACGCTGTTCAAATAATTCGTTCGGCAGAGGTCGTGCTGTTTTCCCTGTGCTTCATAATGCTGTGCGCCATCGATCTCCACGGCAAGCTTCGCCTGCGCGCAATAAAAATCCAAAATATAGTGCTCAACCGTAACTTGACGGCGGAATTGTATCGGATATTTGCGAAGATATTCGTACCACAATTTTCGTTCTTGTGGAGTCATATTATTTCGGAGATCACGAGCATATGGAGTTAATTTTGGGTTGTGTTTCATAAAACCTCATCCGTCAACCTATTCGGTTGCCACCTTCTCCAAAGGAGAAGGCTTTGAGAATCTTTGCTTTCTGTTTTTCTTGCCTTTTGTTACCCAACGCCCTCACCTTTGGGGAGGGTGCCGAGGGCACGAGGCGGGTGAGGTTTTTACACGAAATGAAGTTCCTCGTTTTCGCGATTTCAAGAAAATTTTTTCTGTGTCATACCTCATCCGTCTGCTTCGCATCCACCTTCCCCAAAGGGGAATCCTTTTGATGACTTCCCTTTTGAGAAAATAAAAGCAATTAGTACGGGTTCTTAATCGTAATGGTCGGAATTGTAATACTATATTCAACACCATCAAAAGTCATAACCAAAGTATTTGCTGTAATTGTGCCAGCTGGAGTTTTGCTACCATTTGAAGTACCCAAGAAATTAGAGTATTTTGAATAACCTACATACAATAATTTTATAGCATCACATCCATTGATTGTATTATTTGCATTGTTCCAAGCATATGCACTTGTTGAGTCTACTGTTGTATTTTCTTGACCAGTAGGATTACTTATTGACCCAAACAAATAAGAAGTTAATTGTCCATCAGAATCATAGAAATTCAATCTTGCATCTGAAGCATAACCAGAATTAGACAAAGATATACTTACAGAAGATGCCGTATATTTATGTCTATCGTATGCACCAATGCCCATAAAGCCATTAGACTGTTCTCTTGTACATTTAATATAAACTGTCGCCGTAGTATCTGTTTTCTCATTTGTCTTTGTAGTATGTCCGCTACCGCTGCTTGTATCTGCATTCATAGAAGTATTAGGAGAAACACTACTAATTTTAACCGTCGGCATGGTCGAAGTAATCACAATATCATCAAGAGTCTTTGTCTTCGCAGTCGTTCCGACAGTATACTCCAATGTTACACCATAACTACCTGCAATATAGATCTGCTTTTCGCCCGACCAACTGTATTTACCGCTACCATCACCGGTAAGATCCAGTTCAAATGTCTGGTGATCTGTCTTACCATCATTAATGTCGGTATTATTGGTCGAATAAGTCCTTGTTGTGGTCTTATATCCTACGCTCAACTTAACATCGGAAACACCTTGAACTTCTTTACCCTCAAAGTCTCTCAATGTCACAGATGCCGATGTGATAGTATGTTTCTCCAAAAATGCACCGCTGAATGCATTCGGATAAGAAACATTACCCAGTGTAATGGTCTTCACAACCTTTGTGGATTCCATAACAGGTTCCATATCTCCGTCAAACTTAATGGAGTAATAATTTTCTTCGGTCGCGCCGTCAAACTCCTCTGCCGTCCAAGGAATATCATTTCCATTTTCATCTTGCTCGACCTTAAAGGAATCATCTTCCATATAGAACTTGCCATTCTGACCGTTTGCATCCTCATAATATACGTTGGAAAGTTTCACTTCTTTCAGACGGTAATAGCCGTCTTCTTTAGGAATCGTAAAGACAAACGTACCTACATCATCACTGTCGCCTTCCACATAAGTCGCTTTCAGAATTCTGAAAGCATCGGTTGTATTCAGACCGTCCTCGCTTCTGCTGTAAGCAAACTTACCGTATACAGATGCAGACTGCGCATACTTGAAGTTCAGCTGAACCGTCGGGAATGCAGTTTCCGCTTCCGCATCAACAACGAAATAGTCTGTTACATCTCCCGCACCGAGATATTCAAAAGGATCACTCGAAATCGCTGTGATCTTCAAGGTATCAATTGCGTTTGTGACCGTATTGTTAGCATCGATCTTAACGCTGACGAACGAATATACGCCAACTTGGTTAATCAGGAATTTACCGCCGACATAAGCATCATCCACACCGCTCCAGACAACTTTGGTTGACAGATTATTCGAGTAATTTACCCAAATGCCATCCTCGCCGCCGAGCGATTTGATCTTTCTGCCCGTGTCATCGTAGACTTCCGCGCTGACACCATATTCATGCTGTACCATATTGTAAATGTAAGAATAGCCTGTATCGGGGTCATAGCTATACTGTTCCTTTTCCGGATCATAGGTATCCAATGCCTTCAAGGAAACCTTTGTCTTCAAGCCGAGATAAACAACACGCGTAAGCGCATTGACTTCATAATATTCGCCATCGATCAGGAGATACTGCAAAATATATGTACCGCTCGTCGTGAAGTTTGCCGTTCCTTCCCAAGCGGAATCGGTATCCTTTGCAAAGTTAACGGTAACCGATACGTTATTTTCGTTGACAAATACGCCTCGAACCGTCTTGGGAGGTGTCACGTTTTCCGTATTGATATTGACAGAGAATGTTTCGCTATAATAGTTACCCGAACGCATTTCCGTGTAGTACGAGGGTTTATTATCTTCGCTCGTGACTTCCCCTACCTTGAAACCTTCGATCGTAATCGTGATCGGTGTTGTCAAAGCGCGTTCAATACCATCTACCGTAGCACTTCTCAAAATGTATGTACCGGGTGCTGTAAATGCGCAGTCATACGTCCATGTTTTGTCATCCACCTTTGTGAACGTCATTGTCTGCTGACGAGTACCCTGTGTTTCGCTGATCGCACGCAAGAAATATGCCTGTACACCGGAAACTTTGTCCATGCCTTCAATGTTGAGCGTAACCGTCGTATGATACTTGCCGTCTTCCGCTACTTCTGTTGCTTCAAACTTTGTTTTGTTTGCCGCCGCGGTAATACGGAGTGTTTCGGTCATCAATTTTTCATCTTCCAGCGCTTCGGGCAAATATGTGCTGCCGAACTGAATATTGAACTGTCCGTCAATATCAGAGGAAGCCAAAACATCTTTATTTTCAATATTGGAGCCTTCCAGATAAATAAGCGCTGTGATCAGATTAGCTTCATTTTTCTCCAATTTTGTGATTCCGCGATAGGTCTCCTCGCCGATCTGAATCTCCGTATAACCACTATACAGAACGAGAGGAACGATATGCTTACCGTAATCGGAATAACAAAGAGATGTATCCAGTTTTGCTGTTGCCAGAAGATTTCCGGAAGCATCGACAAACGCAACGCGCATCAATTCCAAAAGGTCCAGAATTGTCTCAAGATCATTGGGATCCGCATAGAACGTATAGCAACTACCCGAACCTTGAGATGTGCTGTATATATGTTCTTTTTGGTCCAAATATTTTTCAAGATTGGTTTCGTCCCAGATACGGTTTACACCCGAATAACCGACAACCTTCGGCTCTGTTTTATTTACTGTGTCGCGAATCTTATATACAGTTGTCGAAACAAGAGTACCGCTTGCATCGGTTTCTTCGACTGTTCTTTCAACAGCCGTTTGACCAATATAATAATACCAAACATTATTATATTTATAAACTTCTTGATTCAGCATAGAAGCTGTTTCCGGCTCACTTCCATCCTCGAAGGTCTTCGTGCTGTCTACTGTTGCCAGGAAAATTTCAACTTCATCACCGATACTGTCAATATAAACCTTAATGGGTTCATCAACGGTAATCACATCGCCTTCCAATGTCAGATAAGTCTGCGGCGCATTGGAACGGATCCAGAAGTCAATGGAAAGACCGTATGTATCCTGTGCCGTATAGTTATAAACGATATATGCCGCATCCAGAATCGTATTGGCTTGACCCATATCTGCGGTGGCCTTGGAGGGAACCACATCAGTCGGAGCACTTGTCGTAACGTTCGCTTCAATGATAACTGGGTCAGACAGACTAGCTACTGCAAGCTTAATCACAGAACTTTGATCCTCAACCCTCTTTTCCAAGTTCGTTCTGTCAAGAGCAATTACGATTTTATCTATACGAATACCGGAATTGATATGTAAACTTGCTTCAAGATCATAGATCAAACCACCTTTGACAACGGTATTATTGGAGTTGGCTTTACCTTCTCCCATCATACCAACCAAATCCAGAGCGTTGGCAGTCAAATTACCCGTCCAAGCACTTGCTGTTTTTCCGTTGATCAAGCAAGTATTGATATTAACGATTTTATTGACATATGTTTTTACGTCTTTCCAATAAATCGTCTGACCACTGGACAGAGCAGCCTGAAGACCGGTGATACAGCCGTTGGGTTTGCCGTTAGTTTCAGTTTCATCCCAAAGCGTTTTCTTAAAAGATTTCAACGCATACAAAGTTGAAAAATTGGACGCATTCAATATCATTTTCCCTGCTTTACTGCGAGCAGTATTCATAGCTGCAAGATCTGCATCCACATTAGCCAAAAAATCGTCTACGCTAGCATAAGTCTTTACTGTATCGGGCATCGGATAAGGGGTGTTAGGGTTCTCTGTTACCCACTCATCATAATCACTTTTGACAACGTAGGTATCCATCTGATAGAGATAAAAAAGTTTCATGACAGCTTGACCCATGGCCTCAAGCACATCTCCATCTATGGATTTAGATCCATTGCCATCTGTATCGGTCAAGATTTCGAGAAGTGCTTCTATATCATCCTCGGAACATACCGCATTTTCCACATCCCCCACGACAGTACCGTTCATATATGTGGTCAAAATACCTGCAATCGGAGAGTCCTGACCGTCTTTCGTCTCCAATAAGTCGGCTATCTCTTTCAAAGCGGTTCTGGCATCGGAAAAATGGGTATTCACTTCATCAAGACCCTTTGTATATTCACCACCCAAAGGGCTTGTAACCGTTGCTCCCGTTTGTTTTACAGAAGAAACAGCTTTTACACCCAGATTTTCGGAATAAACAAATTCGCCTTTTGTCATTCCCGTATCCAACCACTTCCATTGCGTATATGCAAAGTTGGTATCTTTTTCGATAACTCGACCATCATATCCATAAGTCATGGACATCAACGGCTTTGATTTTAAAAGACCATCGTTCAAAGTCGCAGGACGCAAAATGATATTATCCAAACCATAAGACGGATCGGAAAGATTGATAAGGTTACCCCATGTTTGGTTACGGGATACCAACGTTAAATTGGAATCTCCGACCAAAGAATCTCCCGGCACAATCGGAATTACGTTGCCGTCAGCATCTCTCACGGGAACATCATTTCCATCAGCATCTTTAGTCATTTCAATAGCGTTCGCCAACGCAATCTCCAAGTTACCATTTGCCGCAATGGTTGTTTTCACCCCCGAAACTTCCGGTGAAATGGAGAGCGTCGTCCATGCAAATGCGGACATTGTCATCATAACAATGGAAAAGGCAAAAAGCACGAGCGACGCAATAATACGTTCGCGGATGCGTGGCAGTTGCGCCCTATATTGCCGTATCCTTTTTTCAGTTTCTCTCATTTTGAAACATTCCTTTCCTGATACTCATCTGTAATCTCACCTTCGGAGCGGTGAATGTTGTCAGCATCTTGTAGGTCACATAAAGAATCGGGAGGTGAGTTGACTGTCAAAGCAGTCTTTTCTTTTTCCAATTCTTTTTTGATTTGTTGCATTTCAATTTTTATTTTTTTGATATTTTCATGTAAAATATATACCGTAATGATCACGACCGGGATCACAATCAAAGTGAAAAAGCCGACACCGCTGGTTAAAACGGAATAAGCATTGGTAATAAAACTGTTTTCTTTCGTATGAAAGATCACTTTACCGATCAGATTACTTCGTATTACATAAAAACCATCTTCACTATTATTGGAATCTCCTCGTGTTCGTAACGCAATCTCGCCGTTTTTTTCCGTAATACCGACGACACGGTGTGTTACGATCTGATTATTCATATAAGATTCCATGGAACGGAAACAAATAATATCACCGACTTCGATCTTTTCAATATCTGTTTCTTTAGAAATAATCAAAGCACCGACAGGAATTGCCGGTTCCATACTGTCACTCACAACGCGAAAAACGCTGCAACCGAAAATGGAAACGAAACGTCTTGTCTGTATCTGATAAACAACAACAAAGCAAAAAAGCACAGCAAATGCCAATAACAATGAAGTTGAAACAGACATGATCTTTTCTGATAGCTTTTTTTGATTTTTCTGAGGACTGATCTCATCGCCCGTATTCATAATTGTCCTCCGTTCTGGATATGTTACGTCAGAATTTCATCTTCGGAAGAAGATTCAGAAGAAATATCCTGTGAATCCGTTTCCGAAAGAGTTGTAGTTTCCGGAATTGTCGTGGTTTCCGAAGTTGTTGTGGTTTCCGAAGTTGTTGTGGTTTCCGGAGTTGTTGTGGTTTCCGGAGTTGTTGTGGTTTCCGGAGTTGTTGTGGTTTCCGGAGTTGTTGTAGTTTCCGGAGTTGTTGTAGTTTCCGGAGTTGTTGTGGTTTCCGGAGTTGTTGTGGTAGTTGTTTCTTCCGCTGTTGCAGTTGTATTTCCACCACTTGATGTAGTTTCGCCGTTTGATGTGCTTTCAACGCTTGACGTGGTTGCCGCCGTAGTTTCATCGCTCGACGTTGTAGTCGTAGTTTCATCGCTCGATGTCGTTTCACCGCTTGATGTGGTTTCACCACTCGATGTCGTTTCACCGTTTTCATCCTCTGTCAGTACAGATTGTTGGGAAGCAAAATTATTACCAAACTCAGTTTTGTCATACTCTGCCTTTGTATTTTCATCAGCATTTTTATATGTATCTACAGTCAAACACGCAACACCGTTTAATTTACAGGTGTTTGTTTTTGCCAAAATACCGCCATTAGCACTTGCGAACTTATTATTTCCGTCCGTGGTGACTTCTGTAGTACCATTAATATAGACAGCCGATTTAGCAGTATCATTATAGAATTTTGAATTGGTTAAAGATAAAGTTGCGCCCATACTCTCGTCATCCGCAACTTTCAAACAACCGTATGCCAGACTGCCATCGGTCTGCAGTTGTGAATAAAAAGTACAGTCAATAACAGAATAATCATCCGCTTCGTGTCTTCCGTATTCATTATCAAGAAATACGCAATAGCGATTGGAATCGGTTTCTGTAAATGTACAACCCCTAAATTCCGCATTGCCGTATGCGACAACACCGCCCTCAAATATACAATCCGTATAACTTACGTTATCCGTATAGGCATACATATACGAAGTGCTTCGATTTGCTCCCGTATCACAATCCTGTAATGTTTTTTGATTCAGGAATGTAATATTGGAAAACGACATTGACGAATCGGATTTCACATGATTGGTATAATCCATATATTCTCCAAAGTTAAAACCGGAGGAGCAATTTTCATATCCCGGCCAAACATAACCGGTTGCAACACTATTCAAAGTAATCGTTGCATTATCATATCCTACTACATTTATATGTGTTCCTTGGAATCGGAACTCATCAGAAAGTGTAACGGCTCCATGCACATTCCATGTCTGATACTCGGTAAATAGACCTTCGTCGTATTCAAACAGATAAGCAGTTTCCTGAATAAAGCCCGCATATACATCAACCGTTGCTTGAGCTAAATCAACAACCGCAAGTTTGCCGTTGCCTTTGGACGGTTTCACACGACCATACAATGCGCTTTGTCCCGATGGCTTTGTCTTGCCTTCTTGATAAAGCGTATTGCTATCCGAAATGGCATTGATGATAATCACATCGCCTTGATTAACCGTGCCAACAAATTCTCCCACACGCCATTCTCCCGCATCGTCGGAAAGGATACTCGTATTGAGAACATAGCAATCCCTGATGGTCATATCTGTTGCTGAAGATGTGCCCGAATGTCCGTTGATACCGCCGACGGAAGAACCTTTGATCGTACAATGCTCAACAGTACAATTTTCGATGAAAACCTCTGTCGGACCGTCGCCTACAACTTTGGATGTATAACCGTATCCCGATACCAGACCGATCAATGCACCTGAACGGGCATAATCGATCTCATTCTTAGTATTGTTACGGAAATGTGCGGTAATACTGCTATTGATCAGATTGCAATTTCTCAAGGTAACCGTTTCCAGACTGCGTACATTGCCGATAAACGCAGCATTGCCCATATCGTCCACACCTTGAATATGCGAATCGAGAATCGTTACGTTATTGATCTCAATGGAAGCATATCTGCCTTGCGCTGTTTCAAACAGTGCATTGGTAAGATTCAGCAAATAAACTGAATCTGCGGAAAGCATTTCTGTATCTGCATCGATCACAATCTTTAACCAGCGATCTTCCGTTGTGCCCAATAAATTGACCGTTTCCCAGAACTCAGCCTTCCATACCGCTGTATCTTCCAAAGAAATATTCACCTGCAAAAGCATTCTGACCGTTGTTTGATTCAAAGCATCAAGAATCGTTTTCACAGTATCCGATTCAACAGGAATCTCAGGAGTTGTCGGAATTTCGCTTTCAGTCGTTTCCGTTGCCGTCGTTTCTGTCGATATCGATTCTATCGACGAAGAAGTTTCTGCGGTTTCATCAAGAGCCACGATCTCTGTTGTTTCAAGAAAACCGTTTCGATTGATCAGATGCATCATAACGACAAATTTTTCTGCCGTATCGATCAAATAGGCATCGTTCTCTCGGACAATACTCTTGTAAGTTTTTACAATATAGTTATCATCACTCAACAAAAAATCTGTCTCATTCACCGTATCGGGCTCTGCATATTCAATCTCAGGTATACCCCATTGCTCCAACCCTGCTATACCAAATCCGATTCCACCTGCGGCAGGGGAATCGGAAATGACCATCCAGGCATATGCGGAAATGACGATCATCAATGCGGAAATCAATAAAATGTAGAAGGATGAAATCAATCGTAAGAATGAATGTTTCATCCGTTACCTCCGCTCATATAATTTTGCCATGAGAGGAGCCATTTTTCCTTCTCACCGGCAAGATTCTGCGCTTCCTGCACGCGCAATTCTTCAACGTGTGCCTGCGCTTGTCTTGCATTTCTGCGTTCTGCTATTTGATTTTCAAGAATCTGTTTGAAATGATTCATTTCGTTTGCGTAAGGCGCGATTGCCGCCTCATCTTTTTCTTTTTGCGCTTTTTCTTTTGCCAGACGTTCTTCTTCAAGTCTGGCAGCTTCCGCCGCTTTTCGCAAAAGTGCTTCCTGCGCAGCCCTTTCTTCCGCCATCATACGTTCATGCTTGATACGTTCTCTGATTTCTTCCTGACGGTGTTGTACGCGTTCAGCTTCTTCTCTCTTGCGTCTTTCCTGTTCTTCAAGGAGCTTTGCCGCGTCTTCAAATTCTTTGTTTTGTGCGGCAATACGGCGTGCTTCTGCATCTTTTTCACGAAGCGCAAGACGTTTTTCCAGATTATCGAAGAAGTAAGCCATCTCATCTTTAAAGAATTTGCCGCGTCTGCGGTCTTCAATGTCACGTTCCAGACGTTCCACTTCCAGACGGCGCTGTTCTTCTTCCTGTTCCTTACGGATACGTTCTTCTTCTTTTTCCTTTTCGATACGCAACCGTTCTTCTTCCGCTTCTTGTTCGCGGCGGATGCGTTCTTCTTCTTCTTTTTTACGTTGTTCCTGTTCTTCAACAAGTTTACGGCGTTGTTCTTCTTCTTCCGCCATAAGTTGTTCTTTTGTCAACTCTTCGATCAGGACTTTACGAATCTCGAGATCAGGAAGATCATAATCTTCCGTCATTTCTTCAATGATCTTCTTAATGAATTTTGGTTTGAGCGTTCGTTTTTTATCCATTGCAGGAGTCGGCAACACACGATCGCTCTCATCTTCCAGATAATTTTTCAGGATAATATAATTGAAAAGTACGCTGTGAAAAATATCTCTCTGAAAATCTTCATTGATCACAGGACTTTGTTCGGTGATCTTGATCGCATAACCAACGTCCTGATAATGATGTAAAAATTCATAAAGTTTTACGATCGCTTTATAATTGGGATTCTTTTTCAGTACATTCGTTTTGACGATCGAACCTTTGACACGGCTCGCCTTAATCAGACTCTGCGCGAAAGGCGTGGTCATAAAGCTTGACAATACACGGTTCAGACGGGCAATTCTATCAAAGGCAGCTCTGTGTTTATCATCTGTTGCAAGAATATCATCGCGTTGCTTGATATGCACAAACAGATCGGTATGCAAGAGTTCCGTTGCGCTGGTCACATTGGAAGTTAGCTTAAGCTTCGCGCCGTATTCATCGCTCATAGTGTTCATCAGCGCTTCATAACGGATCTTAACGAAATGATATGCGTTTTCCAAAACCGTGATTGTCAGACGGTTTTCATAAATAACTGTCGAGTCATCGCGGAGCTTTTGCATCAGTTTATTGGGATTGACTTCCCCATGGGGTTCATCGAAATCATCGATCATCTTGGAGCCGTGCTGCGCCAGATGGCGAACCGTTGCGGAATCGCTTTTTCTTGCAAGACCGACATTAACGATCAGTTCTTCTTCCTGAATGACATTTCTCGGATTGCTGATGATATTCTGAAGACCGGGAAGTGCTTCTTCGATTGCTTCTATCCATGATTCATCGATCAATTTTTCCATGCGTCTGTTGGAAAACTGGATCTCATTTTCTGCGGAAGCAATCGCATCCATGAAATATTCATAAAATGCAGTATCGCTCAAAGCACGGAGGACACCCTTGGTATATTTCATATAGACATCATCAATCAACGAAGGTTTTTCACTCTTCTTTTCCGTATTGGTAGACGGTATTTTTTTTGATTCAGCCATGTTGGGCTCCTTTCCGAATCAATCGACGTTTGTTCTTTTATGATTTTCAGGTATTTTTGCTTGTTTTTATTCGTTTCCTCCGCTTTTTCGTACAGAAAAAGCGGAGTTTTCGATGGGCAAAGCCCGTTAATTCATCTTTTTCAGATATGCGATGTATTCTTTACAGATCGCCATCGCATCCTTACCGAAGGTCTTATCCAGATAATTGCTGAACTTTGTCAGTTCATCTTTCATAAAACCAAGGTTCAGAGATTCAAATTTACGAAGAACCTTTTTGGCAACCATGAAGTCGATCGCTTCGATCTCCGTACCGCCGCAAGCCATATAGCAGGGAACATAATCATTCAGTTGTTTCATAATTCGGTTACCGAATGCCAGCTTAAAATGTTCGATCAAATAATCATTCATCTGCTCCAGCTTACTATGGTTTTCTTCTGAAATCGAATACGTTTTCTTCGCATCATCAAAAAGTGCAATCAAGCGGTCAGACGAAATCGAAATCGGCGGTGCAGTACCTTCGTCAAAGGGGGTCGCACGGGAATCCAAGTCAATCGGAATCGCACGGTCATAAACTTTATCCGCAACGGCGAATGTCGAGTCGTCGTTATTGATCGTACCGACAAACCAAGTATTATTGGGGATCTGAATTTTACCTGCATTGATTCCGACAGGGTCATTGTCCCATGTTGCCGTAGCAACGTCGATCTTCCATTCCTCTTGTCTGGGCATTTCCAGAATGGAAAGCATTTCCGCGAAATAATATTCCACACGCGCGATATTCATTTCGTCAAGAATAATCAAATGGGGATCGCGATAGAAATTCGCACTGTAAATCGCGCTCAAAAAGTCTGTTTCTGTATATTTCTTTGTAAATTCATTGAAATAACCGTAAAGCTCCGTTCTTTCACGCCAAGCAGGCTGAACGGAAACAACCGTGGAGTCATTCTGTACGAATTTACCAAATGCATACGGCAAAGACGTTTTACCTGTACCGGAAATACCCTGCAAAATAACGATTCTTGCTGCACCGAACGATGCAATAAAATGACGAATCATTCGGATATCGTAATACAGATGGAGCGTACCGCCCGCATACAAACGGAAACGTGCGCAAAATTCGGGAAGTGTGATATCATCCTCATAAACAGGTGGTTGATATTGTGTCTTGTAATAATTATCGAGCGAAGTCAAACGGAAGAAACGGCTTTCCATCGGATTGACACAAGGCGAAGACATCGTATTGCGGTTCGTATCAGCTTCGGTATTCTGCGCGTTTTCCTGATTCGGATCGGGATCAGGTTCGGGTTCAGGCTCAAATTGAGGACCTGCCGTTTTGCCTGTGAGCGGTTCCATATGCATCGCCAGAAGTCTATCCTTCTCATAATTCGCGCGGATCAGCTCTTTCTGGAGATGTTCCACGTTTTTCTTCATCTCGTCATATTTTTTGACGGGAATACGGAAACGGAAAATACGTCTTAAAAGTTTAAGAAGGAAAATGACAGCGATAATGATAATGGCAACCAAAGCAAGATTTGTAATCAGCAGAAGAACCCAATCGAGCGTTGTAAATTCGCTGTTATTTGCCTTGATGATCTCCATTCTGCCGGGGAAATCTACAAGGCGGAACAAGAAGCGAAAGAGCGCACTGAAGATATCGAGAAAATCATAAAATAACTGTCCGATATCTTGTATAAAATAACGCAAAAAATTATCCATATCAAATTCCTCATTTTACTTTTGGTTTTCGGATGTTATTTCTCAGAAGGAGGAGTATCCGTCTTTTCTTTTACCATATCTGCAAGTAGTTCCGCTTTGAGTTTTTCACGGATCTCCGCTTCCATTGCGGCGCGTTCGGATTCCATCGCAGCCTTTCGGAGTTCTTCTCTTTCTTTTTCATCTTTGATCTGGGATTCGATCAGATCTTCGGTTCTGCCTCTTTCTTGTTCATATTTGATCAGCATCTTTACGTTCTGGTATTCAAAGAGTACGCGGAAGAACTGTACGAGATGGAAAATAAAGAACAAAAGTACAGGCAAAACGATAATAATCAGGAAGCCCGTGGAGGTCTGCAAGTAGTCAAGCACCTTACCGACACCGGGGATTCTGAATTTGAATTTACCGACGATTTCAGATTCATGAACGGTCAAAGGGTCGGCAATGGTGTTTCTGTCACCTTTGGTTTCAAAGATGCGATATGTACCACCGTCATAGATACCTGTAATTCTATGCGTATTCAGTACACGTTCGCCATCAATGATCGTCCAATAAGTGACGATATCACCGATCTTCAGCGTAGCAGGATCCTTGACAGCAGTATCGATGATAAGGTCACCGGGCTGCAAAGCAGGATACATGGAGTCTGATTGAACGGTGAAAGGGCGGATACCCAGAATACTGGGCACACCGCTTCCCGAGGTGGAAACGAATGAAACGTAAGTGCAAACGGCAGCAAGGATGATCGCAATCACAAGAATGACGTTAACGACGATGTTAATTATTTTTTTCACATCGACTTTCTTTTCGCCATCCTGCTCGACCGCCTCATTTTCGGCTACACCGGTTTCGGGGGCAAGTTTTTTCTTCATAGTTTGTCTCCTTAAAAATAATTTTCCTATATAAAACTCCGTTCCATCCTGAAACAGAGGAGCTTTCGTCAATCAAAGTCATCATCATAGCGATCATCGTCATGACCGTCATCATCACCACGATCACCCTTACCATTCGTTTCAATATTTTCCATACCGGAATCGGGTCTATTTTCGGAATAGAATTGAATATTCGCAAAAATCTGTGCTTCTTTACCGATTTCGTTGGTGCAATCGATATCTTGACCTTCCAGCCAAAGATAAATTTCAATCTTTGCCATACAATCTTCGTAGAGATCGAAAAGATGCTGATCGTCAAGAAATTCCCCATATTGATATACCAAAACGCCGTTTTGTACAGGATCCATTTCAAACCAAAGCGTTGAAGATTGACGGATCAATTGATCTTCAGAGATCAGATTTTCCGTCCCGTCAATACTTGCGGTCGGAATATATTGTCCTGCCTGTTCAT
This sequence comes from Clostridia bacterium, assembly GCA_017472285.1. Classification (GTDB taxonomy): domain Bacteria; phylum Bacillota; class Clostridia; order Oscillospirales; family CAG-272; genus QALR01. The sequence goes on along the minus strand of JAFUQQ010000068.1, from coordinate 16,488 downwards.
AGTTGATATGATAATTGCAGTTTGGTTCATAAATAATAAATTTCGGTTCATCAACCTGTTGCCCATCCACATCATAATGCGTGATCTTAAATCCGACGCGAACCGCGCTTTGTGCGCCTTGTCCGCCGTCATTATGAAGGATTTCTTCCGAATTCCAGATAGGAGTGCCAATCAGATAAGTTCCCGAATTTTCATATGCGCGGGAAAGACTGACTTTGACGTTTTCATCTGTGCGGACATAACAAGTCATTTTCAAATAATAGCCATGACCGTCATCGCGGTTGGCATTTTGCTCATCTGTAAGAGCATAAGCAATATCAGACATTCTACCGTCAAAGCCAAAATTTGCGGCATAAAATGTTTTTTCCTTATCAGAATACGTAACAGGTTTCAGAATGGTTTCACTGTCTGCATATTCCGCATAATTCAGATTTTGTCCCCAAGATTCTTCATCTTCGGGTGTCCATGTGATCTCAAGACCGACAGGAGTATTGATGTAAAGCGCCATCGTATTGACTTTCGGTGCTCTGCTGAGAGAAAACCAAGTATAAGTTGCCGTGGAAAGAAGCGGCACAAGAATAAGAAGCAGGTACAAAAGTCGGAGCGTGGTACGGCGCTGTCTTTTTCTTTCGGGATTTGATTGTTTCAAACCGATCTTCCCTTTCTGAAAATTTTTCGGTTCTGATGCGGAGGGAACATAAAGCAAAAACGCACTCCATTCGCTCTTGCTTTATGTTTTCCGCCCCGACACCGCGCCGAGAAAAATCTCGGCGGGTGCATCAAGCGAGTTAATTTCTTCGGTTAACGTAAAATCAGACACGATTCATCAACTCTTTTTGTTTTTGTTAGTAATTAATTACCGGAGGACGCTTCAGTCTGTGTAGTTTCTGTTGTAGTAGTGCCCTGAAGAGGTGCATAGCTCATAGGTGTGAGATCTGCATCGCTGGAGAACTGGAGGTTCATAGAACCTGTCATAGACATTGTACCCGTAGCAACGTCACCATTGTCAACGGTTGTACCGTCGAGGTAAACGTACGCGGTGATGACTGTCTGTGTGTTCTTTTCGAGAGCAACGATCGCTGTCTGACCCTTGTCATTTGTTGTCTTGAAGGTAGCACCTGTAAAGTCAGGATAAGAAATTGTACCGGAAGCAGTACCATCACTCATGGACTTAACAGTAACACCGTCATAGAGCTTAATGGAAGCAGTGATAACATTTTCACCCTTATCATTTACGGAAAGAGTTGCGTTAGCTGCATCCAGACCTGCATAAGCGATCGGCGCACCCTTGGAATCAGCAAACACGATACGAATGGATTTCATAAGGTTTGCAACGTCCTGCTCGTTAAAGTCAGTAGAATATCCGAATGTCATCGTACTGCCGTTACCCATGATCTGTTCATTGGTGCTATCAGAATAGATACGGTTGGCAGCAGTTGTCTGGAGCATCAGATTAGAGTTAGTTGCATTTGTACGGAACGCAAGGTCGATTGCGTAACCATAGTAGTCAGCAAGTTTCTTGTCTTCTACGACACCTTCACCTTTTTCAGGAACAGTAGTAGCTGTCTGTCCAATAAGGTCGATGCCGTGGTCGAACGATGTGGTTTCTACTGTCTCACCTTCACCTGTTGTAGTTGTACCAGTAAGAACAGTCGTCATGGTTGCTTTCATGCCGCCAACGCCTACTCCGGCAACAGTAGTACCTGCAGGCATCGTGATTGCCGCTACTACGTTCTTGTCCGTTGCCTGAGCAATGTCAAAGAAAGTACCTGTACCTTCGCCCAACTGCACCTGAACACCGCGGCCGTTCATAACGTCGTTCATGAGGTCGCTGAGATGCAAATAGTCGTCGGTAACGGGATCTTTTGCTTTGAGTTCTTCTGCTGCAAAACCATTTACTGTAATACCGTCAACATAAACAAGAGAATAGTCTGAATCGTCTTCATCTGTATTGGCCGTCAAAACACCGTTAACTTTGGTCCAATCTACAGCGGTCGGAGTTTGAACAGCTCTATAATCTGTGACTGCCTCATCGATAGCAGCTTTAATTGCCACATATTCCTGATACACGAGAGAAATAGCAGTAGTGTTTGCCCATGTAGCGGTATAGTCACCAATGGTAACGCCTGTCGTAAGATCAGGGAATGCTCCGTCTGTACATTCATTCTTAATGAGTGTTGCCAAAGCTGCAAACGCATCGTCGGTAAGATCATACTTTGCAACTGCTGCGCTTGCGATCAGATAGTTCATCATTGCCTTTTCAAGATAATCAGCTACACTATTGCCGATTTCTGCATAGTTTGCATCAAGACCTGCCAACTGTCTCAGCATAGCACCAATCGCCTCGATGTCGTATGATGTTGCACCATCAGCCTTAGCCAAAACGATCTTTGCAAGTGCACCGCCATGTGCAGCCAAGGAATCAGAAGCAAGTTTATTTGCCAAGTTCAAATTCGTTTTGATATCAGAATAAGCAGCTCTATGGAGAAGCTCTTGCTGAGACATACCGGAAGTTGTACCGATCGCTTTGACACCGTATGCTGCGGTGGAACCGACAGAGAACAAAGATTTTGTTTTGTCATAGTTTGCCGCAATGGATTCCGCCACAAGTGTTGTAATACGACCGTCAGCGCCGTATTCAGGTGTTGCCAAAATACCGTTCGACTGAATCGTGCCGTCTGCGCCAACGCGCAATACAGAGGGGAGAAGCATGATCTTATCAAGACCGTAAGCCTCATCATCAAGAGAGATGATATTACCCCAAGTCTTATTTTTCTCAACTGCAGTTTTGTTAGAGTCGCCTACATTAGAGCTAATAGTATCTGTACCATCGGCACCGGGACCTGTATAAAGCGCAATTTCCAAGCTACCGTTTGCGCCGACTCTTGTCGTAATACCCGTAACTTCGGGTGCTGTGGAAAGAGTGAACCATGCATATGTCGAAGAAACAACCATGAAGGAAGCAACGAGAAGCATTGCAACAGCCGCCATGAGTTTGCTCTTAATCGACATATAGGTTTTTTGAGATTTTCCCATTTTGTTTATTCTCCTTTTTGATAAATTTTATGTAGACCCACGGAGATTCCGATGGAGTGTCCGTCCTCTCCGAAGGTAACATACGATGTAGTAATTGAAAGATTCCCATTTGATGATGACAATAAGCCCTTTTATCAAAAGCAATCTTTCCTAAAGGCTTCCCCTTTAGGGAAGCTGGCGCGTTTCACGCGACTGATGAGGTCATAGCAAGCAATAAAATCACACATTTTAGCAAAATCAAGATTCTTGATTTCGTGCAAAACCTCATCCGTCAACCTTTCGGTTGACACCTTCCCCAAAGGGTAAGGCTTTGAAATCAAACCTTTGAGGTTTTATTCTTCCTCATGAACTTTAATGAGGTTGAAATTCATTTCGAGTCCGAGATGTCCGCCAATGAGATCATTGGTACAATCGGGATCATCTCCTTCAAGCCAAAGCACGACGGTATATTTATGTATTTCTGTGGGTTTTACTTCCGTCTGTCTGCCCGAAGCAACCGTTGTTTCATCCTCAAATGAGATCGGAATCACACGATAATAAGGAACTGTTGTCTGTGCATCGATCTGTTCAAATTGTTCACTCGGATATCTGGCATATTCACCGAAAGGCATTTTCAGATAACCGCGCGTATTATCGGAAAAATCAGGAAGGGCTTCAATCGAACCATCTTCTTTCGCTTCCGCATAAAACATCATTTCTTCATCTTCAAATACCATAACCCAAGCTGCTTTAGAAAGATCTTTGCTTTCGGAATTGATCTGTACTTTCCAATCGTAATCGACGATCGATTCGCCGTCGTTTCGGATATAGAAAGTATAAGCAAAATAGTCTTCGCCATGGAAATAACCGTCTGTTTCCAGAACTTCTTCGGGAATATTCACAATGGAAACACACATCGCACCTTCCAGAGGCATACTGTAAAGATAAGAAGTCGGATTTTCAAATTCTTCTTCCTCGCAGACCGCAAATCCTTCACGAAAAAGATCATTTGTCATATTGATGGTGAAATGACCACGCATTTTCGTTACAAGCGACATCACAAAGAATGCCAAAAGTAAAGCCACCAATGCGCCGAGCAATGCCCAAAGCCATTTGCCATGGAGCAGCCACAAAAATAGCGTCCACCATCTGTGTTTATCGAAATAAAGTCCAAGACTTGACGCGGTCGTTTCAAAATCCTTGCGACTTTTGATACCTGCGGCACGTAATTCCTTACGGATTCTTTTACGTCCCGCCTTGATTTCCTTGACTTCATTTTCAGTCAGGACAACCCCCGCGCGTTTTTTCTTGAAAAGTCTTTTTTGTTTTTTGATTTTTGGTTGTTCTCCTCCATCCTGTTCGGGAGGATTCTTTTTTTCATCAGCCATCTTCGCGTTCCCTCAGAAGTGTTTCACGGATCAATTCTTCTTCATCGATGGGATGTCCCGTAGATGCACCGACAAAATGTTTCACCCCGCAAGCGATCAGCCAACGCATTGCATCTTCCGTATCGGCATCTTTGGCGTAAGCCGTAATACCATCGGCAGACAATGCGCTCAGAATATCTGCGGATTCTTTTTTCAAATACTGATCGGGATGCAAGCGAACGTATTGAATACCGATCTCCTTGATACGTTCCACAGGAAGCTTTTCGGGTTCCCAATCATCCACCATCAGTTGTACGCCTTTTTCAATACAGGATTTCAGCGTATTTTCCTGTACGTCATTCGCATTCACGACAACAAACGCAGGAACCGTCAGGATCAGACGGGATTTATCGATCGGCTGATGTTCAAAAAGGGCTTCAAATCTTGAAGTTTCGGGATCATCCATATAGAAAGAAGGAATCATTTCCAAAACGATGGCATCAATGGTTTCCAATTTACAGTTTTCGATACGCAAAAGCGTGTCTGTAACTTCATAAAGAAAGTATGTAGTGATATTACTGATCTCACCCAATCTGCGAAGCTGAGGTTCAATGATCGCAATATTTTCGGTTTCGGAAGGGTTGTCCGCGATACCGGCAAACCATGGATTCGCTTCATAAGCGTTGATCTTACCTTCCAGACCATTCACCATCGGTCTGTATGAAAGTCCCATCGGTCTATCTTTTCTTTTTTCAAGAAGATGGATGGTTTTGGGCAGAGCCATCGTATAATGTTCATATTTTTTGAAGATAACTCTGAATGCATTTTTGCAGGCTGTAAAAATTTTAATCAGCTCAGGAGAAAATGCTTTTTCCGCCTGCGCAACGATTGCTTCGCAAGCTTCTTCAAAGGGTGTTTCGGATCTTGTTTCCGAAACGATACGGTCAAATTCTTTCGCGAGTCCGACGATCTGTGCAATCGGGCTGATTTCCTCGCCCTTTCGTCCGTCGGGATAACCCGTACCATCCCATTTTTCCATATGCTGCTGACAAGCCTCACGAATCATAATATTGGGAATATTGATCGTCATCGGCTCTTTTTCGCCTTTGGTTTTGATTTTGAATTTATTAGATTTTTCCTGCAATTGTGCGACGAGCACACGTCCATCCGTGGTATATTTTTTGTAAAGCTCTTGTTCTTCTGCGGTGAAGTCGCTCTGCCAATTCTGATATTCAGGCGGTACGAGAGCTTTACCGATCTGATGATATGCGCCGCATTTATAAGCAACTTCCGTAAATTTGAATTTCATATGCTTGGAGCCGCTATCCGTATTCAAGCCATATGAGGATTTACAGGCCTGAACAAAAAGCTTCTCCGTATAAGCCGCGACGCGCATGGATTGCTGTCTGAGCAAAGGATCCAAGCCTCTGAAGGCCTCATCCCATGTATCGTATTCTCTCCGTTTCCAAGTTTGCTCTTTCACAAGCCTATTTCCTTTCTGTGTATTATTTTTACAAAAAGCGGGCAGTGCCCGCCTCCGATTTCTCGCCTTTTTGTAGCTTTTCCGCATCCCAACACGGCAAAACGGCGAGGTCGTTTTTGAGCAATTTCTGATAAAATCAAAGATGTGTCCCATCGGAACCGATGGGACACATCTGGCTAAAACTTAATTTGTTTTAGTACGCGCCGGTTCCTCTTTCCTGAAGATATTTTACAACGAGGAAGGCGACTGCTGCAACCAAGAGAATTGCGGTGATGATGAAGAGAATGAGCCAAAGATTATTCTGCACCGGAACTTCAACTTCAACCGGAACTGTTTCTGTAACAGTTACAGTTACGGTTTCACCGGGAACAGGTACTTCAACATACACGGTCTGTCCGTCGCCCACATTTTCGAGAGCTTTTTTCAAAGCATCAAGCAATTCAAGGATCTTAGCTGCTGTAGCATCGATTTCGTCCTGGCTACCGCCATTTTCGAGAAGATCGTTGCCGAGCATAACAGCTTCAACAAATTGTTTCAGAAGGCTTGTCATATCATCCGTGCTGTAGAACGCATTCACTTCAGCAAGAGCTGCGATAAGTGCGGAATAATCGAGCTTAACAAGAGCAAGACGAGCTGCTTCGAGAGCTGCTGCTGCGCTGTCTACAACAGACTGGTTGTTGCTGGTTCTTGCGTTCTTTGCATTAGCGAGAGCGTTTGCGAGAACTGCCCAGCTTTCAGCTGTGTAATCCTTTTCAACGAGGATTTCAGCGAGAGCGATTTCTTCGTTGAGCTTGGAGTAGTCGATGTTGTTAGTAGCTTCAACAGCCTTGATGTTGATGGTCTTAACGAGATTCTTTGCGATCGCGTTGCCATTTTCATCGAAGGTGTTGTAGGTGATTACAACTGCACAGGATTCATTTGCTTTTGCTTTCGCGCTTACTTTGAAAGTAATAACGAAGCTGAGTCTGGTTTCTTCAGCATCTGCGGAATAAAGCATAAATGCGTCTTTGGTAGCTTCACCGGTAGCGTTTGTGGAAATCTTAACGCTGACTGCGGTAAACATATCGGGGTTGGAATAGGAGATCTTACCGTCTACGCCGGCAACATCGTCAAAAGAAACGGTTGCATTGTGGGTTTTGCCCTGTTCAACGTCTACCGCAGAAACAGGAAGGCAAATAAGGCTGACGAGCATAGCCAAAACCACAAGCAAAGTCAGAAGTTTGCTGGATTTTTTCATTATTTAATTCCTCCAAATAATTATTCAAGAGCGGAAGTGTAGTTTGCCCAATTGATGTATTTGCCTGTAACCTTAACTGCGTCACCTGCGTCAACACCGTTGTTTCTGTTTGCGTCAGCAGCGAGTTCAGCGAATACTTCGAGATCTGTCTTGCCAACGTAATATTTAGCCATTACGACAGCGTCACCTGCGTTGGTCTTACCGTCGCGGTTAGCGTCACCGAGGATAACGATGACATATGTTTCCTCTACTTTACCGCTTACGTTTTCAGCGTCAATGGTGATGATATCACCCGTGCAGATCAACTCACCGGGACCTTTTTCCATACCCCAACCGAAGCTATCTGCGTGCTTGGTTGTGATTTCGATGAGATCAAAGAGATCAGACGCTTCAATACCGTCATAGTGAACGTCGAGGTAGATGAAGCCGTTCGCAACGAGAGCAGAAACGATCTTACCGCCTGCGTTAACCTGAACGTCGATGATTTCAGCAGTTATCGCTGTATCTTCATCAACGAGAACGATGGAGAAATCAACGTCAAAGCCCTTCACGTTTTCACGGGAGAATGCGTATGTAGCCATGGTGTCTGCAACCTTGCAAGCGCCGAGGGTTGTGTTGTTGCCGGCGATACCGAGGCGGTTAACTACCTTACCTGCGATGTCGAGAAGTTCTGCGTATACAGCTTCGAGAGCAACCATTTCAGCATTGTCAAGATCGATTGCTGCAAGCATATCTTCGCAATCTGTGGTTGCGATTGCCTTGAGAGCAGATACGAGCTGAGCAGCAGTAACGGTATCAAGTGCTTCTACGATGCTGTTGATATCGCCGTATTCATAGAACACATTGATTGCTTCAACGCAATTGTCCTTCTGTGCAGGAGTGGAGTAAGCAACAGCCGCGAGAATAAGTGTGCTGTAATTGATATCATCGGAAAAGTCAATATCAACATCAACTGCACCGGTGATGTCAGCCGTAACGTTGCCATTTGTATAACCGATACCGCCGAGATTGATGGAAGCATCGATGGTTACGGTCTTTGCAAGATTTTCAAAGAGGTTGGAGAGAGCCGCTGTTTCTTCGTCTGCCATTTCAGCGAAAACAACAGTGAGAGCAACGTCCTTTGTTTCTTCGGTAGGAACAACATTAAGAGTGATGTACTTGTCGGTTGTACCAACGATTTCGGGAACAACGTTCCAACCCTTTGTTGTGATTTCGTAAGATGCGATCGCGTCACCGGTTACAACAGCGTTAGCCATTGTGCTGAAATCAACGAGTTGAGCAAGAAGTTCGTTTGCAATAGCGGTAACACCTTCAAAGCTGATGCAATTGTATACAGCCTTTGCGATATCCTCCTTGGAATCGTTAGTCATACCAAGAATGTTGTTGAGTTCAACGGTATAGATGTTGTTGCCATTCACGCTCATGGAAGCGTTGGTGAACATATTGAGAGCAATGTCAAATGCAACATCTACTGCGAAATCCTTGAGAGCATCCTGTGTTGTGGGAGCATTTTCAAGGTTAAGGAAATCGCCCTTGATCGCAACGGTAACATTGCCTTCAGCGTCTTCGGAAACGATGTAGTAGTTATTTTCAACACAGCCGTCAGCAGCGATTTCGTAGCCGTCCTTAATCATGGAGGTTACATCGGTGGTGTAATGACCGCCTGTGATGATGAAGCTACCGGAAAGCTCGCCGTTTACGCCGCCGCAAGCGGTGAGATTGCTGTTGGTGATTCTGACAGCCGCGGAGGTTGTCATGTTACCTGTGATGGTGTAACCGTTGAGGTTGATGAACACTCTGTTCGGGATTACAACGTCAGAGGAGAGCGTTACGTCCTGAAGAAGAACGATAACAGTATTTTCTTTTGCCGTAGCAAGAACATCAGCGAGGTCCTTGGTTGTTGTAAGGATGCTGAGATCTCTTGCGTTGGGATCGATTACGAGAGCATCGAAATCATATGTTGCAATGGTGTTGTCAGTGATGGTGAAGCTGAGGGAAATACCCTTGCTGTCTTCACCTGCTTCAGCAACGAGTGCGAGGAACATGGAATCAACATGGAATCTGTTGATAAGAAGATCACGGATCTTATAGGAAACGGTTGCGCTGTAAGCGTTACCGTTAGCTTCGCTTTCAAGCTCACCCTTTGTAAAGAGGTAGTTGAGAGCTTTGCGAATGGTAGCGAACTGCGCTTCTGTCACGTACTGAGAAAGGTCAACATTCTGACCAACTTTTGCCATTGTGTTTTCAATGGTTTCAAGTGTGAAATCTTCGTCAGCAACGAGAGGTTTGATAAGGCTCATCATGAATGCGAGAGCTTCTTCAAGCTGCATATTTTCAATATTAGCAAGGTCAGCCTGATCCATAACGAGAAGTTCAGCGAGATAGTAAGCAGAGAAGCTTGCAGGCATAACGAGTTCTACGTTGAGAACGCCGTTCTGAGCAGTCACATTGATGTTATCTTTTACGGTTGCGAGTGCGCCTTCAACATTCTTCAGAGTTTCTGCCATCTGATCGTAATCTTCAAAGGTTACGTAGAAGGGGAACTTAAAGGAGTCTGCCTGAAGTTCAGCTTTGATGAGCTTGCCACCGAGCATATCGGTAAGCGGAACGTCATATTCCGTATCGATAACAGTTGCACCTGCGAGAGAAGGTTCGGTAACGGTGATGTCAGCGATATCGCCGTTTGCATCGATCATATTGCAGATAGCATCGAAACCGAAATTATCAGAAAGAACGGTATCGAGAACGGTCTGCATATAAACCTTGCCGTCATAGAGAGGTTTGCCGTTGAGTTTGAGCGTACCGAAGGGATTACCATCGATGGTAAGAACCTTCATAACGTCAACAACAAGACCCTGATAATCAACACCCTGGAGATAAGGAGTAACGCGGAAAATAACGGAGATTTCGCCGCCTACGCTTTCAACAGGAATGAGAGTGATAACGGGAACCTTAACACCGCCAACTTCAACGCTTGCCTTGCCAGCGATCGCTTCGTTCATTGCGTCAACAAACGCAAGGATATCTTCGCGAGCTGCATTGAGAACAGTGCGTCTAATCACAAGTTCGCCGTCTGTGCAGAGCGCTTTCAGAACGGAAACATCAACGAATGTGTAAGTTTTGTTTTCAACACCGACATTCACTTCTGTGTTGCCGATGGAGTAAACGTATTTTTCTTCGGGATTGCCTGTACCGGGGAGTGTAATGGTAAGACCGGAGCCGTCAGCGTAGAGGATCTGATCTTCCATACCTTCGATCACGATGGTATAGGAAACAGGAGCCCATACATAAGAAACAACGATGGGAGCTGCAATGGTATCGCCTTCCGTGGGAAGAACACCTTCAACCGTGCAAACGTAGTTTTCGGCATCGATACCGAGATCTGCTTCGAGGTCAGCAATGAGATCTTCGAGATCCTGCGCATCGTTTTCGGTAAGAACCGTACCGATTTCGTAAGTTACGCTTTCGGTCAGAGTGTCAAGAACGAAGCCGTCCTTATTGACAACGGAAACAACGATGCTTACCTTTGTCTTGTCGGGAGCAACAACGTTGAGTGTCTTAGAAAGAGTAACGTCGGAAACAGTCTTTGCAGAGGAGTTGCCGATAGCAGCTTCAACAGCGTCTGCGAGCGCGGGGAGATATGCGCTTGCTCTATCGATGTTTGCATTAACGGGAACGAGAGTCTTTTCGTTAAGAGCAGTCTTAATTTCATCGATGCTCTTCTTCTTACCAGGAAGATCAAAGCTGGGGAATGTCTTATCCATAGCAGAACCTTCTGTGAAGATTTCCTGGAATTTTGCATCCGCGCTAATTACATTAATCGCGTTCTTAACGAGTGTGAGCTGTTCGGAAATGGCTTCATATGTACCTTCCGCATAGTAATACGCAAGTCCTTTCGCCTTGTACTCACTGATGTATTCAGTGAGATACAAGCTGTCGCCATCACCTGTCGTATGGATACATTTTTCCATAAGTTCTGCGATTACAGCCTGAGTTTCAGCGCCAAAGTTAGCTTTTACAAGATCAAACACAGGCATATATGTCGCAAAGTTAACGAGGTTGTTGTAAATCTTATCCTGAGCATAGTAGTCGAGGACTTCCTTCTGCGCTACAGCTTCGGTAGCAAGGGTGTAAGGAAGATTTGCAACGAAGTTTGCTGTAACAGCGGAGATTTCGCTGATAACGAGTGCGTAATCGATCTCAACGTGATCGATCTTTTCTGCGGTGAAGATACCTTCGCCGTCAGTAAGAGTGAAGACAACGGTTCCAGCTTCGCAAATAGCGCGTCCGCCGACGGGAACCCACATGTTTGCAAGACCGGAAGCGATTGCATTCGCCTTCACGGTGTATGTATTGGCAGTATCGGTAAGTGCCAACACAACGTTTTCTTCTGCGCCAAGACCGAGATCGGTGTAAGAGAACGTTTCGCTCTTGAGAGCGACCGCGTTCAGAACAGCTTTTTCAGCCGCCGTGAACTCTGTCTTGCTGCCTGCAAGGATGGAAGCAATCGTTTTTTCAACCGTTGCTTGCGCAGAGGGTGCGTTGCTCTGCGGTACTGTAACCGTCGGTGCAGGTACCGAGGTCACATTGTTCTGTTCGCCCGTGGTATCAGCCGCGAATACACCGATATTCATGCAACCGAAGAGCATGACAGCGGCCAGCGCGGTCGAAACAAAACGCAAGAATGTTTTTTTCACAGTTCTATCCTCCCAAATATTTTTTATACCGTAAGCAAAAGCGAGAAAAGGAAACCAACCGATACGTCGGCATCCTTCGATCCTGCGGATCGGAAACCACGTCCAAAGCTTTTCGGATTATGTATATGACGGAAATCCATTTTACATAACGGTAAACCGATAAAAATCCGAACAACAGCGCAACAAATTCGGACAGTCCTGAGCCGCATCTGTTGTCAGCGCGACCCGGGAAAGCGAAAGCCGTGGGGTGGATTCCGAGCGCATCTCTTGGGATACGTCCGCACGCGGTATAGCATTGATTTCGTTTTTGACGGAAAATCCGTCCAATCGCTTTGCCAATGAGGCATCCGCCCTATTCACGACGCTTCTGAGGAACAGTTATTCGTAAATTTGGACAGAAAGAGCCTAATATAGCTTCTAACTTATTTTATCATAACTTTCCCATTTTGTCAATGCATAATCCCGACAATTGAAACATATTTTCGACAGAAATTAGCAACAATTTCACTAAAAGCGTGACTTATCTGCCGATATGGCACTACTAATTGGTTGATTTTACCAAATTTGAATTCCTCGCGCAATCGGATTTTTGGAATATCCTAAAAAAAGATTTCGCGTCTTCACTGTATAAACACAAAATATGACAAAAAACGCGAAATCTTTCATATATGGATTTTCCCTTTGTGCTTTCATTATAACATTTTTAATCATGAATGTCAATACCAAATAGCGTTTTTATTCCGCTCATGCAAAACTACGATTAGGGTATACTGAAATAAAACAGTGCGAGGCTCTTTGACACCTGAAATATCGATCGACCGCCCAATGAGCGTTTGCCTTGCCACATCATACCCTGAAAGGATTTTCATTATGTACGCAAAACTTGTACGCGAACGCATCACACAGCTCCGTCTGCAAAAAGGGATCTCTGAATATAAAATGAGTTATGAATTGGGACATTGCAAAGGATACATCAATAATATTTCCTCCGGCAAAGCACTTCCCTCCCTTTCGGAATTTTTTGCGATCTGCGATTATTTCGGTATCACCCCTCTCGAATTTTTTGATACGGATATCAAAAACCCCACCCGAACCGACCGGATGAAACAAAAGCTGGAAACACTCTCCCCCGAAGATCTTTCCTTGGTTTCCGATATCATCGACCGCCTCAGCGAAAAAAACTGAAATTTTTCTTCCTTATTTTAATAGTATAAGAGCAATGAACGATATCTTTGGTGTAATTTCCTACGGAATCAAAAAAGCGGCGAGTCGCCGCCCCCTTCCGAATTGCGTCAGCATTTCGGAGTGCTCGTCTGCCGAAGTTTTTCCACGTTCAAACAAAGCAAAACGGCGAGATCGACCTTGAACAATTTTCTATAATACAAAAAAATTTTCAAATACCCCCTGTTATTTTTAAATATTTTGTGATAGAATAATTTTGTAGAAATTATTTCACAAAGAAAGGAAGGTATTCATTATGCCGAAATACAGACGCGCAAGAATCAACGATGAAGTTGCCCGTGTCATATCGGAAGCACTCCGCGATGTCAAGGATCCCCGTGTCAGAAATGAAATGATCACCGTCACAAGCTGTGATGTTTCAGGCGATCTGAAATTCGCAAAAGTATATTTCTCCGTTTATGGCGCGAAACCCGAAAATATCAAAGAAATCAAAAAAGGTCTTTACAGTGCCGCCGGCTTCCTGCGCCGCACCCTTGCAGAAACGATCAATCTGCGTATCACCCCCGAACTGACTTTTGAATACGACAACGCTATGGAACGAGGCGCAAACATTGCCGAGCTTCTGAAAAAAGCGGCCATCCCCGAGGAACTCGAAACCGAATCTTTCGAGGACTCCTCTGACCCCCTTGATGATTCGGAAGAATAAAGAAAGGACGGTCAGCCTATGAATAATATCACTGTCCACGGCATCTGCAAGCACTTGCTCCGCAACGATCATTTTCTCGTTTTCACGCATGAAAATCCCGATGCGGATACCATCGGTTCATGCTTTGCTCTTGTCTATACGCTCCGCCTGCTCGGCAAAAAGGCTTATCCCGCCTGTTGCGACAGGATCCCCGCTTCGCTCACCTTCATGACGGACGGCGAACGCGAATTTCATATCGAAAACGCCCCTGCGGATTTTATCCCCGCCTATTATATCAGCGTTGACGTTGCTTCCAGAGCGCAGCTCGGCTCTTACCGTCATCTTGCCGATAAGATCAATCTTTCGCTTGACCATCATGCAACCCATGAGATCTTTGCGGAACTGCATCTGACAGACCCCCGCTCTGCCGCTTGCGCGGAGATCGTCTACCACGTCATCAACCGTCTTCTCAGCGGAGAGATCACGCAAAAGATCGCCTGCCTCTTGTATGCCGCGCTTGCCGCGGATACAGGTGGTTTCCGTTATGCCAATACGACCCCCGTTACCCATAAGATCGCCGCAAAGCTCATTGAAAAAGGCGCATCCCACGCTGAGATCTGCCGCAATCTTTTTGAATGTAAAACCAAGACCGCGCTTGCCGCGGAAGCCTTCGCAATGGCAAACGTGTCTTATTTCTGCGGGGGCAAAATTTCTTATATCAAGATCACAAGAGCCGATAAAACAGCCTGCGGTTTTGAGGATGAAGACACCTATGATGTCATCAACGTCATCCGTCGCGTAGACGGCGTCAAGGTTGCCATCTTCGCGCGCGAAAAAGATGACGGCTCCTATAAAATCTCCACCCGTTCCGCCTGTGAGATCGACGTTTCCAAAATCTGCGCCATCTTCGGCGGCGGTGGTCATGCGGGCGCGGCAGGTTGCAGCGTAACACCTGAAACTGTGGATGCAGCCGTAGAACGTATCATAAAGGAATGTGGTTTCCATGAATGACGGCGTACTTCTAATACATAAACCGTACGGAATCACATCCTTTGACGTTGTCGCACGTGTGCGCCGTCTTTACGGAACCAGACAAGTCGGTCACACGGGAACACTCGATCCGATCGCAACGGGACTGCTTCCCGTCCTCGTCGGCAGAGCCGTCAAGGCATCCGAATTTCTGACCGAAAAAGATAAGGAATACATAGCCGGTCTCCACCTCGGCATCACGACCGATACCGAAGACATCACAGGCAATATCCTTACGGAAAGCAAAAACATCCCCGAAAGACAAACGGTCATCGAAACGGCAAAATCCTTCATGGGTGAAATCATGCAGGTCCCCCCGATGTACAGCGCACTCAAAGTCGGCGGCGAAAAACTCGTCGACCTCGCAAGACGCGGCATCACCGTCGAACGCGAAGCCCGTCCCATCACCATCCATGAGCTCGATATCGAAGGTGACGGCGCGGATTACCAAATGCGTGTTTTCTGTTCCAAAGGAACTTATATCCGCACACTCTGTGCAGACATCGGAGAAAAACTCGGTTGCGGTGGCGCAATGTCTTCCCTCGTCCGTACCAAAACAGGTGGTTTCACCCTTGAAAATGCCTATATGCTCGAAGCCATTGAATCCTTGACCCCCGAAGAACGCACTTCCCTGCTTCTCCCCACGGAAACCCTCTTTACACACCTTCCCAAAGTGACCCTCTCTGATTTCTTCGCCAAACTCGCCCGCAACGGTTGTGAAATCTATCAAAAAAAGATCGGCGCAACCATCCCCCTCGGCACGTTGCTCCGTGTCTACGACAAAAACGGTTTCTTTGCCATCGGCGAAGTCCGCGAATACCCCGACGGTCACGCGATCAAGCTCCTTAAACGCTTCGACATCACTAAATGAACGATTGGGGCTTTGCTCTGTACAATTGGGGCTTTGCCCCAAACCTCAGCGGGTAGCACCCGCGGGCATATTCTCGCCTTTTTGTCATTATTCCGCATCCAAATCATGCAAAACGGCGAGGTCAATTTTGAGCAATTTCTTATAATACAAAAAAGGGCTCCTTTTCGTGAAAAGGGGTCCTTTTAAATCCTACCAAAAGCTTTCCTTTGGCACTCTGATTTATTTTTCATCGTATTTTTTAGGAATATCCTTAAGACTAACTCGCACAAAATCGAGAGCCTCATTAGCCTTCTCCGCTGGAGAAGGTGGCAGCGTAAGCTGACGGATGAGGAGAGCAAAATCTGCACAAAGAAATAGCTCGATTTTCTATTACATCACATATGATTAAAATTTCCATCAAACCTTATTCGACATGATATAATTCTCTCATATCATAAATCATAAGGAGGCAATATGTATACCACAATGCAAAAAATATGGCGCGGTGATCTTTTTCCATCAAGCGAAGAAGGCGCACAACAAAAAAAGTCGCTTGAACTTTGCGAACTGATCGAACGTCATACCAAAACACTTTCACAAACCTTAAGCAAAGAAGAAAAAGAAACTTTGGAAAAATTGGAAGATGCCTTTCTTGAATGGATTTCTATCGATTGCGAAGATGCTTTTATCAAAGGTTTTTCCCTCGGTATCAAACTGTCCGCAGAAGCCCTTACAAACGATTAAAAATCCATCCCTTTATCCCATCAGCGCAGAAAGCGAAAAAATCCACAGAAATGTGGATTTCAGTGTGTCGATAAAGTCGGTTTCAAAATTTGTCTTCGGCATTTTTAACAAAAGAAAAACTTTTTAAAAGCCTCTCACTTCGGGAGAGGTGTCAACGTAGTTGACGGAGAGGGCATTTTCAGCATATATTACCGCCCTC
>JAFUQQ010000067.1 GCA_017472285.1 Clostridia bacterium | reverse complement strand
GGAAATACACTCTTTATAATTATCGTGATGGCAAAGTGGATCAAAACAAAATACATAACTTTCTTCTTCGATTTTGTTATAATAATATAACGTATCGTTTAAAGTGTATAAAATTCGAGTCGGCGTTTCGGTCATTCCGCTCAAAGCGGGATAACTAAATTTTGCGACTTCGCCATATGTCTCATCTTCCTTATCCTGTGTGTTTGCACAGGATACAAGTGTCAGGAAAATTGCAAGTGTAAGTAATACTGATACCAGTTTTTTCATGTGATATACCTCTTTCTATAAAATTGTTAATCTTTCAAAGCACCAAGTTCTTTCATAAATGCATTCAATTCACATTTATAATCAAAGGTGGGTAGAATGATATCATTTGCATTTGCATAAGCGATATGTTTATCGTGGATACCCTCTTTCAGAATCTGATTTTCCTTTTCATCTGTGATCGAAATGGCACAAGAAAGTTCACTGAAATCAAATCCGTAGGCGTAAACGTAAGCCTTCCCTGCTGTTGTATATGAAATTGACAAAACCATCCCCATCTGAATCAGAGCGATATCCGGATCAATGGTAGAGAGCCGCAGATATTCTCTACCAACTTCCAAAGGCGGTCTATCCAATAAAGGTTTTGCAGGTGTACCGCGATAGCCAAGCAGATAAATTTTTTCGCTGTCAATCTCCGGATTCCAACCGTACGTTTCCAAAATACGAATCCGATAGACCGTTGCCGTGTCGTTGTGAACCTCCTCAATTCCTTCCACAACAAAATGCATGGCACCGCTACTCGAAAGTCTGCCCTCTTTTAATTTGGATTTTTCACGGTATAATTCACTCGTATTGCGATCAATGGGAAACAGACCAAACTCCTCAAAATCATTGATATATGGCGATGCAGAAAGATCAACGGAAATAAAAATTTCTTTTTCCGTCTGTTCCGTTGATTCACTTTCCGTGATACTGATATCGGGAATACTCGCCGGCGGATATGCCGTTGATTCCGATGAAACGGAAGTATCGGCACTCATGTCAGTCGGCACCACCAAAGTTTCTCCACAGTCAGTCAATACAAAAATTAAGCTCAAAACATATAAAAATAGGATTATTTTTTTCATCTGGGGTCCTCCAATTTCTCCATATTCACAAAATTTCCGTTTTCATCGACCTCGGCAATAAAAATCGCATCCGTTTTCTCGGCATCGCCCTCGCCATACTTACAAAACCAGCCTTTGATCAAAACCTTTTTGTTTTGGAGAAAATATATTTCCGTGACCTCACAGCTCGGATCATCAAAAATGACGGTAACTTCCCCGCTTTGCAAATCAGCGCGGTAAATTTTGCTGAAATCATTATACATATGCTGTTCAATCGTTCCGCGTATCACTTCATATCCAATATGAATCGGTTCTCTCTTGATAAAATAAACGTAAGTATCGGAAACCGCAAGGATACAGGGCTGCAAATTGCTTTCGCCTTCATTTTCCAGCGAACATACCTTATTGATTTCGCCGCTTTCGAGATCATAACACATGATCGCATCGGCAAAAGTCTGCTTGTTTTCTTCTCGATAACTAACGTAATACGACTGATCTTGATGGAAGAGCGAATCACCGAAAACGCCTTCAATCTCTGTTTTGCAGATATTTTTCATATCTAAATCCGAACGGTATAAAGCAATTTCCTCATCATGAAGCATTTCAAAATATAAAGAACCCTCGAATATCCAAAAATCATAAAATTGACCTTCCAGATTTTCCGTCAAATTATGAAGCTTTCCTGTATCGATATCATAATAAACGATCTCTCTGCCACCCTTTTCTGCATTTACGATGTTTACGTAAAGGCGGTTTTTCGCAATTCTCAAATTGTAAACACTTCCGCCCGCACTATGTTCATCCAATGCACCTTTTTCACCAAATGAATAAACGATCTTCAAATCACTACCGTCAAAGGAAAACGAACAAAGCTTATCTCCGCGGATAGAATAAAAACGGTTATCGTATTCGTTATACTTGATTTTATAGAGAGAAATCAAGCCGTTCAGTTCAAACCGCAAGGAAATGCAAGTCCGCCAATCTCCGTGTCTGCACATCGGATCAAAACAAAATACGGCAGTTTCTCCCGTGATCTTATTATAATAACAAAGCTGATCGTCAAGATGGTACAAGATTCTCGTGGAAGTATTCTCAAGCGTGCCGCCGTCATAATAAGAAATCGTGTTTTCCCTTTTTGGAATTTCCTCGGAGGATGTCTTCCGACAGGAAGATACACTCAACAAAAATATAGACAACAACAAAATAGAAACAACCGTGTTTTTCAACCTTGACATAAAAATCCTCCAAAAATAAAGCTTATATTTAATACAACGAAAAAAATCCGAAAAAAGTTACATTTTTTCGGATTTTTTTAAATTTTATAAAAATTTTTTGTATCTTTTCTGTTCAAGCCCTTTGAAATCTCCGCTTCAAGAGAAAATAAGATACTGTGAAAAGTACCGCCGCAATCACAATCTGCGTCAGATAAGCAATGATAGCATCGAGAAAGCTGGTATAATACATACCCTCGGGATATCCATAACCAATCAACCGATGCACGAGCGCAAAACGCTGTGTTTCGGGATACGCGATCCAATCCTTCACATACAAATGCAAACAGCCAACCGTTGTCGCGTGAATATAATGATAACCGACCGTATAAACAAAACCGTTTATCATCAAAGGGATATAGCGATAGATACCGTTCACAACGATACCAATGATATGATTTCCCGTCAGCGAGAAGAAAAATACCGACCACGCAATCGGAATCCAGACCACACTCGTATACATCACCGGCATTGCAACCGCTTGCGTGATGAGAACAGGTATCCAATCAAAAACAGCTTCGGGCGGAATCTGTATGATGATATAACAAATTTCATAAGAAAAGGTCATCATCATACAAAGAACCACGCTGATGATATAATAGGAAAGCAATCTGGAGATATAATATGTGCGAAACGGCATCTGACTTGCAGAGAGAACATCATACATTTCCGTCCGTTTATCCTTAAAAAGATTGAGCGCGATCACGATAGCGATGAAAGGAAACAAAAGATAATGAATCGGGCGGTTGACAAAACCGAAAAAAGTCTGTCTTGCATATCCATCGGCAATTCCTTTATTCAAAAAAATTTCCGTATCAATAAATGAACCGTCAGGTCCTGTATACCAATCGAAACCGTCTATAAAACAAAGAATGACAGCGGCGATAAAAGCAAGAATCGTCGTCGGATCGCGGAGAATCGATTTGATATTATTTTTAACGGAAGTCAGGAGCATTTCATTCACCCAAGCCTTTCACCGTAAAATAATAAATATCATTACTCGAAAAGAAAACGACCGTATTGTTTTTGATATACCGCCCGAAATCATACGAAATATGATTCGGAATCTCAAAAACATCGATACAAACAGGCGCATCTCCAACATGATTTGTCAGTTTTCCGATGGAAAATACGTTATTTGCCGTTCCGTAGAGATGATATAATTCCGCGTAATAAATATTTCCGCTATCATCTGTCAGAACACCAACGCAATTTGCCTTGTAATCCGACGAATCCTGATAATATAATTTAGAAAGTATCTCTTTTTCCACTGTGCCGTCCTCATATATCTTGTAACGGCAAACATAGAGTTCTTCATCTTCACTTCCCGTTATAACGATATGACAAGCACCGTTTTCATCGATCACCATACCGCCGCAACCGACACTGCCGTTGAAAATCCATAATTTCCCGCCATCTTGTTCCAAAAGTATTTTTTTGCTCATCGTACCGTCTGCTTCGATGCGGTAATACCAATAAGACGAATTTCTCGTAAGCATATGAATGACACCGTCTTTCACACGGAAAAGACGCTTGGTTTCATCCACTTTTCCAAGTACTCTTGCGACTTCAACGAAAGTATCCTCTGCAATATCGTAATAAGCAAAGCCTATTTTATATTTTTCTGCAAAGCCAACGTAGATCGCACCCTTTTCTCCAACCGTAGAATCGTAATCGATGGAAAAGGTATAATGAAGCATCGGTCCCATACAAGGAAGCGCGGCATCGGATTTTGTAAATTCTCCCGTCTTGCAATCGTACTGATAAACCGTAACGCATCCATCCAGAAGAACAAAAACATAGATATTGGAATCTGTGTCCGTCGTCATATAGATACAGGAAGCATCATAAGAAGCAAAATGAATATTTTCACCATAATAGGAAGCGGCTTCACCCTCACCGACGGCTTTCCAACCGTCTTTTTCCATACGATAAAGCGTAAATTGATTATTTGCGGATTCCGTATTGACCACAATATCCGTAAATACAACGTATGCCGTACCATCGGGTGCGCTGATTGCATCACAATAGCGTTCCGCTTTGTTTCCGCCCGGGCTCAAACCATCTTCCAAAACCGTTTTTACGCCGCACGCTTTGGAAAGATTATGATAATTCTCAAGCGTAAGCGTTCCGTTATCGCCCTCGATCGTCTGTGTTTTTTCCATTGCCACTTCTCCGATGACGGGTTGAATCACATTTCCCTTCTCATCGGTTTCGGCTCGGGTCGTGGTCGCTTCGGTCGGCATCATCTCATCAAAGGGAATCTGCGGAATTGCAACCGCCAACACCGCCGCTGTCAGCACAAGCGCAAAAATGCCGAGCACCATCATTTTGAGCTTTCCCCTCGCTTCGATTTTCTTCATCGCACGCGAAAGAAGCGCATCCGTATCCGTCGGGCTGTAATTGCAAATTCCACCCTCGCCAATGCGTTCGAAGATCAAATCGATCACACGAGCCTTATTCGCAAGTCCCGAAAATTTCCCAGCCGCCCAAACGAGTGTAGCTTCCGTTAAGTATTCCGCGTCCTCACGGTTGCCCTCGACAGTGAAAGCGTTTGCATAAAACTTTTCAATATGTCCGCGCACAAGCGCCTCAAACTCTTTTTGTAATTCTTTTTTCATATGGTGTTTCCTCACAATCGATATTTATCCTTTACAGCAAGCAAAATATAACAAACGGAAAGCAAAACCGTCGAAATACCGAGCCAAATGAAGCGATTGATATAGAATTCTCTCATACTCGCAATCGACATCGCACCGAACGGCGAAAAAATGCCAAGCTCCGTTGAAAACATAAAAACAGTAAAGGTAATCAAGGAAAAAATCATCGCGGCAAGCGTATTATTCAGTACAACGCGGAAAAATGCACCAATGGCGGCAATGATAAGCACCGTCACGGCAAACGCAAAAACAGCTTTCATAGGACGGCGTTCCTTGGTAAAAATGAGGATCCATACCGAAGGTATTGCTGCAACCGATAAAAATGAAGCGATAAAACGAATGACAAAAACCCGCGAAAGCTGAATATGACCAATGATAAGAAAATCCATTTCGTCATCGGAGAGAATGACGGCGCAAGCCGCCAAAGCAAAAAGCATATACAAATATTCCATTCTGCCGATGGTATAACCGTTCAAATGAAACAGAATCGCAAACGCAACCGCCGAAACGATGAGAAGTCCCAAGCGGTGCTTCATTTCTTTCGATAATAATTTGATATATAGCATCTTAATTACCTCGCAACGCCGCCTGCGGCATAAATATAAGCATCTTCCAAAGTCGGAGGAATCTGTACAGAACCCTCATACATACTTTCTTTCGCAACGTATCTCACATTCGGTTTACCGTAAGTATAGGTCACGTTGGTGACGACCGCGCGTTTTTTCAGTTCGGTTTCCTCACCGGCATTGATCTCCGCCGACCAAAGCATATCCTTAATGCTGTCCACCATACCCGCCGTACTGCCGCTATACATCATTTTGCCCTTGTTGAGAATGCAGACGTTTGGACAGATATTTTCGATATCGTGAATGATATGCGTCGAAAGGATGATATTTTTATCCACACCGATAGACGAAATGAGATTCAGAAAATGCAGTCTTTCTTCGGGATCAAGACCTGTTGTCGGCTCGTCCACGATGATGATTTTCGGGTCGCCGAGCAGCGCTTGCGCGATGCCTGCGCGGCGAAGCATACCGCCCGAATATTTGGAAAGACGTTTCTTTTTCTCGTTTGTCAGTCCTGCAATCTCGATGCAGCGTTCCACTTCCATTCTGATCTCGTTTTTATCCTTGATGCCTTTGAGAATCGCCATATATTCGAGAAATTCCACGATATTCAGTTGCGGCATCAATTTTGTATTCTGCGGAAGATAACCGAGCATTTTGCGGTAAGCAGCAAGATTTTTCGTGATCGGTTCGCCATCGAGCAGAATCTCGCCCGAAGTCGGTGTCAGAACGCTTGCAAGCATACGCAAAAGCGTAGTCTTTCCTGCGCCGTTTCTGCCAATCAGACCGTAAACACCCGAGGGGATCGTAAGATTTAAGTTATCCAGCGCAAGTACGCCCTTCGTATAAGATTTTGAAATGTTTTGTACGGTAATTTCCATAAATAAAATCCTCCTGATATATTATTTTAGTTTTGGGGTAACATACTATGCTTTAACATTCTCAAAGGCTTTCCCTTTGGGGAAGGCTTTGGGAATCATTTCCTTTGACAAAATTTTAGTTAATTCATCACAGTAAGGGATAAGTCTCTCGACATCCCGTTTGATTCAACGAATATTCTCATAATTTTTTTGCTTTAAAAGCATCACTGCCGCGATCATAAACAAAACGGCAATGCCAAGAAATACGAGTCGATTACAAAGCCATATTTCTCTTGTCAACGCGTATTTATCGCTATATAAAAGCCCTGTGATCCATATATCATATTTTGCCATTGCGATCGGCAAGCGTTTCATTATCAAATTGGTATGTAAGTTATGAAACGGTGAAAATGCGATCAAGAATGCGCCGAAGGTTACGTATACGTTGCGAATGGCAATACGCACGAACAGCGTAAAAACCGACACAAGAAAAAAGGTAACGAAAAGAGAAAAAAGCAAAATGAGATATTCCGGCATCGGAAGTGAATATCCGTGTAATTTTCCCGCGCCGCAAAGCTCCCAATAAAGCGGTACGCTCAGGAACGCGATCACAAGCGGATAGACAATATGCGGCAAAAACTGCGAAAAACCGAGTCTGACAAATGAAACGCCATAACATTTGGCAAATTCATTTTCTGTATCCGAGGTCAGAATCAGCGCGCAAAGCAGCGCCGCGATCAGACTTGGAAATTCCTCTGCCGTCTGATGATAAAACGAAAACGCATCGTGCCCTTGTAAAAAAACGAGAGCAAGATAAGTAGCACCGAATACGCCGAACAGCCACAGTTTGCGCCTTGCGTGATATATAAAAAGACTCATACTTTTTGAAACCTCCTTTTCAAAAGGAAATAAGACGCGGTGAGCAAAACAGCGGAAATCAGAGTAAGAAGTCCATACGAAAGCGCGACCTCATAAATATCCGCCCAAAATCCGTTCGTTGCGGCAGTGCCGCAAAGCAAATGCTTTTCAGCCCATCTTGACGAGTACATGATCCAATATTTGAAATACCAGATCATGACTGACGGTGTGATATGAATATACCAAGTGTAAGCAGTCCCATATCCCAATGCGCTTATCATATTGGGAATATAGGCATAAACCGCATTAAAAAATACACCTGCAACGGAAATCCCCGTCACAGAAACGATGAAAAGTGCGTAAGTAAAGGTATGCAAAAGCGCGCTCGTATAAAGTGCGATCATCATCACAAATCCCGCAAACAAGACCTTTGCCGCATCAAAATTTGGGTCAGGCGGCAGATAAAATATCGTAAACAAAACGCTGTGCAATACCGTCAGCCCGAAAGAAAGTCCCCCAGCGAGAATATAATATGCAATGAGCTTCGCGATATAATATTGCTTGAAACGAAGTCCGCTCGATACGAGGATGTCATAGGTCTGCATACGAATATCCTTAAAAAGATTGATTGCAAGTACGACACCCATGAATACGAAAACAATGTTTGTGACCGGTCCGGAAACGAGATTGACCATCGTATTCAAAATCGTTTCCATTCCTTCCTCCGATGCGTAGTATTCTTTGCCGAAAAGATTGCCGTTCAGATCATATTGACCGATGTAAATCCCATACATAAATTCCATAATGATAGCGGCTAAAATGGCAAGAATCGTGGATGGGTCGCGCAGAATCGTTTTTAAATTGGTTTTTAGAGAACGATATATCATATCAGCCACCCACACCCTTCAATTCAAAGTAATAAATATCATTTTCCGAAAAGAAAACAACCGTCTTTTCATTGACTCGCATAAAACCAATTGTGATATTTTGAGAAATTTCAAAAACATCAATACATTCGGGAGCATCACCGAAAACTTCACCCAATTTGCCAAAAGCAAAAACATTTTGCAAAGCGTTCGTCCGATAAACTTCAAGATAATAAATATCACCGTTTTCATTTGTGAAAATACCGCCGCAAACAGCTCTGTATTCATCGGATTCTGCATAATAAAGCTTCGGCAACGTTTCTTTTTCCGCGTTCATATCTTCCGTAATGCGGTAATGCACGAGCTGTACGGACGAAGTATTTTCCCAATGGGTCGCGATGATGTGTACGGCACCGTTTTTATCAACCGCAATACCGCCTCGCCCACGCCCTCTGTCTACGATATCCTCACTGTAAAGTGCATTTTCGTGAGCGAGTCCGCCTTTTTCAAAAAGCGTTTTCTTCTGCACCGTACCATCCCCTTCGATACGGTAATACAACAAGTTACCATTACCGGTAGATTCAACCAAATGTATCACTCCACCGCTTACACAAAACATTTTGTGCGATTGGCTTTGTCCGAGTTTTTTCGCAAAATCAAGAGAAACAAATTCATTTTTTGCGATATCATAATACGCAAAGCTGATCTTATATTGATCGCAATAACCAACGTAGACCAAGCCTTTTTCAGCATCGTAATCGATGGAAAATGTATAGCCAATCATCGGTTTATAACGGATAAAAAGTGAGGCATTTTGTTTTGCCAATACCCCCGTCCCGCAATCATACCGATAGACAACGACACTTTGATTCACGAGAGCAAACAAATAAATATTAGATTTCTCATCTGCGATCATATCAATGCGCGAAGGATAAAAGAAATCTCCCGACTGGATGCTTGTACCGAAATTCATCTGTGCTTCGCAAGTGCCAATCGCCCTCCAGCCGTCTGTTTCCATGCGATAAAGCGTAACGATATTATTTTCGTTCTTTTTTTCTTCGGTAATATGCGTGAATGCCATATATTTCGTACCGTCAGGCGCGGTTACGGTTGCAATATGACGTTCAAGTTTGCTGTGAACGTCATCATTATCAAAAGCCTTCGTATTTTCATTCAGTGCTTTTGAGATATTATGATAGTTGGCAAGCTCCATATTTTTCTGATCTCCCTTGATTACTCCCGTATCGTCCATCACGATCTCTACCGATTGCTCTTCATCGCTCTGCGTTTCGGAAGGAGGACCCTCATTCTTCGGCAAAGCGGCAACCACCCAACCAATACCGACCGCAAGCATCAAAACACCCGTGCAGATGCCCGTAATGAAAACTTTCTTCTTCCCTTTTTTCCGCACGCTTTCCATCGCGCGAGAAAGAATCGTCTCCATATCCGTCGGTTCAACCCCTTCGTATTCCCCGTTTCCGATATGCTCCGCAATCAGATCGATCACACGCGCTTTGTTTGCAAGCCCCGAAAATTTCGAAGCGCCCCAAACGATTGCATCCTCCGTTAAAATCTCCGCTTCCGCGCGGTTGCGCTTGACCGCGTATGCTTTCGCATAAAATTCACCGATATGCTCACGTATAAGCATTTCAAATTCTTTCTGATGTTCTTTTCTCATAAAAAATCCTCCTTAAATTTTTAAACATTCTACTTTTGTCGAGTTTTGGTTTCAAAGCAGTGCATTGAAAAAATCAATGCACCGCAAAATTATGATTTCACTCTTTCGATCAATATTTCATAAAAATTCACTTCATCGGGAGCTTTCGCTTTCACCGCATCAAGCAAAGCGTTTTCCCATTCCTCCGTCATCGGATAGTCGGGAACGGATGCAAAATTTTGCTCATTCGGAGAAAGCACCGTCATCGCATAAGCGCAAAGAAGCTCTTTTTCCGTCAGAATTTCAATGCTTTTATACTGTTTTCTGCCGTTTTCCTCGCCGTCGTAAACGATGCGGATGCCGATACAATTCTCGGCTCTCTGCGCATCCGCGGAAATCGTTTGCATTTCACATTCCGTTCCGTCAGCAGACTGCACGATCAAAAGACTGACGAGCGCATTTCGATAAAATAAGGCTTCCGCATAAACATAATACGGATCGATATAATACAAACCGTAAGCAAGATCGTCTATCCTTCCCGCCGTATCAAACGCGCGGAGCAGATCGGCTTCAAGACTCTCACTCGCCTGCACTTCCAATTCCGAAAGATATTCTTCTCCTGACATCTGCTCATTATAATTCGGTTTTCTATAAAATCCGACACTCGTGAAAGCCACTGCCATACACACCGTCAATAAGATCAGCCAATAGCCCTCTCTTCGCAAACAATCCGAAAACAAAGCTTCGATACGGGCTTTCAACCTCGTTTTTGCATTGCTGAACGAAACGGAAAGCGTTCGGGATTCCGAAGCGAAACGAACAAGCAATTTGCCATAAGCGGCGCGGTATGCCGTATTTTTTCCATCGGTCATGCGCTCGTCACAGGCTTCTTCACAAACAGATTCCATCTTTTTCATCAAAAGATAAACGGGAGGATAATACCAATAGAATGCCTTTAATAAAGTCATCAATAAACGGATCAGCGTATCGTGATGCTTCAAATGATGCAGCTCATGCGCCAAAAGGATCTCCGCTTCTTCTCCGCCAATATGCTCCGGCATCACGATCGTACGGCGAAAAATGCCAAACGTAAAGGGCGCACCGAGCGTCATTGCTGCCACAGAGCGACAAACAAGCAAGCGAGGTTTGCGAAGTCCCATCTTTCCGCAAAGCATTTCCAATTGCCACCGCATTTCTTCAGACGGCATTTTGGAACAGCGTTCTGCGGTTTTACATAAAAGTATGTGTTTTCTGAATGCAATTCCAAGAGAAACCGCAATTCCCAAAACGTAGAGCACGATCAACAAAAAATACCAATGAAAATCACTTTCCGCTTTTTGCCCCAAAGCAATCGCATCGGAAAAATCACCTGTCAGGAAATGCAAAGGTTTCATGTCATCATCCACGGAAATGACTGTGCTTTCAATACTTTTTGTATTCAGCCAATCGGAGATATCCACGGTAATGAACGTAAAACGAAACGGTATCAATAAGACAGCCATCAAAACGATACCTGCCATATATCTCGCTTCTGCGGAAACTTTTCCGCGAAAAATACGATCACATAAAAAATAAAGCAAAAGAAGAATCGTAAGCGAAAGCAATTCACGCAGATTCATTTTGTTTCTCCATCAACCGTTTTGCTGTTGATCCAATCGATCAGCGCGGAAGCGTCTTCCTTGGAAAGTGTTTCGCCCTGATAAAAAGCACTTACAAGTCCCGAAACCGAGCCGTGATACATACGGTCCACAATATTTTTTGCTTCAAAGCTGAGATAATCTTCTTCGGAAATCAAAGCCGTCCAGATACGTTCCTTTCCGACCTTTTCGCTGGAAACCATACCTTTATTTTCAAGTCTTGAAAGAAGTGTCAAAGTTGTCTGTGCTTTACGTTCTTTTTTTATTTTTTCTGAAAGTGTGAGTGTCGGAACAGATATACCGCCACAAGTCCAGATCGCTTGCATCACTTCAAATTCCGCATCGGGTAAACGAATCATTTTCTTAATCTTCCTTTCCTTAACTATAGTTCTTATATATATTCTACCATTGTCTAATATGGTTGTCAATAGAAAATAAAAAAATTTTGTAACACTTTTGTGTTTTCATTCGTCTTATATTTTATAAAGATAAGAATATTTTTGAATTTTTCATGATTTTTTAGGCATAACAAAAAAATACATCAAGAATTCTATTTCAGAAAGGAAAATTTTTATGAAAAAACGCATCGCAATCACCCTAATCTTCGCCACCTTGCTTTTGACCGCTTGCAACAATCAAACGCTTGAAACCTCGACTTTGACAAGCAAGACGGAACAGACCGAAACTACAAGCGTGGCACAGACAACAGAAAATATACAAACATCGCAAACGAATGCAACCGATGGAACAACATTCTCAACCGAAACAACCGACAAAACGGAAAAACCGGAAATTCCCAAGGTATATATTCCCGATGATCTCAAAGATCAGATCAAAATCTCTCAAACAGCAGTTTTCTTTGATCTCCCCTCCCGCATCGTATTCTCACAGAGTGAAAAGCAAGTTTTGCGCGGCGACAGATTCATCGGAACGGGAAGAGGAAATTTGCTTTGTTATTACAGCAAAGCAGACGGTGAATTTTATTATAATTGCTTCGATCCTCTCTGCGATCATTCGACCTGTCCGCTTTCGGGTATTATTTGGGCAGATCAAATGGCATTTTATAACAATCGTTTCTATGAATTTGATTTATTTCTTGGCTCAATAGAATCTTTTTCTTTTGACGGTACGGATCGAAAATTAGAGTATCAAATGTTTGAGAAATCAGTCATCACCTCTCCTTTTGGAACACCCAACAGTTACGGACGTTATTGGTTTGTTTCCTATTTACATGAAGATGAAACTTATCATTGTTTGCGTTTCGATATGGAAACAGGTGAAATGGTGGATTTGACAGAAGAAACGGGAAATTATATTTCTCCTTCCTTTTTCTATAACGGCGACATGTATGGCAGAAGCTTGGATGGTACAATCAAAAAAAGCAATCTTGATTTGACAAAAATAGAAGATACCGATATCGTTTTCAAAAAAGATTTTTATTATACACATGCAGTCGGCAGTGTTTTGATCGGCTATATCAAGGAATGGAACACAGATGAAAACATCCCAATTTATAAGGGAATCTATACCTATGATATTGAAACGGGCGAAGAAACCTTTATGCCAAATGAAACAATTGGTAAAAATGTAGTTTACACGTTTTATGCGGATGAAAACTATATTTATTTTGCTTCTGACGATAAAGGAAAATATATCGGCCAAAGCCGAAACGGTTCAGATTACTACAATAGCGGAACGCTTTACCGTGTCAATCGAGATGGCACAAATTGCGTTTGTGTTTTTGAAGATTCTGCAAGATATATTTATACGAGAGGACCTTTACTGATATATGAAGATAATATTTTTATAAATGCAAGTGAAGTCGGCGTTGCGGGCGGTATTGCACAACGTTGGAACGAAGGTATGTATATCGGCACCATTCAGACAGACGGCACGATCGATAAATTGGAATATATTGAAGTGATTGAATAAAATTTTCAAAAAGTGAGGATAAACGAGTTTTTTTACAGCTCTGTCTTCTGAGGAATAAAATTCCTCAGAAGACAATTTTCGGGTGTGCAACGGTAAAGAGCTTCGCCTGTTGCATTCACACGGCAAAAGCGGCGAAGCAAAACGGTCAAACTCTTTAAAAGCAAGGAGGTTTTCAACTTATGAAAACAAAAAAACTCGTTTCTCTTTTCCTCGCGGTTTCGATGATCTTTGCGGTACTTACAGTTGCGGTTTCGGCGGATCTTAGAAATTCTAACATCACTGGTAGTGTTA
Source organism: Clostridia bacterium (assembly GCA_017472285.1). Classification (GTDB taxonomy): domain Bacteria; phylum Bacillota; class Clostridia; order Oscillospirales; family CAG-272; genus QALR01. Next base: position 31,115 of record JAFUQQ010000067.1, on the reverse strand, counting down.
ATAATGCCGCTTATGGTAATTGTACATTTTATGGAACATTCCTTTTCGTTGATTCTACGAGAAAAGCAATGGCTACAACATATGCTACCAACAATCTAGGTACGACAACATATTTTCGCGTTCAAGCACAATGTGTTGTTCATTATTCAGATGATACTTATGATTATGATTCCCAATTGTATAAAGGCAATGTCTTGTCTGGCGGCACAGCATCGCAATTTGCAATGGTTAATGCAAGTTTTTCCAAAACAATTACTAGTTTTAGCACCGAATACCATGTTGGTGACAGTAATTTTAACTCCATATGGGAAGCATACTATGGACCAAGTTATGTTTTGGGTGTTAATGCGTAAATAATTCTTGGTTTATACAAGATAATTTCTATTAACAAATAATAAAAAATGTGCGCCTGAAATTGTCTTCTACCTGTTTTTGTAAAGATTAAATATATTTAGAAAGGAACTTTGACAATGAAAAAGTCGATGTTGTTTTTCATAATTCTCTCAATATTATTTTTGACAGCTTGCAACAATCAAACAGTTGAAACTTCAACTCCCACAAACAAGACGGAACAAACCGAAAGCACAAGCGTATTACAGACAACAGAAAGTACGCAAACTTCGGAAACGACTTTCTCAACGCAAGAGAATCAGTCGTCTGAAACAACCACCGAAAAAACGGAAATTCCCGAAGTATTGCAAGACTATGAGATCCCCGCAGGGCTTCAAAATACGCTCGTCGGCGTTCAACAACTTAACCTTTTTGCAGAACTTCCTTCCCGTATTCTTTTTTCCCATTCTTTAGATAAAGGAAAATGGATAGGAGATCGATACCAATATAATGGCGGTGAATATACTGTATATTACAGCAAAGCAGACGGTGAAATTTACGTCAATTGTTTTGATCCGCTTTGTGATCATACATCTTGCAGTGCTACAAGCCATGGAATCGGTGGATCACAACAATTTTTTATCGATAATCGTATCTATGAGCTTTCGCCATGGGGAGAAATTCTTTCTTATAATTTTGATGGAACGGATAAAGTGATAGAACTTGATTTGGAATACGAATTTCGATCGGGGTTACCTAGTCCTTGGGGTGCAAATCATATTGCTTACGGTCAATATATTTTTATCGAAAGAATGATGGAAAACGAAGAACTTCATACATTCCGCTATGATACAAAAAACAAACTGCTTGAAGATTTAACGGAAAAAACAGGATTCTATATTATGCCAATGTTTGCCTATAACGGAGAAATATACGGTCAGACTCGTGATGGGCTATACATCAAAACAGACATTTCTCTTTCTTATGTTAAAGAAACAGAAAATTATTATGAAGACGGTTTATATACGTTATCGAGTGGAAGCTGTTTTATCGGAATTGCCAGAAACAAAGAGGATAGTTCTTCTTCGCTTGGCATCCAAATCTTTGATATCCAAACGGGAATCAAAACTGTAATCACTAATGAAACAATCGGACATACCATACAAACCATTCTCTATGCGGATGAAAATTATTATTATTTTCTCGCAAATGAACCTGTTTATATCGGCAAAAGCAGAAGTAAAAATGAAATATATAATTTGAGTGGCGGCAAAATCTACCGTGTTAACCGTGATGGAACGAATTGTATCTGCATTTATGATAATAAAGGTATGCAATTTGACTCAATGATTATTTATAAAGATACAATTATTGTTTCGGCAAGCGAAATCGGTGTCCATGGCGGTATCGCACAAACTTGGGCAAATGGTATGTATATCGGCACCATTCAGGCAGACGGCACGATTGATTCTCTCGAATGGGTAGAGGTAATTGCATAAAATCTTAGGGGGGAATATTCATCCCCCCGTTATCGCTTTAAAAAAGAGGGTTTTTAGAATGAAAAAATTATTATGTTATCTTCTTGTATGCAGTTTTATATTTTTGATCGGCTGCGGTAAGACGGAAACGGTATTACAGGAATTTATTGTGTTTGAAGATACGGGAAGTATCTCACGCACACTTGCAAAACCGCAAAATGTATTGCGCGACGGTATCACGGCAAGAGTCAAAATCGTTGGAAAATCGGATGAAGAACAGACACATGGATATCCTTACTCTTTGTATTATATCCAAATCATCGATGATTATCATAACGGAGAAAAATCAGATGCCAAGGCAGTTTATTCGATTTTGTTTGTCGGCACACCGTCACAACAGATGTATCGTCAGCCGCCGCTTGAAATCGGCAGAGAATATATCATCTTAAATTTGATGGCAAATAACCCTGTGGAACGCACCTTTGAAGCATCGTATTGGTTTGATATTGCAGAGGTGGATGGAGAAGAATATATTTATCCCTATTTTTTGGATTGCAGCGATTTTGAAACGAAAATTGCCATCACAGATAAAACGGAAAATCAAATCTATAAAAAAGGTCGCCATGATGATATTTTGACTTATTTGAAAAAAGAACGGGTGGAAAATCCAACGTTTGATTATAAATTTAAAATCAGTGATTTTCTTGCAGAATTTCGTGGAGAATAAATCCTCAGAAAGGACGGTCATATGTTTTCTCTCATCCAATATGAAATCAAAAAATTCTTTTCGCATAAGATCATCCCCATCTTGCTTTTGGCAATCACGGTTTTCAACGTACTGCTCATTTCAAGCAGTATGGACGAAAAGGTCTTGACGGCAGAAAAACAGGTCGATGATTTCTTGCTCATTTATGAACATCATCCGACTTGGGCAGAGGAATACATAGCGGATTTTAACGAAGCTTATAACATTTCTCTCGCTTCGATATATAGCGGCGAACGCATCCCCTTCCCCGACAATATGTATACAGATAACGACTATATTTTCTTCAATCAGACCTTTGCGGATATCAAGGATTATACGAAAAATTATCAGAAAACCATCAAAAAATCCATCCGTATCGCAAACGGACATATCGAAGAATACCGTTTTCTTGAAATGCCCGAGGATAGCTTCGAGATCACCTATCAGCAAGGGGTGCTTGATTCTTACGAAGTCTTGAAAGAGCTTGAATTCCCTTTCACAAATATCCGCGGTTATGATATTTTTCTGGATTATTCGGGCTTTGGTGTGATTGCGATGATTGCGATGATCGTCGGCGGGATGCTGATTCTGATTCCCGAAAAAAGCGGTGGAATGGTCGGCATCCTGCGTGTTTCCAAGCGGGGCAGAAGCGCGACCTATGGCGCGAAAATGGTCGTGGCATTTCTTTATTGCCTTTTGGTCTGCATCGTACTGACCGCTTCCGCATTGATTACAGTTGGGATTCAATGCGGATTTAACGGTATTTCCGCGCCCTTGCAGATGGTGGAATCCTTCCGTCTTTGCCCGATTATGACAACGGTTGGCGGCGGTCTTGTGCTTTCGTTCCTGCTCAGACTGCTTTCTTCCTTTGTTTTTATGGTGCTGATTATTGCCCTTTCGGCTGTTTTCACAAGCTATGTTCCCGCATTTTCCATCGGTATTCTCGTGACGGCGGCAAATTATCTCGTCGCAACAAAGGATTATCTCAATGCCTATGACCCGATGAAAAATCTCAACTTTTTCTGGAGCATCAACGGCAAAGAGCCTATCGTTTATTGGCGCGGCATCCGTATCTTTGACAAATGTATTCCGATGCTTGATGCTTTGCTGATTACATATACGATTCTGCTCGTTTTGGGACTTCTCGTTGCATGGTATTTCTATACCGCGGGCAAGGGTTTGGAATTTCGTGCGATGCGAAATCTGTACCGTAAAATCATCGTTGCGATCAAAAATAAACTCCCAAAGAAGAAAAATCGCCGCCGCGCGACACTCATCGGTTATGAGATCAAAAAGGTTTTGACACCCTTTTCTTGCTTCATTTTAGCGGGGCTTCTTGTTGGCACGGTCATTCTTTCCGATTCCGCATTCAAGAAGAAAAAGACTTTCTATGAGCTGACCTATGCGGAATATATGGCAGAATACGGAGGCGAATGGACAGAAGAAAAGGATGCGAAATTACAAGCGCAGTACAGCGAATTTTCCTCTATCATCGCACAAAAACAGACGATGCAAGAGAAATTTATGAATGATGAAATCGATTTCAATGAGTACGGTGAATATAGCAACCAATTGCATTATGCGGAAAACCGTTATGAAATTGTGCAATCGCTTTGTATGACGAGCCGTACCCTCCGAGAACTCAATGAGCAAGGCAAACTTGCATATTTCGTGGATGAAACGGGTTGGAATCTGATGATGGAAACAAATTTTTCGTATCTCTATCTGCTCGTCATCATCTTCTTTTTCTCAGGCATTTATGCGGTGGAATATAAAGATAAATTCATGCAGATTCAAAGCACCACACGCAACGGCAAATGGCGCACACATCTCAATAAACTGCTCATTATCGTCACGCTGACGACCTTGATGCTTGCCATCTGCGAGGGCTATCAATATTATATCTGTGCAAAAGAAATCGGACTTCCGATGGCAAATGCTCCCGCGATCAGTTTGCCTGCGCTTGCTGATGTTTCGGGTACGATAGGCGGACATTTCGTGCTTATCTTTGTCCGTCAACTTGCGGTTTCACTTGCGATGGCACTTCTGACAGCCCTTGTTTCCCATCTGACAAAAAAATTTCTACCAACGCTTGCGTTGATGGGCATTTTAGCATTTGCGCCGATGATCTTCGGTTCCTTCGGCTATGACTTTTTGGAAAAACTGTCGCTCATCAACTTCCTTGGCAGAGGATGATGCGCTCTGTCCGCACATCCCTATCTCAAAAACCGGAGGCGCAACGCCTCTCCTGCAAAATATTCTGAAAAATTACGGAGGCAATTATGAAATTAGAACTCAGAAATATATCTAAATCTTACGGCAAAACCAAGGCACTGATTGATTTTACAGCAACCTTGGAACCGGGCATTTATGCGCTCCTCGGTCCGAACGGTTCGGGCAAATCCACGCTGATGAATATTATCACGGACAACTTGAAAATGGACAAAGGCGAAATTATTTTTGACGGTGAAAACGCAAAAACGATGGGTGTACGTTTCCGTGAAAAGATTGGATTTATGCCGCAATATCCGGGGATTTATCCCTCTTTTACGGTCGAAGATTATCTTTGGTATATGGCAAAGCTCAAAGGTATGACGAACGAAGCCGCAAGAAAAGGCATTCCCGAAGTGCTTGCCGCTGTGGAACTGACAGAATCGCTCAAAACCAAGGTCGGCGCATTGTCGGGCGGTATGAAACAGCGTCTTTGTCTTGCGTCTGCGGTACTCGGCGATCCCGATATTTTAATTCTTGACGAGCCGACGGCAGGGCTTGACCCGAAACAGAGAATTGCCGTTCGCAATTATATCTCGCAGATTTCCTTTAATAAAATCGTTATCATCGCAACGCACGTTGTTTCCGATATTGAATATATCGCCGGTAATATCATCATTCTCAAAAAAGGCGAAATCCACCGCGCCACGCCGCCCGCCGCATTGCTTGCGGAGATCGAAGGTAAAGTATGGCTTGCCGAAATCAGTGAAAATGAATTGGAAACACTTCAAAAAACTTCACGAGTTACCAATATTTCCAAGGAAGATGCCTGTGTGCGCGTCAGAATCCTTGCGGAAACTGCCCCTCATCCCTCGGCGAAAAATACTGCTCCGACATTGGAAGACTATTATCTCTATGTTTTCGGAGAAACGCAGAAAAATACGGTTTTGTGATTGAAAATCACAGTTGATTTTCATAAGAAATTATGATATAATCAAAATCACAAAATCATCGCTAAGCATCGGCTGTCCGTCACGTTTGTCCCGATGCTTAGCGGCAGAATGGAGATGTCTATGAAAAAAGATTTGCATCTTATTTGTAACGCGCACATTGATCCCGTTTGGCAATGGGAATGGGAAGAAGGCGCTTGTGAAACGATTTCCACGTTTCGTGTTGCCGCAAAATTTTGCAGAGAATTTGATGGCTTCATTTTTTGTCACAATGAAGCAATTTTGTATCAATGGATCGAAGAATATGAGCCGGCACTTTTTGCAGAAATCTGTGAACTTGTAAAGCTTGGGAAATGGCACATCATGGGAGGCTGGCAGCTACAGCCCGATTGTAATATGCCTTCGGGAGAAGGATTTGTGCGTAATATTCTTGCAGGCAGAAAATATTTTATGGAAAAATTCGGTGTGGCACCGAAAACAGCGATCAACTTTGATCCCTTTGGTCAAAGCAGAGGACTTGTGCAGATCTTATCAAAATCGGGATTTGACAGCTATATCTTTTGCCGTCCTTATAGATCGTTTTGTAAACTTCCGTCTGAGCGTTTCACTTGGGTTGGTTATGATGGCTCCGAAGTGATCGGCGCGCGCGTAACCGAAGGTTATAACACCAACAGAGGACGGGCAACGGAAAAGATCGACAATGCGGTCAAAAAATTGACAGACGGAAGATTCCCGATAGATCTTTGTCTTTGGGGGGTCGGCAACCATGGCGGCGGTCCATCTCATAAGGACCTTACGGATATTCATGCCAAAATGACCGAATGGGAAAAAGAAGGTGTGCGCGTGATTCATTCCACACCGGAAACGTATTTTGAGGAACTGAAAAAATCAGGTGTCGATCTTCCCAAACATGAAGGCGACATCAATCTTTGGGCACCCGGTTGTTATATAAGCCAGGTAAAAGTGAAACAAAAATACAGACAACTCGAAAATGAACTTTTTGCTTGCGAAAAAATGTGTTCCGCGCTTTGTATGACCTCGGATTTCATTTATCCCAAAAAAGAGATGGATGAAGCACTCTATGATCTTCTGACGATTCAATTTCACGATTCACTTCCCGGTTCTTCTATTCAGGAGGTGGAAGAAATGGCGGTACGAATGGCAGATCACGGCTTAGAAATTCTTTCCCGTGTACGTGCAAAAGCCTTTTTCCGACTTTGTCAGAATGAAAAGAGCGCAAAAGAAGGCGAAATTCCGATCATGGCATACAATCCCCATCCATATTCTGTGGAAGGAGATTTTGAGTGTGAGTTTGTGCTTGCGGATCAAAACAGAACAGGTTCCTTCTTTATGCCGAGTATTTATGCGGGAGAGAAAAAAATCCCCTCACAGCCGGAAAAAGAAAGTTCCAATATTCCGATCGATTGGCGTAAAAAGGTGGTATTCCATGCCACGCTTCCGCCGATGCAAATCACTCGTTTTGATTGCCGTCTGACTGAGCTTCCCGCCAAACCGCAGGTCGCTCTTGCTGAAGATCATGCGTATTTTATGTTTGACAACGGAATGATGCAAGTTTCAATCAATAAAAAAACAGGCTTTATTGATTCTTGCATAGTGAACGGAAAACAATATCTTGAAAACCATGCGATGTCTATCGAAGTATATGCCGATGATGAAGATCCGTGGGGAATGCGGGTACGCGGTTGGACGGAAAAGATCGGTGAATTTACACTTCTTGATGCCGAAGAAGGTAGTGCTTTTTCTTCCCTTGATACAACGATTCCCTCCGTCCGTTTGATTGAAAACGGTGACGTTCGTACGATTGTGGAATCGGTATTCGGTTATTCCGCATCGAAAGCGATTGTACGCTATCAGATATCCAAACACACACCGTCCATTGAGGTGAATATTCGTATCATCAATGCAGATACGAAAAAGCTATATAAACTTTCCATTCCTTACGCAATGAAAGATGTTCTTGCATTTTCAGAGGTTGCTTATGGCGAAGAACCATTCAAGTTGCACGGAGATGAAAATGTACATCAAAAATACGTTCGTCTGGTAGGCAAAGATGACCAGGTGCTCAACGTATATAACAAAGGGATTTATAGCTCATCGCTCGGAGAAGGCAAACTGTTAGTTTCGCTGATGCGTTCGCCTGCATATTGCGCGCATCCCATCGGAGATACAAAAATCCTTCCTCAAAACAGACATTCTGCATTTATTGAGCAAGGTGAAAGAACGTTCGATTTGAAATTTACTTTCGGCAAAGAAAACGTTTCAAATGGTATTTCCGCGCAAATTTACAATGAAAAGCCGACCGTTCTGGCATTCTTCCCTTCAGGATATAAAAAAGAAACACAAGAAAATAAGCCAGTTCTTACGCTGAATGGCGGAAAAATTTTGCTTTCTGCACTGAAAAAAGCTGAAAACTGTGATGATTTCATTGTCCGTCTACTGAATCCCGAAAAGGAAGCAGCTTCCTGTCGCATTATTTGTGATACAATGGGAATTGATCGGCAAATTGCTTTTTCTTCATTTGAAGTGAAAACTTTTCGTATGTCGAAAAATACGTTTTCGGAATGTGATATGATGGAAGGCATCGGAAAGTGATTTTTCAAATTATACATAAAAAGTATCGTCATTCCAAGAAAATCCCACTTATGACTTTTAGTCATAAGTGGGATTTTTCGTTTCATTTCATATCTCTTATCATCTATTTTCAGAATCATTTCAAAAAAAGAAATCTCTATAAAATTTCTGTCCCAAAGGTATAAAGATAATAATCCTCCAGCGTCGGTACTATCGTTTTGGCATCAGATGTTGGCTTGTGTCCCGATAATATCCGTAATATGACATGGTTCGCATCTGTCGGTGGAACGGAAATATTGGTCACACGATAAAACATCTGCATTTCCGATACTTCTTCCGATGGAACGGTCACTTGCCATACCATTCCTTCCATGTTTTTTGCAAGCAAGGATGGTGAGCCTTTCGCCGCAATTGTACCTTTTTTCATGACGATCACTTCTTTGGCAATATATTCAATATCGGAAACAACGTGCGTTGCGATCAGAACGATCTTATCCAATGCAATTTCGGATATATAATTTCGTATGGAAACACTCTGCCTTGGATCAAGTCCCGCTGTCGGTTCATCCAAAATGAGAATTTCAGGATCACCGAGAATCGCCTGCGCAAAAGCAAGCCGCTGTTTCATACCGCCCGAAAACGTGCCGATTCGATGATTTGCCACATCGGAAAGCTCCACTGCCGCAAGCACTTCGGGAATTTGAAGTGTCGCTGTATTTTTATCCAGCCCTTTCAGAGAAGCAATATACCAAAGAAAACGCTCTGCCGAAAAATTGGGATAAAATCCCGAATATTGAGGCATAAATCCGATCTTTTCACGAAATCTCTCTCCCATTTTCAAAATATTTTCCGATATTCCCGCATCATTCGTATACATTACCGTTCCGCTATCCGCTTTCAGATTATCCGTCAAAATATTCATAAGCGTACTTTTCCCCGAACCATTCGGACCGAGAAGCGCATAAATCCCCGGTGTTAAATGAACGGAAAATCGATCGAGTGCTAAATTTTTGAAATAAAATTTTGTGATATTTTGCAGAGAAAGTTCCATTTTATCACCTCATTTCACAAACATTCTTTTTGCCACAGAAAGCAGCAGCGTTGTCATCACGCCGATAAGAGAGATCCAGACCGCAAGCATTGTCCACCCCGAACCAAGCCAAGCATATTCCGCAGAGGTCAAAACAAGCGGAGTTACCGCAAAGAGATTTAAAAAGTTGATTTTCTGCGCCGCCGTGATTCCGAAATATACGCAAACAGCGGGTAATAAGGTCAATATCACGACCGTTCCGAGAATCGGAACATATTTACAAAGGATTTCCGAAAGCGCACAGACCAGCATTGCCATCACAAGTGCCGCAAAAATACGAAGCACAAGAAACAGTATAAGATATCCTCCAACAGTCACAGAAGCCGAAACCTTTTCAAATATCGGCATAGAAGCAAGCGGTGCCGACATCGCAGGCATATCAAACTGAGCGAAAACCACAATACAATCGATCAGATTGAACGCAAGTGCAAGCAGAAAAGCAATCACAGATGAAGAAATCAGTTTTGCGCCAAAGGTATGCCTTCTTCCCTTTTTCATCGTCCGAAGAAGATGAATCATCGCACCGCCTGTATTTGCAGAGAGATATTCCGAAGCAAAAGTGCCTGTCAGGAGAATCAAAATACACATATAAAGGAAAAGATCCGCGTCCCCCGTATAAAGTTTTTCCCATCCGTAATCATAGAAAAACCAGCCTTTGACCCCGCTTTCCGATTCTAAACGCATCAGATACGCTGCCTGTTCTTCTGCTTTTGCAAGCGGTTTATCACGGGAAATCGCATAAGCATAATCTTCCCGATAAGCAGAATATTCCGCCCAAGTGATTTCAGCGTTGGCATATGCGCTGTCCATCGCATCTTTCACAGCAAGTGTTTCAGTGATTTTATCACGTTCGTTTTGTAAATATGCTTCTTTTTCTTCGGTGATTTCTCCTTCCAGAATCGTCATATATTCCGCATAGAATTGATGTGCATAGGATATTTTTTCTGTATTGACATCCACGGTATACCAGATTTTCACACACAACAGTAAAAGCAAAACGAAAATCAGTTTTGAAGAAATCAAAGTCTTATAAATTTCCGCACCGATAAGCGACATCGAAAAACGTCGCACATGATACGTTTTTTCTTTTTTTCGGTAAGAAAACAGCTTCTTGATATTTGCCAAACGCTCCAACACCCAAGATACCGCAACCGCAAGCCATTCGGGATATACCGAGGAAACACCGCATTTGGCATACCGAAACACGCAAAAAAGAAATAGAACCGCAAAACAAATAACAAAAAATACGATTAGAATGGAGACATATTCCGCTACGGTTCCAAACAAATTGATTGAGCGGAAACGGTTAAAAATCGGTGTACCCACAGAGATTGCCGTAAGATTCAAATGTCTGAGCGGATGCTCTGCGGAAAGCCACGGAAAAAGATATAAAAAGAGGTTACAACCTAAAAAAGAAATCCCGGCAGCATAAACGAGAATATAATTGCCAAGCAAAATAGAAAACGCCAGTATCGCCATCGCAAAAAGCGAAACGGAAAGGAATTTCATCAGAATATTCAAAAAGAAATATGTTCCGACCGTCATATCGTTTGCGGAAAGTGTGAAAAGCTCCAAGGTTTGTAGCTCAACACTCGGAGAAGAATACCCGATCACAATGCCGTAAACCGCCCACGTTGAAAGCACAAACAATAATACCACAAACGCCGTGAGCAAAAGAAGCGTTAAAATTTTGGCAACCGCTGTTCGTGCGCGTCCATACTTTACCGCACGAATGATTGACAAAAATCCGCTTTGTTTTTCATGTAAGAAAAGTACGCTTCCGATAACAAGAATGGTCAGAAAGATAAAGACATTGACAAGTTCATAAGAAAAATATTCATTCCAGCCATAAGTATATTCTGCTTCCAATATCACCTCATTTTGAATATGCGTATATTCTTCTATGATACGAAGTTGATATTGATATGCATAAGCATTGGGATTGATGCCCATTGAAGTAAAATCGTTCAGATTTCGTTCTGCGTTTGCAATCACGGTGTCGAGCTTTCGCTCATGCTCCATTTCCGCATTCATAATGGAATACACCATCTGAAAAAGCAATGCATCATTGGCGTTTTCTTGCTGATGATACACATCGTACCTTTCGGGATTTTCTTTATATTCATCCAAAAACTGCATGACGCTTTCCGCCGATATCTGCGCCGCTTCCGTCCGCGATGCTGTGAAATAGGCAAGAATAGAATTTAAAAGCAGAAATACCGCTAAAAATATCCAGATATATCGAATACCAAACAATTTTTTCAGTTCATATCCGATAAAATGCGGAGGTTCTTTTCGTTGTTCGGGTTCTTCTGCAAGGGCGATCCATTTTTCATCGATACCGCCGATACCTCGATATAAATCTTCACATTTCATTCGAGAGAGATCCCCCTTTCCGTTAAATACCGTTTTAATTCTTTTCGTAATTTAGATAGTTGTTTGGTCGCTTTGTTTTCAGAGATGCCGAGCTTTGCCGAAATATCCCGCACCGTTTCGTTATAATAATATCTTCTGTCAAAAAGTTTTGCCGCAAGCGGCTTTTGCGTTTCCAAAAAGGCATCAATCATTTTTGCGATTTCACCATCATTCTTTTGTTTCAAGATCAAACTCATAGATACTGCCATCATTCGGTGCATAAAGATAAGAAAGACACCGCATATTTTTCTTCTTTTTGGCATCCTCGGTAGGATCACCCGTGATATATTGCGGTAAAACATAATCGAGTTTGCCGAGATAATGTTCTTCATATGGCATATAATAGAGTTTTCCGTTTGCAATCTGATAAGGGCTACTTGTTGCTACTCCATAATTGCCAATGCCCTTGACCAGCAATTCAGGTTCGCCGCTGCCGTCCATCGGCATACGATAAATTGCAAGATCAAATATATTCTGAAATCCCTCTTTATTGTATAGCTGATAACCTTCATCTTCCTTGCTCAGAGGTTCTTCGATCAGTTCATGAGAAACGTCTGCCATTCTGACAGTATAATACATCATACCTTCATAAAATTTCAGGTATTCTATGCTATTTTGCGGAAATTCACCTGTATAAGTACAATCAAGAAGTTTTTGTTCATTTACAAAATCTTTACTGCGATACAAGATATGCTCATAAGTCGAATCGTTAATATGGCGTACATAATAATGGTATCCCTCGGCATCGATGTAATATAGATCATAATACGCATTTTGATCCTCTGCCCATGTCATTTTTTCAAACTCTCCGCCCGAAAGCGATGCTCGCCAAATATTATGACAAACAGAGCCTTCTGAACCATCTGTGATTCGCCCGATTGTATATAGATAATCACCTGCAATGATAAACGAAAAGAATATCCCATCCGGTTGGAAATCCTCTGAAAATTCACAAACGACCTTGCGCTCTCCCGTTTCCATATCGAGCGATACAATGCCCAACTGACTACGACCGTCAACAATGCTCGAAAAATATGCCGTTGGTGCCTTTTTCCCCGGCATCAGTACCACCTCTCCCAAATAAGAGGCTGCCACACAGGTTGCGCGGTCATGTGTGCAGAGCGGGTCGATACAGCCGATGTGTATTTCTCCGCTTTCATCACCGATATTGATATATGTGAGATACCATTCTCCCGGCTCCACTTGGCTAAGTTGATAGATACGGTTGCCGTATACAAGATTATTTGACGAAATATAACATTCTTTTTCTTCCCTCTCATTTTGATTACAGGAAATGAGCAAAAAAAGCGTGCAAAAACAAAGAATGATGCTGATGAGTTTTTTCATATGTATTCCTCCTTGTATGTTCCCTTTCATCCATTATAGACCGAAGAAAAGAAAAAATCTGCCAATTTTCATAAAAAAATTGGCAGAAGTGATTGAATGTAATCTGTGTAATGATATTAATTTCCTTTATGATAGATCACCAACACATCATTAACAGCCCCATATTCTTGGTATCCGCTTTCTTCTAATAGTTTTATAAGATTTTCAAAGCCGTCATTCTTGTCGGCTGTCGCATATTTACTGCATTCACCATTAGAATCCATCCTTAAAACAACATACTCTGTTTCCAGCAGATGTTCACGGGAACAGTGCAAAACATCATATAGTATTTCTCTCTGGGAAAGATACGTAGTATAGAATCCAGTGGCAGTCACCGATGCACCGTCTGGAATCGTGTCCAAGGCATCTCGGATATTCTGATAATACCCATAATTCCGGATCGCTTGCACCGGATAACGAACCGCTTTCGGAACAACGACCATAGAAAAACATACCGCACTTACAACAGCGGCAGTAATCAAGGCAAAAAGGCGTTGCCAGTTCATCTTTAAGTCAACAAGATTTACAACTGTCAAATATATCAGAAATGCATTGGAACCGAATGTGTACTGGAAGAAAATATCATGCTGATATGGATAATCCGACATGAGATTCACCAAGATATAAGGAATTAGCAGTATGTACCGCTCATATCGTCTTGTCAACAACGGAAGTCCCAACAAAGGCAGAAGCGTCATAGCAATGAAATATAATTTTTCTGTATCTACACACTCATAGATTGCTTTCATGGGATTGAGAATGACAGCCTTGATAACGGTAATCAACGAGGATGAGCCATCATACATCAAGTTGTTATAGCGGTAGGTCATCACACCGTCACCATGTTCTGAAAGATAACCCGTGACAAATAAGAACCACCCGATAGAAAACGCAAGCAAAATAAGCCCCGTTATCAGATTTTGTGAATTCAATTTCTTGAGCTTTAAAACGGTTTTGACGATCAGCCACAGGGCAATCACCGCCACATATACAGCGGCATCCTCTTTCACCATCAGCGTGAGTACGGCGGCAATCATGGTAATCGGTATATTCTTTCTGTCAATACCGTAGAACAGCCAGAGAATCAGCGGCGTTAAGAAGCAGTTTTCATGAATGTCATAGCTTGTACCACCGGAAAATGCCGGGTAAAGAAGCAGCACCGCACAAATTAACATTCTCTGTGCGCCTGTCAGACCGTGATGCTTTCCAATTTTCCATAAAGGGATCACCGCGGAAGTGATGACTGCGGCTTGTAACACCTGTAATGTAGCAGGCGTTGGAAATAACCAATAAAATGGTAACATCAGATAATAGATCGGAGAAACATGAACTGCAAAATGGGATAACAGACCGTCACGCTCCAATGTGGTCATGGGTAAACCTGACTCTTTCATGTGATAAAACATTTGAGAAAAAATACCAAAATCATAAGTTGGTGAACTGAAACTGTACACACGTCCCATCGTCCATGCGCTGACAAACAGAAAAAAAGTCACTGACAATCCCACGGTAATCCAAACAAATGCTTTATGTGATTTTTTCGGTTCAATAACAAGCTCCGTGCGTTTATCCCATCCATAGAGCTCAAAACTAACCAAAATGACAAATATCAATGTGCAAACCGCAAGAAAAGCCCACGATGCGTTTGCACGTAAAGCCACAATTTCAAAAACCGCAAATACGATAACGATACCGAATCGCTCTGCTTTTTCTGTTTTTACAAGGCAAGAGATTCTGGTCAGCAAAACCGTAAACACGCAAGTCATTCCAATGACAGAAATCAAAGACATTTGCGCCAGCCCATCCAATTTTGACAGATCTCTCCATTCGTTTGGCAAAATGAAATATTCTATCAAAACAGCCAGTAGCCATGAAAGGAGCATATGGCGCACGAGATCGGAAATCATAAACGGATGACTAAAATTTTTTTGCTTTAACATAAAAATCACCCCCTGTACACATTGTACAAGGGATGTCTTTCATAATATTGAGATAATTCTTACAAATTTCTTTCAGTTTTAGGCAGTTCCACAATTGCATTGAATTGATCTCCGTCCAAAATTACACGGAAGCTGCCTCCGACGGATTCTGTATACGTCTGGGCAATTGCAAGACCCAAACCACTTCCTTTTGTGGAACGAGCCTTATCTCCTCTGGCGAATCGCTGCATGATCTCGTCCGGCTTGAAATCCATCTCATAAGAGGCGGTATTCATCATACGGACATGATAGCACATCTCTGTTTCCTTAACCTCCAGATAGATTCGGGTACCTGCCAAGGCATACTTGATCGCATTGCCAAGAAGATTGGCAAATACTTGGTGCATCCTTGCCCCATCGGTAATCACAGAAATTGAATCAGCACAATAATTGCGTTTCACGGTAAGTCCGGTACTCACAAGCTGATCGTCAACCAAACCAATCGTCTGTTCCAGAAGACGAATCAGATCAATTTCATCTTTTTTACATTCCACAACACCGCTGGATACCTTGGTTAGTTCAAAGAGAGCTTCCACAAGATCGTTCATATATCCAGCCTTCTGATGCAACCGTCTGAGCTGCTCCTGCCCCTCTGATGATAAGCTTTCCTTTTGCAGAAGCTCACTATAACCGAGTATGGAAGTTAGTGGTGTACGTAGATCATGAGAAACGTTGGAGATCAGTTCAACTTTGAATCGTTCGCTGGCAACGGCAGTACGCACAGCTTCTTCGTGCTGAGCTTGTACGTCCAAAAGCTGCGCTTCCGTTTGCGAAAAGGCTCCGTCCCTAACAATAATCGGTTTACCTTGCTGATAGTTATCAAGCTGTTTCTTGAAATGATTCAAATCTGTACCATATTTCCAAAGACAAAGAAACCCGAAAGCAGAAGCTGTCAGATAGCCCAAGACACAAACCCAAAAGACCTGACTAACGGAGGCACCAAGGAAAGAAGCAAGTACAACCCAAGGCAAAAAGATCCATCCAATAAAAATCAAAAGGGACATTTGCGGAGTGGCACACCGCTTGGCAATTCTATGAACCAAACACCACGACAAAGAGAATCTTGCCCGTATCCATCCAATCAGTTCACGAATACTCAACAAAACTGCAAACGTGCCGACAATCCCGGAAATCAAACGTAATATGTTAATTATGGAACTCTGCGTGGATTCCAAAGAAAAGATTATGTTATATACAGTCGCCAATATCGCCAGAATGATACCGGCACCATCCGGACCGCAGATAGGATTCTTCTGATATAATACAATAATCGCTATGACGGCGGCCACAATAGAAATAAAAGAAAGGATATAGCCAAATAACCTTTCGGTACTGTACCCCGTTTTTTCAGTTACATGATTTGATTGCGTGAATTCCGTAGAGGATAACGTGGATTCAACTGTCGTTCCTTCCCCTAAATTTTCCGCAGTATCCCTTGTGTTCGTAACACTTGTTTGCGTGACAGTAGAGGTATGGGCACCTGTTGTGGTGGACGATGATTCACCGGCATTAGCGTCTTCTGCAATATCATGAGTCAACATTCGTTGCCCAAACGTCCAACAAAGTGCTGCAAGAAAAAGGAGAATCAAGGCGATATAATTACGGCGTTTCAAAGACATATCCAATCCCCCAAACTACTTTCAAATATTCCGGTTTCTTTGGATTCAACTCCAACTTTTCACGGATGCGGCTGATATGAACCATGACCGTGTTTTCCACAGCATAGGCATCACTCCTCCAAACCCGCTCATAGATTTCCTCCGCTGAGTATACCCTGTTCGGATTGGACATCAGCACTTGCAGTATCTTGAACTCCGTTGCAGTCAGGCGAACGGACTCTCCTCGAACGATGAGCTGTTTGGTCGCTATATTCAGAACAATCGCACCAACTCGAATTTCATCATCGGATTTTGTTTCACGGATGGAACCCAAATCGTCATATCTACGAAGAAGTGCCTTCACTCTGGCGAGTAACTCCTGCTGATAAAAAGGCTTTATCAAATAATCATCTGCCCCTGCTTCAAGTCCGATTACACGATCTGAGCCTTCTGCCTTTGCAGATAGAATCAGAATAGGAACATTGTTATTCTGTCGGATACGCATAGTAGCCATAATACCGTTACATTGCGGCATCATAACATCCATGATGATAAGGTCCGGACGGTTTATGCTTACCATGTGACAAGCAGCTTCACCATCATGAGCAGTCAATACTTGATAACCAGCTTGTTTCAAAGAAGTTTCGATAATATTGACAATGGAGATGTCATCATCTACAACGAGAATCTGATAGTTTTGTTCCATATAAAATCTCCTTTCTTGGATAATCATAATATTACATTGCCTCAAGATATAACAATATTATAATACATTTTTAAAATTTGTAAATGCAATTAAGAAATTTTGTTATGCATCTTTTGTGTAACCATCTGTTTATATTTGCATTTTTATATTACATTTCCTTCTCTCAGACTATTTCTCTAAAATATTAGAAAAGTTCCTGTACGATCAAAAATTTTGACCGTACAGGAACTTGTTGTCATGATTTCGGTGATTACAAAACATTTTCAAATGCACTCAAAGCAACCGAAATTTCTTGAATATGCGGAACAATCTTTGCGCGAGTCGCAGTGGGATCTACGGTGATCGTACCGTCATCCGCAACCGTGAATAAATCACCCGCTCCGCTATATGCCGAATATATGGATTCCAACACTTCCATACCGGAACCGGCATATATATTATCATCCAAAATTTTCTTTGCATCGCCAAGCAGTGATTCCAAATGTGCAATTGCCTCAGGATCGACTGCTCTGACAATTTCCTGAATCGTCTGACCTGACGATACGGTATAGGAATAATCATCAATCGGAGAATATGTTGCTTCCACCGAACGCCAAGTACCCGTATCGAACGAACCTGTGCTTTCGCCGCCCTCATAGCCTACAATTTGGGCAGTTCCTTCATAGGATTCGCCAATCATATACCAGCTGCCATAAGAGCCATCTTCATTGCGGTCACAAGTAAATGCCGCCGCATAAACAGGAGGAGAAACGCTTCTGTCGCTAAGATCGCTGGTCGTCATATAGAGCGTAAACTCACAACCATAACCGGTAAAGCTCGCACTGCCGTTTGTCGCAGTATAATCATCACCCGTTTGCGTATTGCCGTCGATATTTTCATGTTTGATCAATACGGTGATCGGATTTTCTTCGCCGTTGATGACCATTTGCAAATGTCCTGCAAACAAGGTATTCACCGTCATAGAGTCTGTGCTGGAAGAGTCTGTCACGTTGCCAATATAGTTGGAAGTCCATTCTGCTCCGCTGAATTTATCGTCAATTTTATCATACAAGGTTGCATATGTCGAAGGCGTATTCAAAATATCTTCAAATTTGGAAAGCACTGCACTACGTGCCTCCTCAACGGAATCCACATTGATACCGAACTGATAATTTACGAGCGTATTCCAAGTAGTATTTCGATTTAAACTGCTCCCAACCTTATAGGTGGCATAAAAAACAAGTGTCTCACCCGGCTCAACTATTTTTCCGTTCGGAAAATCTGTCGTAATCGCAATCGTATTGTTGGTCGCTCTCTCACTGATATAAGAATTTCCATCATATCCATCCAAGGATGCTTGATAATAAAGACCTCTGTAAGCATAGGTTCTTGTCGTATTGTTCAGCACCGTGATCTCATAAGTTACCGTTCCTGCATTTCGCCCGCTCTTTTTCAAAGAAGAGCTAACCGTCGTCGTATACTCAAGAAAACTATAATTATTGGTGCTCAAACCGGATGCCGAGCCGTCAACCTGCATATCAATGATAAAAAGACCGTCAGGAACTTCAACAGTTGCCGAACCTGTTATACTCAGCGTATCGGAAAGCTGCGCGTAGCCAATGGTCATAAAGCAAACCATAAAGGAGAGCACGATACAAAAAGCCGTTTTGACCCATTTTTTCACATCCTGCCCTCCTTTCTTATTTTATTATTATTCTTTGTCTAACATTCTTTGTCTAACAAAAGCTCCTGCTCGGCATCTTCATGTTTTTCATAAATCATGTCATAGTTATCAACCTTAACTTCAAATACATAAAGAAGCTTGGATTCTGTCGGAATCAGGAAACGTGTCATCGTTTCATCACGGTTTTCCGTCATCAGAATCGGTGCTTGCAGGGTATCCCGAATGCCAAGAAGCTCTGTAAAGGTTTGAATCATCAATATTTGATAATCCCTATCATCAAATTCTCCATCCATGCGCTGAATAAACGAACGATATGCATTTAATATCTTGCGCACTCTTGCAACATATGTAATATCCTCATTCTTTGTCAAATGGAGGAACACAAGCAATACGATCAAAAGAACAAAAGCCAAAATCGAAGCAATGATACCGATACCGAGGAACAAGCCGCGACTATCCGTATCTTTGCAAGCAAGCACACGACTTTCATTCGTGGGAACACTGGAAGTGATCTCTGCATGAAACGTATCCAATGCAAGCGGAATTTTGAGAGATGTGGAATAAACATTTTCGTTATTCTGTTCAAAATCGGGACAACTGCTGACAACTTCAACGTCAAGTGTTAAATATAAGGTACAGGAAGCATTGGTAAGATTATATACTTTAATAAAATGACTTGCAAAATCGTTATACTGATTAAAATCAACGAGAATATTTTCTTCAATTTTCAAATGATTTTCCTGAAAAGTGGAAACTTCTATTTTAGGGAGAAGGATGTCCTCTGTTGTATAATAAGGATTTCCCGAATCTTTATCTGCAATCATCAGTGTGCCAACGATCTGATAATTATAATCGAAGCCAATATCATTGGCATCCATTGCCAAAATATATTTAAAATCAGCACTCACCGTATCGACAAGCGAGGAAATATACGCCTGATCTTTTTCAAGCCAATCTTCAAAAAATTCATTTTCTATATATTGAATATGGTAATCAATACTACTACTTTCCGTATATTCAATATAATATGTGCGGTTCATTCGATCATAAATGATAAAGGAACCGAGCGCAATCGCCGCAACGAGTGCAAGCGCAACGATTTGGATCATCATCCATTTTTTTCTGTTACGCACATATTCCTGTCGTTTTTCAATTTCAAATTCTGACATTGTTCGCTCCTTTATTTAGCGTTTGAAAAGACTACGCAACCATAGTGTTGGGAAGCCGATATATGGAATTTTGTAATTTACAAGTCCGACAATTTCCGCATCGGTAATATAACCGGCATCCAATGCATCATTCGCATCACCCTTGGTATAATAGCGCGTATTTCCATTGATAATTTGTATATCAGCAACTCTATGAACGATCATAGAGCCATTTTTTTCAAAAACAATAACTTGACCTTCGATAATAATCTGTTCTTCATAGCTCTCAAAAATAATAACATCGCCTTTATCAATCTCGCCCGTCATACTTTCTGTGGCAATCACAAGCGCGCCGTAATAGAATTGATTGGAAACGAGCATCGCAACAGAAATCAAAATTGCCGCCGCCAAAACAGTAATGGGAACACCCAAGCGATTTTTTTTCGCTAAAGCATAGCGTTTTTTCTTTTCATAGAGCATATCTATAAATAAGAAGATCGCAATCGGAAGCAAAACCTTGATAAAAGATACGAGTGAGTCTGAAATTCCTATGGAAATGGGAATCAAATACACATATAATGTTGTCAATAATCTGAATACGATGTTGGGAAGCATGCCATATCGCTTTGACAAATAATGATATAAAAAATTAGAAACGATTGCAGGAAACAGTGTCATTGCCACAAGATCCATAAATCGGGCAAAAGAAGAAATGTTCGGAATCGTCGAACAAACAAGCATTTCCGCAATCACACAAGACAAATAACATAATACATCTGCAATTTTATCTTCCTGTGCAACCATAACGTATCGAATCACCTCTGTGGAAACGATAATGACTGCAATGGGAACGGAAAATCGCAAAATATTGGAAACATTCAATTTGTAAATGTTTTTATAAAAACCAAAATAGAAACCGGAAAGATAATAGAGCATTAAATAAGCGAGCGCAATTGCTGTCATAAGAAGCAGAACTTGACTCGCATTCAAGGATAAAATACTTCTTTTTTTAATAAAGAAATACACAAAAACTGCCATCGGTGCCAAAAGGACCGCTGCCAAAATTCTCCCACTTGTACCGAGAGGCAAAACCAGAGCAAGCAGGAGAACGGCGAATATGGCCACCGAGGAAATATGTAATTTTCTCTTATCGATCATCGCCGTCCTCCTCTCTTGGCACACGTGTGCAACTTGATTGATCGCTATTCAAGCATTATCCGTCCACAGTGGTTGCTGTGTATTCGATGCCAAAGGTTGCACCGGTCTGTTCTGTTACAGGAGCAATTACCTGAACTGTAACAGTAACATCCATCGTTTCTCCAGAAGGAATTACTTTGTCATCACGGGAATAATGATAAGTAATAGAGAATTTTTCAGGATTCGTGTTAGAATTGTTTGCAACACCGCTAAGTTTAGTATCGGGAATGGAGATCTGAACAGAAACGTTAGAATCATTCAGGATAGTGAACTTAAACACTGCTGTATCACCCAATGTAGCAAGGCTATGCGCTGTGAAAGTAGCATCATCGGTACCAACACCGCCAACACTGTCAACGGAAGTATTGGGGCTACTTACAACTTCAGCAGCAGAGAAATAAACATTCTCATCGAAGTTGTTCGCAGCTTGATTCATATCGATAGTAGCATTACCGATAATGGTAAGTGTATCTGTAAGAGCTGCATAACCAACACCAAGAACCAACGCTACAACAAGCAAAAACGCAACGATAATTCTTTTTCTGTTTTTCATTTATATGTCCTCCTTTCTTCAAGAATAAAAATATATAGATAAAGCTCACGCTTTATATATACCCTTTTGATAAGAGGGATTTGATTGATGTATAAATACATCAATCAAATGGGGATATCCCCATTTTGCATTTTTCATGGAATTTTAATTTCATCTTTATTATACTAAAATATACACAATTTGTCAATATATTGCTGTACTTTTCTGATCCAAATCAAACAAAATAATAGATTTTCTTGCTAAAGAAGCAAAATCACCGTCCCATCAAGGCAAACCTTGACAGAACGGTGATTCGCTTCATTTAAATTATTGCTTCAGTTTCGACTGTTATTTCAGTTCTACTCCGTAACCGCCAACAATATATCTTCTAATCAAAACAACATCTTGCATATTCAATAAGCCATCTCGGTTTACATCCGCAGCTAAATTATTGATTACCACATTGTATCCGCCAACAATATGTCGTCTTAATAATACAACATCTTGCATATTGATAGTACCATCATCATTCAAATCACCAGATGTATAATTGGGTATCTTGATAGAACCATTTTCAATTCTAAAGGTAATCGGATTCATTCCTTTGTCAAAAATATTTCCATCATCATAAGAGATGCTTATTGTATAAAAATCTCCCGGTTGTGCATCGTCTGGAATCTTAAATGTCAATGTTAATACAACTCCGTCAGCATCAGATTCATCAACACCATCCCATCCAAATCGACAAGGGTTAGATAACATACCCGGAGCAGTATATGTCAATGACGATAGTGCTTCTCCGTTTTGAGCAGATATCAATATTAATTCTCTACTATAACTTACAGTAAAAGAAGTGCCAAGTATCCCCGGATTATTTTTCAACGAAATATTGACTTTTACAGTTTTACCTGCCGTTGCAGTCACATTGTCAACATAAATAGTCGGTGCATTAGGATCCGGTGTAGAATCTCCAACAACAGTAACCTCACAGTTAGCTACAAAATTACCGTCCTCGGATGTTGCCGTTATCGTTGCTGTACCTGTAGACATAGCCATAATCAAACCCTTTGAGCTATCATCAGTATTATCCAAAATTTTTGCAACAGAGGGATTGCTACTTGTCCAAATGATGTTTTTATTTGTTGCATTAGCCGGATTCACAGTGGCATCAATCGAATAATTATCTCCAAGTTTTAAAGTAACATTGGTTTCGCTCAATGTAATACCACTAACAGGAACAAAATCAACTATCGTTTTTGTTGCTTTACAGATCGTACAGGTATATGTTTTACCGTTTACCGTAGCTTTACCTGTATCCCAAGAGTGTTCTTCGTATTGAAGATTTCCGCAAGACGAACAACTGCGTTTGTGTTGTGCTTCGTTATGCTTCATCCAAGCACCATAGGAATGATCTTCTGCTTCAGTTTCCTCTGTTTTGGTTTCGCCGCAATCTTTGCAAGTATATTTGATTTCACCTTCAGAATCGCAAGAAGCTTCTTCGATCACTTTACCGCCATCCCATGAATGATTTTCGAGCTCTTTTTCATCACATTCATCACAATAACGAACGTGTTTTCTGGAAGTATACGGTTCCCAATCACCGAAAGAGCACTCGTGTTCCGGTTCTATAACAGTGATACAACCGTCATTCAACGTAAAAGAAACATTTCTACCTTTAGCATCTAGGGCATCATATTCATCCATACTAACTTGAATATCATACTTACCTGTTTTAGCATCATCGTCAATATTGAAAATCAATTCAACGATTTTGCCTGTTTTCGTTGTATTACTCGTGTCGGTGTCGTTAACCCAATTCAATTGATAAGGCGAGTTATATTTTGCTGAATGATATTCACCCTCAAGCACCCCAGTATCGTTGACAGATGTCAATGTGAGCACGGATGTATCATATGTAACTTTTAACGTAAGACTGACAAATCCGCTATTTTTATCAATCGTGATCGGAACGATGACCTTATCGCCTGCTACACCTTCAACTTCGCCTACACTAATTGCAGAAGCAGAAGCCGCAGAAACCGATATTACACAAGATAACAGCACCGTAATGGTTAAAATAAATATCTTAAATAGCTTTGTTTTATGCATAAATTATTGCCTCCGATTATTTAATGAAGATAACATTTGAACTTGTTTTCAATAGTTTTAATATTGTTTTCAAAAATTTTCTTTTCTGCCTTTGAATAATCTCTATCACTCACATATTGAGTCCAATCATTTGCACATACTGCCATCTTCAAAAACAAATATGTCAAATCATCTCCAAATGAATAAATAGTCGAAAATGTTTCACCCTCTTCATAAAGAGTTTCAAAATTATTCATTACACCTTCGCGCAAAATAACATAAAACTGAATCATTCTATTAACATCTGCTTCTTCTCTAACATCGGATAAACCTGCACCAAGTTGAGCAAGTGCTAATATAGCTGCTGCACCAGGGCAAAAATGTCCTAACAAAAATTTCAATCCTATAACAGCTAAATCTTTCTTACACTCGATTGCTGCAGTCACCAATCTCTTGCCAAAGTTTTCATCATATTTATCAAGCAATTTGACAACAGATTCTCTTAATATGTCATATTCTTTGATTGCTTTTCTGTTTTCTTCAGGAATAGAATCTATGGCAACAAGCATAGCAGATAGAAATTCTCTGTGTCTTTCCCAGTTACCAAAAACGGTCACCGTAAATTCGATATATTGCATTCCAGCTTCTATCACTGTACCTGCAACATCAAGCTTTTCGAATACTCCATCGACAACCTTCCAAAATTTCGAACTTTTAACAAGTGCAGTAAGTTTGTTTCCTAATAAATCAGTAGGCAACCCATTCTTTATACTTTTCTTGGTGAGTTCCTGCAATTTAGGAAACGCCTTTAACATTTCTTTGAATCCTTCATGCCTGAAGATATCTCTTAAATTGCACAACAATTGCTTTAGGTCATCCATAGATGTTGCTGCTGTTTTAGATAATTTTTCAATGGATACAATCAAGTCTTTCAGTTGAGAAGCGACTTGAATATTTGCTAATGCATCTTTCTCATATGTTGCTATATATATGAATACATCCAAATATTCACCAACAGTTAAGCCAAGCAATTTATCTTGCTCATCCGTTGTTAACTTTGCTACTTCGGGTCTTACCGCATATTCTTCAATAAATCTTTCCAAAATACTTGCATAATCATTTGTATGTGCATCCAAAGATGTTACTATCTTGTCAAGTTCCTCTACACACAACCAAAAATTTTCCCATCCAGAAAAATAAAGTTCATAAGGAACATTGATCATATTCTGTGAGAAATATATATCTAAAGCCATTCTGATATAGTCTTTCTCATCTTGAGAGAATAAATGTTTTTGACTTGCAGAATCTGCAACGATATAAAAATCAGGGCATTGCAAATGATATGTTTTTCCATTCACCGTATACGATACTGCCAGTGTACCGAAGCCACCCTCGTGGCCTTCAATCTTTGCGGTATCGTAAGAGCAAGCACTTTGATTTTGAAAATCAATTTTCAGTTTCGATTTATCCACTGCAATTTTTGTTTTACCTTGATACAATTCATATGTTGCAGAACTATTTTTCGGAATCAAAAGTACTTCTCTACCCGATACAGGCAATGTGATTGTTTCAAATGTGAATTGAATCGAATATTGTTCACTTGCATTAGAAGAATATGTTTTAATCGCATTTGCCGGAACATAACCTTGTTTTGTACCGCCTTTAATGGCATACTGAACCAAATAACGACCTGCTTTTTTACCCAAAACAGTTACTTGTTCATCAACGAAAAGCTGACCATAAGAACCGTCTGTGGAATACGGCGTATCATAAACAGAAACACGTTTGTTTGTCGCATTGATACCTGTCCAAGATTTATAGCCGGATGTGTCAATCGCACCGCAAGAACAAACACCATCCGCATTAAACTCATGCGCTTTTTCGCCCATTTTCTCATCTTGAATAGTATTGACGGTCTCACCGCAATCTTGGCAAACAACGTCCCAGATATGATAGTAATAATGTTTCGCATTCGTCTTGATCTTATTGTTTACAAAAATGGTGGATTTGTAAACATGAATGCTATTTCCATGCGTACAAACACCGGAAATCGGCGGTTCAGGAAGTTTTTCGTAACCAAGCCAACCTGCGAGATGACGGGTCAAATAGTCTGCATCCGCCGCTGTTACATCGCCATCACCATTGATATCTGCAACATTCTTATCAATGCTTGTATATCCTGTCATTTTCTCAAGATAACGATTGAGAATGAAACGGTCTTTGTTCGTGATTGCTCCGTCGCCGTCAAGGTCGCCGACGGTTTTGGAAGAAACATCATTCACATAAATTTTTACATGAACCTCAACATCTGTGCCATATTCTTCTGAATATCCATGCAATGTGACTGTATAAATACCTGCTCTATCCGTAGGCAGGATAACTTCTTTAGAGCTTACGTTATCTGTGCCTTTTATAGATTTACCGAAACCTGTTTCAATTGTTCCACTGACAGAAAATTCTTCTTTGGAAAGACCTGTATTTCTTAAATATACAGATTCCCCGATTTCCCGTTCATAATTACTTTCACTTGTAAAATAAGAAATACCTACCGTTACGGTATTCAAATCATAATCGTTTCCATATGCTGTACCTGAATATGTAAAACTTTCACCAAGAGTAATGGTCGTAGGATTTACATCCAATTCAACCTCGGGCGGATCTTTTTCCTCAGGTTCTGTTACAGTAAAGCTATATTCTTTCTTTTCATATTCGCCTGTATTTTTACCGGAGGCAGTAATATAAAGCAAATATTCGCCCGCCTCATCAATTGCAAAATTATTATATGTATACCACTCGCCGTTGCTATCTAACTGATGACCTGACGGTGCTTTTTTGCCAGTAGTAATACTACCGTTCAAAATTTTTTCAGTATCAAATTTTGTTCCACCAACACTGGTCTTTCGATAATAGATATAATTACCATCTGATACCTTTTTCAAAGAAATAGTTACATTATCAAAAACATCGTTTTCGATATAAACATATCCTTCCCAAGTCAAATCTTCACCAAGAACAACTTCTTCGCTGATTTCAAATTCGGAAAAATCAAATTCTGTTTCTAATTCTGCCGCTTCTTGATACACATCAATCGTCAATTTTTCCTTCGTCGATTTATTGGTTACCGTAATCGTACCATCACGATCTTTCGCCGTTGTATTTTCTTTACAAGTTACAGTAATTTGTTTATCACTGCTGCCACTTGTCTGAGAAACAGAAATCCAAGATTGATCGTCAGAAATTGACCAACTGTTCGATGAATAAACGTAAAAAGTATCCTTCCCGCCTTCAGCATCGAACTCAAGTTCATCTTCAGAAATCTCAAATTCTTCTTCCGGAATTTCGGAGAACATCATTTTACCCTTGCTTTCCCCAACACTATTTTTGGCATAAAATTCATACCAAATTGCATCTCCCGGTTTTAAATTTGAAATAGTAAACGTAACGATTTTCCCTTTTTCCAAACTTCCTTTAAAGACTTTATATTCTGTTTTACTTCCGCCTTCTAAACCATAGCAAAAGCCATATTCAGTTATTACAGCACCACCATTGGCGGTGATTTTTCCGCATATAGTTATAGAATTATCGGTTATATTAGATACTTTTACTGTAACCGCAGTCGGTTTAGTGTTCGCCGCCCTGACTTCCATCGGC
Organism: Clostridia bacterium; assembly: GCA_017472285.1. Lineage (GTDB taxonomy): Bacteria > Bacillota > Clostridia > Oscillospirales > CAG-272 > QALR01. The sequence continues at coordinate 3,356 of JAFUQQ010000067.1, read as the reverse complement.
GGAAATACTGCGAATACCGAAACAAAGAACACGATTGCAAGACAAAAACTTAAAATCCTGTTTCCAATTTTCATAAATAAGCCTCCTCTTTATTAAAATATATGAGCAAGCGAAATGTGCTAAAAAACACATTTCGCTTGTTTGATTTAAGAAACGGAGATCTTGCCGTTGATGATGTCAAAGGTTACAGGATTCATATTTCCATCAAAAATATTACCGTTTGCGTATGTAATAGCAATAGCGTAGTTTCCTGTTGCGGCATCATCAGCTACCTTGAATGTTAAGGTTAAAACAATTCCATTTGAATCATCCTCTGCTTTAACACCATCCCAACCAAAATTACAAGGAGAAGTGTATTCACCAGGCATTGTAGACATAAGCGTAGACCAAGCTTCACCCTCAGTGGCTTTTGTCAAAATTAAATCTGAATCATAAGTAAGTGTAAATGATGCACCAACAACTCCGGGATTGTTATTTAATACCACAGTAACCTCTACCGTATCTCCAGCATGTGCCGACAAGCTGGAAACGATAATCGTAGGATTTGTAATCTCCTCATACTTCGCTGTCACAGTCAAATCGCTTGTAACATTATCGAAGTCCTTGTCCCAACCGATAAATTTATAACCATCTCTTGTGGGAACAGCGGGAGCAGTTGCCGCATTTCCGCTTTCAACTGTTTCGGTTTTGAGTTCTGTACCGTTATAATCAACAAAAACTACGGTATATGTAATGGGAGTTGGATCGGGATCAGATGTAGAAACACCAACGTAACCAAGATCAACGGGAGCACTTCCGTCATCATATTCTACCCAAAGGTGAAGGTTTTCATCGAGCCAAATATTCTTAATGCCACGTCCTGTGTCGCCCTTGTCGCCTTTTTCACCCTGAGGTCCTTGAGCACCGGTCGCACCTGTGTCACCTTTTTCGCCTTTTTCACCTTGAGGACCCTGAGCACCGGTCGCACCTGTGTCACCCTTGATGTTACCAAGATCAAGAACTGTATTGTCGGTAAGTGTTACGACCAAATGTCCTTCATCATTGATAATCATATTAGCAATACCAACACCATCTTTGCCACCTTCACCTGTACCGGAAGATGTACCTACATTACCTGCAGTAATCACTTCGCCATTGGACAAAGAAACGATAAGTTTACCGTCTACGATCTGAACATTGGTGATAGATGTACCGTCATCACCTTTATCGCCTTTTGCGCCCACAAGAGATTCAAGCCATTCATTTTCCGTACCGGTATAACCTTTTTCAACAGCAAGTTCGTATGCGGATTTACCGTTTGCGCCATCTTTACCGTCAGTACCGTTTACACCATCTTTGCCGACAAGAGATGCAAGCCATGTCTGAACGTCACCTGTGTAGCCATTTTCAACAGCAAGTTCATATGCAGACTTACCATCTTCACCTTTCGCAGATGCTGAACCATCTTTACCTACGAGAGATGCGAGCCATTCAGGAAGTGTGCCTTCAAAACCGTTTTCAACAGCAAGTTCATACGCTGACTTACCATTAGCACCGTCTTTACCATCTGTACCGTCTTTACCGTTCGTACCGTTTACACCGTCTTTGCCGACAAGAGATGTAAGCCATTCGGCAAGTGTTCCTTTAAAGCCGTTTTCAACAGCAAGTTCATATGCAGATTTACCGTTTTTACCAGCAGCACCTTTACTACCGGTGGCACCTTTATCACCTTTTTCACCTTTTGCGCCTTGCGCACCGATCAAAGATGCGAGCCATTCTTCTTCTGTACCGGTATAACCTTTTTCAACAGCAATCTCGTATGCAGATTTACCGTTTGTGCCAGCAATACCGTCAACACCGTCTTTACCGTCTTTACCGTCTGCACCGGTTTCACCTGCTTCACCAACAAGAGATGCAAGCCATTCGGTCACTGTTCCTGTATAACCATTTTCAACAGCAAGCTCATATGCGGATTTACCCGTAGCACCTGTTTCCCCTTGGGAACAGGATGCAAAAGATCCCGCAAACAAAGCAACCGCCAAAAGTGCAGCGATAACCTTCAAAAACTTTCCTTTTGTCATTGTTTTTCCTCACAATCTTCAAAAATATTGTCTATCAATATATCCACCACATAATCGGCATTATGTGGTAGATATATTGATATTTCATGCAATGGCCAAGGCAATTTTAAGAAAAAAACAAAAAAATATGATTGAATAAAAATTCCGTGCGCAAAAAACAGACCAATGAAAAAATTTTTTTCAATTCATTGGTCTTTGGGTTATGGATTTTTTTATTTATCTATTGACATAATATTATATTAATGATATAATTCATTATGTATGTGGATATATCAAATACCACATAATGCCGATTACGTGGTAAATAAAAGTCCCAATCGTTGCATCTGTCTGCGATGAATTTCTCCGCTTTCCATCGTGTAAATGCGTGTTGTATTTACATTGGTATGTCCAAGAATATCTGCAAGACGTACAATATCTTTTTGTAAACTATAATGTGTTCGTGCAAAAAGATGACGCAGATTATGCGGAAACACTTTCTTTTCCGAAACATTTGCCATACAGCAAAGTTTTTTCATATCTGACCATATATTCGACCTATCAAGCGGGGTTCCGTTTTTCGTAATGAAAACAGAACCGCTTTTTATTTTTTGTTTTTTTATATAATTCTTCAAAATTTTACATAATTGATTCGGCAAGAAAACGGTTCTCCGTTTTCCTTTGCAAGAAATCTCTGCAAAACCACAGAAAACTGCCTCTGCTGTAATAAATTTCAATTCCGAAACACGAATACCGCAAGCACAAATCGTTTGCATCAGCAAATACAATCTCTCATTTTTCTTGTTTTTTGCCGTTTCCAAAAGGCGTTCATATTCCGCTTTTGTCAGCTCCTTCTCTTTCGATAAAAAAATCTGTCTTTGAATTTTTATATGTTTGACTTTCAGATCATACCGCTCACAAAAATCAAAATAACGATTCAAGGATGAAAGCATCGAATTGACACTTCTGAGTGAATACTTCTCCATAATCACAGATTTATATTCCAAAACCAATGTCTTGCAAAGCGTTCTACCCTCTGCAAATATCGCAAATGCCTTGATGTCACGCATATATTTTTCAATAGTTGCTTCCGATTTTTCTTCTTCAAGCAAAAAATCCTGATATTTTTTGATATTTTCCATTTTAAACATATAATCTTCCTCTCAATAAAATTATTTATTTTAATGTGAGTTCGATGAAAATTCATGTAGAAAACTAAAATGAAGATTTTGCCAAGGCCTTCACCTTTGGGGAAGGTGGCAGCGAAGCTGACGGATGAGGTTTTGTCACCATTATCACCTTTTTTGCTTTGATTAT
>JAFUQQ010000066.1 GCA_017472285.1 Clostridia bacterium | reverse complement strand
ATAATCAAAGCAAAAAAGGTGATAATGGTGACAAAACCTCATCCGTCAGCTTCGCTGCCACCTTCCCCAAAGGTGAAGGCCTTGGCAAAATCTTCATTTTAGTTTTCTACATGAATTTTCATCGAACTCACATTAAAATAATACAAGAAAGGCTTTGAACCCTCTCAGTCAGCTTACGCTGACAGCTCTCCCAAAGGGCGAGCCTTTCAAAATCTCTGTTTATGGTATTATCTATAACAAATCTAATTAAAAGCCTCTCACTTCGGGAGAGGTGCCAAGTTTACCTTCTCTCCCCAGTCGCATAGTCGTTTCACGCGCAAGGATGAACCTTGCTTCTGAAACTCTTTGCTTTGTGGGGTATCGCATCGTAAAAATAGCCATTTAGGCTGTTTTTACTTGCTCACAGAGAGGGCTTCCGCCTTATAGACAAGAAAATATAAAAAATCTCAAAAAACGAGGTGAAAATCATGACAGCACTATTCGTAACGAAACGATTTTTCAACGTAGATGCCGTATACAGCAAGGAATTACAGGAAAAACTTGCAAGCGAACTTGAATTTTTAGCACCCATCAAGCATGAAAATGAACTCGAAGCCAGAAAAGACGAGCTTGCCCGCGTGGATTATATCTTTTCCACATGGGGAATGCTTGCACTCACAAAAGAACAGATCAAAGAATATTTTCCGAATCTAAAATCTGTTTTTTATGCGGCTGGCACAGTACAAGCCTTTGCGCGTCCATTCCTTGAACTTGGAATCTCCGTCCATTCCGCATGGCGTGCCAACGGGATTCCTGTTGCGGAAGTGACGGTTTCACAAATTATCCTTGCCAATAAAGGATTTTTCCGCCGTCATGTCCATTCGCGTCGTGAATGGAACAATCATGACCCCGAATACCGTTTCCCAGGCAATTATGGCACAAAGATCGGTATCCTCGGCGCAGGTATGATCGGCGCAAGAGTCATTGAACTTCTCCGTCCTTACGAACTTGAAATTTTGGTTTTCGACCCGTTCCTTTCCGATGAAAGAGCAGAAAAAATGGGAGTCCGCAAAACCTCTCTCGAAGAAATTTTTGAAAACTGCCATATCATTTCCAATCACCTTGCCAATAAGCCTGAAACCGTCGGCATCATCCGCCGCGATCTGCTTGCGCGTATGGCAGACGATGCGATCTTTATCAATACAGGCAGAGGCGCACAAGTCGATATGCCTGCTCTCATCGATGAAATGAAAGCACATCCGCAAAGACTTGCGCTTCTCGACGTGACCGACCCCGAAGAACCGCCTCGCGAGGACAGTCCTTTGTATACGACGGAAAATATTATTCTGACTCCCCACATCGCAGGCAGTACGGGTTATGAAACACACCGCTTGGCAGATTTTATGTACGAAGAATACAAGCTCGTTTCCGCAGGCAAAGCCCCCCAACATTCCGTTTCCCTTTCCATGCTCGAAACGATGGCTTAAGCGGCGAGTCGCCGTTCAAGCCTTCTCCCACTGGAGAAGGCTTAATAACAAATATCATTCAGGAGAAAAATTATGTTTGCTTTTGATAAAAAAGACAGCTATACCTTTTCCTTTACATCCCCCGATGAACTCCGTCTTTATATGGAAAGAAACGGCTATCATATTCCGTTTTCCAAAGATATCTCTCTGCTTGCGGGACAAGTGCAAGTCAAAGCCCCCGACGGCAGTATCAAAACCTTGAAAAATACCCTCGCAACACATCCGATGGAAGGTTGCGATGCTGAAACAGACGGCTCTCCTTCTGCACTCACCAAACGTAGATATGCCCGTTTTTCAGGTTCAGGCACAGCACTCGTCTGGGCGGAAGCCATCTCCGTAACACCCGAAGCGCGTACCTCCGACCATCAGATGATGTTCACGGAAAAAAATGCCGATGCATTCCGTGCGCTTGTGGATGATGTCAAGAAAAACGATGCATTTTTCGTTGCACAGCTTACCCATTCGGGTAGATTTGCAAAAAATTCCGATACCCCTCACGCATTGTTTGCGACAAGAAGCGCACCTTTTGAAAAAGTTCGTCCGCAGGATATCGACGTACCCATTGTTTCCGATGATTATCTCGATAGCTTGCCCGAAAAATATGCAAAAGCGGCAAAAATTGCCGAAGACGCAGGTTTTGATGCCATTGATGTCAAGGCTTGCCATCAATATCTTTTGGACGAGCTTCTTTCCGCACACACGAGAGAAGGCAAATACGGCGGTTCTTTTGAAAACCGCGCCAAACTGATGCTCGATTGCTTTGATGCAGTACGTTCCGTATTAAAACCGTCCACTGTTCTGGCATCCCGTCTTTCCCTTTCCGATATGATCGAATATCCTTACGGTTTTGCCGTTGCGGAAGAAAAACCCGTCACACCCGATTTGACAGAAACCAAAAAACTCCTTGAAATCCTGACCGCAAAAGGTCTTTCTCTCGTCAATATGACAATGGGTTCTCCTTATTTCAATCCGCACGTCAACCGCCCCTATAACAGAGGCGCATATGAACCGCCCGAACATCCTCTGGTCGGTTTGGAACGTATGATCGATGGCTGCGCGGAAATTCAGAAAACATTCCCCGATCTCGTGATGATCGGCACGGGTTACAGCTATCTGCGTGAATTTGCACCTTACGTTGCCGCGGGTGCGCTGAAAGAAAACGCCGCGAAAATGATCGGCTTCGGCAGAATGGCATTCGCTTACGATACCTTTGCCAAAGATATGATCGCCGGCAAGACCGATCCCCGAAAGGTCTGTATCGCTTGCAGTAAGTGTGCAGAACTCAAAAAGCGCAGTTTGCATACAGGCTGTCCCATTCGCGATCAGGAAATTTATCTGCCGCTCTACCGCGAGCATTGCATGAATCAGAAATAAGAGGGTATCACAATGACTGAACAATATGCTGTACTTGCCGCTTATTATGATCGCATCATGGAAGATATCGACTATGAAGCTTGGTGCGATTTCTATGAAAAATGCTTTGAAAAAAATGCGGTCAAACCCAAAAAAATCCTTGATCTTGCTTGCGGAACGGGCAGTATCACCGTGCCTCTCGCAAAAAGAGGTTATACCTTGACAGGTCTTGATCTTTCTTCGGAAATGCTCGCGCTTGCGCAAAGCAAAAGCGATGAAGCCAAGACAAAGATCCGTTTTTCTGAACAAAATATCGCACTTTTTTCCGCGGGAAGTGAGTTTGACGCTGTCATTTGCAGTTTTGATGGTATCAATTATTTAACGTCCCCGAAAGACGTGGAATCTTGTTTTGCTTGCGTCAGCGAAACGCTTTCCGATGACGGTATTTTTATTTTCGATGTCAGCACACCTTATAAATATGAAAATATTTTGGCGGACAATGCTTTCGTTTATGAATACGATGACCTGTTCCTTTCATGGCAAAACTATTTTAATAAAAAGACCGCGCTTTGCGATTTTTATCTGACGTTCTTCATCAAAAACGGCAGTTCTTGGAAACGCTTTGACGAAACGCAGAAGCAACGCAAATATGCCTTGAACCGCCTTGAAAAAATGCTTCATGAAGCTGGTCTTACCGTCATCGAAACCATTTCTGATATCGATTTTTCGCCTATGGCGGAAGATTCCGACAGATGCTTTTTCGTATGTAAAAAAGCGGCGAGTCGCCGCTCCCAATTTCTCGCCTATCGAAGTTTTTCCGCATCGGAATAAAGCAAAACGGCGAGGTTGATTCCCCGCAATTTCTTATAATATAAAAAAGCAGGCAGTGCCTGCACAAAAAAATAAAATCTCTACAAAATGAACTCAGAGAAACCACAGAGGGTTTCTTTTGCCAAGCTTTTCTTTTTCCAAAGAAAAGCGGGAAAGGATAATTATGAAAGAAAATAACGTATTGCGTGCCATGACCCGTGACGGTGCGGCACGTATCATCATTATGGATTCCACAGACATCGTAAACAAAGCGATCGAATATCACAAGACCGCTCCGACCGCAACGGCGGCACTCGGACGTGTCATGACAGCGGCATCACTGATGGGAACGATGCTCAAGGAAGCAAACGATAAAATGACTTTGAAATTCAAAGGTGACGGCATCGCGGGAACCGTACTTGCCGTTTCCGATTATAAAGGCAACGTCAAGGGTTATATCCAGAATCCGAACGCACATCTGCCTTTAAAGCCAAACGGCAAGCTTGACGTTGGCGGTATCATTGGTAAGGGTGAACTTTGCGTCATCCGTGACGTTGGTTTCGGTGATCCGCAGACAGGCTTTGCGGAGATCACAACGGGCGAAATTGCGGAAGATATCTGCGCGTATTTCGTATACAGCGAACAGATTCCCACGGTTTGTTCACTCGGCGTACTTGTCGATACCGATCTCAGTTGCCGTGCGGCAGGCGGTATCATGATCCAGCTTCTTCCCTTTGCGGCGGAAGAAACCGTCGATCAGATCGAGAAGAATCTGCCTTTGATGTCCAATGTTTCCGCCATGATCGAAGCGGGCATGACCCCCGAAAGCATCATGTCTTATATCATGCAAGGCATTGAATACGATCTTTTTGATGATTTCACGGCGGAATACAAATGTGATTGCGAAAAGGAACGTATCCTTGATGCACTCTCTTGTTTCTCCGACAAAGAATTGGATGAAACCTTTGCCGATCTTGAAAAAATTGAGGTCTGCTGCCGCTTCTGCGACAGGAAATATTATTTCACAAGAGATGATATCGTAAAAAACAGAAGATAATATGATAAGCAACCGCTTCTCCGAAAAAGAAGCGGTTTTTCTGTTGCATTTTTGAAGGAGATATGATATATTGATATGGTATGAACATTAATTTCAGCTCTTTTACAAAATATTTTAAAAATTTTTTAAATCAAGTGAGATTTTTTCATGGTTTCAACGACTAATACTATGAAAAAAGCAGAAAGGAGAGGACTCATGGATATCGGTGCTTCCTGCTACCGCCGTTTTCTCGATGGAGATGAGAGCGGATTCGATGAACTGATTCATCTGTATCACGACAATTTGATTTATTTTATACATCGATACGTTAAGAATTTTGAAGCGGCAGAAGACCTTGCCGCAGATACTTTTATGGAACTCATCGTACATAAAAAACGATACTCTTTCAAAAGCTCTTTTAAAACCTATCTTTTTTCCATCGCAAAAAACAAAGCTGTCGACTATATCCGTCGCGAACACAGACTCATCAGTTTTTCCACAGAAGATATGCCGACAGAATATGAGGAATCTCTGATCGATTACGACAGCATTGAACGAACCGTCATCACAAACGATGAAATGGAAAAGCTGAAACGCGTGATCGACTCTCTGCATACGGACTACGCTACGTTTCTGCATCTTGCCATTTTTGAAGGACTCGGAAATGATGAGATCGCAAAGATCATGAAAAAATCCAAAAAACAGATCACAAACCTTGCGCACCGTGCAAAGCAAGCCTTGGAAGAAATACTTGGAAAGGAGGAAACGTCTTATGAAGAATCATGAAGAATTTCGCAATGCCGTTTTTGAAAAAGCAGAAAAATACAAAGCAAGACAAAAAGCGCGCAATAAAAAGATCGCGGAAATCTCTTGCCTTTGTTCCCTTGCATTCGTCATTACGATCTCAGCATATCTCGGATTATTTCCCTCATTGGATCAGCCCATGCCTGAACATACGGAAGAAAGCACATCATCCTCCATAACGACCGAAACGACCGTTTCCACAACAACGACAACCACCGCATCCTTCGACCGCGACAGCTCTGTAACGGTAACACCGACCGAAACGACCACGTCGACAACTGTGGAGAACACCACCACTATAGAGACCACCACGGAGCAAACCGTTACCGAAACGACCTCGGGAAGTGAATCCCAAAGCATTCAGATGCCGATCATTTCCAAATTGGAATTTCGCGGAACTGCCAAAGATTCTGATTTTCCCGTTGGTAAAACGGAGCTTTTGGAAATCGTAAGCTATACGCAATGGTTGGATTTTCTTGAAGAAAATACGGATGATTATCCTTCATTGGAGGCAACCGGCATCCTGAGCGATTCTTTTGATGAAGCGTATTTTGAAGAAAATGCTTTAATCATCGTTCAATACGCAGGATATGATATCATTGCTTTCGGTTCGGATCTCCCGATGGATCCCTCTGTGAAGGATGAAAAATATACGTTCTATATCAATCTGCGTGAAAACAAATCCAATCCGCGCAAACAGATCCATATCGTAAGCGTTGATAAAGATACCTATAAAGACGCAAAGATTCGCGTCTGGGAAACCCCTGAAAATGAATAACCGAAAATCCCGCTCTCCGCGGGATTTTTTTGATATACTATTGCTTTTTGTGTCCGAAAATGTTATAATATTGAAGAAAAAATACCTTTTTAGCAAAAAGAAAGGAATCTGACCGATGAAAAAGATCAAAGTTGCACTTCTTGGCTGCGGCGACCGCGGCTGTATTTATGCGGATTATTCCCTCCGCAATCCCGAAGAAATGGAGATCGTTGCCGTTACGGATATCAGCGATCTGAAAAGAGAAGAAGCGCGCGTGCGTTATTCTCTCCCCGAAGACAAAACGTTTGCAAGCGTAGAAGCCTTCATTGCGGCAGGTATCGAATGTGATATCGTCATCGACGCGACCATGGATAAAGCACATTATCCCACAGCAATGGCTCTCCTGAACGCAAAATACAATATCCTGCTTGAAAAGCCCGTATGTCCCAACAAAGAAGAACTTCTCGATATTCAGAAAGCCGCTCACGATAACGATTGTAAAGTTATCGTTTGCCATGTTCTTCGTTATACATCCTTCTATTCCGCTGTGAAAAAAGCCATCAACGACGGTAAGATCGGCAGAGTCCGCAGCCTTGAACTGACCGAACACGTCGGTATGGCACACTTCATCGACTCTTTCGTTCGCGGTAAATGGAACAATGAAGAAGAATGCGGTTCGGGTCTTCTTCTCGCAAAATGCTGTCATGACCTTGACCTCATGTGCTGGCTTGCCAATGCATCCCGTCCGAAATTCGTAACGAGCCTTGGCTTCCGCGAAAACTTCACGATGGATAAAGCCCCCGAAGGCGCAACAGAACTTTGTTTCGACTGTCCTCATGAAAAGACCTGTAACTATTCCGCTGTTAAAATTCATCTTGACCGCGATACGATGCCCTTCCAGACTTGGGCAGGTATCGGCAAACCGATCGATACGATCACAAGAGAAGAAAAGATCGAATATATGAAAAATTCCGCATACGGTCGTTGCGCTTATAACAGCGGAGGCGATATCGTTGATAACCAGAACGTCATCGTTTCTTTTGAAAACGGCTCCATGGGTACCCTCAATCTCGTCGGTGCTTGTGCAAAAGCAGAACGTTATCTCCATATCGTTGGATCCAACGGTGAAATTGAAGGTGTATTTGAAAACAATGAATTCAAAATCCGTATGTTCACACGCGAAGGCAGACGTTACGGCTTTGATACCGAGATCGTTGACACGACCGTCGGCAGTGAGATCGGCAAACACGGCGGCGGTGATAACGAGATCATGCGTCACCTCATGGAATACCTCCGCACCGGTACACCGTCCCTCTCCTTGACATCCATCGATGACTCCGTTGAAGGACATCTTTGCGTATACGCCGCAGAAATGAGCCGCAAGGAAGGCAAGACCATCGATCTTGCTGACATCCGCGCCTGAGGGAATTGGGCTGCTGCCCAAACCCGCCTTAAGAAAACTTTTTATAAAAAGTTTTCTTAAGTATCTTTCAAAAATTTATTATGTGTCCTCTTTTGAATTTTGTTCAAAATTGGAATTGTGCCGTAGTATCTCGTCCCTACTAAAACTTTATTTTTATAAAAACAACTATGAAACGTATTCAAAGCGTTAAAATTTTAACTCTGGATAGAGATGTTTCAACTTAATTCTGGCATCATCGGTGTTGAAATGCCACGAAACCCCCT
>JAFUQQ010000065.1 GCA_017472285.1 Clostridia bacterium | reverse complement strand
TTTTGCTTTGATTATGTTCAAGAACCTCACCCGTCAAGGCAAATTGCCTTGACACCCTCCCCAAAGGTGAGGGCTCTGGCGAACTCTTTCGTTTGTTTTTCTACGTAAATTTTTCAAAAATTCTTATCGAACTCACGTTATCTTAATGACATTGGGAACCACAAGGCGTTTCTTTTGTACTGTATTGCCAAAGCAATACAGTTAGCTTATTCTTTTCGCAAAGAAAAGCGAAAAAAATCATATTTCAGGAGGAATCTTTTTCATGGAACAGGCAAAACTCCAGATGCTGACCGAAAAAGCAAGAGAGATCCGTCTCGGTGCTTTGGAAGCAGTATACAACGCATCTTCCGGTCATCCGGGCGGTTCTCTTTCGATCTCTGATATTCTTGCATATCTTTATTTTGCGGAAATGAACATTGATCCCAATGAACCGAAAAAAGCAGACCGCGACCGTTTCGTTCTTTCCAAAGGTCATACCGCACCCGCACTTTATGCGACACTCGCGGCAAAAGGCTATTTCGGCAAAGAAAATCTGAAAACACTTCGTCAGGTTGACAGCTTCCTTCAGGGACATCCCGATATGAAGCATACACCCGGCGTGGATATGTCTTCCGGTTCTCTCGGTCTTGGTATTTCCGCGGCGGCAGGCATGGCACTTTCCGCTAAAATTTCGGGCGACAGCTACCGTGTTTACACCATCGTCGGTGACGGTGAATCCGAAGAAGGACAGGTTTGGGAAGCGGCAATGTTCAGCGCACATTATAAGCTTGACAATCTCTGTGCTTTCATCGACTGGAACGGTCTTCAAATCGATGGTAAAGTAACGGACGTTATGAATCCCACTCCCCTTGATGAAAAATTCGCTGCATTCGGTTGGAACGTCGTTGTGATCGATGCACATGATTTCGATCAGATCGAAGCGGCTTGCAAAGCGGCTCGTGAATGCAAGGGCAAACCCACCGCCGTTATCTGCAAGAGCGTAAAGGGTAAGGGCGTTTCCTTCATGGAAAATCAGGTCGGTTGGCACGGCAAAGCACCGAATAAAGAACAGTACGAAACGGCAGTTGCGGAACTTTCCGCATCCGTTTGATAAGGAGGTTCACAATGGCTGATAAGATTGCAACAAGAGAAGCATACGGCAATGCGCTTGCTGAATTTGGCGAAAAATATGATATCGTGGTTCTCGACGCTGACCTTGCGGAAGCAACGAAAACATTGACGTTCAAGAAAAAATTCCCCGAAAGATTCTTTGATTGCGGTATTGCGGAAGGCAATATGATGGGTGTTGCGGCAGGTATCGCGGCAACAGGCAAGACCGTTTTCGCATCCAGCTTTGCGATGTTCGCGGCAGGACGCGCGTTTGAACAGGTCCGCAATGTGATCGGTTATCCTCATCTCAACGTAAAGATCGGCGCGACCCACGCAGGTATTTCCGTCGGTGAAGACGGCGCGACACATCAGTGCAATGAAGATATCGCACTCATGCGTACCATTCCCGGCATGACGATCATCAATCCCGCAGACGGCACAGAAGCAAGAGCAGCTGTGGAAGCGGCGATCCTTCATGACGGTCCCGTTTATATGCGATTTGGCAGATACGCCGTTCCTTATCTCTATGACGAAGCAAATTATAAATTTGAACTCGGCAAGGGTATCACACTTGCGGAAGGTTCTGACGTGACCATCATTGCAACAGGTCTTATGGTCCATATCGCACTCGAAGCAAAAGAACTTCTTGCGGCAGAAGGTATTTCTGCGGAAGTCATCAATATTCACACCATCAAACCGCTTGACGTGGAACTTGTTTCCGCTTCTGCGGCAAAGACGGGCGCTGTCGTTACGGCAGAAGAACACAATATCGTTGGCGGTCTCGGCGGTGCGGTTTGCGAAGCACTTGCTTCCACCTGTCCCGTTCCCGTTCTCCGCGTTGGCGTTGAGGATGTTTACGGCAGATCGGGCAAGGTTCCCGCGCTTCTCGAAGCATACGGCTTGACAGCGGCAAATATTGCTGCGAAGGCAAAAGCGGCGATCGCGCTTAAAAAATAATTGATTTTTTCACTCCCGTGGTTCTCTGCTTCGGGAGTGATTTTCTATAGATCTGGGTATAATAATCTTCAATAAAAAATTTTATTTTGTCCCAAAAATGGATAATTTGTACAAAATAAAGACAGGGGCGGCATAGGGGTGCAGGCACCGCCTGCCGTTTCTTTTGCCAAACCCTTCGTTGATATAACGAAAAAGCAAAAAATCTGATCAAAACAAAGCAAGAGCAACCACAGAGCGTTTCTTTTGCCAAGCTTTTCTTTCCGTAAAGAAAAGCGGAAAGGATAAAATGAAGGTATTGATGGTAGCAATGGGGATGGATATCGGGGGTGCGGAAACGCATATCGTGGAGCTTTGCCGTGCATTTGCGGCAAGAGGGATCACGGTATTCGTCGCATCTGCGGGCGGTGTTTATGCCGATGAATTGGAAAAAATCGGAATCAGACATATGACGTTGCCGCTGAATAAAAAAACACCGATGTCATTGATGATCGCCAAGAACGGTCTTGCAAAGCTGATCGAAAAAGAAAAATTTGATATTGTTCATGCGCACGCGCGTATTCCCGCATTTATTTGTGGAAAATTGCGGAAGAAATACGGTTTTCGTTTTGTAACGACAGACCATCTGGATTTCCGTTTGACACCGCTTTTGAAGAAACTTACCGATTGGGGAGAATTCACCTTTGCCGTCAGTGAGGATTTAAGACAATATCTGCTTCGGAATTTTCATGTAAACCCGAAGCATATCGCATTGACGGTCAACGGAATCAATACGGAAAAATTTTGTCCGTGTGAGATGAATCACGATTTGAGAAAAACATGGAATACAGAGGGGCGAACGGTACTTTTGCATATCAGCCGATTGGAAGAACATCTTTCCGTTTGTGTCAGGGCTTTGATGGGTGCGGTCGGCAAATTGAATGGAAAAGCCATGCTCATTGTGATCGGCGACGGTTCTTATGCGGATATTCTGAAAAAAGAAGCGGAAGCATACAATGCCGAGTTTGGTTATCAAGCGATATTGTTTGCAGGCGCGACGACGGACGTAAAGGGATATATTGCGGCTTCAGATATCGTGATTGCTCCTTCAAGAGCGGCAATGGAAGCGATGGCTTGCGGAAAACCGACGATCGTTTCGGGTTCACAGGGGCACGGCGGTATTTTCCGTGAGGAGATCATTGAAGGCGCGGTCAAGAGCAATTTCTGTTTTCGCGGCGCGGGACTTCCGACCGCGGAAATATTAACGGATGCGATCAACGAAATTCTTGCGATGGACAACGAAGAAAAAACGACCCTTGGGATATTCGGCAGAGAATTTATTAAAAAACATTATTCCGTGGACGTGATGGCAGAGACACAACTTGCGGGATATGAAAAGGTTTTGCAATGCAAGATCGGCGGTGCGCCAGACGTATTGATCTGCGGTTATTACGGTTACGGCAATACGGGTGATGAAACCTTACTTTCCGTCATCACGGCAGAGCTTCGCAAGCGCGAACCGACGCTTCGTATCTGTGCACTTTCGGCGGATCCCGAACAAACGAGAGTTTATAATATGATCGATGCCGTACCGCGTTTTGATCTTGTGAAGGTCACGGAAAAAATGAAACAGACCAAATTATTTCTTTTTGGCGGTGGCAATCTCCTGCAGGATAAAACAAGCACACATTCTCTGCTGTATTATACGAATATTTTGCATATGGCAAAGAAAAACGGAGCGAAAGTGATGGTTTATGCCAACGGCATCGGTCCTTTGCGCGGAGATAAAAATATTGAGCGTGTCAAGAATGCGCTTGCCGACGCGGACAGTATTTCTTTGCGCGACAAAGATTCTTTCGTGCTTGTCAAAAGCTTTGATCCCGAAAAACCCGCACGTCTTACCTTCGATCCCGCAATTTTAGCGGAAAAAGAACAAAAAAATACGGAAAATGAGCCTTATTTTGTGATCGCCCCGAAGATCACGTTTCCCGATAACGCGGAAAATTTAAAAGAATTGATCCGTTATCTGAAAAAAGAAACGCATATGAAACCGATCGTTGTTTCCATGTATGACAGCGAAGACCTTGATTATGCGAAAAAGATCGCGATGGAAACGGGCGCGGAAATGCGTTTTCCAAAATGCGCGGAAGGTTTCGTTTCTCTGTTTTCGGGTGCATCCCTCGTGATATCGTCCCGTTTACATGGGCTTGTTTATGCAACAGCGGCCGTCTGTCCGATGATGGGATATTCCGATGACGGCAAACTATTTTCTTATCTTGAATATATCGGCTTCGGCAAGGATGATCCCATTCCCTGCGCGGTCAGTGTTCATGCAAGCGCGGAATTTATGCAGATGACTGCGATGAAGATATTATCTGAGAGCGTGCATTGCCGCGCGGAAATGCAAAGAAAGCTTCCGAGCTGGCGCGCGCTGGCTTCTTATGAATTTGCGGAAGCCTTACGGCTGATGCGCGAAACATCCGATTTTTCATCATAATATCCGCTTATGATTCTTTTCCGAAAAACCACTTGACTTTTCAGAGTTTTTCATATACAATATAAATATATCAAAGGTCTTTTGTAACCGACGGAAGCGGAATCAACCGCAAGGGAGCAAAAGATAATCATGCCGACCGTCTGGGCAATCTTATCTTTATCAGATAGGATTGTCCTCTTTTATTATCCAAAAATATCGAATGAAAAGAAAGGAATGTTTACAATGAAAACCGATATCGAAATCGCACAATCCACAAAACTCCGTCCGATCACCGAAATCGCAAATATTGCGGGTATTCCCGATGATTATCTGGAACAATACGGTAAATACAAAGCAAAGATCAATCTTTCTCTCCTGAATGACTCCGAAGCATCGGATGGTAAACTCATTCTTGTAACGGCAATTACACCCACCCCCGCGGGCGAAGGTAAGACCACGACCACCGTCGGTCTTGCGGATGGCTTGCGCAGAATCGGCAAAAATTCCGTCGTTGCACTCCGCGAACCCTCTCTCGGTCCCGTATTCGGTGTCAAGGGTGGCGCGGCAGGCGGCGGTTATGCACAGGTCGTTCCGATGGAAGACATCAATCTGCATTTCACAGGTGACTTCCATGCCATCGGTGCGGCAAACAATCTCCTTGCGGCAATGCTTGATAATCATATCCATCACGGCAATGCCCTCGGTATCGATCCGCAGAAGATCACGTGGAAACGTTGTGTCGATATGAATGACAGACAGCTCCGTTTCGTCATCGACGGTCTTGGCGGTTCCGCAAACGGTAAACCTCGTGAGGATGGCTACGATATCACAGTTGCATCCGAAATTATGGCTGTTCTCTGCCTTTCCTCCTCCATTTCCGATCTTCGCGAAAGACTCGCAAGAATCATCGTTGCGTATACCTTTGACGGCAAACCCGTTACCGCTCACGATCTCAAAGCGGAAGGTGCGATGACAGCACTTCTCAAAGATGCGCTCTCTCCCAATCTCGTTCAGACGTTGAAAGCAACCCCCGCACTCGTTCACGGCGGTCCTTTTGCCAATATCGCGCACGGTTGCAACTCCGTTTTAGCGACCCGCATGGCAATGAAGCTCGGTGATTATGCCGTTACCGAAGCCGGCTTCGGCGCAGACCTCGGCGCAGAAAAATTCCTTGATATCAAATGCCGTACCGCAGGACTCAAACCCTCTGCCGTTGTCATCGTCGCAACCGTCCGCGCACTCAAGATGCATGGTGGGCTTTCAAAGACCGAGCTCGGCACAGAAAATCTCGAAGCACTTGAAAAAGGTATTCCCAATCTTCTCCGTCATGTTTCCAATATCCGTGACGTATATAAGCTGCCCTCCGTCGTTGCGGTCAACCGTTTCCCGACGGATACCGATGCGGAAATCGCTCTTATCATTGAAAAATGCAAGGAACTCGGTGTCAACGTCGCGCTTTCCACCGTTTGGGCAGAAGGCGGTAAAGGCGGTGAAGAACTCGCAAAAGAAGTTGTTCGTCTTTGCGAACTTCCGAATGATTTCTCCTTTGCTTACGATACCGAGGATTCCATCGAAAATAAGATCAAAGCGGTCGTAACCCGTGTATATCGCGGCGCGGATATCGCCATCGAACCCGCGGCAAAGAAACAGATCGCAATCTTGACAGAACTCGGTTTCGGCAATCTTCCCGTTTGTATGGCAAAAACACAGTATAGCTTCTCCGATGATGCGAAGCTCCTCGGCGCACCCGAAGGCTTCACAGTTACCGTGCGCAACGTCAAAGTTTCCGCAGGCGCGGGCTTTATCGTCGTTCTCACAGGTAATATCATGACCATGCCCGGTCTTCCCAAAGTCCCCGCGGCAGAACGTGTGGACGTGGATGAAAACGGCAGAATCGTCGGTTTGTTCTAATATAAAGCATAACAAAAACCTCCCGCATGGGAGGTTTTTCAGTGTGTCGATAAAGTCGGTTTGAAATTTTGGTTTCGGTATTTTGCACAAAAGCAAACATTTTATAAAGCCTCTCACTCTAGGAGAGGGCTTTTTTGTGCTGGATCAACCCTCTCACCCGACTTTCGTCGGGAGCTCTCCCAAAGGGCGAGCCTTTATGCTACTTGTCTTTTTGAGTTTTTGTGCAACTTTTATTTTCATCTTTTCTACATAAGTTTTTCGA
>JAFUQQ010000064.1 GCA_017472285.1 Clostridia bacterium | reverse complement strand
GAGGGCGGTAATATATGCTGAAAATGCCCTCTCCGTCAACTACGTTGACACCTCTCCCGAAGTGAGAGGCTTTTAAAAAGTTTTTCTTTTGTTAAAAATGCCGAAGACAAATTTTGAAACCGACTTTATCGACACACTGAACAGAGAGTGCCGACCGCAAGGTCAGCACTCTCTGTTTTTAGTTTTTGGATAACATATAATCCCTGATCGAATTTCCTCTATCCAAGCTTGCCATAATCATATAAAGCCGGGGAATATGGAAAGGTCCCTTGAAAATATTGCCTTTCAGCGTATTGGAAACCGTATTGTCATAATGCAGGTATCCGTGCCATTCGCCGTTTGCATGATCGACAAAATATTTTTCGCAATATCTTTCTGTTTCACGGCAGATTTGCAGATATTTTTCATCTTTAAATACGTCATATGCAAGACGTGCTGCAATGATCGTTTCACATTGCGGCCACCAGAGCTTCATATCCCATTCAAGCTGTACGGGAGGCTTACCCAGAACGTCAGTGAATGCGATGATACCGCCGTGTTTCTTGTCCCATCCGAGTGGATAGGTGATATCAATGACTTTTTTACCGATATTGACGATCTCTTCGTTATCGGTGAGAAGTCCTTCGGAGATCAGAAACCATGCAGCTTCCATCGAATGTCCGGGATTGACGATTCTGCCCGTGGGCGTATCGGAAAAAGAACCGTCGGCGGTTACGTTTTCAAGAAGTGCTTTTTCGGTCAGAAAACCGCCGTTTACGATCTCATGCACGCAATCTTTTGCGATTTTTGCATAGAAATTATACCGTTCAGTATCGATGGCGCGCATCGTCTGCGCTGTGGAAAGCATAATCATGACGGGAGAAAGTGCTTTGAAGTCATGCGTTTCGGGTTTGAATTTCGGCTCGTTTTTGCGTTTTCCCGTGAAACATTCGTAAGCAATATCAAAATATTTTCTTGCGGCAAGGAGCGCATCTTTTTCACCACTTGCAACGTAATATTCCGCGCATCCGATCGCGGCAAAGGTTTCGGAGAAATAATATCTTCTTTTCTGAATTCCTTTTCCATCGCACGTGACGGTGAAATACATTCTGCCGTCGGTATCTTCACATTTCGGAAGAAATGCATAGATGTTTTTTGCCGCTTCTAAATAAGCGGTATTTTTTTCGATCACGTTATATGCTTTGGAAAAGGTCCAGAGTGCTCTGCCCTGAAACCATACGCTTTTTTCTTCGCCGTAGATGTTTCCCATTTCATCCAGACAAGTGAAAATACCGCCGTATTTTTTGTCGATGGCATCGCCAAGCCAAAAGGGGAGAATGTCTTTCATTAATGATTCTTTGTAATTCATATGTAACTCCTTTATGCAAATTCAACGTAGCTTCTCAAAGCGACTTCGCTCATCAGCGTTTTGATATCTTTTTCCGTATCCCAGAGTATTTCGGCAAAAAGCGCAACGGGATACATCACGTTTTCCTCAAACATACCGTCCTCAACGAGTGCGCTGATATCAAGATCACCGTTCTTGATGTCTTTCATCATTTGCACCATCTCCTGTGCCTTATCCGCATTTGTGAGCCAAAATGCTTGCAGATACCTCCAGATCTTGCGCTTCCGTTCGATACGGTTTTTCTTCATTTCCTTTGAGCTAACACCGATAAATTGCGGAGAATCGGAATGCTCAAACGTAAGCCAATCGAGTTTGGTAAGCCCCTTGGTGACAACACCGAAACGCTCTTCTTTTCCGCGCAGGACGGCGATTTTTCGGACAAGCTCTTTCGTTTCTTCAAAGTTTTTTATGTCGCTTGGAATATACGAAAAGGGAAAAGCACCGCAATCTTCCCAAACGATACGGATACGGGGGTCGGTATTTTGGATAGAAGCCAGACGTTTTCTGACAGATGTTGCGTGCAGACCGAACTGCAATTCGAGATGCGGATATTTTTCAAAGAAAAGTGCCGCCGTTTTGTTGACGAAATCCGTTACTGCATCTGCAATCACCGTATCGCCAATGGTTTCCGAACCAAGCTCCGTTGCGGATTGAAAATAAATACCGTCACCGTTCAGATGGCTGTATTCTTTTTCATAGGTTTCAAAAATACTTTCGCTGAAATCGCAAAGGCGGTCAAAAGGAATCTTTCTGCAATCTGTATCCCAAAGCCACGAATACCCCCAGATGATGCGAATGCCGCAATCATGCGCGTAATCCGTGATCTCTTTGGCATTGACGGGTACACGGTCATTCCATATCGTCAGGGTGTTCAGCTTCAGTCTCGTCATGTTATCAAGATAGCCTTTATAATCGTAGATTA
Organism: Clostridia bacterium; assembly: GCA_017472285.1. GTDB lineage: Bacteria > Bacillota > Clostridia > Oscillospirales > CAG-272 > QALR01. The sequence continues at coordinate 19,551 of JAFUQQ010000064.1, read as the reverse complement.
CATGTCCCCAGGTCCAAAGACCTCTCCTTGCGACTGACGGATGGGAAGTATATGCAAAATTGGGCAAGGTATTTTCAAAACAATTTACATAATAACGGTCATCGTGCGGATATTCCTGTTTGATGATATATTGATCAAAAAAATCGATACAGCCGTAAAGCACACCCGCATCGTCCGCGCCTTCGATATACACTGTGTCATCAAGAACGGTGATGCGGTATTCTTCCTTATGTGTCAATTCCGCTTGGTTCAGCAGTTCAAAAACAGGATTGTTTTTTCTCGTGCCGATATAAAATTTTCTTGCACCGTGTGTACGTGCCGCTTCGTTGTGATGATAAAAAGCGGGATATTCTAAAGTGTAGTTGAGCAAAGCTTCGTTGAGAAGCGCAAGAGCTTTTTTTTGAATACCGGAGATGACTTCTCCGTATATGATTGCGTTTTTTCTCATAATAATTCCTTAAATTTTATATTTTCAGAGTTGGAGGAGTGGCAGATATTGATTGGCAATGACGCGGTATGCAGGATGATAATGCATACGGAAAATATCGGAATGATGGATTGCTGGATATCCGAGTGCTTTCCATTCCGATGCAGCGTGTTCAAATTTGTCCGCGGAAAAGGGGAGTAATTTTTCATGGATAAGCTCTTTTGCGACCGCTAATTTCTCTTCCAATGCCAATATTCCGTTTTCTTCTTTTTTGGAGGATAAAAAGAAATATTTTCCCAAGGTTTCTGCGGTCAATCCGTCTTGCAGACAAGAAAGATGAACGCGGCTGTACGCGCCGTCTAAGGCTTCGATCAAGGGCACATTTATTTCTGTGACGGTTTCGTATTCTTTGCGGATATAGGCAATTGCATTTTCGAGAGATGAAACCATATGTTCACATCCGAATGTGCTTTGATGAAGATATTTGAATATGTCTGCGATCTGTAATTTTGGATATTGCCGATAATGTCCAATCAGCAATTCACGGGTCTTTTCATTGGCTTGCATGATATTTCTCCTTACAGTTTGATAGAGCTATTATAGCACATAAAAACTTAAAAATCCAGATACGGTTTTCATAATATATGAAAAAATGTACACTGACATTAAAAATATCAGTGTACATCTTTTCGGTTGTTACGGTCCATCAAATGAGGGATTATATGCGTAATAATTTTTCGGGTCTACTTTATCCTGTGCGATGCGGAGCGCATCAGCGATATTACTGCTTCAAACAATTCTTTTTACCGCAGCGTAGGTGACGGCAATCTCACCGTTTTCGGTGAAGATGCCCCAATACGTTCCCGTAAAGGTCATGGTGTGTGTGATCTCGGTGCAGAGAAGTGTTGTCCTTCCTCGTCCCAGTTCAATAAACTCTCCGTTGGTTTCATAATAGAAAGTATACCATTCCGGGTCACTTTTGATTTTGAATTGGATCGCGTTTGGATAGTCGATCGGATGGCGTGCAACAATAACATCAATATCTGCCACGCGTTTGCGCAGACACACATAATGATGTTCCTCTGCTTCTTTCGTTATCAGAATATCGTAATGATAATCGTTGTTATAAAAAGCGGTCAGTCCCGCATATTGACCGATCTGAACATCTCCCTCCAGCCTTGCGACTGCCTCCATGCAAAACGCCTGTTGTCGCACAGCAATCATGGTGGGATTACCGCGCGGTGTCGAAAGACCATCCTCGCCGGCTTTCATGACAAGACATCCTTTCTTTGGGCGGTAACATTCACGCTTCGGATTGCGAACGAAGTTCCAACGCAGATGCAACGTATCGTTTTCAAAACGATCCTCAAAATCAAGACTCACAGGATGCGGAGCGGGACCGGGGAGCGGACCTTCCATTTCAAGATCGATCTCATGGTTACGTCCGACAGTCGGCCAACCGTCTTCATGCCAGGTGAAAGGAGAGAGCAAGGTTTCCCGTCCGAGATTATGGAGCCAAACTTTCGGGAGCGGACGGATCCCAAGACATACAAGCCACCAGTTTCCATTCTGATCCTCTACGATATCGGCATGTCCTGTTGCCTGGAAAGGATTTTCGGGAGCATCACGGTGTGTTACGATCGGGTTGTGAGGACATTTTTCATAGGGACCGTAAATATTTTTTGCGCGTTGTATTGTCACCATATGACCGTATTCTGTTCCGCCCTCTGCAAGCATCAGATAATACCAGCCGTTCCGTTTATAGATATGCGGTGCTTCGGCACATCTTCCTCCGCAACCGTTTGTAAGACGATGTGAAGTCGTATGCATTTCACCTGTAAAGGGATTGATTTCACACAGAAAAATGCCGTATCCATCCTCACGGTTGACCGAACCGTTGGAAACGAAATAACAGGTTCCGTCATCATCCCAGAAAAGAGAGGGATCGATGCCGCCCTGTCTGACCCAGGCAGGTTCACTCCACTTGCCGCGGATATCTTTGGTGTGTACAATAAAATTGCCGCCGCGGGTTACGTTCGTTGTAGTCATGAAAAAGGTGCCGTCGTGATAGCGGAGTGTAGGTGCATAGATACCGCTTGACGGTTTGCCTCGCGTCAGTGAAAGCTGTGAGTCTGCCGTCAGACAGTAACCAATCAATTCCCAGTTGATTAGATTTTTGCTGTGATAGATCGGAACACCGGGAAAAAATTCAAACGTGGACGTAATGAGATAAAAGTCCTCACCAACGCAGCAGATACTTGGGTCCGGATGAAAGCCCGGAAGAATCGGATTTTTGTATTTCATGTGTGATACCATCCTTGATCGAATTCGTTTTTTATGCTCATATTTTATCATAAATGAGATAAGTAGTCAATAGAAAGATGTTATCTTGTACTTGAAAAAATGAACCTTTTATGATATAATCAAATCACCAAAAAGAAAGGACAGAGGTGTATGTTATATCAAAATGAATATTTAAATGAGATTTCTTTTCCGCTCGGCGGTATCGGTACGGGGTGTATCGGTCTTGCGGGAAACGGGACTCTTATTGATTGGGAAATATTCAATCGCCCGAACAAAGGCAGTATCAATGCATACAGCTTTTTTGCAGTACGCGCGGAATTCCCCGATGGAAAAAGCATCACAAAAATTCTCAAGGGCGATCATACGAAGTATTTGACAGGGCAGTTTTCCACGGAGAAATTCGGCGGATTCGGTTTTGGTCCCGATGCGGGTACGATGTGTGGTTTTCCGCATTTTCAAAACATTGTATTTGACGGAAGATTTCCGATCGCAACGTTGACCTTCACGGACAGCGGTTTTCCCGCTGAGGTCATTATGACCGCTTATAATCCGCTCATTCCGGGTGATGCGGACCGTTCGGGTATCCCCGCCGCTTTTTTTGATATCCGTATCAAAAGCCATGCGGATAACGTGCGTTATACCGTGATCTTTTCCGTGCGCAATCCCTTTGCCGAAACACAAAACAAAGAAAACAGCAAGGATTCTGTCACGGCGATTACCTTGAAATATGCGGGAAAAGATCCGAATGATAAGGAATATGGAGATCTGACCGTTGCGACAACTGCAAAAAATCCTATTGTTCAGGAGTATTGGTACCGAGGTGGATGGAAAGACCCCGTTGCGACCTTTTGGCATGAATTGACGAGCGGTACCTTCCATCCCCGTGTGTACGATATGCCTGCGAAAAATGATATTTGTTCGGTTGGCGGTACGGAAATGGTCGGAGCGGGCAAAACGGAGTGTTTTTCCTTTGTTTTGGCATGGAATGTGCCGAATAATTATAATAGTTGGGACACTTATCTTGATAAAAACGGCAAAGACGTGCTTTGGAAAAATTATTATGCTACAAAATTTGCGGATTCCTTAGCAAGCGCACGCTATGCGTTGGAAAACAGAGAAGAACTTTACCGCAAAACAGAAATGTTCCGTGATTCTCTCCATGGATCCACGCTTGACCCCGCTGTTATCGATGCGGTTTCTTCCACACTTTCCGTTCTGAAATCCCCGACGGTGCTTCGTCTTGAGGACGGCACGTTTTACGGGTGGGAGGGTGTCAGACAGGATGCCGGCTCTTGTGAAGGCACTTGTACGCACGTCTGGAGCTATGCATATGCGCTTTGCTTCCTTTTCCCCGACCTTGAACGCTCTATCCGTAATACCGAGTTTTGCTATGATACCGATGAGGACGGAAAAATGTCTTTTCGCACAAAGCTTCCTCTGGGCAGAGGGAAAAGTCCGTTCCGTGCTTGTCTGGACGGTCAGATGGCATCTGTATTCAAGTCTTACCGCGAATGGAAGCTCTCAGAAAATGACGAATGGCTGAAAGAAAATTGGAATACCATCAAGAGTCTGATCGATTATGCATGGAGTGAGAAAAATCCAGATGAATGGGATTTGGACCGCGATGGTGTTTTAGAGGGTCGACAGCATCATACGCTTGATATGGAAATGTTCGGACCTTCCGCATGGCTTGAGGGTATGTATCTTGCGGCATTGAAAGCGGCACAGAGGATGGCGATGGCTGTCGGAGATACGGATGCAGCAAAGAAATATGGCGAACTCTTTGAAAAAGGCTTTATCTGGACGAAAAATAATCTTTTCAATGGAGAATATTTTATCCATAAGGTAGATATCCGCGACAAATCATATACCGAGCATTTTGATTGTCCGAATTATTGGAATGATGAAAAAGAGGAATTGAAATATCAGATCGCAGAGGGCTGTTCGATCGATCAGCTTCTCGGTCAATGGCATGCCAATATTCTCGGGCTTGGCGATATTTTTGATAAAGAACAAAGAAAAATTGCAATCAGAAATATGTTTCGCTATATCTTCAAAGAATCCTTGCGCGATTTCCCGAATGCATGGAGAGTATTTGCTTTGGAGGATGAAGGCGGCGCGGTTATGTGTGCATATCCCGAAAATGTTAACCGCCCGATCATTCCGATTCCGTACAGCGACGAATGTATGACGGGCTTTGAATATGCTTTTGCTGGACTTCTCATCAGCGAAGGTATGACCGAAGAAGGTCTTGCGGTCATTCGTGCGATCCGTAACCGATATGATGGCAAAAAACGCAATCCTTGGAATGAGATCGAATGTGGCAGCAATTACGCAAGAGCGATGGCAAGTTTTGCACTTCTTCCGATCTTCAGCGGTTTCCGTTTTGATTTGCCCAAAGGTTATATCGGCTTTGCGCCGATCACAGAGGGTGATTTCCGTTGTCTATGGAGTGCGAGCGGCGCATGGGGCGATATGTTGCGTCAAAAAGACGGTTTTACTTTGACCGTGAACGGCGGAAACATTCAGCTTTCCTCGGTCAGTCTTGCATCCATCGGCAAGGTCAGATCGCTGACGATCGACGGCAAAGAAACCGATTTCACACAGGATGGCGATATGCTGTACTTCAAGAAAACAGCCGTTACGGAAAAGCTGACGGTGACGTATAAATGTATGGAAAGCCATCAATAACGAACCGATGCAACAAAATATTTTATAAGAACAGGAGAAAACATCATGAAACGTGTATGTGAGTTTTTGAAAAACGCAGGTGTATACTACCTTGCAACCGTTGAGGGCGATCAGCCCAGAGTCCGTCCGTTCGGCACGGCACATATTTTCGAGGATAAGCTCTACATTCAGACCGGTAAAATCAAACCCACTTCCAAACAGCTCCTCGCAAACCCCAAAGCAGAAATCTGTGCATTCAAGGACGGTGCATGGGTTCGTATTGCGGGCGAACTGATCGAAGATGACAGAACGGAAGCAAGAAAGTCGATGCTTGATGCCTATCCGAGTCTTCGTCATATGTACGATGAAAATGACGGCAACACACAGGTATTCTATTTCAAAAATGCGACTGCGACTTTTTCCGCATTCGGTAAAGAATCTGAAGTCGTTGAATTTTAAATCAAATTTTTGATTTGTAAAACAGAAAATAACGCACCAAAGGCTGACCGAAAGATCAGCCTTTGTGCAATTTTTTATTATTCTTATCCGAGAATTTTTTTCAAATCTTCTTCGGGTGTGGAAATGGGAGCGATATTGTAATGCTGGGCAAGGAAATTCAGCACGTTCGGTGATACGAATGCAGGGAGTGAGGGTCCGAGGAGAATATTTTTGATACCGAGATGTAGAAGTGTCAACAAAATGCAGACCGCTTTTTGTTCATACCACGAAAGCACCATGGAAAGCGGCAGATCGTTCACACCGCAACCGAATGCTTCGGCAAGAGCGACGGCAACCTTGATTGCGCTGTACGCATCGTTGCATTGTCCCATATCCATGATACGCGGAAGTCCGCCGATTGTTCCGAGATCAAGGTCATTGAAACGGTATTTGCCGCAAGCGAGTGTCAGAACGATGCTATCGGCGGGAGTTTGTTTGACAAATTCGGTATAATAATTGCGACCCGTTTTTGCGCCGTCACAACCGCCGACAAGGAAGAAATGCTTGATCGCACCCGATTTGACGGCATCAATGACCGTATCGGCAACGGAAAGGACAGCGTTATGAGCAAAGCCTGTCATAACTTTTTCACCGCCGTTGATACCTGTGAAACGCATATCTTCGGGATAACCGCCGAGTGCGAGTGCTTTTTCAATGACGGGGGTGAAATCTTTATCCTCACCGATGTGTACGATTTCAGGATAAGATACGACTTCGGTGGTAAATACTCTGTCAGCATAACTGTTTTTCGGCGGCATCAGACAGTTGGTGGTGAAAAGGATTGGCGCGGGAATATCCGCAAATTCTTTCTGCTGATTCTGCCATGCCGTACCGAAATTGCCTTTCAAATGAGGATATTTTTTCAGTTCGGGATATGCGTGAGCGGGCAACATCTCGCCGTGGGTATAAATATTGATACCTCTGTTTTTCGTCTGCTCTAAAAGTTGTTTCAGATCATAGAGATCGTGTCCCGAAATGACGATGAACGGACCTTTTTCAACCGTCAGCGTGACTTCGGTGGGAATGGGATTGCCATAAGTTTCAGTATTGGCTTTGTCGAGAAGCTCCATACATTTCAGATTGATCTCACCGACTTCTAAAACGATAGGGAGGAGTTCGTTCATGCCGAAATCATCCATGCCGATCGCGAAAAGTGCCTTGAAAAAGAAATCGTTGATGCTTTCATCGGTATAGCCGAGAACTGCCGCATGATAAGCATATGCTGCAACACCACGGATACCGAACAAAATGAGCGATTTGAGAGAACGGATATCCTCATCTGCTTCCCATAATTTTTTCATATCATAATGATCGGTTCTGCCGCAAGAAGCAAGGCAGCAAGCACAATTCGGGACAAGACGATTCTTTTCCGTTTCCACCTTTGCGATCAATGCAGATATGGTTTCGTTGTTGAAATTGACGTTGGTAATTGTTGTGAAAAGACCTTCTATGACGAGCTTATGTGTATCTGTTGTAACCAGATCTTCATTGCCGACGACGGCTCTCGCAAGACCGATGAGCGCGCCTGTCAGTTTATCCTGAAGTTCGGCGGTATCGGCTTTTTTACCGCATACGCCCGCGTTGCCCATGCAAGCCTTACAGCCTGCCGTTTGTTCACATTGAAAACAAAACATTTTTTGATTCATAATCAGATTCTCCTTAATTTTTGATGGGGATTGACTTTATGTCTTTATTATAGTACAATTATTCAAACAAGTCGGTTGTTTTTACAACGGAAAGGTGTGCTTTATGAAGAATTATATTCCAATATTGAAAAGAACACAGCTATTTGCGGGTGTTTCGGAAGATGAGATCGCTTTGATGTTATCCTGTCTTGATGCAAGAATGCATACCTATAAAAAAGGCGAATATGTCTTTCATCAAGGTGAGCATCTGCATCATATCACGGTGCTTGTTGAAGGCGAACTGCATATTCAGCGGGATGATTATTGGGGCAACCGCGCCATCGTTAACCGTATTGCCGTGGGTGAGATGTTTGGCGAAGCCTATATAGCACCCCAAAGCGGTGCGTTATTGAATGACGTGGTGGCGATCGAGGATAGTACGGTCATCTTTTTTGACGTGAAAAGAATCATTACCGTGTGTTCCTCTGCTTGCCGATTTCATTCTATGGTCGTACAAAATCTTTTTTTCGCAATTTCTGAGAAAAATAAGAAACTTTTGCAAAAACTCGGACATATTTCCAAGCGCACGACGAGAGAAAAACTGATTTCTTATCTTTCCGAAGAAGCCAAACGCAATAACAGCGCATCATTTGTCATTCCGTTCAATCGTCAACAGCTTGCGGATTTTCTCTCCGTGGACAGAAGTGCGATGTCCAATGAATTATGCAAAATGCGCGACGAAGGGCTTCTAGAATTTGAAAAAAATGCTTTTAAATTAATGTAAAATAAATTGCAAAATATGAACTGTTTGAAAAAACGCGATGTATTAGCCTCGGGTGCTAAAGGACAGTTTTACAAGAATACGGTGTATTTCGTAAGAGATATGCCGTATCCTTGTTTTTGAGTCTTGTGTTAAGTGCTTTTAGCGCTTTGGATTTCCTGCATTATATCAAAGAGTTCCTTTTTGATATTTGGTGATTTTATCGTTTTTGATTTAATTGTTTACAAAATATGGATTGAAACGCATGATTTGATATGTTATAATATAGAAAACTTTGAAAGGCGTTCTGTATATGGCAAAGAACAATTCAAATAACACTTCAAACAACAATCCCCCCATTATTATTACGACAACTACACTTGGCTTGGGAAATTCCGGTAGAAAGAGTAGCGGCAATAGCAAAGGTGGAAAATGCAAATAATGCACTATCATAAAAGGATGAGTTTTGAACTCAATGGCATTAAGATAATGTGAGTTCGATGAAAATTCATGTAGAAAACTAAAAATGAAGATTTTGCCAAAGGGGAGGGCTCTGGCGAACTCTTTCGTTTGTTTTTCTACGTAAATTTTTCAAAAATTCTTATCGAACTCACGTTAGAGAGGTAGGGTGAACGAAATTATGAGTAAAAAATCAAAACCAATTGATAAATACATTACGTTGGAAGATGCTCTCCCCAAAATATGCAAATGGAGTGGGGAACCTAAAGACGCACATGACGCTATTCGAAAAGAAATTCACGATACAGGTAAATATGACCGAGGTGAATACAATTTCAGCATAATATCAATATGATCCGTTAAAAATTCACAGTTTATATACATAAAAACACACGACAATATCGAATATCATCGTGTGTTTTTATGATTACTTACATTTATCGCTCTAATAATGCTGCAACATCGGGAAAGAGAGCCAAGCTACGTTCAAGAATGCCATGCATTCCTGCAATCGCAATACCATAATTGACGATCGGAACACCCGATTCGACCGCGCGCTCGATACGGTGTCTCATCTCTGCCTCATTGAGCATACACCCGCCGCAATGGACGATGACACGATAGTCGGTTAGATGCTCTGGGAAATCTCCGCCCGAGGTGAACTGATAGTTTGGCTTCGCTCCTGAAAATTTCTCGATCCACCCCGGCATTTTTACCGTTCCGATATCGTTGCATTGGCGATGGTGTGAGCATCCCTCGGAGATCAGCACCTTGTCGCCGTCCCGAAGGCTTTTCAAAACAGCAACCCCTTTTACCAATTCCTTTAGATCACCTTTGTAACGTGCCATCAAAATGGAAAAGGAGGTTAGCGGAATATCCGCAGGTATATTCTTTGCCACTTTGCCGAAAACCTGTGAATCTGTGATCACCATTCGAGGCTTGCGGCTCAAATTCAGCATGGTCTGCGTGATCTCCGTATCTTGACAAACAACCGCCGTAGCATGTGCGTCCAAAACATCACGCAATACCATCTGCTGTGGAAGGATCAAACGCCCTTTGGGGGCGGCTTCATCAATGGGAGTTACTAAAACGACAATATCTCCCGCAGAAAGCAGATCTCTCACAAGAAGTTTCGGATTAGTCATCTGCGTAGCAAATTCGCCAAGTCTGTTTTTTAGCTCGTTGATGCCTTCGCCTGTAATCGCACTCACGTATATCTCATTTTTTGAAAGCACTTTACGGTCGCTCACAAGATCTGCTTTGTTAAAAGCGATAACATACGGGATCTTTCGCTTTTCAAAGTCCGATATCAGCTTACGTTCTGTTGCCCCTATACCAAGAGTGGCATCCAATACCAAAACTGCAATATTTGTTTGGGTAAGCATTCGCTTTGCCTTTTCTATTCGAAGCTCTCCCAATGTGCCTTCATCGTCCACGCCCGGTGTATCTAAGATCACAACGGGACCAAGGGGCAACAGTTCCATTGCTTTTTTTACGGGGTCGGTTGTTGTACCCTTCACATCGGACACGACAGAAAGATTCTGCCCTGTGACAGCATTGACAAGGCTTGACTTGCCGGCATTACGCACACCGAAAAAACCGATATGCAAGCGTTCTGCCGATACAGTATCATTCAGTCCCATAAAAACCTCCTCTGATATCAAAAACGAAAATCTCTGCGGTTGGAATTTTTAATATCCTCAATATTTTGTTCCGCGATTTTGCGCACTTTTTCTTTCGGAATACGGTGAAGCTCGTCCTCGACCATTTTATATCCGACAGATTTTGTCTTTTCGGATGCATAATCTTCCAAATATTCGGTCAGCGTCATCAACGCATTGGGGTGACAGCAGTTAAGGATCTGACCCGATTTGCACAAGCTCATAAAGCGGTCGCCCGTACGTCCTTCACGATAGCAGGCCGTACAGAAAGACGGAATATGTCCCTGTTCCATGAGCCAACAAACAACATCATCCAAAGAACGTTGATCGGATACGTCAAATTGCTCAGTATCGTGGGGTCTTTCATCGCTTCCATATCCCGCATAACCGCCGACAGAGGTTCTGGAGCCGCCCGAAACCTGTGAAACACCGAGATTCAAGAGTTTGGAACGTACTTGCTCGGATTCACGGGTAGAAACGATAATACCCGTATAAGGAACCGCCAGACGAATACACGCCGTAATCTTAGCAAAAGTGTCGTCGTCGATTCCGTTATCGAATTGATCGGGATCAATATCATCAGCACGTTTCAAACGTGGTACGCTGATCGTATGGGGACCGACACCGTGAACCGCTTCCAAATGCTCGGCGTGCATCAGAAGACCTGCAAATTCATATTTATAAAGCTCAAGCCCAAACAAAACGCCAAGACCTACATCGTCGATTCCACCCTCCATAGCGCGGTCCATAGCTTCGGTGTGATAAGCATAATCGTGCTTGGGACCTCTGGGATGAAGCTGCTCATAGCTTTCTTTATGATACGTTTCCTGGAACAAAATGTATGTACCAATGCCCGCTTCTTTCAGTTTTCGGTAATTTTCAACCGTTGTGGCGGCAATGTTGACGTTCACGCGGCGGATATCACCGTTTTTGTGATGCACGCTGTATATCGTCTTGATACATTCCAAAATGTACTCAATGGGGTTATGTACAGGATCCTCGCCCGCTTCGATCGCAAGGCGTTTGTGTCCCATATCCTGCAATGCAATGACTTCTGCTTTTACTTCTTCTTGCGTAAGCTTCTTTCTTGCAATATGTTTGTTCTTTAAGTGATACGGACAGTATACGCAACCGTTAACACAGTAGTTGGAAAGGTACAAGGGCGCAAAAATGACGATACGGTTTCCATAGAAAGCAAGTTTGATCTCCTCGGCGATCTTATAGATCTTTTCAATCACCTCGGGAATATCGCAGGCAAGCAATACCGATGCTTCGCGGTGGCTGAGTCCCGCACAAACGTGACCCGTTTCGGTCTTTTGCGGTCTCGCTTTTTCGAGAATTTCCTCGATCAAAGGTAAATTGTTCTTGTTCGCTTCGGCATAGGCCAAGGTTTCAAGGATCTCGGCATCAGAAATAAATTCTTCCGCTTTGAGTGATTTGGGATTGTAATTCGTCATAGTTTTTTCCTTTCTTGGAGTCAGATTTCTCTTTCTCTTTAGATATTTATAATTTTTTATTTAGGGAAGCATTTTAATGTCGCCACGATCTGTCACCACTTCATAGCCGATAGAAGCCATTCGCGCGGCGAGCTCGGCTTTGCACTCAGCAGATTCCGAACCGTCAGAGAGCTTATTGTCGTAAAGGGCATATTTCTTTCTTACCGATTGCGGTGAGAGATTGGGCATGACCACGTTTGCTCCCGCCAGAATGCCCATTTCGCGCCCCTTCGGATGTATCGTTCCGAGGGCAGTGGTTGACGGCAGCAATATATTTGGCTTAATCAAGCGGATGATGGACAAAAGATAACAGGTGAGTTCAAGCGTTCCCGCTTTTTCCATTCCGAATGGTGTATCCGATTGCGGAATGAAGGGACCTATACCACACATATCAGGCTCAAATTGCTCGATAAACTTTAAGTCCTTTGCAATTTCATTGGCGGTCTGATATGGAGAGCCTACCATAAAACCGCATCCAACCTGATATCCAAGCTCTTTTAAATCAAAGAGACAGCGCATCCGATTATGAAAGGACATCGTGGATGGATGAAGCTTACTGTAATGAGCCATGTCGGCGGTCTCATGCCGCAAAAGATAGCGGTCTGCTCCCGCGTCACGCAGTTTTTTGTAGCTTTCTCGACTGCGTTCTCCGAGGGACAGAGTTGCTGCGCAATCGGGATACTTCCATTTTATTGTTCGTAAGAGCTCACATAGAAGATCATCGGTGAAATGTCCGTCCTCGCCCCCCTGCAAAACAAACGTGCGAAAGCCTAAGTCATACCCCTGAGAGCAACAGTTTAATATCTCATCAACATCAAGTCTGTAACGCTGACAGTTTGTATTGGCGCGGCGGATTCCGCAGTATAGGCAGTCGTTTTTGCACACGTTGCTGATTTCAATCAATCCGCGAATAAATACCTTGTTTTGATAAACCGATCTTCGCGCTTCGACTGCAAGAGAGGTTACGTATTCAACGACATCAGGTGTCCTGTTCTCAATCAAAAATCGGTACTCGGATAGATCGAGCGTGTGCTTTGCGCAAAGTCGGTCAACAAGTACAACGGCTTCCTTACTCATTTGCAAACACACCCGAATAAGCAGTCTTTACGCTGACACCCGACAGGTTTCCTATTTTTCCCGACAATGCCGATATAGTGTTTTGGGGCGCATCCATCGCAATGCTGATAATATTGATCCCGCGTTTTCGATATGGAATTCCCATTCTGCCTATAATATATTCACCGTTTTCGTGTAACAAGGCATTGATCTGCTCAACAGCATCACTATTTTCTACAATGATGCTCATAACTGCAACTCGTGTTTCCATATAGCAATTACCTCCTAAAAAATAAACACCGTATCCTGAACAGGATGCGGTTTACATACAAAAAGAAAAGCAAATCATTTTCTGCTTTTATAGTATAATCGTATTGCGCATCCTTTCACGCAGCACTGCGCTTAATGTCAGGATATAATGTATTATATCACATTTCTTGGAATTTGTAAATGCAATTATGAAATTTTGCTTACGCATTTTTCTCGATAACGGATTGTTCACCTCATTAGCACTATAATCATCTTTTGTAAGTGCAGAGTATCTGTGGAGAATATTATTTCCAAATTCCATTTGTGCTACTACAACGCAAATTATAAGGACCAACCGCTTATTTCGGTCAGCCACATAGAGTTTAGGTTAAGGTTTCAATAGCAATCTGCATACCGAGCTTGAAAGCGTATGTAAAGATGGCTTCTTTGGCATAGCTCGCATACTCGCTCCAACAATCGTCGAACTTTGCAAATATCTCTTTTTGCTCGTCGACCATTGTTTTGAATAGGTCATCGTGATGGCGAGCCATATACTCCATAAGCTGTTTCATTTCAGGAGATTTGTTGCGACTATCGGTTTGTGGGCAGATATTACCATGCCATAGCTCTTGAATCATTGACCTCATGCGTACACCACCTCCCGCAAGACAATTTCTTCCGCGCTTGCCTTTATATTATTCATCTTGGCAACCCAACGGATCATATCACGAGCTTTCAAATCCTCGTCAATACCTCTTTCGGTAGCGAGTCGGGGGATGATGGTTCCAAGCATTTCGGTTGCTTCAAGGGCGATTTCGTGCGAGCGAGCGTTCAGCTTGCCTTCGGTCAGCAGGGTGGTGTACCTTCCGCGATGGTGGTTCTTGATGTAATCAAGGTGCATCCGTCCGTACTTGCCGATTTGATAGTCGGTCTGTGCGGGAAGGGTTACGTTAGGAATAAGGTGTCCGTATCTCCATTCAAATAAATACATCAAGAGAGAAAGCCGCGCGATTATTCCCCGATGACATAGAGAAATATATGGAATATAAATCTTTTTGTATCCGGGAATTGTATCGAATGTGCGGTTTGAAATGATTGGATGTGTTGTAAAAGCGACAAGGATGAAAAATCCTTGCCGCTTTTGTGTTATTACTTCATCACTTTTATAAAACGGAACATCTCATCAGGTCCTTCATCACCCGGCGCATCTTCTTGCGGCAGATTGGGATCGGTGTGATATTCATGATAGAACTCTATGATATGAAAACCGCACTTATTCACGTAAAAATGGATATTACGCTTTTCAAAATACGGCGTACAGGTTTCCCAGACTTCCGTTTCGGGATGCAGTGCTTCGATCGCGCACCACGCTGCATAGCCGAGACCTTTGCTGTGTTCATCGGGATGGATGAAGAAAAGATCAAGATCATTGTGATGTGGTTCCTTGTTGATCTTCAGAACAACACCGCCAACTTTTTTGCCTTCAGAAATAATGCGGTAAGTTTCGCTGTTGGGCGCATCTATAGATTCCTCGATCGTTTTGCGAGAGATGATCTCACCGTCTTCCTCGAAATGATGATCGCGTTCTCCAAATTCCATCATAGCTCCGTACTTGAACGCCCATTGATTATCAAGAATGAATTGTTCGCGGTCATCCTTGGTTAAAGGAACGAGTGTAACGTTTGTTTTTTTCATAAGAACCTCCGAAAAATAGAGCTCGGGCTATTGTATACACAATAACCCGAGCTCACTCGGACACCTAATCCGGCATTTGAATACTACGGTATTCCGCCTCCGGTGACCATTTATAAATTTGTAACAAGTGTATCACAGATCGTAGAAATTGTCAAGAGGGCGATTTCAAAATAGAAAAGAATATTGAATTGTTCACAGATATATGTTACAATCAATATATATCAGATCATTCAATAAAAGGAGAATGTTATGCAAAGACCATATATTATTTGCCATATGACAACTTCCATTGACGGAAAAGTGACGGGAGATTTTTTGAGCTTGCCGAATCACAAGGACGTTTCGGAATTATATTATGAAATCAACAGAAATTATAAAACAAAAGGTGCGAATGGATTTATTTGCGGCAGAATTACGATGGAAAGCAGTTTTACAGGCGGTTGGTATCCGGATCTTTGTCAATATCAGCCCGTTTATCATGATTTGGATATGAAAATGGATTTCATCGTTGATGACCTCAGCGGATTTTATGCCGTTGCCTTTGATGCACATGGTAAACTCGGTTGGAAATCCAATAAGATCATCGATCCCGACGGCGATCCCGGTTATGACGGTGCGCAGATCATCGAGGTGCTTTCGGAGGATGTGGATGAACGCTATCTCGGTTATCTGGAATCGATGGAGATCCCGTATATCTTTGCGGGTGAGAGAACCATTGACGTGGAATTGGCTTTGTTCAAGCTGAAAAATATCATCGGCTGTGAAACCTTGCTTTTGGAGGGCGGAAGTATTATCAACGGTGCATTTGAGAGAGCGGGGATGGTTGATGAACTCAGCCTTGTTGTTGATCCCGTGATTGCAGGCAAAGACAGCAAACCGCTTTTTATGGATAGCGGTATCATGAATTTTGAGCTTATCAAGGCGGAAAATCAAGACGGTATTCTGATCTTGAATTATAAGAGGAAATGAATATGAAAGACGAATGTCTGATCTGCGGTGCTCCGCTGAAATATCTGGAAAATGACGGACAGATGAAATGTGCCGTCTGCCACAAAAATCCCATAGAAATTATACAAAAAATGATGGCACTTCCGTTCTGTCATATGCACGGTCCCGAACATCACGTGATGGTCGGCGCGGCATTTCTGACTGCATATAAGAATGCAGGCGGTGAACTCGACTTTGAAAAAGCACTTTCTGAAATAAAAGAAATGAAGTTTGAACTGAAAAAGAATTTGCTTTTGGGTTCTGCCACTGCCGCTACGCAAATTGAGGGCGGGGACAAAAACAATAACAATAACTGGGCACGTTTTGCCGCAGAAGGCAAGGTCAAGGACGGTTCCACACCCGTCCGCGCGGACGATCATTACAACCGTTTCCGTGAGGACATCGATCTGATGGCGGAAATGGGATTTTAAATCTACCGTTTCGGTATCGAATGGAGTCGTATCGAACCGCACAAGGGCAAATATTCAGCGGAAGCAATCGCACATTACAGAGAAGAAATCGAGTATATGAAAGGGTCGCAGTATAAAAAATAGTTTCAGCATGATCTAACGCTGAAAACAGTAAAATACTGACATGGAAAATAATATGAAAGTTATCATTGGTGCCGGTAAAACGGTATATGAAGGTTGGATCAGCACACAAGAAAATGAGCTTAATTTGCTGAACCGAGATGACTTTGAAAAAATGTTTAAAACAGAAAAAGCCTCTGCTTTTTTGGCTGAACATGTATGGGAACATATGACTTTTGATGACGGTGTCATTGCTGCAAAAAATTGTTATGATTTTCTTGCGGATGGAGGTTATATCAGAGTTGCGGTTCCTGATGTTAATTTCAGAAACGAATGGTATCAAGAAATTGTTAAAGTGGGTGGCAACGGCAATCCTTCGCATCCGGCGTTTACTCATAAAATCGTTTACGATTATAAAACTTTATGTACCGTTTTTGAAAAAGCAGGATTTGTAGTCGATTTGCTTGAATATTGCGATGAAAATGGGATATTCCATTATCAATATTGGAATGAGCTTGACGGAAAAATCGGACGTTCTTTGCGTTTTGATACACGGAATAAAGACGGTAAACTTGGGATGGTATCCATTATCATTGATGCAAAAAAGCCGATAATTATAGGTATTTAAAAGAAAGATTGATTGCTTATGAAAGAATTTTCCTATCAGAAAGTCTATGATTTATTGCGCACGATTCCGAAAGGAAAAGTGGTTACATATGGAAAACTTGCGGAAATGCTTGGCAATAAAGCATGGGCAAGAGCCGTTGGAAACGCATTGCATCAAAATCCTGATGGAAATCAATATCCCTGTTATAAGGTTGTGAACAGCAAAGGTGAGTTGAGCCATGCATATGCTTTCGGTGGGATTGATGCGCAAAAACGCCGTCTGGAAGCAGAGGAAATTGTTGTTCGGGATGAAAAGGTGGATTTGAAGATATACGGAACGGTATAAAAATAGAAATCCCCGACAGTATAAACTGTCAAGGATTTCATGCTATCGAAAAAGCTGCAAATTGCAGCTTTTTCTGTCGTTACGGTCCGTCGAACGAGGGGTTATATGCATAATAATTCTTCGGGTCTACTTTATCCTGTGCGATACGGAGCGCATCACCGAAACGGGAAGATACAAGTAAACTTCTCCTTAAAAATGACGCTCGGTGTGCGTCAGATATTCCATACGATTTCAATGTTTCCGTCCGCTATGGTGATAACCTTGATAAGCGTATCAACTACCGCTTGTTTATCCTCAAATGTTGTTTCGTCCCATTTCGCAACGTGATCGGTTATGACGTTGATTGCGTCGGCTGATGAATGATATGTAAGAGATACATTTTCTTCTTGTAGCCGTTTTCTTTCTGCGTCAAGTGCTTCGATCTTGTTGTTGATGTACTCCATAAGGATATTGTTTGCACCAACTACCTTTGACAACAAATCTTCGATCTCTTTGTCAATCTCGGATATGCGGATTTTGTTTTCATTGACTTTGGGGCTTGTGCGGCGTTCCTCTTGCCGTGTGAGCTTGTGGAACTCTGCAAGACGATCACGGATAGCGTTCAACATATATTCTTCCAATACGTCGGCGTAAACCGTACCGCCCGTTCCTTGACATTTCGCTTTCTTTGTTGCAAGCGAGGTAGCACAAACAAAATATCTATGCCATTTCGTATTTGCCTTTGCGATAGTCAAGCCGTAGCCGCATTTGCCGCATTTGACTTTTCCTACAAGCCACGAATTTTTTGGTTTGCACGTTCTTGTAGATTGTCTGTTACCAAGACAGCGTACCCTGCATTTTATCCAATCGTGCGACGGCACAATTCCCTCATGGGGTGCAAGTACGATTTCCTTGTCGGTAAGATCGCATTGCTTTCGTGTCGTCGATACCGTACCCTTATAGAGATAACAAGCATTGTAGCCCGTGAAGTCAGATACGGGATTGATTACATTCGCGCCTTGACTTTTGAAAAAGTCGTACACGTCGGCGTCAGCTTTTACATACACGGGATTGCGGAGCATATCGCTGATTCTTGCTGTACTCCACATACCGCCGCGTAAGTGTTCTATCCCGTGTTCGTTGAAGTAATGTATTATATCTCCAAGTGAATTTTCGGGGTTAGCGTATAAGGAATACATAAGGCGCATTTGCTCGGCTTCTTCCGGGACGGGAACGTACATTGATGTTTTTACTCCGTCAATGACCGTTTCCGTTTTTGCGAAGCCGTAAGGAATACGACCTCCCATATAAAAACCGCGCTTGCAACGTGAATAGTAAGCGTCTGTAACTCGCTTTTGGATAGTTTCGCGTTCAAGCTGTGCGAATACAATACAAATATTGAGCATTGCGCGTCCGATCGGCGTGGACGTATCGAAGCGTTCCGTCGAGGACACAAATTCTACATTGTACTTTTGGAATACGTCCATCATATTCGCAAAGTCCAAAATAGAACGGCTGATACGGTCAAGTTTATAAACAATTACCCTTGATATTTTACCTTGCTTAATGTCCTCAAGCATTTCCTCAAAGGCGGGACGGTTGGTATTTTTACCGCTGTACCCTCTGTCTATATACTCCTTGTACGGATTGCCGCGCGTTTCATACTTGCAGTATTCAAGCTGACTTTCAATAGATATACTGTCTATTTTTTCTACTGATTGGCGGGAATAAAGTGCGTCATACATTGTTTACCTCCATAACAATGTACGAATGTATTGAGCCGCCCACACCTACATTATACCACATATCCCGCCTTTTTTCAATTAGGTGGTACAATATTTTGAAAAAACCGCAAAAAGCTGTTTTTCGATTTCAGCCTTTACGGTTTCTTTGTCCTTTGACGTGAATTTTGGGCGGCGGTGTATTACGTTAAATTGCATTTTATCTTTCGATATTTTTGCTTTGTCTATTTGATAAGATACGTTGTCTGTCATAACGGTTCCCCCTTTACAAAAGCGAACACTATATCTTATGAAAGACAGCAAGTACATAATTACAAAATAATGGGCTTTAATCGGACGGCTATTAGCATAGCTCCACGGGAGTTTCACCCTTGCTCTCTCGGCAACCTCACCCATCGTTTGCGACGCTCTTAACGCTCGAACTGTGGCTATAAGGGAGTATCATTATCCTTTCTGCTTGT
>JAFUQQ010000005.1 GCA_017472285.1 Clostridia bacterium | reverse complement strand
TTGCGGAGTGCGACATCCTTTCCGATCAGGTGAAAAGTTACTGATTGCATTTCAATCCACACACTCCTTGCGGAGTGCGACTTCATAAATTGAATATCCGGCAGCTTCCACGGAATTTCAATCCACACACTCCTTGCGGAGTGCGACAACTTAATTCTTATATCGTACACGCGCCACATCATTTCAATCCACACACTCCTTGCGGAGTGCGACATACATTATGCTGTCCCCACCAGTGACTTTTTTCATTTCAATCCACACACTCCTTGCGGAGTGCGACCTCATTCCTCGGTATGCTCGCAAGCGCGCCGTTATTTCAATCCACACACTCCTTGCGGAGTGCGACCACGCTTTAGAAACAAGTGTCGGCAAGGTTTCAGCATTTCAATCCACACACTCCTTGCGGAGTGCGACTAGCCAATATTCGTTTAAGGTCGAAATCTATGAATTTCAATCCACACACTCCTTGCGGAGTGCGACGGGGTTTCCGTCAGCCCACTCAAAAAACTCCGCAATTTCAATCCACACACTCCTTGCGGAGTGCGACCTTGCTAATTTGTTTAACATAATTGGCAAAATTGATTTCAATCCACACACTCCTTGCGGAGTGCGACCCTATATTTTGCATATAGAAAGTCAACAACCGCAAGAAGTGGACATTTATAAAAAGTCATTATAACTTTTTATTGAATATATGGTTCATTTTTCTTAAAAAACATCCGCGAACCAAACGGAAGTTTTATATCGCTAAAGGTTCGCACTTATATAATCAGTACACCTTCGCTATTATATCCGGGTTTTACGCCAATATGTTCCACACGTTTTTCCCATTTATCACCAAGATAATAAAAACGCAAACTATCTTTTTCTTCATCAATCAATCTTATCAATTTATCTTTTAATAAAATAAATTTGCCATATTCCAAATTGACTTCAAAAACAGAATTTTGTACGCGTTGACCATAATTGACACATTCTTTTGCCACTTTCCGAAGTCGTTTTTTTCCACCTTCAGAAGATGTATTGACATCATAAGCAATAATGACAAACAAAATATTTCACCCCCAGATCAATGCAGGATATTCAGAAATTTCTCCACGGATATATTTTGCCATCAGATTGGCTTGTACATATGGAAATAAACCAATTGCCACTTTTTCTTTTAAATATGGATGTATAATGATTTCTTTTTTCTTATTTTGCCAAGCAGTAATGACTTTTTTCCGTCCTTCATCATTCAATAAAACCGCTCCGCTGATCTGTATTTCAAAATCATCTTCTTGTATAACCTGTAAATTGATGAGCGACAAAACGAGTCGTTCAATCATGGCACGAAATTCTTCCATGATATCACAAGCCAAAGAAACACGTCCGGGACGTAACGTATGAAAAACACCGATATATGGGTCAAGTCCGACACATTCCAAAGCAGATGCAATATCATTGGTACAAACCGTATAAAGAAATGATAATATTGCATTCACACGGTCAAGCGGAGGTCTTTTTGTACGGTCAAACATCATGAAATCTTCTTTTTGTTTGATAACCAAACGGTTAAAAATTTCAAAATATGATTTGGCACTTTGTCCTTCAATCCCACGTAACACATCAAGGTCGGTTTCTTTTTGCAATTTTTCAATATTTTTTTGCAAAATATTGATCGTATGCGTAATAAATCCATCTTCATCGATCTCCGAATGATCCCGGCGGCTTCTTAAAATCAGATTTTTCGTATTTTTTAATTTTGCCGTCAAAATCTTCTGTATGATCTCCAACTGTTTTTCCTGATTTTCAATAAGCCTCATTTGTTCATACCGAAGAAAAACATTGCCTTTGATCTCACCCGTCACTCTTGCAAGAAACCGTCCGTGTGGAGAAACAAAACATAAACCGACTTGTTCTTGCGCGCATTTCCCCATCAAAGCGGGACTGCATCCGGGGTAATTCATACATACAATACTTTCAATATTGGTAAAAGGAAGTCGGATTGCTTCTTTTCCGTCAATTGTCAATACAAGATTTTCACCACCCAAAGAAAGATAACCATTTTCTTTTGTAATATATAAGGTATTTAAAAGTTTTCTCATCGCTGACTCCTTTTTGGCGGTAAACAAATATCTTTCATCGAACATCCTGAACAATATTGATCGTTTCGTATGGGTGGAATGATTCCTTTTTGTTTGATTTCTCGAATTTCCGTTAAAGTCTGTTTCAGAAAACTATAATCTTCCTCAGAAAATTCAATTTTTTCACGTCTTCGTGTATCATGATAATAAAAATACGTATCGGCATGACAAGAAAACAAGGAATCCACACAAATTTTTTGTCCCAAAAGCTGCATACGGTCTTCGATACGGATTTGATTGTTTTTAGGAGCTGTCACTTTATATTCCACAATACTGACCGTATATTTACCGCTATATATCGGAATTTCCACACCGTTTTTATCTTTTTTCAATTCCAAGCAATCCAGAACCCCAAAAAGTCCCCATTCATCCTGAAATACCCGAACCGACCGTTCTTGTATGGTACCACGGGATGCACTATATTTTCCTTCGGTTACACGTTCATGGGCTAAATTTCCTCGATTAACAAAGACGTTTTCAGCCCATGAACAATTATTTTCCATCAGTCCGAAACGGTGCGGACAATATAAATATTGTTGAATCGACCGCAGATCAACAGAATCATCAAATTCTTTCAATCAATTCCACACCTTTCGGCATTTCTTCGATTGCGACAATATAATCCGAAAACTTACGGGGAACTTCCACATCCTCTTTTTTCGTAACAGTAACTTTATCAAAAAGAACGTGAGAAGGTGCATTGCCAAGAAGACTTTCGTGTTTGAAAATAATGAGTTTTCTCATGCAAAGTTTACCTCTTGCTGCGCTGTGATCCAATTCAAACATATTGATGATCGAAGTCCAGAGAAGTTCCAGATCATCTTCGGTAAAGTTAGTTTTTTGTGCAAGCAATGCGGAAACATAACCTTCTGCACGATACAAACCATAAGGAATAAAGGTCTTTTTACCCATTTCCGTCTCTTTTTTTGCCATATCCGCTTCTTTGGTAACGGCCTGACGGGTGATCGTAATTTCCTGCGGCAAAACGGGATCGATACTGCGTGCAAAATTGATCTGAACGGGACCACGGACGATGCCGCAAGGATCATCACCCGTACTCATCACTGCACCAAACGTACGAACGTCATAATAATTTTTGCAAATATAATCTCTTGCCAAAGAAACGGAAGAAGCATTTTTACCTTTTTCTTTTGTTTTCAAACCACAAGCCTCATATGCTTCCGTAAACTTGGTGTTAAGTGCTTTATCGGTTTTGACCAAAATGTTATACGATGCCTGTCCTTCACATACGCTGTCAATGTAATTACGAATTTTGCGTTTCAAACAAACGTCTGTTACAATACCATGACCTGTTTCCGCATCCACACGAGGCATATTGCCCGCATCGGGATCACCGTTCGGATTACCGTTTTCCACATCAAAAAGCATAATAAATTCGTATCTGTTATTCAACTGTTCCATTATTCTTCTCCTTCTGCGATTCTTTTTTCATATAATTTCTGTTTCTGTTGGTAATAACCGAGAATAAAATCGCCTTGCTTCTGCAAAGACAATGCTTTCGGAAATACACCGATTTCACTCAGAATTTCCTGTAAAAGTTTATCGTAATAAATTTCACTGCCCTTATCCAATTTAGCAAGATGCGGCTGCGCGAGTTTTATTAATCTTGCAAAAACCAAATCAGGTGTACTACAAGCGGATGTAAAAAATTTATCTTTGATCGTCGCATTGATTTCACCGAGCGCATCCGTCTGAATTTTTTCCAGAACGGCAAATAATCTGCCGCAACGGAATGCCACCGTTTGTTTTGTTGAGTCAAGCATATATTCATCTCCTTTATAATAATTTGAACGGACAAGACAAGCTTTGAGGATTCTTGCTCTTGTCGAGCTAATCGCATAAAATTTATTTTTCTTATCATCCTTATCGATTTTTGCACGGCGTACAATCGTTTGCAAAAGATATTCGGGATACGGTGTTCCGTGTAAGATTGCCGTCAGAAGTTTGGCGGAAAGATCGGGCGGAATCGTATCGTTATCGGATTTCGGAGATTTTAAAGTTCGCAAAATTCCCCAAAGAGAAAGCTGTTTATCATCTTCCGAAAGACGAAGATCCCGCTGATGTTCTCCGATTCGTGCCATCATATGACCGAAATTGTCTTTTTCAAAAAGCTTGATGGCAAGGCGGCTGGAATTTGGCTTGATACCAACGATACAAAATTCAATATTCTCATTCGGTGTCCATTCTTTCGTTTTGCCTTTTCCGATCTCAAGCACTGTACTTTCCAAGTCCGGTTCAACATCCCAAAGTTCAAAAATAAATTCGTCAAGATATGGACTTTCTTTTTCTCTTGTATTTGCCCAGAAAAGAAGTGTCATATCGTCAAGCATCCGCTTGTGTTTCTTTGATGAAGTGAGATAATTGAAAACTTTCGTATATTTTTCCATAACAGCGGTAGAAACGGAGCTGTTATAAGATCCCTGTTTTCCGTATGACCAGAAAGCCGAGGTTTTAAAGCAAACAAGATTCACCCCTGTTGCTAAACCGCCCGCAATGCCCGATAAATTATTATGAATACGGGCAATCGGTGCAATTTCCCCGCTGACCGCACATTGTCCTTTGACTTCATCAGCTTCTTTCTGAAAAGCAAAACGATTCTGCCAAAAATTTTCCCATTTTGCTTTAACAACGGAATCTTCATGCAATGCCATTTCCTTTGCTTCAGAATCTTCTACAACAATGATATATTTTGCGGAATCAAAATTTTTACCGACCGATAATAAAATCGGATTCTCTGTTTCTTCTGCAGGATTCCAATTTTCCAAAAATAAACGGTATGCATCAATAACAGGAGAAGACAAATCATGGAGAAATTCCGTATTTGTTTTCTTGTTTTCTTCATAAGCTTTTTCGGAAATCACAAATTTTTCGTTTTTCTTATCCCATTCCAAGCCAAATAAATATTTTCCCCTACATTCAATCGTTTCCGATGCAATACTCGGAACGGAATAGCGAAACGGAAAAATTTCATCATACCCAATTTCTTTTTGTTTCTTACCAAAAGTTTCCGTATACGTATTCGGCAAAATCGTTTTTAATTTTCCGTCATGCGTAAGGACGATCTTATAAGCGACATTGGGAACACGGGTAAACCCATCAGGAATAAAATCACTCTCCGGCTGACTTATGATACAATCATAATATTCAATCAATTCTCTCAGCATCGCAAACTCTCCTTTGCCCATTTTTGCACGTCGATTACACCGTTTTCCACGTGAGGACGATAGAAACGAGGTTCGGCGCTATCAAGCGGTTTGCCATCCTGTGTTTTATGATATTGCAGATCATAAAGCATACAACCGAGATCAGCCGTATAAGAAAGCGTACTTTCAGGCAGTTTTTCCACCCATTCGACACGGGCGGGAAATTCTCTGCAGCCGAGAAACGGTTGTGAAAAACATTGTCCTTTTTTTAGTCTGCGAAGCAAGATCGCATATACTTTTTCTTCGGATTGTTTCGCCTCTTTTTCATTTGTCAATTCAAAATGCGCAGAAACACCGTAATAAACGTCTTTTAATAATAATGATGCTCGTTGACTGATGCTTTCTTTCGTATAAATACCAAGATCCGTTCTTTTTCCGAGCATTTGATCTTTGACTGCATTCGGAGCAAGCTTATCCGCCACCTCATTTCGACGGATATTGACAAAATTCACAGGATTATAAATACGAATCTCATCGATCACGTATTTCACACCCGGATGCCAATAAACCGATGAGATCAGACCGACAAGTGCTGATGGTGTCGGCACGTCATAACTGACACGTTCCACCGCAAATTCGGGACGGGTAAAAAGCGCGTAATCCCCTTTTACAGTGAATTGAAAACCAAAACCCATTTGAAAACTCCTTTCTTAATAAATATAATCATTGTTATCTTCAAAACAAATTCCTGTTTCGGATTGATAATAATTTTCATTTGCCAGACAATCGATACCTTCTCTCGTCTGAATCACACCCGAATCCTCTAAAATTTTCCATTCATAAGGATAAAGGGATATCATATATTTCTGTAATTTGCGATAAATCTGTCTTCCCGATTCCGCATATCGCAACATCGTCAAAAGCTGTTCGACTTCATCGCGGTTGCGAGAATCGATAATCAGAAGCGATTTGGTCGGTGCATCGATCAGACGGAATTTTTCTGCATATCCCGCAAAATTGAAATAAGAAAAATTCCTGTAAATCTGATCGGTACGGAACATTTTTGCCTGTCTTGAAAAATCGCTTGACAACTCCTGCGGTTTCGCACGAAGAAAATTATTGGCATCCATTTTTGTTTTTTCTTCGGCATAAAGCTTATCAAAATAAAACCGTATCGCCTCAGGTGAGGTCATATCCTGATATTTTTCAAATGTTTGTTCAGTATAATAATGTTTTGTAGCAAATCGTTTGGCAACGTTTTCAAAACGAAATGAATACGTCGTACATTCAGATGACGTTTTTTTACCGCTTCGGTTGCAACGTCCCGATGTTTGCAAAAGGTTATCAAGCCCCGCCTGTTCACGAAATACGGTATCAAAATCCAAATCCACCCCCGCTTCGATCAAAGAAGTGGAGAACAAACAGAAAGATTCTCCGTTTGCCAAAGAAAGCTTAACATTTTCAATCACGCGATCTCTGTCCGCATGATTCATATACGTGGAAAGATGATATTTTTTACCACTATACGTTTCATAAAGTGATTTTGCCGTTTTTCTTTCGTTGACAACGATCAATGCATTTTTATATTCTCCTGCACGCATCAGAAGTGTTTCTTCATCAATCGTCCCCAAATTTTCAATCTTTGACCGCCTGAACGCATCAAAACAAGAACGGTCTTCGATCAAATCACAAGTCGTGACTCCATCGCATTGAAAGGTTTTCAGCCAATCGTCAAAATTGGGCATGGTTGCCGTTAAAAATATCGCTTCACAACCGTATTTTGTTGTCAAAATCTTAAGAGCTTCCAGACAAGGCTGAAAATATTCGCTCGGTAACATATGCGCTTCATCAAAAATCAGAATACTATCCGCGATATTATGTAATTTCCGAAGCTTTGATGTACGATTGCTGTATATGGATTCAAAAAATTGCACGTTGGTCGTCACGATGATCGGTGCATCCCAATTCTCGGCGGTACGGCGCATTTTTTCTCTTGTGGAGCTATTTTCATACGTATCATAATCAAAATTACAATGATGCTCCAATACACATTCCGCGCCGAATAAATCTTTGAAAATCTTTGCATTCTGATCGATAATACTCGTATAAGGGATCACATAAATGATTCTTTTTTTATTCTGAATGATCGCTCTTTCCAAAGCAAACCGAAGACTCGTCAATGTTTTACCGCTTCCCGTCGGCATATTCATATAATAAAAATGTGCATCGTCCTCTTTATGAAGCACGACTTGTTCCTGTAAAACGCGTCTTGCTTTTTCCGTATCGGTCGATGCATTTTGTTGTAACAAATCCAATTTTTCCTTCAGAATCTCCAGATATCCGACAAAATCCGCCGTAATCCCTCTTTCAACCGTTCCTTGACTGCAAAATTCTTCCGTATCCAAAAAATCCGCATCAACAAGAGAAGAAAAAAGCATCCGAATCCAGAATGCATATTCTTTCCATGCAAGCTCACCCGATGCAGATACCGCATTTTTATAAGGTTTCTTCTGTTCGGAAATGCTCGGAACCGTCAGCTCTTTTTCATATATTCCATAAGATTCCGTTTCCTGTTTGCTGGAAGAAAGAAGATTCATTCTGTCGGGCAGTCCCGCATGATGTCCCGCAATGATATAAGCCGCCGCATCGGGCAAATGATATTTCTGCCATTCTTTTGCGCCGCAGACCGCATGAGGAACCGTAAGATTCTGCCCTCGGATACGAAGCTGAAAACTTTTCTGATATTTTCCGATATCATGCAAAAAGGCGATCGCCTCCGCAACATCTTTTTCGCAAAAATCTGCGGAAAATTGTGCCATCTTTTGCGCAACACCTCGTGCATGATCTATGATGCTCTGATAAATTTTTTCCCCGTTTTCATCTCTGCTGTGAGCGTAAAATTCTGTTTGCATCGAGACTTCCTCCGTTCCGATCTCCTTGAAGATTTTGAATTTCTATATTATATTCTATATAATATAGAGCTGTCGGATTTTCCGAAAATTCTTCAAATATTGATAAAAAATCCGAAAATTTTATCAATATAAAACTTTCGGATTTTTTATGATTATATCTCATCTCCCGCTTTAAAATTATATATGGGACGAATACGCTCCGTAATTTCCACCGTATCTCCGATCTGTGTCAGAATCGATTCCATCGGTTTATAAGCCATCGGACTTTCATCCAGAGTTTCACGGGAAACCGAAGAAGAATAAATCCCCTTCATTTCTTTTTTATATTGTGAAAGTGTAAAAGAATTGCGTGTCTCCTGTCTGCTCATAAGTCTGCCCGCACCGTGCGGAGCGGAATCATTCCAATCGGGATTGCCTTTGCCACGTCCGATCAAACAACCGTCACGCATATTCATCGGAATGATAACAAATTCATCTTTTTGCGCGGAGATCGCACCTTTTCGTAAGATCATCGAAGAAATATCACAATAATTATGCACACATTCAAAGGTTTCATCTGCGGAAAATTTCATGTTTTTGCAGATATCATCCGCAATGGCAAGACGATTCAACCTTGCAAATTCCTGTACGATCGCAAGATCATGCAAATAATCCGCCATCAGATCACCCATTGCATATGCCAATTCATATGGAACGTCTTTGGATGCGCGAAAAGCTTCTTCATGATAAAATTCAGCGGTCTGCACGCCGAGATAACGGCTCCCCGAATGAATCACGAGCCAATACGTGCCATCTTCCCCACGGTCAATCTCAATAAAATGATTGCCGCCGCCAAGCGTACCAATCGAAGCATATGCTTTATCCTTACGAATATATTTCCCGCAACGCAAAGCATCCAAATCAATATCCGCAGAAAAACGATGCGCGGAAGAACGAATCTCTTTCCCCGCGGGAATCTTTTCATGAATGACCTTATCCAATTTCTGCAATTCCATTCGTTTACAAGAGAGCTTGATTGCCGTGATACCGCATCCGATATCCACACCGATCAAACCGGGTGCGATCTTATCCGTTACGGTTATCGTCGTGCCGATCACACATCCTTTTCCCGCATGAACGTCAGGCATCATGCGGATCTTACTGCCTTCGGAAACGGGAGAGGCACAAAAGGCTTTGATCAAACCTTCTGAACCGCTATCCAATGTATCCGTAAATATTTTGGCTTCATTATACGTACTTTTTATAATAATCATTTTATCACTTCCTTACTTTCAAAAAATATCTTCTTCAATCAAAGCGATCCCGTTTTTCACGGCATAATCCGCCGCATAACTGCCTTTCGGCGCATGGATGGTCAGATTTCCATGACAATACTGAAATGCGTTTTCACCAATCTCCGTCACACTTGCAGGTAAGGTGATACTTTTCAAAGCTCTACTCCACGCAAATGCTTCCGGACCGATCTTTCCCACACCTTCGGATACAACTGCTTCTTCCAGACGATAACACCAATGAAAAGCCCGCGTTTCTATGATACGCACATTTTCAGGAATCACGATCCGTTTCAGATGCGTACAGTTATAAAACGTACATTCCCTTATAACAGAAATCCCCTTCGGCAAAACAAACTCCGTTATATGTTCGCATCTCTCAAAGGCTTTCTCCCCGATCTCCGTCACTTCTTCGGGAATCAAAAGTTCCGTAGCGTTGCAATATTGAAATGCTCGTCTGCCGATCGTTCGGATACTTTCGGGAATCACGATCCCCGTCAACTGATTGCATCCGCAGAATGCACACTCTCCGATCTCCGTGATGCCATCTTCGATCTCGACGCTTTTGACATTGCGGTTATCATAAAACGCATTGGCTCCCAATTCGACACGCTTTCCGCAGATCACCGAGGGAATGATAACGGTATCCGCCTCGCTTTTATAACCCGTGATATAATAAACGCCGTTTTTCAGGGCAATTTTAAATATCTTTCGGTAATTGGAGATCGTCTTTTCACGTAAGCCAAACTCCTTATCCATTTGAATTTCTTCCATCTTATCCAATTTTTCAGGGGAATATATCCAATTCTTATAATTCAATAAGATCGCACGAAGCTCCGCATTTTCTGCCATTCCGATATAACCGTCAAGCTCCTCGACAGGCAGTTTTTTAAAATAAGACAAATATTTTGCCAAAACAGCAGCATTCCCATTTTTCAGCAAACGTGGCATGATATGCATACGATGGCTTTTCTGCTTAACTCGTTTGATCAGCTCCGCTTCCAGACGCACATCCGTTTTGATCTTATCTTCGAGGAAATAGTGGTAAATATCCCATGAACCAATCAGTTGTTTGGTAAAATCGGAAATATCTTCTTTATATAACACAATCTCAAAAGTTTGCAATGATTCAAGACCGTAAAAAGCATTGTAACCGATCGTCTTTACATGATCCGTCAAAAACACGTTTTTCATATTTTTGCAACCGGAAAAAGCAATAATTCCGATTGTTTCAAGATTTTCGGGAATCATGATGTTCTCCAACGCATAACACCGCAAAAAAGCACCCTCCTCAATCTTTCTGACGTTTTCCGTGATCGTGAGTTTTTTCATCGAAGTATTATTTTGAAACGCATATCTTCCAATCGTATGCACATCCGATGGAATGACTACTTCTTCCGCATTGCCGTGATATTTTTTCAGAATCCCTTTTTCAATCTCAAAATCTTCCATGATATCCTCCGTCATTTCATCTCTTTTTCCGCATAAGCAAGCGTCTGTTTCAGCGCGGATTCCTTATCCACACCCGCAAGGCGCAACTTATGCGCGTATGCCAGAATCTCCGTAAATTTCGCATTCGGTTTTAGTCCCGCCTGAATCAAATCCCGTCCCATCACGTACGGTTTTGCCATCGTCGCTTCAAAAACCGCAAGTCTTTCCCATAAAAATCCGTCGTATTCGGGCGATTCTAACGTCATGATACGTCCCAGATGATCGGCTTTCGCAATCAAAATCAAATCACGCGGCGAGATGGCGGCATCAAACATTTTATTCGTTGCCTTCACGGAAGAATGTTGTGCGGCAAGCGTATTCGGCTTCATATGATATTCGGAAAGATTCAGAACGTATCCGATCAATTTCGTTTCACTCGTGATGCGATGCAAAAACGTATCGATCAAGGGCAATCCTTTCGTTTCATGCTGATACGAACAAATTCTGCCGTCGATCACTTCCGTACAAACCGCTTTTCCGAAATCATGCGCCAAAGCCGTCAGCATAAACCCAAAAGGATTCGTACTTTCATCCCTGAAAGCGACCGCCGCATCCAATACCATCATCGTATGATTCCATACGTCGCCTTCCGCATGAAATTTCGGATTCTGTTCCACACCGATCAAAGCTTCCAATTCCGAAAACCATTCCGAAAGCTTCCCCATTTTTCTTAAACTCTCAAAAAATAATGACGGCTTCTCCGCTTTCAGCAATGCTTTTTTGAGTTCTGCTTCCACTCTTTCTTTGGAAAGTGCGGACAGCGAAATGGTTTTACATATTTCCACCGTTTCTTCCGCAATCGCAAAATCAAAACGTGAGGCAAATTGCGCGCCGCGAAGCACACGCAAAGCATCTTCCGCAAAAGTCGCACCGCTGACATGACGCAAGACTTTATTTTGCAGATCTTCCCTGCCGCCAAAATGATCGATGATCTCGCCCGTCAGAACGTCCATCATCAAAGCATTGACCGTGAAATCACGCCGCTGTGCCGCCTTTTCCGTCCCGATGAACGGATCAACGAACATTTCAAAATCCCGATGCCCTTTCCCCCGCACCTTTTCTTTTCTCGGCATGGCAATATCAACCGTATATCCTTTCAGTCCGAAAATCCCGAAGCTTTCTCCCATCGAAAGCCGTTCTCCCAAACCGTCTAAAATCTCCATAAGTTCATGCGGCAATATCCCATGAACCTCAATATCAATATCTTTATTCTCTATATTCAAAAGACGGTCGCGCACATAACCTCCGACATAATATACCTTACCGCCTCTTTTCTCAACCTCCAAGGCAATACGCTTTGCCATCTCCATATCTTTTTCAAAAAATTCCATAAAAATATTCCCTTCATGCAGAAAAAGCCTTCATACGAAGGCTTTTTCTGATCTTCCATCAAAGATTTTTATTATAAATGATCATAAGTCCTTTGAGCAAAAGCTCATCATCCAGAATAATATCGCGTTTGCAAAGAGGTGTAATCAGCGTGGCAATACCGCCAGTTGCAACGACAGTACATTTTTCACCGATTTCTTCTTCCACACGTTCAATCAGTCCATCCAAAGCGCACGCATTGGAATACATAAGCCCGTTTCTCATGCAATCGACCGTATTTTTACCAATGAGCTTCTGCGGTGCTTCAAAGGCGATCTTCGGAAGCTGTGCCGTGCGGCTGGTCAGGGCATCCGCGGAGATCGCAACACCTGTCATAATCATACCGCCGATATAATTTTTATTTTTGTCAATCACGGAAAGTGTCGTTGCCGTACCCATATCAATGATAATCAGCGGAACAGGATAATGATTGATACCTGCAACCGCATCAACCACAAGGTCACTGCCGAGCTGCGCGGGATTATCCACAAGGATACTGAGTCCCGTTTTGATACCTGGAGAAACCACCATGACTTTGATGCCCGCATATTTTTCGATCGCTCTCTTGACCGTACCTGTCACGCCGGGAACAACGGAAGAAATGATCGCACCGTCCAGCATTGAGGAAGTATAGCCGTGAATATGGAGTGCCATACGAATCGTTGTGGCATATTCCATATCCGTTGCAGTATGGTTTGTGGAAACACGCTCCACAAAAAGAATGTTTTCATCATCAAAACAACCAACTACAATATTGGTGTTACCGATATCGATGGCAAGTACCATATTTATTCAACCCTTTCCTTATTTGAATTTTTATTCGGTATATGTATCAATTTCGCGCGGTACAAAGCCGTTCCGATCGCACACGTTGCCAAAGTAGAAACCAACATTTCAAAAACAGCATTGATACCCACGAAGGTACAAACGAAAAGCAAAATATTCTGTCCGCCGATGAGTCCCTGTATGTATTCCGTATTGCCAAAGAAGATCAGTAGCGTTGCCATAAAAAATACTGTATTTAGAAAAGCTGCGGCAAATCCCGTAACGGCGGATGCTACGGAAATATGCGTATATTTCGCCATCAGACGAGCCAGAAGTCCCGTCAGAAATCCCGCAAGCACTCTTGAAAATACACGGTGAATAAACGTAAAGAACGGACTGATCTCAAAACAGATCACACCCATCGCACTTGCGCCACCAATCCCCATCGCCTGTAAAAAACTCGTAATTCCGAAAACCGCGCCGAGAATCGCACCGCCCACAGGACCGAGTGCAATGCCTGCGATCGCTACGGGAACGATATTCAGCGTGATGGCAAGCGGTCCGATATTCAGATACCCGAGCGGTGTCATGGACAGCACGACAAGCAGTGCTGTCAGCAAGCTGGTCAGGACCAGGGTTTTCGTTTTTTGTAAATTTTTTTTCGACCTCATCATAAAGATCCCTCCTGTTATCATTCTCCTTTCGGAGATATCATACATTGTGGTATTTTTCCAAAAAAACAGCCAAGCCATCGTCAAATTTCCGAAAAGGAATATCTGCGAAGCCCAAAGCATCCTGTTTTTCTATATTATACCATATTTTTTTCTAAAAATCTATATAATTTCCAAATTTTTTATGATATAATGACATCAGTAAAACAAAATCCGCGAAAGGAAGGTAAAATCTTTATGTTAAAAGGAAAAACCGTCGTTCTCGGCGTAACGGGAAGTATTGCCGCTTATAAGATCGCCAATCTTGCAAGAATGCTCAAAAAGCTCCATTGCAACGTCCACGTCCTGATGTCCGAAAACGCAACGAATTTCATCAATCCCATCACGTTTGAAAGTCTGATTGCCAACAAATGCCTGATCGACACCTTTGACCGCAATTTCCAATACAGTGTTGAACACGTCGCCATCGCAAAACAAGCTGATCTCGTTCTCGTTGCACCCGCTTCGGCAAACGTCATCGGCAAGATTGCAAATGGCATCGCAGACGATATGCTTACGACCACCGTCATCGCTTGCCCTTGCAAAAAAATGATCTCCCCCGCCATGAATCATAATATGTATCATAACCCCATCGTTCAGGATAATATCGAAAAACTGAAACGCTTCGGCTATGAGATCATAACCCCCGCTCACGGTATGCTCGCAAACGGCGATATGGGTGACGGCAGAATGCCCGATGAAGAAATCCTTCTTGAACATATCATCCGTGAAATTGCATATGAAAAAGACCTCTCAGGCAAAAAAATCCTCGTGACCGCAGGCGCAACGAGGGAAGCCATCGACCCCGTCCGCTTCATCACCAATCATTCCAGCGGAAAAATGGGTATCGCCATCGCCAAAGCCGCGATGCTCCGTGGTGCAGACGTAACGCTCGTCAAAGCCCATACAGATATCGACGCACCCATGTTTGTCAATACCGTAAACGTCACAAGTGCCGAAGATATGTTTCATGCCGTCACAACCCGCGCAGACGATATGGATATCATCATCAAAGCCGCCGCTGTCGCGGATTATACCCCCATTTCCGTCGCGGATAATAAGATCAAAAAAGCCGACGGCGATATGTCCATCCCCCTGAAACGCACCAAAGACATCTTAAAATACCTCGGCGAACACAAAAAAGAAAATCAGGTCCTTTGCGGCTTCTCCATGGAAACCGAAAATATGCTCGAAAATTCCCGCAAGAAGCTCGTTTCCAAAAACTGTGATATGATCTGTGCCAACTCCCTCAAAACCGCGGGCGCAGGCTTCGGCGTTGACACCAATATCATCACTATGATTACCGCAGACGGCGCAGAAGAAATGGAACTCATGTCCAAAGATGCCGCCGCGCACAAGATTCTCGACAAAATCAAAACCTTATAATTTCTCTTGGGGAGGCACTTTTTAAAAAAAGTCCCTCCCCAAACCCCTCCACAAAAAGCGGCAAGGTGCCGCCTCCCTCTTCCGCTTTTCTGAAATCCGCACAAATGTCGGGTTCAGCAAAACGGCGGAATTTTTATTTTTTCTGATAAAAATCGGAAAAGTCGATTTTGGGCAATTTCCTATGCAACAAAAATAAGCCGTAGCTCTTGTTCGCACAAAAGCTACGGCTATTCTGTTGAACGAAAAATCTATCACAAAGAAAGTTTTTGAAGGATTTTCAAGGAAACTTTTTTTAAAAAGTTTCCTTGAAGCAGGGTTTGGGACAGCCGTCCCAACAATCAGAGCGCGGAGAAAACGTCCGTATATTCAAGGTCAAGACTCAATGCTACGTTCTTGTTCGTGCATTTGCCCTTGCAGATGTTCACACCGTTCACAAGGCCGTCATCCTTCTTGAGAGCCGCCTCCAGACCGAGATCGGCAATCATAAGACCGTAACGGAGCGTGGAGTTTGTCAGAGCAACCGTGGAGGTATAGGGCACCGCGCCGGGCATATTGCCGACACAATAATGAACGATACCGTCTTCAATATAGATGGGGTGATCGTGGGAGGTCACGCGGGAAGTTTCCGAGCAACCGCCTTGGTCGATTGCGATATCCACGATGACAGCACCTTTTTTCATGAGCTTCAGATGTTCTTTTCTGATGAGTTTCGGAGCAGATGCGCCGGGAATGAGAACGGAACCGATCACAAGGTCAGCTTCTGCGAGAGCTTTGCGGATGTTGGCTTCCGTGCTGTAAAGCGTTGTGACGGATGCGCCGAAAATATCTTCGAGATAAGCAAGACGGTTGAGATTTACGTCGAGGAGCGTTACCTGCGCATCGATACCAACAGCCGCTTTTGCTGCATAAGTACCGGCAACACCGCCGCCAACGATCACGATTTTACCCCTTTCCACCCCGGGAACACCGCCGAGGAGGATACCTCTGCCGCCAAAACCTTTTTCGAGATATTTCGCGCCTTCCTGAACGGAAAGACGACCGGCAATCTGGCTCATCGGACGCAGACAGGGGAGATTGCCCGCAGCATCGGTAATGGTTTCATATGCGATAGCGATCGCACCTTTTTCGAGCAGTTTATTCGTAAATTTCGGATTTGCCGCAAGATGCAAATAGGTATAAAGAATCTGACCTTCGCGCAGATAATCGTATTCACATTCTTCGAGTTCTTTGACTTTCACGACCATATCGGTATTGGCGAAAACCTCAGCGGGAGTCGCAAGGATGGTAGCACCCGCGTTTTTATATTCTTCATCAGAGAAGCCCGCACCGATGCCTGCACCTGTTTCAACGTATACAGTATGCCCTTTGGCTGTATATGCAAGCACATTATCGGGGGTCAGACCGACGCGGTATTCATGGTTTTTCAGTTCTTTTGTTGTTCCTATTTTCATATGAAGCTCCATTCTGCCGTTGTGTGATCCCCGTGCATATGTACGCGGCGATACGGCTATATAAAAATTTTTAAAAATTTTCGACCGAGGATATTTCACCTTATTAGTGAAATAAATTACTAAAATAATAACATAAAATGGAATCATTGTCAATAAATGATATTCATTTTTCTGCAATTTCAAAAATTTCGTGAATTTTCACAAACTATTTTTCTCATTTTTGACATAGCAAAAATGTCTTGACCTCTCGTTTTTATCGTTCTTTTGAATCAAAAATAAATATTTTTAACAATTTATTCATTTCTTCTTGACTTTTTCTGTGTTCAATGATATACTGTGTATTTGTGTGGCGTATAAATACGTCAAATTCAAATAATACTTATGAAAGAAGGCGCATTCCAAATGTCTCAAACAGCAAGTATCCTCATGTCCCTTTCCATTGCGTTGCTTGCAGGTCTTCTTCTCTCCAGACTTGCGAAAAAAATCCAGCTTCCCGCAGTTACCGCGTACCTCGTCGCAGGTGTCCTGATCGGACCTTTTCTGCTCGGCGCGCTTAATATCCCTGGTATCGGTATTACCCACGATCAACTCAGTGGCTTTACGATCATCGCAGACGTAGCGCTCGGCTTCATCGCTTTCTCGATGGGTAACGAATTCCGTCTTGAACAGCTCAAAAAGATCGGTAAACAGGCAACTGTTATCGGTATTTTCCAGGCAATCTTCACGACAATCATCGTTGATATCGCACTCATCGCTCTCCATTTCGCGATGCCCGATAAGCTCTCCCTTTCTGCAGCGATCGTTCTCGGCGCTGTTGCAACAGCAACCGCTCCCGCAGCAACCCTTATGGTCGTTCGTCAGTATAAAGCGAAAGGTCCGCTTACCAATATCCTTCTCCCTGTCGTTGCTCTTGATGACGCGGTAGGTCTTGTCGTATTTGCGATCTCCTTCGGTATCGCAAAATCCCTGAATACAGGTGCAATCGACGTTCTTTCCGTCGTTCTTGAACCGCTTCTTGAAGTTGTTCTTTCTCTTGCGCTCGGCTTTGTAATGGGTCTTCTTTTCACATTCTGCGAAAGATTCTTCCATTCCCGATCCAAACGTATGGCAGTTTCCGTTACGTTCGTTATGATGACCGTTGCGATCTCTTGCCTCAAATTTGAGGTCGGCGGCGTTCATATCGGCTTCTCTTCTCTCCTTGCTTGTATGATGCTTGGTACGGTATTCTGCAATATCTGTGATTTCTCCGAAGAACTTATGGACAGAGCAGACAGATGGACCGCTCCTATCCTCATTCTCTTCTTCGTTATCAGCGGTGCGGAACTCGAACTCTCCGTATTCGCAAATATCGCGGTCGTTATCATCGGTGTCGTTTACATCGCCGCTCGTTCTCTCGGTAAATACTTCGGTGCAGGTATCAGTGCGAGAATGACCAAATGTGACCCCAACATCGTAAAATACCTCGGTATCACTCTTCTTCCTCAGGCAGGTGTTGCTCTCGGCATGGCTCTCAAAGCAACCGAACTCGGTGCAGAAGGCGCAATCGTCCGCAACATCACTCTCTTTGCCGTTCTCGTTTATGAAATCGTTGGTCCGTTCCTTACCAAAGTATCCCTCACCAAAGCAGGCGATATCAAGGCAGAAGGAAAGACCAGTGCAAGACACGAACACGCGCAAAAGAAAGCAGCAGAAAGAGCTGCCAAGGCTGCCGCAGAAGCTACTGCTAACTCCGAACAATAATTGGGCTCTGCCCAAACCCACCCAAGAAACCTTTTTTATAAAAAAGGTTTCTTGGGAATCTTCCAAAAAATTTTCTTTGGGGTAGATAGTTTTTTATATTGTACAGATTTCTATAAAAATAAGAAGTGCAAAGAATGTTCAGCGTTCTTTGCACTTCTTTTTTTGGTTTATATAAGTTTTTAGGAAATCAATTGTTTTTCGCGGAGCACGGCAATGATACCGTCTGCATAATGTTTGCAGACTTCTTCGCTTTCCGCTTCCAGCATCAGACGGATCACTGGTTCCGTACCTGATGCGCGAAGCAATACTCTGCCGCTGTCACCGAGAGATTCATTGGCTTTTGCAACGGCTGCAAGAACGTCTGCATCCTCCATTGCCGCTTTTTTATCGGAAACGCGGAAGTTATAAAGGACTTGAGGATAGAATGTGAAGCCGACGGAAAGTTCGCTTGCTTTTTTCTTCTTTGCAAGCATGACTTCCATGATTTTAAGGCTTGTTAAGATACCGTCGCCGGTTGTTGCATATTTAGAAAAGATGATATGCCCCGACTGCTCACCACCCAGACGGCAACCGTTTGAGGACATATATTCATAAACGTATTTATCACCGACAGCCGTTTTCGCGCAGGAAAGACCAAGTTCTCCGAGAGCTTTGAAAAGACCGAGATTGGACATCACGGTTGCAACGACGGTATCGTTTCGGAGTTCATTGCGTTCTTTCATATAGCGTGCGCAGATATACATGATATGATCGCCCGTGAGGATATTTCCCTTTTCATCCACGCAAAGACAACGGTCTGCATCGCCGTCATAAGCAAAACCGATATCAAGTCCTTTTTCGCGGACGAAATTTTGGAGAACTTCAATGTGGGTCGAGCCTGCCCCCGTATTGATATTCGTACCGTTCGGCTCGGCATTGATGACGTAAGTCGTCGCGCCCAAAGCGTCAAAAACGGCTTTTGCGATCGACCATGCGCTACCGTTAGCGCAATCCAGACCGACCTTGACCCCGCGGAAAGAATACAGACCGAGGGAGATCAGATAGCCGATATAACGGTTTCTGCCCGCGATAAAGTCCACAGTACAGCCAATCTTTTGTTTATGTGCGTAAGGAAGCGTTGTGAAATCTTCATCAAAAACGTGAACACAGCCGTCAAGATACTGTTCCACAAGATCGATCACTTCATCTTCCATTTTTTCGCCATTGCTGTTGATGAGCTTGATACCGTTGTCATAATACGGATTATGGCTGGCGGAGATCATGATACCGCAATCAAAACTGTCAATGCGTGTGACGTATGCGACAGAGGGCGTTGTCGTAACGTGAAGCAAATAAGCATCCGCACCCGAAGCAACAAGACCGCCGACCAAAGAATATTCAAACATATAGCTGGAACGGCGCGTATCTTTACCGATTACGACACGGACTTCATCCGCAATCCCCGTTCTTCTCTTTTTTTCGCCGTAATACCAACCGAGGAAACGTCCGATCGCAAACGCATGATCGGCGGTCAAATTGACGTTAGCTTCCCCGCGGAAACCATCTGTACCAAAATATTTTCCCATGATGCTATCGATCCTTTCTTATTTCTTTTCGACGGTAATACCGCCTGTTTTATAGATATGATTGGCGGGAATCACACCGCGCACGGAAGAAAGCGGATAGATATTCGTATTTCTACCGATGATTGTACCGGGATTCAGCACGCTATTGCAGCCGACTTCCACGTGATCGCCGAGCATCGCGCCGAATTTTTTGAGCCCTGTTTCATAATGTTCAGTTCCGTTATGTACCGTGACGAGTGTTTTATCGGATTTTACGTTGGATGTGACCGCACCCGCGCCCATATGCGACTTGTAGCCAAGGATACTGTCACCCACGTAATTATAATGAGGAACTTGCACGTTATCAAAAAGAATCACGTTTTTGAGCTCCGTGGAATTACCGACCACGCATTTTTCTCCGACGAGAGCAGAACCGCGGATAAATGCTGAGTGGCGGACTTCTGTTTCCGCGCCGATAATAGTAGGGGCACCGATATATGCTGTTGGTGCGATTTTTGCTGTTTTATGTACCCAGACGGATGGAGAAATTTCCGTATAATCATCGGAAAGGGTTTCCCCAAGCGCAAGGATCAGGTCTTTAATACCTTTCAGGGCTTCCCAAGGGTAAGTAAAGCGAGAAAGATATTCCGCCGCCGCCGTATGTGTCAAATCGTATAAATCTATGATCTTCATCCGAAAAATTCCTTTCTTACAAAATATGGTTTATGTTTCCAGTATAGCACTTTTGTTCAGTTTTGTCAATAAACTCCTATTTTTTCAAAAAATTATTCACAAAATAAACAAATTTTTTGAATTTTTTTATTTATATTTTCAGAAATCAAATTTTATGGTAAAATAAGATATCTTATCATAGGAATGGAGAGATCAAAATGAATATCAGAAAAGCAACGTCTGCCGATTTTGAGGAGATCGTTCATATTTATGCGGGCGCGCGCGAACTTATGCGTCATACAGGAAACGGAACGCAATGGAAACATACCTATCCCACAGATGATATCATTCTTGCGGATATTGCAAACGGAAATCTGCATATCCTTTTTGATGAAGATGGTATCCAAGGTGTATTTGCACTGTTTCCAGAAGGGGACAGCATATACGATCATATTGACGGCGCATGGCTAAATGACGCGCCTCATGCCGCTGTCCACCGTGTCGCAAGTGCGGGAAAGAAAAAAGGCATCCTTTCCGAATGTATGCGTTACTGCTTTTCCCTGTTCACAAATATCAAGATCGATACGCATGAAAACAATAAGATCATGCAGCATCAGCTTGAAAAAGAGGGTTTTATCCGTTGCGGCATCATCACGCTTGCAAACGGAGAGGAACGAATCGCTTATCAGTGCTACCAAAAATAACATAAGACTTGTTCGATAACCCAAAAGTAAAGATAAATTTTTGTTTATCGTTCTGTTCTGCATACAACCGAAGTTATCGAACAAGTCTATAAAATAATCTTGAAGGAGAATAAATATGAAGCAACCCTCTTGGCTGAAAAACGCAATCTTCTACAACATCTATCCGCAATCTTTTTACGATACGAACGGTGACGGTATCGGGGATCTGAACGGTGTCACGGCAAAGCTTTCTTATATTCATGATATGGGCTTTGATGCAATCTGGCTCAATCCTTTTTATGAAAGTCCTTTCCGCGATGCGGGATATGACGTAACAGATTTTTATAAAGTCGCACCACGTTACGGCACGAATGAAGATTTTGTAAATCTTTGCAAGGAAGCCAAAAAATACGGAATCCATATCGTGATCGACCTTGTGGCAGGACATACTTCACTCGAATGTGAATGGTTCCAAAAATCCGCACTCCCCGAAAAAAATGAATACAGCAATCGTTATATTTGGACGGATTCCGTCTGGAAAAAAGACAACCACCGTTTCATCAGCGGTTACAGCGACCGTGACGGCTGTTATTTTGCCAACTTTTTCTATTGCCAACCGGGACTCAATTACGGCTATTACAAGCCCGATCCCGAAAAACCTTGGCAGCTTCCGATGGATCATCCCGACTGTATCGCAACGAGAACGGAACTCTGGAACATTATGGAATATTGGATCGGACTCGGTGCGGATGGATTCCGCGTCGATATGGCACAATCACTGATCAAAAACGATGAAAATTATGCCGGTGTCAAATCGCTTTGGCAAGAATTCCGCAAAAAATTCGATGAAAAATATCCCGAATGTATACTTATTTCCGAATGGTCTTATCCCGAACATGCCATCGAAGCGGGTTTCCATGCCGATTTTCTCATTCATGTGCATCTCAGTGCTTATACTACTTTATTCCGTCACGAAGAAGGAACCGATCTGAATAAAGCTTGGCTCGGACACAGTTATTTCCGCAAGGATGGTAAGG
Source organism: Clostridia bacterium (assembly GCA_017472285.1). Taxonomy (GTDB): domain Bacteria; phylum Bacillota; class Clostridia; order Oscillospirales; family CAG-272; genus QALR01. Next base: position 33,788 of record JAFUQQ010000005.1, on the reverse strand, counting down.
GAGATTTCCGTCTTTTCTACGATGAATATAAAAAACAATATGAAAAAACGAAAGGCAAAGGTTATATTTCGATTCCTTCGGGCAATCATGATATCCCCCGTCTTTCCTACAAACGTGACGACGCGGATATGAAAGCCGCGCTTGCGTTCGTTCTCACAATGCCCGGTTTACCGTTTGTTTATTACGGCGATGAGATCGCAATGCGTTTCCACCCCCATATGCGTTCCAAAGAAGGTGCTTATTACCGCACAGGCGCACGCACACCGATGCAATGGGAAAGCGGCAAGAATCTTGGCTTCAGCACTGCCGATACACTCTATCTTCCCGTTGATGACGCTCCCGATGCACCGACCGTGGAAGCACAGGAAAAAGATGAAAATTCCGTTCTGCATTTCGTCAGAAAAATGAACGCTCTGCGTCATACACACAGCGCACTCAATGCTGACGGAGAATTGATTCTGCTTTCCGAAAATTATCCTCTCGTTTTCGAACGTAAGGACGCAACGGAAACAATCAAGGTCATCATCAATCCGTCCGATCATTCGTATACGCTTGATTGCGATGCCACAGAGGTCCTTATTTCCGAAAATACTTCTCTTTCTCACGGTAAAGCGGAGATCGGAAGCCGCGGTATTCTGATCTGCAAGTAATGGAGCAATTGCTGAAAGATTGGGAAAACGCGCATCGCTTGGAAACGGATGAAAGCTATCAAAGCTACGCTTTCAATTCTCGCATCCCCAAAGACGTTTTTATGAAAGACGGCATCGTGGATGAACGGGAATATGCTCTTATGAAAAAGAAAATTCTTTTCATTGCCAAAGAAGCCAATTGGTATTCCGCAGAAGAAACCACGGATACTTTTCGGGAAAGAGCAAAAAATGCGACGTTCTGGCTTCAGGACGTTGCATTTGGAAGAAATTTCAGCACGATGTTTTCCAAAAAAATCGCGCTTCTTGCTCATGCGGTCATATATGATAATTATACAGATATTCATACCGATCATGAAATTTTAAAAAAGATCGCTTTTATCAATCTGAATAAACGCGGCGGTTTTGCACACTGTGTATGGGAAACTTTAGAAAATTACGTCAGAATATATGCGTCTTATATCAATCGTCAGATCGCGCTGATCTCGCCCGATTTGATCGTTTGTTGCAGCTTTGGCGTAAAATGGCTTTTGGATCAATATATCGAGCTGCCTCCTCAAAGCAAAGTGATCGCCGTATATCATCCGAGTTATTTTGCGCTTTCCTATACGGAATATCTGCATCAGCTTGAATGTGCCATCAAAAATCTGCCTTGGTGTCCTGAAAACCTGCACGACAAAACGAATCCCATTTATCCACAGACAGTCAAAGGCATTATTTTTGACACCAATAAGACCTATTCACAAACCGCAACGATCGAAATGCTGACCAATAATAAAATCAGTGCTTACAGCAAAGCCACGGGATTTATCGACCGTTTTCATTATGGGGATTACGTTTTTTATTATGTCAAAGGTCGAGGAGTCGTTGCCGCAGGACAGATCATTTCTGAGGAAGCCATATCGGAAGACGGAAATGAAAAATATAAGACCGTCCGTCTAATCGTTCCCGGAACCGCACCGTCCACAGAAGACGCTTTGCGTGAAATATCCCCGAAAGAATTGAAAACGCTCCATGACGGACGCAATTTCTATCTCGCTTCCACCGTCAAAGTACCCTACTTAAATCAAGAAAAAAGCGAACGGCTCATCGCCGTTCTGCAGGAAAAATACGGGAACACTTGAATGTGTTCCCGTATTTTTTCAATAGGGATAACAGCCCCTATCGTACTCTTATACCCCGCGGAAACCGCGTCCAACGATTTCGCTGGTAGTTGTAATGACTGTGAATGCGTTGGGATCGACTTCTTTGACTTTCTTTCTGAGGCGGATGGCATCCATACGGTGACAAACGGTATGGATCATATATTTCTCCGTTCCGCTGAAGCCGCCGACAACGGTATGTTTGGTAACGCTGTGATTGAGTTCCCCGATAACGAATTCGGAAACTTCATCGGGTTTATCGGTAATAACAACGAAATATTTACAGCTATTGATATTATCGATGATACCGTCAACAAGGAATGCTTTCGCAAAAAGACCGAGCATGGAATACAGTCCCGCGCCGACACCGAAAGACAAGAAAGAACTTGCGGCAACGAGGAAGTCTGTATAAAGAAGTGCACGACCTACGTTGGTACGCGTATATTTTTTGAGGATGAGCGCAATGATATCCGTACCGCCGGAGGAAGCCGCCTGAGAGAACATGATCGCAGAGCCGGCAGCGGTCAGCATGATCGCATATACAAGCTCAAGAAAAGGCTGATTGGTGAGAGGTTCGGTAATCGGAACGATTTTTTCCAGAATCATGGATAGACCGGAAAACATCAGGCTGCAATATGCGGTTTTGATACCCGTTTCCTTACCGACGAAAATAAAACCGATAATAAGAAGTACGATATTGATAATGGAAATCCATGTTGCAGTGGATAAGATCGGCGCGACTTTACCGAGCACGGTACCGATACCGCTGACACCGCCCGTAACGAAGCCGTTCGGAATCTTGAAAAAATAAACGCCGACGGTCATCAATACGACACCGCCTGTCATAATGAGATAACTTATGATCGTTTTTAAAATCTTGTTTTCTTTTGTTTTCATACTGTCTGCCCTTTCTTTACAGCATATATTTTAAATTACTGCTTACATCATAACATATTTATGGCAAAAAAGCAAGGAGATATCAAAAGCATTTTATGAATTTCATAAAATCTGTTTGCAAAAAAGAAAAAATATGTTATACTGTTTTCAACATAAATAACATAAAGAAAGGACTGATTTTCATGATTTCTGTTTATGATTTGAGTGTCAACTATTTAAAAAGCCCTTGCGGTATCGACAATCTGCCTCGTTTTTCGTATAAAGTCTCCTCCGATCTGCGTGCGGACGAGCAAAAAAGCCGCCGTATCTGTGTTTATAACGGGGATGCTCTCGTTTGGGACAGCGGTATGATTGAGGACGAAAATACCGTTCTGATTCATTATGAAGGCGAAGCACTTGCGCCCGTAACCCGTTACCGTTTTACGATTGAAAGCGAAAGTATTCACGGCGAAAAAGCCTCTGCAGAAGGCACGTTCGTCACGGGCAAGCTTTCCGAAAAATGGAAAGCGAAATGGATCTCTCATTGGAAAGCAAATAAAATGACCGTTTCCGCCATCTATCTTCGCAAAAATTTCAACCTCGAAAAAGAAGTGAAAGATGCTTATCTCTCCATTTGCGGTCTTGGCTATTTTGAAAGCTTCATCAACGGAAAAAAGACGGGCGACGATATCCTTTCTCCCGCTTTCACCCGTTATGATGAGGAATCCTACTATATGCAGTACGATATCACGGATAAGCTGACCGTGGGTGAAAATGCGATCGGTGTTTCTCTCGGCAACGGCTGGTATAACTGCTTCACCGAAGACAGAATGTGGAATACCACGGCGGCAACGTGGCGCAACTGGCCGAAAATGATCTGTGAAATCAAAATAAATTACACCGACGACACGATGGAAACGATCATTTCCGACACCTCTTGGAAAGCCGCCTTCGGTCCGATCACGTTCACTGGCATCCGCAATGGTGAATTTTACGATGCACGTCTGGAGCTCGGCGATTGGTGCAACGCTGATTACGATGAGAGCGCATGGGAAAGAGTCCGTATCAATAAAAGCCCCGGCGGTCTGCTCGTGGCGCAGGAAATGGAACCCATCCGTGTGTATACGAAATTCCCCGCCGTCAAGAAATGGAAAACGCAAAACGGCTGGGCATTTGACGTTGGACAAAATCTTGCAGGCTACGGCGAATATACTCTTTACGGCAAAGCGGGAACGGAGATCACATTCCGTTATTCCGATATGCTGACCGAAGACAATGAACTTGACTTTTTTGCCCTCACGAGCTTTATCCGCAGTGGTGAATTTCAGACGGATAAATACATCAAAAAGAGCGACGAAGCGGAAACGTGGCATCCGACTTTCGTTTATCACGGTTTTCAATATATTGAAGTTTCAGGAATCGATTATGAACCGGAACTTTCGGATATCGTGGGTGTTGCCATCTGCTCCGACGTAGGTGATATCGGTAGTTTCTCTTGCTCCGATGATTTTCTGAACCGTTTGCAGCATCTTTGCCGTTGGTCGACCCTTGCCAATATCCATTCCATCCCCACCGATGACCCTCACCGTGAGAAAAACGGTTGGACAGGCGACACGATGCTTTCCTCCGAGCAGATGCTCACAAACTTCGGTATGCGTGCATTCCTTTCCAAATGGAGCCGCGATATGCGTACCGCACAGCGTCCGCAAGGTCAGATTCCTTGTGTCGTTCCATCGACAGGTTGGGGGTATTATGGGCTTATGGGTCCTGACTGGTCAGCCGCACTTCTGATGATTCCGTGGAATATCTATCTTTATAACGGCGATATCGATATCTTACGTATCAATTACGAAGCCATCAAGAAAAATTGCGACTTCATGGAAAGTATGACCGATGACTATACCCTCCGTTACGGTACGGGCGACTGGTGCGCTCCCTTTGAAGGTCCCGCCATCGGCAAAAATATGGGATCTTATAAATGTCCCGTTCAAGTTTCCGATACAGGCTTTTTCTATAATGCGGCGAATACCCTTGCAAAGCTTGCAAAAATGTTCGGTAAAGAAGAAGACGAAGCATATTATACCGATCTTGCCAATACCATCCGTCTTGTATTCCGTGAAAAATTCTTTGATAAAGATACCTTTACCGTCATGGGCGATTGCCAGACTGCAACAGCAACCATGCTCTATTTCGGTCTTTACGAGAACGAAGAAGAAAAGCAAGGCCTGCTGAAAAAACTGCTCGCGCAGATCGATGAAAAGGACGGACATCTTGATTTCGGCGTACTTGGCAATAAATTTGTCATGCATACCCTCGGCGCGACAGGCTACGGCAGTGTCGGTGAAAAAATGGTCGCTAAGCGTACTTTCCCCGGTGTTGGTGAATGGATCGCAAGAGGCGCAACGACTCTTTGGGAATGTTGGAACGGTGGCGGCTCACATAACCATCATATGTTCTCCGATCTTTCTTCCTTTATGTATAAATTTATCGGCGGTATTTCTCCCGACGAAAACGACCCCGGTTTCTCACATATCATCTTCCGTCCCGCTGTTGACGGCGACCTCAACTCCGCACACGCAGATCATGAAAGTATGCGCGGCAAGATTGCGATCGATTGGGCAAAAACAGACGGTAAAACCTCTATCACGCTCACCATTCCCTTCGGTTCTCGCGGCACGCTCTATCTCCCCGAATCCTATGCAGACAAGCTCACCGAAAACAGCATCACTCTCCCTTGCACCATCGAAAACGGCAAATCTGTCTTCACCTTCCCCAGCGGTACCTACACGCTGGAAGCGTGAGTTGGACTGCTGTCCAAACCTGCTTGGGCTCTGCCCAAACCCGCGTAAGGAAACTTTTTATAAAAAGTTTCCTTATGAATCCTTCAAAAATTTTTCTTGTGGTACACTGATTTTATTTGGATAAAATTTTAAGGACGAAGAAAATTTCTTCGTCCTTTTTGCTATTATAAGACCCGCCGTCGCACAAAAGCCGAAGTCTGTACAAACAAGAGATACGGCGAAAAGGGGGGCGGCAACTTGCCGCTTTTGCGGAGGGGTTCGGGGAGGTGCTTAAACAAGCATCTCCCTGAAAAGATTTATGTACGAGGAGTTGTAAGTCTTTTTCTGAAATAATGACCGGTATCGGCAATCAGACGAAGCATAGAGGGCATAAGTTCCGCGGGAACTTGCTTATGAGATCCATTTGTTTCAAAGTTGAGATTGCCCTGATAACCGACCATTCTGAGACCGCCGAGGAATCTGTCCCAGTTGGTAAGACCGAGATAGGAAGCAATATGAAGGTCATCCACACCGTTGTTATCGTGAATATGGAGTGCTTTGAGGCGGCTGCCGAGGGTTTCCATCGCGTTTTTAGAGTCAAGACCGAGGAGCAAAAGATGACCGATATCAAGACAGAAGCCGAAGCGTTCTTCTCCTGCGATCTTGTTGAGCTCATCGATATAATAAACGGAATCACGCATATCGGAACAGCAAGCAAGGAAGATCTTTTTGGATTTCCAGTCTTGTGTAAACATATTTTCCAGACAGCAAACAACATTATTTTTCTGTAAGAGCGGAATGAGGGAGGAATAAAATTCAATGTTGAGCGCAAGCTCATCGGCTCTTGTCAGTTTGGGATAGCGATAACTGCCATCAAAGCAAGGATGGACGATCACGTTTTTGACACCGCAATAACCGCAAAATTCGATGGATTTTTCCACGTATTTTTTGAGAAGCACGTTTCCTTCGGGACAACCACTGATGAAAGAAGGCATCGGTGCATGGCACTGATCGATAGCAATACCGTATTTTTCGGCAGCTTCCTTGATCGCTTTTGCCTGTGGCCAGAAAACATCGTCATCATAGAGATGGCTGGGCTTGCCCGCTCTCATTTCTTCCCAGTTTACATCGCTCGTTACGAAAGCAAATTCGATCGCTTCAAAGCCTACTTCTTTCAGCGCTTTGAAACCGGCATCAATACCGCCGAGCAATTCGAGTTCTTGCATGGTAACGGATACACTGATTTTCATAATAAAATTCCTTTCTATGTAAAAATTATATCGAAAACCGTTCTGAAATTTCGGTTTTATCAATTACGTCAATTTCGATATCCTTGATATCGTTTTCATCCAAGGGCAGATGAAGAATCATTTTCTTTTCCATTGGGCGTTCCGTTTTGAGTTCAAAAGAATACGTACCGTCATCGCAAGTAATGCTGATATCGGTTTTACCGTAATGTGTACGGAAACCGTAAAGTCCGATTTTCTTACCTTCTATGAGCCATTCAGGCAAAATTCCCGCAAAAACGTGAATGACATCATCCTCAAACCAAAAAGCATCCGTCATATACTGACCGATGGATAGCGGTGTCCAAAGATGCTGAAGATCGCCGCTCTTTTTGGTCGTGCCTTTTTCGCCGCCGCGCTCCTCACAATACGTTACGAAAGGCGAAGCGTGATTGAGTGCGGGATACAGATATTTTCTCGCTTCTTTGTAAAGACCGAGGCGCAGATAGGAACGTGCGATCATACCGAGAGCCATCGCAATCCAAAGACCGTCTTTCATCCAACCTGTTCCAAGCGGAAGACCGCCTTCGCTCTGCTGTTTGCTTTCAATATATTTGACGGCACCCTGAATCATCGGTTCATCGGCAGAAACGAGCTTCGCGGGAAAAAACGGATACATACAGCCGTAGATCGAGCTGATCGGTGCGCCTGCAACGGCAGGCATCATCAGACCGCCCTCGACAGAACGGAGATTTTCGCGGACAGAGGTAAGCAGATCGTTTTTCGCATCCTCGCAGAGTGCTTCCAAAACAGCGATATCTTCGGTCTTACCCAGAATACGCGCCGCTTCCAACACCTTGAAATCCGAACCAACGGACATGGCATTATGAGGATAGAATACGCCGTAATAGTCACCGCCGTTCATCATCCCGCAGTCGCCCATACCGCGAGGCATCAAGCCGCGCTCGGATTTTTTCGGTGAATTTTTCGTCGTAGCCCTTGCCTTACAGTTAAAAAGCGCAGAGGCAAGCATTCTCGGATACCAGGTTTCAAGAAAATCGCGGTCGCGTGTCATATAATAATGCTCCAAAACCGCATTGGTTTTATTATAATCAAGACCCCAGACCTCATGTTCCCAGCCCTTTGAAAATACCCAACAGCCATCGGGATCTTGTCCCTCAAAGTGCATCCGATAATCCGCGAGCGCTTCTTCGGTATAGCCCAAAGTATCGAGAAGAATATCTGATGCCAAAGGCTCACAAGCACTGGAAGAACGGTAAAAACGCGTGCCGCTCACAATTCCCGTATATTCTCCGATCTGCTCACGCATCACAAAAAGGTCGGCAATCGCGGAACGATAACAATGCAAAAGCTTTTCATCTGCGATCTCAAATCTTGCACCGCGATCAAGCAAATGCACCCATTCGTCCAAAGCTTCAGTGATTTCTTTTTCAAGATCGAGAGCTTTTAGAGCTTCAAGCTCATCGAAATATTTTTTATAAGGAATGAGGAAATATCCTGTTTTTTGTTCTCCGCAGTTCATTCGATAATACGAGGTGATTTTTTTCATCGAATGAGCAGCAATACCGAGTTTCAAGTCATTCATAGGAGGCTGATGGTCAAATTCTTCTTCCCCGCGTCCGTACAAAGGATAATCCTCCGCACCGAAAGCGAGTGTCAGAATACGGTCAGCACGTCCGTTATTCATCGTCATCAAAAGATTTTTATGGATACCGTCGATCCACCCCTTATTGCTAATGACCCAACCATTTGTATGAGCGAATTGGATATGAACGTCGTGCATGGTTTCTTCATGATTTCCAATCTCTGTCTTGACGATCACGCCCGTCTTTGCGGCGATCGCCTGCACAGAAAATTCCACACCGTCAGATTTTCCTTCTGCAAACAGGTAGGGCGCACCGCTTTCATGACGGTACCACTTTTGAAACTCTGCGACTGCACCGCCGACGGAAACGTTCATGCAAAGGGTAATATCCATCGGATGCGGTGTCCACGCAAGCGGATAATCATACTTTTGACTATGATCCGTCCACGCAAATTTGATGCACTGCTCCGTCATATCCGCGATCACCTTTTCGCTTGCGGAAGGACGGCAGAGCGTCAACGCATGAGGAGGAGCAAACGCATAATCGAAAGAAATGGACTTCATGAGAGGACCTCCAAAATCATATTATTTTTTAATGACAAAAGAAAACACGATCTTCGTCAAGAGCATGATAGCATAAATTCACCGTAATTGTCAAGAGAATAATAAACAAAAAACTCCCAAAAATATTGGGAGTTTTTTTGGTAAAAGTTTTTGTAATGGGGTTTGGTGAGGAACTTTTTTCAAAAAGTTTCTTCCAAAGAAAATTAAGCAAGGGGCTTCATCGTGGGGAACAGGAGCACGTCACGGATGGAGGCCTGATCGGTAAGGAGCATAACGAGTCTGTCGATACCGAAACCAAGACCGCCTGTGGGAGGCATACCGTATTCAAGTGCATTGATGAAGTCGTAGTCAACTTCTGCAGCGGTATCGGGTTCTGCTTTCTTCTTCTGTTCAAGCTGATATTCGAAGCGTTCCTTCTGATCGATAGGGTCGTTCAGCTCGCTGAATGCATTACCGTATTCTGTTGCACAGATGAAATATTCAAAGCGTTCTGTGAACATGGGGTTGTCTTTCTTACGTTTTGCGAGAGGGCTGTTTTCAACGGGGTAATCATAGATAAAGGTAGGCTGAATGAGGTTTTCTTCCACGTAAGCGTCAAAGAATTCGATGAGAACTCTGCCCTTGGTTGCATCAGGAGCAACTTCAACGTGCTTTTCTTTTGCAACAGCGCGTGCTTCTTCATCGGTTGCCCAATCGTTGTAATCAACGCCGGCATATTTCTTGACAGCTTCTGCCATGGTCAGACGTTCCCACTTGCCAAGGTCAAGTTCAACGCCCTGATAAGTGATCTTCTGAGAACCGCAGATGACTTCAGCGAGGTGCTTGTAAAGTTCTTCAACAAGGTCCATCATACCCTTATAGTCTGTAAATGCCTGATAAAGTTCGATGGTGGTAAATTCGGGGTTATGTTTGGTATCCATACCTTCGTTACGGAAGATACGGCCAACTTCGTAGACTTTGTTCATACCGCCGACGATCAGACGCTTGAGGTAAAGTTCGGTTTCGATACGGAGATACATATCCATATCAAGCGCATTGTGATGCGTCTTGAAATGACGTGCGGATGCAGCGATCTCGATAGGGAGAAGAATGGGAGTATCAACTTCAAGGAAGCCCTTGTTATCAAGGAATGCGCGTGTTTCCTTGAGGATCTGAGAGCGTTTTACGAAAGTTTCCTTTACGTCGGGATTCATGATAAGGTCAACGTAACGCTGACGGTAACGGAGGTCCATATCTTTGAGACCATGGAACTTTTCGGGAAGGGGGAGAAGGGATTTTGCGAGGAGCTTGATCTTCTTTGCATGGAGAGAGATTTCGCCTGTTTTGGTACGGAACGCATAGCCTTCGATACCGAGGATATCACCGATATCCCATTTTTTGAAATCCGCGTAATCAGCTTCGCCAACATCATCGCGTTTGATATAGACCTGAAGCTTACCTTCGCCGTCGTTGATGTGCGCAAAAGATGCTTTACCCATGATTCTGCGGCTCATCATTCTGCCCGCGATGCAATGGATGGTCTTTTCTTCTGCGGGGATTTCTTCATCTGCATCCGTATAGTTTGCAACGATCTCCTTGGAGGTTGCAGTCACGTCATACTTGACTTCCTGGAAGGGGTCTCTGCCCGATTCCTTGAGCGCGGAGAGCTTATCGCGGCGGATCTGAAAAATTTCATTCACCTTTTCCGCGGTCATTTCCTCGGCTTCATTTTGTACATTTATTTTTTCCTGACTCATTGTTCTATCCTCTGAATGATAAATTGATTTTATTTCTTTTCGATATTCATGACTCTGAATCTTGCGATACCGTCAGGGATATCCACGGTAACCACGTCACCGACTTTCGTGCCGATCAATTTCTTGCCCACAGGACACTGATCGGAAATCATATTATTGAGAGCATCGACTTCTCTGGGGCTTACGATGGTATAAGCAACCGTTTCTTCGGCTTCCATGTCATAAAGAGTAACGGTAACGCCCACGTTAACGACATCCGTCTGAATTTCGTGGTCGCTGATAACTTTTGCGTGCGCGATGGTTTCTTCGAGTTCAGCGATCTGCGCTTCCAGTTTCGCTTGTTCATTTTTTGCTTCATCGTATTCGCTGTTTTCCGCAAGGTCACCGTAGGAACGGGCGATACCAACGTTTTCGGCAGCTTCCTTACGTTTGACATTTTTTAAATAATCAAGTTCTTCTCTCAGTTTCTGAAAACTTGATTCTGTAACAACGATTTGTTTTGGCATGATTGTATTCTCCTTGTATTTTATTATTTAAGGTAATTGTGTGAGTAAGACTTCGATGGCTTTGATAAGCTGAGTGTCTTCATTATGCGGAACGAGGAAAAGATTGGTTGTCTGCCATTCCTCAGGGAGCACGGCTTCATGATCGGGAACGATACCGATGCCGTCATAATTATCGGAAAAAGGAGGGCTATAAAGAAAAGTGGTAATAAAGGCCACGCTGCCATCGGAAAGCATTTCTCCCGTCTGACCGCAACCCTTACCGTAAGTCGTCTGACCGACAATGTCCGCTTTATCGTAATCGCGGAGTGCTGAAGTAAAAAGCTCCGCCGCGGAAGCGGTATTTTCATTGGCAAGAACGATCATCGGCATATCGATCTCAGACTCATGGGAATAGATTGTTTCCTCTTTATCGCTGCCGGCATAAGACATACGGATGATCGGACCTTGCGGGAGCAGATAATCGAGAATATTGCAGATCGCATTCAAATCGCCGCCGGGATTATCGCGAACGTCAAAGATCAGACCTTCCGCGCCGCCATTTCTCAGAAGCGTAACAGCTTCTTTGAATTGCTTCGCTGTGACTTCTTCGCTTATAAATTCTGTGATATGGATATAGCCGAGCTTTGTACCATTGACTTCCAGAAGCTCGTGATAAACGGTTTCGGCAACGTAAGTACCTCGTGTGACAGGAACGGAAAGAATTTCCTCGCCGCGCTGAACAGTCAGCGTTACAACGGTACCGATCTCACCGCGGACTTTGTCGGCGGCTGCATCAAAACCGAGCGTCAGTACGTCCTCGCCGTCAATTTTTTTGATGATATCGCCTTTCAGAAGACCTGCCTTTTGCGCGGGAGAATCTTTCATGATCTGAACGATATGAAGTCCCTTTGTCGGATCGTTGGTGATATAAACGCCGATACCGACGGAATTACCCGAAGACTCCGCAAGCTGCTGCAGCCATTCGTCTTTTGTATAATAAGACGAGAAGCGGTCGCCGTTGCCGTAAACGTACGCGCTGACCAGCGCTTCCTCCAAAAGCTCGGGATCGACTTCATAAAGGTAATTTTTATCGTAAAGTTCAGCAATCTCTGTCAATTTTTCATATTTGGCAAAACGTCCGTATGCTTTTTCCACTTCTTGTTTGCACGCAAGCGAAAGCGGAACGTAAGTTGCCATGAAAACGAAAACACCTGTCAGAAGAATGCAGATAATCAGAACGGGAAGCGATATGCGGAGCGGTTCCCGTTTTTTCTTTATCGTTCCGATTGGAGTAATGGGAGCGATCGAGGCGGTTTCGTCCTGTTGGTTATGGAATTGATCCATGGTAAGAATCCTTTCAAATATTGAGCGACCCTGAAAAACAACAAGGACGCTCAGTTTTTACTATGAGAGATCAGCACTTAATAGCGTGTATTTTTGGAAGAAAGATAACTGCGTACCATCAGAGCGACCTTGAAGGTGATCGCGTTATCAAATTCACGGAGATCAAGTCCCGTCAGTTTTTTGATCTTATCCAAACGGTAAACGAGCGTATTTCTGTGAACGAACATTTTTCTGGACGTTTCGGAAACGTTCAGATTGTTTGCGAAGAAGCATTGAATGGTGGAAAGCGTTTCTCTGTCAAGCGCTTCGATCGAACCTTTTTTGAAAACTTCATTGAGGAACATTTCGCAAAGCGTCGTCGGGAGCTGATAAATGAGCCGACCAATACCGAGATTTTCGTAGCTGACAACCGATTTATCCGTATCAAATACACGGCCGACCTCAAGAGCCGCCTGTGCTTCTCTGTACGATTTGGAAATATCCTTGATGTTATCGACAAGGCTACCGATACCGATGGATACCTTGGTATAAAATTCAGATGCAAGAGTATTGACGATCATCGTTGCGGTTTCTTCCACTTCGGCAATATCGGTTCCGGGCTTGACCTCGCGCACAAGAACGATATCGCGTTCACCCGTGCTGATGACGTAATCTTGATTGGTATTCGGAAACATATTCTGAATGATATCGTAAGGCGAATTTTCCGAATTGGAAAGGAACTTCAGAAGGAATACCACGCGGGAAACGTCGGGCGCGAAATGCAATTCCTTGCTTTTTACGTAGATATCACCCGGCAGGATATTATCGAGGATGATATTTTTGATAAAAGAAACTTTATCGTATTTATCGTCATGAAAACTTTTGATATTATTGAGAGAAACAGCGAGAACCATAGACATTTTATCCGCCATGCCATCCTCACCTTCCACAAAAACTGCGTATTCAGGACGAACACCGCCTGTCATCGAGCGGTAAGTATAGCCCGAAAAAACGACTGCGTCTGCCGAATATGCAAGTTCCTCCTTCACTGCCTGCTTGGTTTCACCGATTTTCATCAGATCGCTGCAAGCAACGATGACACCGCTCTCATCAATAACGCCGATCGTTCTGCCGATCGCGTCCTTCATTTGATGAATGAGCCCTTGAAATAACCTGTTCGACATATATTAATTTCCCCTTTTAACTTTAATTGTAATCTGTGGATGTTGAAGAACTATTTTCATTCTACACTATTTTTTGTGGAATTTCAATAGTTATTTTGTAAAATCATCTAAAATCAAATGAGTCTAATCGTGCAAACTATACCAACAATGACATAGCAAACGAGAACGGAGATCATAACATATGTGAAGATTGCGGGAACGATCATGAGAATAGCCGCCGCAAGAAGAAGCACGCTGCTCATAACGAAAGCAAGAATACCGCCGAATTTGCTGGGAAGCGCATAAACGGTGTGTCCTTTGAAACGAACGACACCTTTTTTATTCATCATCGCACAGATAAGCAGTACGATAGCGAAAATCGGGAATGCGATCATCAAAGCTTCGGAGAGGGCTGCAACAGCGATTTCGATCCAGCTATACGCAACGGAATATACGGGGTGTGCCGCATAGTAAAGACCAATCGCACAAATAAAAGTCAAAGCCGTGATGTTTTTGAACTCTCTTTTATAGATATTGTAGATCACAGCGAAGATGGAGAGAAGCGCAAAGAAAAGCTGGAACTTGAAATTTGCTTTATCAAAGGAGCGATAAGTAGCAAGCATAAAGAGAACGGGAAGCAGGAAATAAGCGACACCCGTGCTTGTGATAAGTTTTCCGCTTTCATCGACTTTTTTGATACAACGGATATAAATGTAACCGGCAGTTGCGATCACAAGGAGTGCCAAAGCGATCCACTGACCGATACCGAGCACACGGGAAAATACATAGTCCGGAATCAAGCGGAGACCTGCGAAGCCAAGAATTGCCGCGCCAAAAATCATAAAAAGGCGATAAAGCTGAATATCTTCCTGGGCCATCGCTTCGGCATTCTGTTTGTTTTTTGTTTTTTTGTCAGTCATAATTCTTTTCCAATCTCGGCGGTATATATTTTTGGGCACAGATCTTTTTCTTGTCCGACCACCGACGGACAAATCTGTGTTTTGGATTTAGAGTTCAAAGGCGTATGTTACAGAAGAAAGGACAAATCCCGAAGCTGTTTCGCTTCTGAGGATACGCGGACCGAGCTTCACGGAAGGGATTCCGTTTGCGGAGGCAAGCGCGACCTCATCGGCGGCATAACCGCCCTCGGGACCGACGAAAAAGGAGAGAGCGTTTCCTCCCTTTTCGGAGAAATCACGCAAATACGCCTTCAGAGAAAAGGATTTTTCATCCTCATAACAAATGAAAGCGTTTTCACCGCAGTTCTTCACCGCATCCGAGTACCGCATATGCGGTAACACACGGGGGATGATTCCTCTGCCGCATTGTTTTGCGGCTTCCTCAGCAATTCTGCCGAGACGGGCAATCCGTTTTTCTTCGCTTTTGGCATCGGGTTTTACGATACAGCGCGAGGAATAAACGGGCACGATCTCCGAAACGCCGAGTTCAACGGCTTTTTGCACGATGTACTCGAATTTATCTCCTTTGGGAACGGACTGATATAAACGAATCTTCACGGGCGGTTCCGTCACCGTCGGATAAGACGAAAGAATCGCAAGCGTCACGGTCTGACCGTCCATCGCAGTGATCTCGCAATCATAATCCATCCCTTCGCCATCGCAGACGGTCAGATGCTCGCCGCGACGCATACGCAAAGAAAATGAAATATGTTTGGCATCGTCACCGGAAATTTGAAAAAATCCGTTTTCATACATTCCCGAAGAAAGAAAAAATCTCGGCATACAAAGTCCCCTTACAAATAACATCGCTTTTTTACATACAAAAACGGGATATATAAATGCCAATTCACATATCCCGTAAGATTAACTATTATTATATACCAAAAATATATTTTTGTAAAGAATTTTTGATGAATTTTCACATAATTTTTGAAAATTTTATGGTTTTTTAAACAAAACGGCGCACCAGCCTTTTTCGTGCTTTGCCGCAAGTTTCTCAAAACCGCATTTTTTCAGAGCCGCATCCACGTCTGCTTCCCTTTCGTCGATGATACCCGAAGCAATGAAAAGACCGTCCTTGCGGATGAATGCACCCACGTTCGGCGCAAGACGGATGATGATATCCGCAACGATATTCGCCGTTACGATATCAAACTGACGACCGTCAAGAAGTTTTACGTCGGAAAGAAGATCGGAAACGTAACAATCGATATTACCGCAAGCATTTCTTTCGGCATTTTCTTTTTCCGTGCGCACAGCAACAGGGTCGATATCGCAAGCCGCACATTTACCCGCGCCGAGCTTGGAAGCGCAGATTGCAAGAATACCGCTGCCGCTGCCAACGTCGAGCATATAATCACCCGCTTGGATATTTTCTTCGAGGAGTTCCGCGCAAAGACGGGTGGTTTCATGCGTACCCGTACCGAATGCCATACCGGGATCCATATCGATCACAATTTCTTCTTCCGTAGGAGTATATTCCTCCCAACTCGGAACGATGACCATTTTATGACCGATATGCGTGGGTTTATAATATTTTTTCCATGCCGTCGACCATTCTTCTTCATCCGTGCCGAGAACTTCGATCTTGCCATCGATACCATTTTCATCAAGTTGGGACTTGATAAAAGAAATGTACTCGTTGATATTTTTGTCTTCGGAAACGTAAATACTGCAAGCGGCAATGCTCTTATCGCTATTTAAAATGGATTCGTCGATGAGATCGCCGTAAACGGTCTTGAGTCCCGTTTCAATATCGCTGTAATCTTCGATCATGATTGCGGAATCAATGACGGACATAATGGCGCAAAGTGTATCGAGATGAGGAACTTTACAAGTTACTTTAAGCTGTGACCAAGTCATGTTTGTCGTATCCTTTCGCTTTTAAGATTTATCTTTTCCGAAGAAATTTTTGAATTTATCTTTTTTGGATGTTTTTCCGCTCGCTTCCGCAAATTTACGGAGCGCATCTTTCTGTGCTTCGTTCATATTTCTCGGCACTTCCACAATGACTCTGAAAATAAGATCGCCTCTGCCTCTGCCGTTGATATACGGAATACCTTTACCGCGGAGGGTGAACGTCGTACCCGTCTGTGTACCCTCGGGAAGCTCATAAGTGATATCCCCTTCCAGAGTCGGCACTTTGATTTCGCCGCCGAGAGCTGCTTCGGGGAACGTGATCGGAATCTCGCAATAGATATCGAAATCTTCTCTGGTAAAGACGGGATGTTTCTTCACGTGAACGGCAATATAGAGATCCCCTGCGGGACCGCCGTTCTTACCAGCGTGACCCATACCGCGCAAGCTGATTCTCTGTCCGTCGTCAATACCTGCGGGAATCGAAACTTCAAGCGTTTTGGAAACATTCGTCATGCCTGCGCCGCGGCATTTCTTACACGGATTTTCAATGGTCTGACCCTTACCGCCGCAAGCATCACAGGTCTTGGTCGTCTGAAATACGCCGAGAGGTGTTCTCTGCTGTACGTTGATCTGACCTCTACCGCCGCATTTGGAACAAGTCTTGGGTTTCGAGCCGGGTGCGCTCCCCGTGCCTTCACATTCACCACAACGCTCGGATTTTGTATAACGAACATCCTTTTTACAGCCGAAAGCGGCTTCTTCAAAAGTAATCGTCACTCTCTGCGCAACATCGTCACCCTTCTGCGGACCGTTTCTGCGTGCGCTACCGCCACCGAAGCCGCCGCCGAATCCACCGCCGAACATTCCTTCAAAAATATCATTGAGATCGATACCGCCGAATCCGCCTCCAAATCCGCCGAAATCGCCGTAACCTGCGCCGCCTTCCGCCGCTTCGGGACCGAACTGATCGTATCTCGCTTTCTTTTCAGGATCGGAAAGGACTGCATATGCCTGATTGACTTCTTTGAATTTTTCCTCCGCTTCCTTATCATCGGGATTCATATCGGGATGATATTTTTTTGCAAGAGAGCGATATGCTTTTTTGATCTCATCCTCCGACGCGCTTTTGGAAACGCCGAGGACTTCATAATAATCTCTCATAATTCTCCTTTTGCCGTTTGAAAACGGCTGAAAAATAATCTGCCTGAAACCTTCGTTAAGGGCGGACAAAAAAGCCCGCCCTTATTTTTATTCCGGAGAGGCACTTTTTGTAAAAAGTACCTCCCCGAACTCCTCCGCAAAAACTTTTCTGTGTTTTCACGGATCTTTATTTTGTACTAATTTGAATACCAAATCAGACCTCGCCGTTTGGTCTTATTCCGATGCGGAAAGACTACGGATAGGCGAGAAAACGTCCGCGGCGACACGCCCGCTTACTTCTCTGTGAAATTTGCGTTGAAGCTACCGTCTTCGTTCTGAGAGCCTGCGGGATCTGCACCCATATCGGCACCGGAAGCCTTGTAGAGTTTTTCAGAGATTTCGTAGAACTTCTGCTGATATTTATCGAGAGCGGCTTTGATGGTTTCGAGATCGTTGGAAGAAATGGAAGCGTTGAGAGCGTCTGCTTCTGCGCGGACAGCAGCTTTATCTTCTTCGGAGATCTTATCACCGGCATCAGAGAGGATCTTTTCGGTCTGGCTTACCATTGCTTCTGCCTGATTCTTGGTTTCAACGAGTTCTTTGAATTTTCTGTCTTCTTCGGCGAACTGTTCCGCTTCTTTGACAGCCTTATCGATATCTTCCTGGCTCATATTGGTGGAAGAAGTGATGGTAACGTGCTGTTCTTTGCCTGTACCCTTATCGAGAGCGGTTACGTTTACGATACCGTTTGCGTCGATATCGAAGGTAACTTCGATCTGAGGAATACCACGGCGTGCGGGAGCGATACCATCGAGAGAGAATCTGCCGAGCGTGGTGTTATCCATTGCTCTTTCTCTTTCGCCCTGAAGAACATGGATTTCAACGGAGGTCTGGTTGTCAGCCGCTGTGGAGAAGATCTGAGATTTCTTTACGGGAATGGTTGTATTTCTTTCGATGATCTTTGTGCAGATACCGCCGAGTGTTTCGATACCGAGAGAAAGGGGAGTTACGTCGAGAAGGAGAAGGTCTTTGACTTCGCCGCCGAGAACGCCGCCCTGGATAGCCGCACCGATCGCAACACATTCATCGGGGTTGATACCCTTGAAAGGTTCTTTGCCGCTGAATTTCTTAACGGCATCCTGAACTGCGGGGATTCTTGTGGAACCGCCGACGAGAAGCACCTTATTGATTTCGGAAATGGAAAGACCTGCATCCTGGAGAGCTTTTCTGCAAGGGATCATGCAGCCTTCAACGAGGTCAGCAGTGATTTCATTGAATTTCGCTCTGGAAAGGTCAGCGTTGAAGTGCTTGGGACCTGTTGCGTCTGCTGTGATGAAGGGGAGGTTGATGTTCGCGCTGGTCATACCGGAAAGTTCGATCTTTGCTTTTTCAGCAGCTTCTTTGAGACGCTGATGAGCCATCTTGTCTTTGCGGAGATCGATGCCGCCGTTTTCTTTCATAAATTCGGTTGCGATCCAATCGATGATACGATTATCGAAGTCGTCGCCGCCGAGCTTGGTGTTACCGTTCGTTGCGAGAACTTCAAATACGCCGTCGTCGATATCGAGGATGGAAACGTCGAACGTACCGCCGCCAAGGTCGAAGATCATGACCTTCTGGTTGATGCCGTCTTTATCGATACCGTAAGCGAGTGCTGCCGCTGTGGGTTCGTTGATGATACGGAGAACTTCAAGACCTGCGATCTTACCCGCATCTTTTGTCGCCTGACGCTGTGCATCGGAGAAGTAAGCGGGAACTGTGATAACTGCCTGAGAAACCGTTGTGCCGAGATAGCTTTCCGCATCGGCTTTGAGCTTCTGAAGGATCATCGCGGAGATTTCCTGAGGTGTGTAGTTTTTGTCGTCGATCGCAACTTTGTAGTTGGAACCCATGTGACGTTTGATACTCATAACGGTCTTGTCAGGGTTTGTGATTGCCTGTCTTTTTGCAACCTGACCGATCATTCTTTCGCCTGTTTTGGAAAAAGCAACGACGGAAGGTGTGGTTCTGGAGCCTTCGGGGTTGGTGATAACAGCGGGTTCGCCGCCTTCGTATACTGCAACGCAGGAGTTGGTTGTACCAAGGTCAATACCAATAATTTTTGCCATAATATATTTCCTCCAAAAAGTTTGTATTATTTTTATTATATGAAATGGGGTTTGTATTCATACCCGCTTTAACAACAGACTTTAACCATCGCGTGACGGATGATCTTGTCACCTTTGCGATAGCCCTTCTGCAAAACTTCCGCGATCTTGTTTTCATCAAGCTCGCCGTCTTCTACTTGCATGATTGCATTGTGGATATTGGGATCAAATTCTTCGCCGCGTTCGCCGTAAGCGCTGACACCGAGGCGGGACATCGTGTCTGCAAACTGTTTGAGCGTCATTCTGACACCTTCCGTCAAAGCCTCGCCGTCGGAAAACATCAGCGCACGTTCCAGATTGTCGATCACGGGAAGGATCGCGGAGATCGCATCGCCGTATGCATCGGCATACGCGCCTTCTTTTTCCTTGACGGAGCGTTTGCGGTAGTTATCGTATTCCGCGATCATACGCAAATACTTGTCGTTCATCGCCGCAAGATCGGCTTCCGCTTTCGCGAGCTTTTCTTCCAGCTTCTTCATTTCCTTGTTATCCGCCGCGTTCTGCGTTTCGGCGGTTTCTTCGGAAACGGTTTCTTCTTTCATCTTATTATCTTCCATGAGAAAAATCCTTTCTAATCGAGATCGGCCGCCTCAGCGAGAAGCCCCGCAGCGTTATCGCCGGAAAGACTTTTTGAGAGATATTCGACCGTTGAGATCACCTTTGAGTAATCCATGCGGCTCGGACCGAAAACGCCGATCGCGCCGACTGCTTTTCCGCCGACCTTGATGGTCTTGAAAACGAATGCGGAATTATCCACGAGTTCGCCGTCACGTCCGATAAAGATATTGACCTTATCGTCATCGGCATTCTCGATGATCTTCATGATGTCATCCTTCTTTTCAAACATACTGATGACGCGCCGCATCTGTTCGACGTTTGAAAATTCGGGATATTGGAGCAATTTGTTGATGCCCTCAAAATTGATATCGGCTTCTTCGTTTTTGCCGATGGTTTCATAGATGGCTTTGACGACGGGCGCAATCAGCGACCCCGCGCTGCCCATCTCGGTTTCCGCCTGCATCATCATCGGAAGCGTAACACCCTCGGAAGTAAGTCCTGCAAATGTGGTATTCAGGATATCGATGAGCTTGCGTAAGATATCGTCATTCAGGGTGATATCCGTGCGGATATGCTTGGTCTCGATGGTTTCATCCGCCATTCGCATGACGAGCAGAAATGCTTGCGGTTCAAGGAGCATATAGGAAAATTGTTTGACAGTGAGCGTACCGCCGTAAGACGATTGTACAGCAACCGTGGTGTAATTGGTCATGGAGGCGATCAGTTTGGATGCATTCCGTAAGATCGAATCCAATTCCCCCATTTTGTTGCGGATGATATTATTGAGAGAAACGATCTCCGTTGCCGTGAGCTTATAATTTTCCATCAGCGCATCGACGTAAAAGCGATAACCGAGGCTTGTCGGAACTCTGCCCGCCGAGGTATGCGGTTGGATGAGATATCCCATACTTTCAAGTTCTGCCATCTCGTTGCGGATGGTAGCCGAGGAAAAATGGATATCCGCGTTTGCCATCAGCGATTTGGAACCGATGGGCTCGCCCGTTGAGATATGTGATTCGATCACGGAGCGTAAGATCAGCTTTTTCCGTCCGCTGAGTTCTCCGCCAACGATCAATTCGTTTTTCATATTGCCGCCCATCCTTTCCTTTGTTTTTAGCACTTTGTCATGCCGAGTGCTAAATCTTGATTTAGTTTTACCACTAAATCAGCTTTTTGTCAAGAGTTTTTACAGATTTTTTTATGAATTTTCTGTTAATTCACGCACTTTCTCCTTTTGTGTGCCAAAAATATGCACTTTTTCTTTTCTCTGCGAGAGAAAAGAAACAAAAGAAGCGCAAAGGACGCATGCCTTGACCCAAAATGTTGGCACTTACTGTTTTTATGGCTTCAAACAGATTTTCAGCAAAAAAACTCCCTCATATGAGGGAGTAAAAAGATCACCAAATAAACGGAATCAAACGGTATCTAATTTTTTTCTGATAATCACGGTAACCGTCAAGTTCTTCGGCAAGGATTTTTTCTTCATTAAGTATACGGATAATGATCGGAACGGGATAAAAACAAAAGACGGCGAACGAAATCCATGAACCGAGAACGAGCGGTAAAACAAGGAAAAGCAAAACCGTTGCAAAATACATCGGATGGCGCACGATTCCATAAAGTCCTGTATCGATCACTTTCTGATCTTTCTGCACTTCGATGGTACGGGAGAGATACGCATTTTCACGCATGACCTCCGCATACAGCGCATATGCGATCAGAAAGACTGCGGATGCGGCAACCGTCACCCAAAAAGGCATTTTTGAAAATCCGAAACGGAAATCCAATCCCGCAAGAATAAATCCGACGGCAAAGATCAGTCCCGAAACCGCAACGACACCTTTTTGTGTGGATTCCTTTTCTTTTGCGTTCAGACGTTTTTCCAATAAAGCGGGTGCTTTCAAGAACAAAAAGATACCGAGAAATAACATCGGCACGAAAAGCAATCCTAAAAAGAGCCATCCTTTCGGATATGCGATCGTTCCCGCAGGAAGAAACAAGAAGAATGCAAGTAAAACGAAACCTGCTGTAAATTTCATGATAGCATTGAAAAGCAATTTCATCGTCATTTTTTCTCCAAAGTTTTCAAAAGGATCTGTACTGCTTCCGCCGCAAGAAGAAGTCCCGCAGAAGAAGGCACAAAAGAAATGCTTCCGGGAACACCTCTCCTGCCGCTGTCATCGCTATAATCCGCATAATCGGGATGGCGCGGAATCGGCTGTTCTTCGGAATAGACCACGCGCAGATGTGTGATCCCCCTTGCTTTGAGTTCCCTTCTCATCACGCGTGCAAGCGGACACATTGTTGTCTGTGAAAGGTCGGTTGCAACGAGCTTTTCGGGATGCATTTTATTTCCCGTTCCCATCGCGGAAAGCATAGGGATACCGAGAGCATGGGCACGCACAGCAAGCTCGATCTTTGCGGAAACGGTATCGATGGCATCGATAATGATATCATAATCGGTAAGATCAATGGAATCCGCATTTTCAGGAAGATAAAAAATCGGAAGTGCCTGTACGTTTGCTTCGGGATTGATATCCGTGATACGTTCCTTCATGACTTCGGCTTTGTTTCTGCCGACGGTGGAATGAAGCGCGATCAGTTGTCTGTTGATATTGGAAACAGACACACGATCGGGATCAACGAGAGTGATCGTTCCGATACCGATTCTTGCAAGTGCCTCCGCGCAAAATGAGCCGACACCGCCGACACCAAACAGGATCACTTTTTTTGTTTTCAGCGCATCGATCGCCTCATCACCGAGGACAAATGCGCTTCTGATAAATTGTTCGTTCATATTTTTCCTTTCTATTGGGTGGTTGGGTCGCTGTCCCAAACCTTGCCCAAGACGCTGTCTCGGGACTCTGCCAAAGGGACTTATCCCTTTGGAATCCCATCATGACGTTGCATCTTATTTTTAAAAACGTAATAGTCCGTATAGATTTTTCCGGTATGTCCACCAATCAGTTTTTCCGCAGATGCCGTAAATCCCATAGCTTCAAATGCGTTTTTTCTTTCTTTTGCGGCAGAAACGATTTTGGTTGCGATCATATCGCAAGAAAACATTTCAAAAGTCGGCATCAAAATCAAAGACAAAATTTCTGAAAGATTCTCCAATCGCTCATATTCGCTTCCAACATCCAAACGCAATAAACCGCAATGGTTAAAATAATCGTTGGCTTTGCGGTTAAACAGTTCAATGGTCCCAACGGCTTTTTTCACACGCTTGTCATAAATCGTCCAACGAATAAAATCACTGATATGATACGAATGCAGCCACATGTTAATCACTCGTTCCATTTGTTCCAAGGTTATAATTTGAAAATTTCCCGTGCAATTATCAGAGTTAAAGATCGGCCACGCGTTTTCATCAGAATAAACCGCAAGTAAATCACTTGCATCCGACGCTTCAATCAAGCGCAAAAGATAATTTTCGTTTTCAAATACAGGACAGTTTTCATATGGATTCATCATAAATGATACCCTCTCTTTCTTTTTTTGATGTTTCGAGGATATCACAGAAATTATGACAGCGTACCGTCATAGTTTTAATAAAGATTGCTTATTTTTTCGGCAGCGATCTTCATTCTTTCTCTAATATGCAAAGGTTCTTTGACGATAATATCATCTCCGAGTGACAAAAGTGTACCAAACCACAAATGCTCACTTTCGATCACGTACAAATTCATATCGCAATCGCCGTTGTCATATTCCCGAGCGATCTCTCCGTTCAAATATTCAATCGCTTTCGCACGCGCTGATGCTTTGCAGTATACGTTGACAATCGTAGGCATTCTCGTATCTGAATGGGAATTTTCCAATATCCTTTCGGCACTCTCATGTTCTTTGGTAAAATTCTGCGCCGTCATTTCTGCTTTACACATACGAATCAGCTTATATGTTCTGTAATCGTCCTTAATCGTTGAATAGGCAAGCAAATACCAAGCATACCATCGATAAACGAGCGCGATCGGTTCCACCGTATGCAAACGAGAAACATTCTCCGTGTTCGTATATTGAAACCTCACAGCTTTTTTCTGCTTGATTGCATCCTGCAAAAGCTTCATCAAATCTTCGTTTGTTTCTCGCAAAACCGAAAAATCCAAAATAATACTCTCGTTTTTCTGTTTTGTGAGCGTTGCTATTTTTTCCAAAGTGCTTTCCGTTTTGGCATCCGAAAACGCCGTCAAATATCCTTTCAAGGCTGTCAAAATACGCGCATAATCCTCGGCTGTTGCTGTTTGGGCATCCATGCGAAAAGACTCTGCCAAATAGTATCCTCCGCCTACGCCCGTTTCGGCAATAATGGGAATATCAGCTTGGCACAAAGAATCTATATCTCTTTGAATTGTACGAATGGAAACCTCAAAATGCCTCGCCAGAGCGGAAGCGGATGTTTTGCCGTGATTTAATAAATATAATGTGATGGCATATAATCTGTCTGTTTTCATCATTCTATCATTTTAAAAAAGTCTTCCCCGTAAGGAAGACCTTTATTGTGAAATTTGCGTAAAAATACATGATTTCCGCTTCATAGGGGCGCACTGCCATTTTGGCAGTATGTTAGCCCTTGCGGTGAGAAATTGTGTTTTAACTGAATAACATTGGGTGGGGAGGAGCGTTTTTCCAAAAACATCTTCCCAAAATATCATTTTCCTGCTTCTTTTTTGATTCTGCCCGCGAGCTTGTAACGCGCGTCTGTGGAAAGGATTCTCTTACGCAGACGGATGGATTTGGGCGTTACTTCGATGAGTTCATCGTCAGCGATAAATTCGATGGCTTCTTCGAGCGTCATGATCTTTGCGGGAACGAGTCGGAGTGCTTCATCCGCACCTTTGGAACGAACGGCTGTCAAATGTTTTTCCTTGCAGACGTTTACGGCGATATCTTCGAGCTTGGGATTTTCACCGACGATCATACCTTCATAAACGGGACACTGGTTGCTGATGAACATAACGCCTCTGTCCTGCGCGTTGAATACGCCGTAAGAAGTGGATTCACCCGCTTCGGATGCAACAAGAGAGCCTGTGAAACGGCGGACAATTTCGCCCTTATAGGGTTCATAGGTTTCAAAAGTGGAGTTCAGGATACCTTCGCCGCGTGTGTCGGTCATGAATTCACTTCTGTAACCGAAAAGACATCTGGTGGGCATAAGGTATTCAAGTCTTGTGCGGACACCGCCCGCTGTGGGATTCATATTGAGAAGCTCGCCTTTTCTTGCACCGAGTTTTTCCATAACGGGACCGCAATAATCGTTGGGAACGTCGATTTCCACGCGTTCAACGGGTTCGCAAGTCATACAGTCGATCTCTTTAAAGAGTACGCGGGGGGTGCTGACAGTCAGTTCATAACCTTCGCGGCGCATATTTTCAACGAGAATGGAAAGGTGCATTTCGCCTCTGCCCGCAACCTTGAAGCTGTCTGTGGTTTCACCATCGGAAACACGGAGAGAAACGTCCTTGAGAAGTTCTCTGTAAAGACGGTCACGGAGCTGACGGGATGTTACGAATTTACCTTCTTTGCCGGCAAAGGGGCTATCGTTTACGGAGAACGTCATTTCCATGGTAGGTTCGCTGACTTTGACGAATTCAAGGGGTTCCACGCAGTCAACGGCTGTGATGGTGTCACCGATAGAGATGCTTTCCGCACCGGAGAAACAGATGATATCGCCCATCTTTGCTTCGGTTACGGGAACACGGCGCAAACCGTCGATCTGACTGATGCTGACGATCTTGGTTCTCTTTTTCTGATCGGGATTGTGATAGTTACAGATCACAGCTTCCTGATTCTGACGGATCACACCTCTTTCGATTCGGCCGATACCGATTCTGCCGACATAGTCGTTATAGTCGATGGAGGAAACGAGAAGTTGGAGAGGTGCTTCGATCTCGCCTTCGGGAGCGGGAATATAATCAAGGATGGTGTCAAAAAGGGGAGTCAGGTCTTTGCCTTCATCAAAAGGAGAATATGCGGCTGTACCTGCTCTGCCGGAGCACCAGAGCATAGGAGAATCGAGCTGTTCATCGGTTGCGTCAAGCTCCATCAGAAGTTCAAGAACTTCGTCACCGACTTCATCAAGACGTGCATCGGGTTTGTCGATCTTGTTTACGACAACGATGACACGGTGATTCATTTCGAGTGCTTTTTTCAAAACGAATCTTGTCTGGGGCATCGGGCCTTCTGCCGCGTCAACAAGCAGAATAACGCCGTTTACCATTTTGAGGATACGTTCAACTTCGCCGCCGAAGTCTGCGTGTCCGGGAGTATCGATAATATTGATTTTGATATCTTTGTAATGAACGGCGGTGTTTTTGGCAAGAATGGTGATACCGCGTTCTTTTTCGATGGCATTGGAGTCCATAACACGATCTTCCGTTGCCTGATTTTCTCTGTAAATACCGCCCTGTTTGAGCATTTCGTCTACAAGTGTAGTCTTACCGTGGTCAACGTGAGCGATGATTGCGACATTTCTTAAATCTTCTCTTTTCACAATTAAGTCCTCGCTTATTTAAAATTTTCGGAATATAATGCTTCTAACTGTATTAGTATAACACTTTTCTTTGCAAAATGGAAGATGTTTTTTAAAAGTTTTTTCAAAAATTATAAATATTTTTATGTAGATTGCAGATAAACGAACAAAAAAATAAACCTCGCCGTTCATCTATGCTTAAAGCAGCACAAACAAAAGATAGGCGAGCAATTGGGTGCGGGCACTACCCGCGGAGGAGAGCGCGGGTGTCTCACGCCCGCGCTCTTGGTAAGGGAAAATCTATATATTGAATGAAAAGCGAAATTAAAAAGAGGTTTTGAAAATACACATGATATCATGTGTCGCGGAAGAAGCGAAGACACCATCCGTCAAAGCGGAATAATCACCCGTTTTCAAAAGGAACGGATAAGAGATATAAACGGTCTTACCTAAAAGATTTTCTTTGCCGTAAGCATAAACTTCAGAGATCGTGGAACCGAGAAGTTCCGCAACTTTTGTCACAGAGCCATCATCATTCTGAACGTAGATACGGAATTTACCCGAATGTCTGAGTTCTGCTTCTTCATGATAATCAAAAGAAACTTCGGAAGACGTATTGACGGGGATATAAGGAATCACGTCATCCGCAATCCAATGCGGAAGCTGATTTTCCATGGAAACAAACATCAATATCCCGTCACCGACCATATAAGGATTCTGATAATAGACCGTGCTGGTATAAGGCTGATATTCTTCGCCGTCCGTAATGATAACGGCTTCATATTCCATAATATATTCAAGACCGAGATTATAACGGTCTACAGATTCTGTTGCCGTTGTGGTTTCAATAAAAGTTCCGGTCGTTTCATCGGAAGGAAGACCGCCCGTGCCGCCGTAAGGATGATTGACTGTGGTTTCGGTCGTATCCGTATACGGAGGAAAAACATCGTATTCCGTCGTCGTTTCAAGCGTTGTCGTTTCGCTTGTATCGGAAGTATCGGACGTTGTCGTTGTTTCATTCGTACTGTCGGAAGCGGAATCGTCCATCTGCTCGCTTGCGCAAGAAGCGATTGTAAAGACGAATGATAATACAAGAATAAGAAGTAAAAATTTTTTCATCTGAAAAATCCTCCTTTGAGGGCTAAATATCTATAAAATGGATTTTTTGTGTCATTTCAGCTTTCCGCGGATGCTGTTTTATCTTTTTACATTCATTAGTCGTAAAACTTTCTCAAAAATCTCACCAAAATCAAAAAATTTTTTAAAATTTTTCAGAATTTTTTTGATTTTCCATAGAAATACTAAAAACAGGGCGCGATCCCGACACAAATGATATAAAAAGGAGTCAGAATATGAAAAACGAAAAAAGCAAAAAAATACATTCCAAGAGCCAAATGGAACATCTGAAAAATGCCGTTTATCAGACCCGTGCGGCATCTCCCACAGATTGCACGGGCATCACACCGATCATTCCCGATTCAGATTATATGGCAGAAGCCTATGAAGATCTAATGGACGTTCCCGTTACGGCAAGACATAAGGAAAAGAACGAAAACGGAAACTACGACTTGCCCGACCAGTAAGTGTTGACTTTTATCCCTCGTTATGCTATAATGATTAATGGGAAAAATTCCCTAAAAATCAAAATAAACGCAAACATCCCCTCCAAACAATAAAAGTTTTTGCGGAGGGGTTTGGGGAGGTGCTTTTTTTAAAAAGCATCTTCCCAAAAAGAAACCTGCGTTAAACGAGGTGTAATATGCTTGAACGTATCCATTCTCCGTCGGATATCAAAACGCTGACGGCAGAAGAATACCAAACGCTTGCCGCAGAAATACGGCAAACGATCATTGAAACCGTTTCGGCAAACGGCGGACATCTGGCATCGAATCTCGGCATGGTGGAAGCAACGATCGCATTACATCGACATTTTGAGTCACCGCACGATCAGATCATCTTTGACGTGAGTCATCAATGCTATGCGCATAAACTTCTGACCGGAAGATACAAAGACTTTTCCACACTCCGACAATCAGGCGGTATTTCCGGTTTTACCAATCGGGATGAAAGTGAACATGATATTTTAACGGAAGGCCACAGCGGTTCTTCCGTTTCTGCCGCGCTTGGTATCGCAACGGCAAATAAGCGCAAAGGAAACAATTCTTATACAGTCGCAGTGCTTGGAGATGGTTCTCTGACCAATGGCATGATCTATGAAGCACTGAACAATTGCGCGGGCAAAAATCTGAATCTGATCATTTTATTGAATGATAACGATATGTCGATCTCGCGCAATATCGGCGGACTTCACGAATATCTGTCCCGTATAAGAACGAGCAAACGGTATTATAAATTAAAGAAACGGACAGAAAAAATCCTGTCCGCAATTCCCCTCATCGGCAGACCGCTTCTTATGGGCAGTAAAAAACTCAAGGATGCAACGAAACGTTTTTTTGTGAAAAATAATATTTTTGAAGATCTTGGACTCATTTATCTCGGTCCCGTTGATGGACATAATCCCGAAAAACTCGATATCGTTCTGGAGGAAGCAAAATCGAAACATACTTGCTGCATCGTCCATATGGTCACGAAAAAGGGGCTTGGTTATTCTTTTTCGGAAGCAGAGCCTGATAAATATCACGGTGTCGGTGCATTTGATAAAGAAAAAGGTGTCTTGCCATCAAAAAATGAAACATTTTCCTCTGAGGTTGGGGATATCTTATGCAAAGAATCCGAAAAAGATGCGAATATCTGTGCCATCACCGCTGCCATGTGTGACGGAACGGGACTTTCATCCTTTGCCCAAACATATTCCGAAAGATTTTTTGACGTTGGTATCGCAGAAGAACACGCGATCACGTTTGCAAGCGGACTTGCCGCAGGCGGCATGAAACCTGTCGTACTTCTCTATTCCACGTTTGCCCAACGTGTTTACGATCAGCTTTCACATGACGTTGCCATTCAGAAATTACCACTTATACTTGCCCTTGATCGCGCGGGACTCGTCCCGAACGACGGTATCACTCATCAAGGAATTTTTGATTACAATATTTTTTCTACGATTCCGAACACGGAAATTTTTTCGCCCGAAACGTATGAAGAATTACAAAAAGCATTTTCTTATGGTTTCGCGAGCAATAAGATCACGATCATTCGCTATCCGAAAGGCAGTTACAGCAAATATCCGACAGCCCACCGCATGATCTTCATGGGTAACGAACTGGCATACAGTGAAAATATTGAAGCCGCAGAAACTGTGATGATTACGTTCGGCAGACTGACGAAAACTGCACATGAAGCCATTTCCCTTTTGGGTCGCAATATCGGGCTCCTGAAACTCATCCAACTCTTTCCACTTGACATTGAAGCCATTAAAAA
Organism: Clostridia bacterium; assembly: GCA_017472285.1. GTDB lineage: Bacteria > Bacillota > Clostridia > Oscillospirales > CAG-272 > QALR01. Next base: position 3,729 of record JAFUQQ010000005.1, on the reverse strand, counting down.
TCTTTTAAAAAACGCAAAAAATATTTATTTTTTGGAAGAAGGCTATCGTTCGGGTGGTGTTTCGGAAAAGCTTGCAGTGCATCTGCAAGATAAAAATATCAAAATCCATGCGATCGAATCCTTTGTCGAACACGGCAGCCTTGCCAATCTGAATCGGCTTTGCGGTTTTACGGCGGAGCAAATCTCAAAAAAGTTATGAACGCAAAGAAAAAATCCCGAAAAATCGGGATTTTTTCTTATATAATTTGTTCGTTTTCCAGATAAGCGCGAAGCTTTACCGCATCGCCATCGAAAAAATAACCCTTGATGCCAAGCGATTCCGCCATTGCGATATTAGCGGGATTGTCATCGATAAAAATACATTCTTTAGGATGCAACGCATATGTAGTGAGAAGATAATCGTAGATTGCTCGGTCAGGCTTTACCTTTTGAATCTCACCGGAGATCACAAGCGCATCAAATTCCTTTAAGATCGGATAGGGTTCGGTGCGAAGTCTTTGATTGAAATTGGAAAGGAGATAGAGCGGTTTTCCGCTCTTTTTGATGTCGAGAACGATTTCTTCCATACCGGGAATCATCGGACAAGCCTTGATCCATCCCCAGACAAGTTTTTCCACAGCATTGTGCAAATGTTCGGGAAGTTCTTTTTTGACCTGTTCCAAATAGTCAGCTTCGGTAAGTGTTCCCTCATCAAAACGGTTCCAATATTTTCTTGCCATAGCAATACGTCCCAAAAGTTCCGCATCTTCAGGAGTTTCGACATAATGCGCGGCAATTTCGGTTTCATTATATCGGATCAATACTTGTCCGCAATCAAAAATGATGTTTTTAATCATTGTTTTCCTCCGTTTTGTTGGCATTTTTCCATAGATAATAGATAAAAGAAAGCCAACAATATAACTGATATGACATCAGTATATATCTTATTTCAATTTTTGTCAAGTAATCTTTTTGACCTTAGAAATAAGCTTTTATACGAACATATCACCAAGGATTTTATTAAATATGTTCAAACAAAAAGTCATATTTTTCTTTTCGGATGCGCCATCTCCAAATGACAGCGACCGCTTGATAACCGATGACAAAGCAAACAAAGGAAAGAATCCAATTGGCGATAGATGGCAGTTCTAATCCTATCGGTGCCAACAATGCGAAAAATGTTTGAAAGTAACCTTTTGTAAATCCAAAAACAAAAACTTGAAGCGACATACAGATGGTATAAAACACAATGATCGGCAGAGCTTCCTGTTTCAGAAACATAAGATAATCTTCTTTCAGCGTAATGCGATGATCTCTTGGCAAAGTATCTAAATATCTGCGCGTTTTTTGGACGTTCCGTAAATCCACCAATTCAAAACGCAAAAGTAAAAAATGAATATGATGAGTCTAGATAGCTCTATCAGATTCCAAACCCACATGAAACCCATCACAATATTCCATATAAACCCAAATAGTCCGTAAAAGACAACGGCAAGCATTGTGCCGATAACGAAATTTTTAAGAGCATCTAACCAATATTTTTTCATATGTAAAAATACCTACCTTTCTTTATTTTTTACAAATCCAACCACTGTGCGCAATGGAAGTAACGATGTCATTTTCTCCCTTGTCTTCGATATTTTGCATCGGCAGCCATCGGTTCATAACAGCATCATTTTTGCGTTCCGCCACAACTTCAAATCGGTTTTCATAGTCTGTTTTGTTAAAACGTGTACCGTCCGCTCTATGAGGATCATAATACCACACGTTACCAACGGTAAGAGGCAGATAACGGTCGCAAAGATCGCCGTTCTCCACGGGTGTTACTTCATATTTCATTAACTTCACGCTATATTCCCAATCGTTCAGAGCTTTGAAGTGTACCTGAACCAATCCCACGTTCGGTGCATAAAAGAGATCCCGTACACCGACATGGTTGAAATTGATCTCGTCCTCTGTCTGATCCGTATAACGAATATGCAGACAGTCATCAAAAACGTCTGCCGGCGTTTCCACACGTTCATTCATTGAAATAACTTCATAACGCGAACGAACAGGGATTTTCGAGCGTGTGAAGGTATTCGTTTCAAATTGGTAGCCCTCATGAATATCATTTGAGAGAAACGGAGCAATGTGGGCAATATGGGCAATCACATCAAACATCAAATAGGTTTTGTTATTTTCTGCATGAAAACCCTGGTGTATTTGGCGTTTCAGCCCGCGTTCTGTTTTGATAATATTCGGTGAAGTGGAATGAAAACCGTCCAGTGTATCAAAATTTTTGACTCTGCTCATCGCTATAAACGCAGAATACGCAAGCGCATAAATGCACTTTCCGTAATTGCTTTTCATAAGCTCATCTTTATCAGCAACAGCTTTTTCAAAATAAGCTTTCGCCTTAAAAATATCTCGGTGAGCATCGGTTGTGTTCACATATGCTGCGCCGATCCAATAACTGAGGTCCGCAATCACGGGAAAATCTTTCAGTTTTTCCGCAATTGCAAGAGCTTTTTCATAATATTCGATCGCTTCCGTATGCTTACTTAAACCGCACAGCTTGCCCGCATAATGCGAATAACATTCTTGTATCAATCTCTCATCCTTCGAAATTTCTGCAATTTCTACACATTTTTTAAGATACATGATGTTTTTAGAACGTGGTTCAAGATGCATATTGGTCAAGTATTTTTGAATATAGACCTCAACCATCAAACGAAGTTCTTCCTTGGAAAGCGTGTGTGGATCAATTTCGCTGAATCGTTCCAAGAGAACGTCGCAGATCGCATTCGCATCGCCTCTTTGAGAGTCTATATATGCTTCCACCGCACGCTGAAGCTCGCTTTCGATATTCTCCCAAATCTTCTTTTCTTTCACCTGATTCTTTTCTTCATCCATTAGATAAAGAAGTTCTTTTTTCAACTTTTTTCGTCCTTCATACAGACGAAATTTCACGTTGCTTTCAGATATTTCCAAAAACTCTGCGATCTCGGAAATGCTCATTTCCGCAAAATAATGAAGCACGATCGTATCTCTGTATTTTTCGGGAAGTTCACCAATCTTTTCACGAATCTCTTGCTGACGCTCCTGACGCAAAAAAGTGGTTTCCGGTGAAGTCACGCTCACCCTTTTCTCTATATCATCAAGTGAAATCGTTTTTCCTGCCGTTTTCATGGCACGTGCAGCCTTATTTTTAGCAATGGTACAAAGCCACGAAGAAAGCTTCTCCTTTTCACGAAGCATTCCCCAATGATAATAGGCATAGATAAAGGTTTCTTGCACAATATCGTCCGCATCTGCATGAGCCGATGCCGCATAGACAATACTGTAAAGCAGTAATTTATAAGAATCAACGATACGCTTGAAGTCATCATTCGTACAGTCAAAAAGCATTTCTTTTATCTCCATCATGAGAGGACCTTTCTTTTAAATACGTATTCTATTTATAAGTGTTCAAAAAAGAGAAAAAGGTTAGAAAATTTTGATTATTTATTAAAAATTTTTTTAAGTTTTTCCACATCTGATTGCAAGCAAACGGCAAGGGCAATTTTGAGCAATTTCCTGTAATACAAAAAAAGGATATCTGCGATAAAGCAGATATCCTTTTTTTGTGTTAGCACCGCCCTATCTTCCCGGACAGCTTCCCGTCGAGTATTTTCGGCACCGCATAGCTTAACTTCCGTGTTCGGAATGGGAACGGGTGGACCCTATGCGTTATGAGCACTAACTATTGTCAACTTTTACCGATTGTAT
>JAFUQQ010000063.1 GCA_017472285.1 Clostridia bacterium | reverse complement strand
GAATGTGGAAGAGTACCTGACTGAGCTGTTCCAGTGTAAAGCCGGTACTGTTGTGTTGCCCTGGTGAATGAATATGCAAAACCGTCAGTCTGTTATGGCTGACGGTTTTTTGTGGGAGACATGGTTTATTTCGCGGTTACGTATATGAGCCTCGCCGAAGCAGCCATCTTCGAGTACGCCTTCAAGCTTGGGGCAAAAATGGCGTTGGAGATGTTAGCCAAATAAACACAAAAAGAGGTTTCGCGTAAGATTTATGCGAAGCCTCTTTTTTACGTTATAAACCATATTTTCTGTTGCTTGGGTATCCGTGTGTTTGCGGTGGAGAGTCGCTCGATTTTTTGAATCGCAGCCTTGGCATACGGAGTTGTGCGTGTCAGATCCAAATCCGCAAGGCATTCTGTTTGAGCGCACCACTTGCCGTCCTTCAGCTCCGCGGATATTTGCCCTTCGGCAAAGACCTCGTCCCCCTCTTTCTCCACACCTTCGGGGATATAAGAGAACAGCAACTGTTCGGCATCCTGTTTTTTCAGTTTTAATATGAGGTGCTTTGGCAGATTCGGAATGGCGTTAGTGTTATTAACAGTATTCTGCATCTTGTCCCACGGAATGGCTATCAGGCGATTTTTGTAGTAGACCTTATCAAGATTGTGCTTCCACTCTCCGCTGTCGCCTGTTCGGTCAAGCGACTGTTCCTTCTTCTGCATGTTAAACACGGCAAGAGCTGTTTGGTAGGCAAACACACCCGTGATATCGTATTCCGCGAGTTTGATGACCAAAAAAGCGCGTCTTACATCATGAACCAAATCAAATTGAATCTCGCCCGCCGTTCCGATTGCATATGGCCGATAGCTATATGTGACCGAGACGGCTTTTTCTTTGTCCGTTTTCAGGGAAAGTCGCTTCAGCTCAATCGAATGACAATACTGCTCCTCCACCAAATGACCGATAAGTCGCTCCCGCGCCTTGCTATACGCGCGGAAGATACTTGCCTCATCGGTGTATTGATAAAGATCGGCAAGTTCGTCATAAGACAAAGGCTTTTTGTTAGCAAAGCATTCAGAGCAAAAACCGATGATACCCTCGAGAAGATCGGTATCCCGTTTGTCCAAGCGCGAAAGGCATTCATCAATAATATCGCCTGCCATCTGTCGAATGACGGTCACCTCGGGGTTAGGTGATGGATCGGCAATTCTCTCGGCAACAGAATCGTCGTCGGGATCGTCCGAATAATAAAAGTCCACAAAGCTATTGCGGGCTTGAACCTCCTCCAAGAGCTTAGTCACCTGTTTCTCGGAAAGCTTCATTTGTCGGCAGATCTCCCCGATAACATCAGGACACGATTCGTCGGTCAGCTTTTGCTTTAGATATGCTACCTTTCGCAATCGGTAATAATGTGTTCCATTCTTGATGGTGAAATTGTTTCCGCAGCTCCGCGCCGTCTCGTGCAATGCCGTATAAATATATTTCTGCGCGTATTGCAAAAACGGGATCGCTGAATCGGTATCGTAGTATAAAAACGCAAACCACAAAGCCCCTGCACAGGCAGATTTCAAATCCTCTGCGTAGGACTCGAGCGCGTAACGCTCCGCAAAGCGATTCGCTTTTTTGGTGATAGCACCTTCAAAATGGTTCAGAAAGAAGCAAAAATATTTGATATCCTATTCTGCACGAAAGGCTTTTACATAATCCTCAAAGGCATCAAAGCGCGGTGGCTCGGGCGAAAGACGGTATCCTGTTCCTACACCGTAGGAATAACCGTCAAGTGTGCATTTATATTGCTTCAGCTCATTGATTTTTGGTTCGTGTTTAATGCGTAACAGCAGCACATCATCGTAGATCTCCCAAAGGCGCAGTTGTTCACGGTCACAGGTGGAACGCCATGCCATTACCTTCTGCATGTCTTCAGGCTTCAGGCGTAAAGCGGATATCTTACGGTCTGCGATTTTCCAATACTGTTCGTCATTCAGATGCTCATACATAGCGTTCACCACCTTTCGTTGCTTATTTCAGAAGCTCCTCGGCTTCCTTATATATCGCCTTTTGTTGCATCTCGGCTTGATATAAATTCAAAAAATACTCGTTGTCGCTGATAGCGCGGTACATCTTCTCCTTGGCAAGTTCCTTCACCTTGCAGGCAAAACGCGCATCGATCTTGCCCTCGCGGAGATGATGATCCACGGTATTGCAACGCTTTCTGTATTCCACCTTCGCGGGATGATCCTTCGACCTCTCTCTGTTGTCCCTTGCAATACGGCTTCCGACCGTACGGCAAGAACGGTGCTTTTTGTCTCCCGGCGCGTAACCGTTACAGTACTTCTGATGGCGTCCGTTGGTCATGAGAAAATACCGCTGACAGATCTCACATTGTTTTGGTGAATGTCCTACGTGCAATCCCTCGCAGAAATCGGCAACCAAAAAGTCCATAATTCTGCAGAAATAAATCCTTCTCGCGAGTATGTGCTGTTGCCGTTTGCCCGGACGAACCAATGAAACGTATTCTGTTTGCATTGCGGGGCGCGTATTGTATCCCGCGATCATCGGCGTGACTTGTTGAGCAAGTAACCCTATTCGTATTACTTCATCCGAGAAAAAGTCATCGTATACCTTTGCGAAATTACTCTCATCCCGTTTTTTGAGTGTGCTGATCTTCTCGCGTTCAAGGTTCAGTATCGCATTCAGAAAATTAGCAATATCGTGAGGCGCGTAGGTATAGAAACGCATCATCTCGATGTAATCGTGCATCAGGCGTTCACCAAAGAATAAAAGCTCCCGCCCTTCCTCCGTCAGTTCCGATTGCTTTCCCAATTGCTGTTCCACTTGTAGCTGCAGCTTCGCTCTATGGAAAAGCACCAACAGCTTTTTGGAATCCTCGGAGAACATCTTGTCGATTCGTTCTATCTCTGTCGGTATATCTAAAACCAAAAACAACTTTTGACGAAACAGCAACTCCGTCAGATTCAGAATTGCGGATTTGCTTTCATCAAAGGACTCTTCCGAAAACTTGCCTCCGATCAGATCTTGAAAGATCTGAAATATCGGTGCTCCCGCGCTCAATAGCTTTGTGACGGTATCCCTGTCGGTGTTCAGCATTTCGGTTGCAAACGTTCCCTTGGGATAGGATTTGCCGCGAAGGATAATATCCTTGTCTCCAAAGTCCACGGAAAAATAAGCAACGCTTTCTTGCCTCTGCATAACATCTCACCTCCTCTGATTCGTGTGTTTTTATTATATCAGAAAACGCGCAAAAAATCAATATCCTGTTCATCGATTTTACAGCATCCTGTGAATTGCAATGAATTTGATTTTTTGACGGATATAAGAGATAGACGCGTATGAGATTGGCGCGAAACAAAAGGAAAGGAGGTTAACAACAGAAGAAAGACAATCTCACCACGAAATCTGAAAGGAGCATTTTTTATGCAAAGCAATCCACACAAAATCACCGTAATAGACGGTGAAACACTCATGGACAAAAGACTTCCGCCGACGAGGTTTTGCGTCGACACACTTCTGCCGCAGGGGATCAGTATTCTCGGCGGCTCCCCAAAGGTCGGTAAATCTTGGTTCGTCCTCGATCTGTGCGTTCATGTCGCGCGGGGCGAACCGATATGGAATCTTCCCGTTACGCAGGGCGAGGCATTATACTTTTGCCTTGAGGATTCCGAAAGGCGTATTCAGGAACGCCTCAATACCATCACCGATGACGTACCGCCCGGACTTTACTTTGCCATGGGCAGTACCTCAATCGAAAACGGCGTGTGCGATTTTATCCGTGACTTCAAACGCGCCCATCCCAAGGTCATTCTCGTTGCGATTGATACCTTTCAGCTCATTCGCAATCCCACAGCCGACGTGTCCTACGGCGGGGATTACGTGGAGCTGCAGCCGTTAAAATCGTTAGCGGAGGAGCTTGGGATATCGCTCTTACTCGTTCACCACCTTCGCAAGATGGGAGATAAAGATCCCGTCAATAAGCTGTCGGGTAGCACAGGAATCGCAGGTGCGGTGGATGCCGTTTTTATTCTCGAGAAAAATGAGCGCATTGAAAATAACGCAACCCTGTTTGCATCGGGGCGCGATATCAGAGACCGCAAAATGAAGCTCGAGATGGACACCGCCGCTTGCACGTGGAAGCTACTGAGTGACAGCCTCAAAAATCCCGAAAGCATTCTTCCCGATGAGATGGTCGCTCTTGTTAAACTTATGAAAGAGACGGCAACCTTTACGGGAAGCAACACCGATCTTGCGTTAAAGCTGACCGAAGAACTCGGTACAGAGGTGACTGCAAAAGGAATGAAGCAGATGATGAACCGATGGAGATTTGCACTCGAGGAGCAAGGAATATATTTTGAAAGCCGCCGAAGCAACGGTCAGAAATTCGTGCGGGTCAAATATATTTCTTCTTCCGACGGTGACTTAAGTGTCCCAAGTGACTTATGCTCTTCTGCCGTCATAACTTCCGTTCCTTTAGTCCCTTGCGTTCCTGAAAGCGAGGTAGCGAATGCCGGATGTCCGTAAATTCACCGCTTTAGCGGTGGCGAGCAGAGCGCACGGCTATACGCCGAAACGCACTAAAGCGGGAGACCCGCAACCCCTTCACCGAACACATTGCTGTTCGGATTTTTTTATTTTCAAAGGAGAGCACTTTATTGATGAAAGAAAAGCAAAAGAATGAAAACCGCAGCCGAAACGTTCCGATCGGTCTGCGCGTAAGCGAAAAGGAACTTGCGGTCATTGATAAGAAAAAGGATCGCGCACGAATGACACGAACCGATTACCTCATCGCCTGTGCCATGGGTAAGCAAATCACCTTGATGGAGGATCTGAAGCCGTTGCTTTCAGAAATGAAGCGAGTCGGCAACAACCTCAATCAGCTCACGAAGTTAGCGAATATGGGAAGAATCACCGAAGTCAATTTAATTGAAACGTGGGAAGCACTCAACAAAATCTACGTTGAGCTTCACCGCCTTGTACGCGAAAAAGGAGGTGACGGAGAATGGCAATCGTCATAAAGGTTCAGTATAAAGAGCCGGAGGCTGAACACAAAAGCCAAGTGGCAAAGGCTGTAATAAATTACTGTATGCAACCGCACAAAACGAAGGTCGAGCACAACGTGTATGTTGTCGTGGGTCAGAACTGTACGCCCGAACTTGCATTCGAACAGTTCACGGCAACCAAAGAAGCGTGGAAGAAAACCAACGGCGTGTTTTTCCGTCACTACGTTCAATCCTTCCTCGCGGGTGATGCCGATGTTACTCCCGAGCTGGCAAATCAGATTGCCCGTGAATTTGCCGACCGCGTCTGGAATGGATACGAGGTACTGATCACCACTCACGTTGATAAAGCCCACGTCCACTCACATTTTATCGTGAACACCGTCCATCCCGAGACGGGTAAAAAGCTTCATGAGGATATCAACTACCTCCAACGCATCCGAAAGATCAGCGACGAGATTTGTATCTCTCACGGTCTGTCGGTGCTGGATCCGTATAAGAAAAAGCAGAAATCTTTCACCATGAAAAACCGAGAATACCGCGCCGCATATAAGGGCGACAGTTGGAAGCTCCGTCTGCGCATGGCAATAAAAATGGCGATGGAGTACAGCGCAACCCGCGAGGAATTCATTGAAAACATGAAGCGCCTCGGCTACGGCGTTCGATGGGAGGACAATAGAAAAAATATCACCTATACCTGTTATAACGAACCGAAATGGAAGGACGGTCATTATCGTAAATGCAACGACGATAAGCTGTCCGATGATAAGTACCTGAAAGGAGCAATGGCTTATGAATTTGAACTACGGGCGAAGATTATCGCCGGAAGAACTGATGAACCAACAGAAAGAAGAACCCACACCCAAGAAAGAAGTAACCAAGACGGTAACGATCTCGGAGGAGGAGTGGGAAAGACTGAACGCGATGCTGTCCGAGATGAAGGCTCTGTCGGCGCAAATAAGGCGCGAGAGCGTGCAGATGGGCAACACGGGGGAGAATTACCTCACAGCGATGCGGAGGACGGCAGAGGAGCAGAAAAAGGCGGTAATGAACGCCGCGAAGGAACAGGAGACACTCACCAAGGAAACTCTGCAAAGGATGGAGAAAACTTTCAGCGAACAGGCTGGGAGGCTGAGCGAGAAAGCTTCCGAAAGAATTACCAAAAGAATCCTCACGGACGATGCCCTATGGGGTCTGAGGTTCGTGTTGGCAATTCTCCCAACGCTTCTTGTGTTGGCGCTGTCGGTCTATATGGGTTGGCTTCCGTTCTTTCAGGGATAAGTCCCTCGAACGACGGTAAGACTCCCGAAGAAATTGAAGCGGAGGAAAACGCACGAATCGCCGAAGGAAATCTCGGTGCACTCGCCGCGCTCTCTATTCTTGGAGTAGAGCATCTGATCAACCGTTCTCACGAGAACGAAGTTCCCACAAACGACGAACCAACCGATCCCAACGAGGATGAGGATTACGGCTTCCGTATGACCATGTAATTTTAATGAAACGAGGTAAATGAATGAGCAAAAACATCAACCGTTCCGCACTCAAAAAATATCCCGATGTCATGAGCCTGTCACAGATGGCAGAGTGTCTCGGCATCAGCACAAAGCTCGCCTCCCGCATTTTGCGAGAGTGCGAGATCTACTCCGTCAAAATGGGGCGCGAGTACCGCATATCAAAATCCGCCATTATGGAATACGTTTCAGGAAAGCGTAGGCACACCGCACAGAAAAATTGTGTTGAAAGTGTAACTTCGAACCCACAGGGCTGGACTTGTCAAGAAAAGTGTGGTATTGTGTGTGCTAACCAAGAAAAGGAGGTATGCTAATGACAACCATGAAAACAGCGTTTATATTGAACGCAAGTGTCCAAAAGAAAAACGGCAGACTTCATCTTGTGTACTCGCACTTCGATCCTATCAAGAAAATCACCAAGCCCAAGTGGAAGGCTATGGGCTTGGTGGAAAACGAAAAGAAAGCAGTAGTCGAAAAGCGAAAGCGTGAGATGATGGCAAAGCTCGAGGAGGAAGAACTCCGTCTGCGTGAGGGATACAACGATCCCTCCTACTATCCGTTGCTTCAATTCCTCAACGATTGGCTCGAAAACAGCCATAAGAGAAAGGTGCAAGAAAGCACCTACCAAGGCTATAAGGGCTATATCAACAGTAACATCAAGACCTTCTTCGGCGAGAAGGTCACCCTTGCCGATTGCAAACCAAGGCTGATATACAGCTTTTACGATTGGCTTCGTGAAAAGAATCTCGCAGAATCCACAATACTCCACTATCATAATCTCCTGCATGCCGCGTTTCAGTACGCGATACGGCAGGAGATTTTTGATTTTAATCCCCTTGCAAGAGTGGACAGACCAAAGGCGAAAAAGTATCAGGCATCCCACTACTCGGTGGAGGAGGTAAAAACCTTGGAAGCCTTGTCGAAGGACGATCCGCTGTATATCCCCATTATCCTCGCCGCCTACTGCGGAGTGCGCCGAAGTGAAGCACTTGGGCTTACGTGGGAGAACGTGGACTTTGCAAAAAACGAAATCCGCATCTATCAAAAGGTCATGGAAACAAAGCGCAACGGCAAAACCACACTCGTGATCAGCGATCAGATGAAAAATGAAACATCAAGAAGAATCGTCCCCATGGTACCTATGGTGTCGGAAGCCTTGAAAAAGCATCGGATACGCCAAGAGCAGAACCGAGAACAATTCAGAAAAGCCTACTCCACCAAATACCTTGACATGGTATGCGTGGATGCCATGGGCGATCTTATCCGTCCCAATTATGTCACCACCCACTTCCGCTTCCTTCTCGATAAATTGAGAATGCGCCGTATCCGCTTCCACGACCTTCGTCACACCTGTGCATCGCTCCTCGTAGAGTCGGATACCAACATGAAAACCATTCAGATGTGGCTTGGGCACAGCAGTATGAAAACGACCGCCGACATCTACGCCCACCTCGATATGAATGCAAAAAACTCGGCAGCCGCGGCACTTACGCACCTGTTCCGCCTTGACGAAGCCGACGAAGGAGAGGAATAAATCATGCTCGATGAAAACGAAATATCATTGGAACAGCTTTATAAGCTACTGCACATGAGCAAACGGAAAGCCGTATGGCTACTCCAAAACGGCATTATCCCTTGCCGTGTGAGAAATCACTCAACCCATAAATACGCAATACGGATAGAGGATGTAGAGCGTTATATGGAGAGGACAAAACGAGAACGGCGAGATGAGATCCCAACAGGAATATTTAATGCCCGTCCCGTCAAATCAAAGCTTACAGCCCCCGAACTGTGTATCACGGTTCGGGGGGAGGAGCAAGAGCGTTACATAGATCTACTTGGCAGTAAACTGAAAAATCTGCCCGACAGACTCACCATCAACGAGGTAGCGGTAGCTGTCGGGTATACCGCCACGAGAATCAACGGTCTCGTAGATTCGGGCGAACTGTACGCCGTAAAGCTATACGGTGCGTACTGTATTCCCAAGGTACAGCTTATCGCATATCTCGCCACGGACGATGCCTTCAGTATCCGAGGAAAATCCGAGTGGCACAGAACCGCAATACAAGAATTTATTAAAATGCAAGGAGATATATTTCCCATGAAAGAATGTCAGAGAAAAATCTATTACGAAATCGGAGAGCGAATCCGCAAAGCCCGTCAGGAAGCAAGAATCAGCCAAGAGGAGCTGGCAGAATACGCCGAGATATCCGGCTCATACATAAGCGATATAGAAGCGGGAAAACGGAATTTCAGCGTAGACGTGCTGATCAAAATCTCGGAAGCCCTTCAGGTGTCAACCGATTGGATTTTACGTGCAAACACGCCCGGTACATATACGGTACTGAATAATGACATCGACCGTATTCTCGACGGACTCACCCCCGACGAGCTTAATGATATCGCCTTGATACTGACCGACATCAAGCGGAGTATCAAACGCGCAAAGTGCATCGTAAAAAAGCACACCGAGCAATAATTCCTATGTAAGCAATGAGGCACAGCCGACTCAAATGGGTCGGTTGTGCCTCGCTTTTTTTGCGTTTTATCGACTATCGTTGGTGGACATCGACTATCGTCTATTCAATTCAAGTCGGATTTGTGTTATAATTTCAAATAAAACTTTACATAGGAGGAAAAATGAGCAGATATTATCTTATTTACGCGGAGATAAAAATCGGTGACACTTGGCACAATTTGTGTCCTATCACCCAATGCCCGAATGGAGAATATAAGGCTTCTCCTATCTTCTGCTGTACACGTTCTACCTTTGACGATCCCTTTGAGGAGCTATATCGAAAATCCGAGCACGACGGATTACCCGAGGATTTATCTGCGGGATTGCGTGAGATGCTGACTTATGCCGCACTCGATGAAATGTCAAACGGAGGATTAGAGAAATATTATGCCACACACCTATTCATCGTAAATTATTTGAATGATATCGCAAACAAGGTCATCAAAAATCGTCCGTATAAATATCAGGGCTATGTTTCAAGAGAGGACATTGCCTCATTTGAATGCGCGGAAACCGATACCATAAAGAATTGGTATACCATTGGAGAATACAAAGATATGACCGAGGGCGCAAAAAAGAACTTGGTTTATTACGAATGGAACAATGCGTGGGATAGTTATCAGTTTTATGTTGAACTGAACAATCGCATACTGAATCTCTTCCATTGGTTTCGGTATTCAACAAAACTGTGGCGTGAAGCAGCCACGGCAAATATCCGCGTTCTGATAGAGTGGGAAGGAAATAGATAAGCCCTTGAAAATGCTTGATTTTCAAGGGCTTTGGAAGGGTCGCATAAAATCGAACCCCCAGCCGTATATGACTGAACGCACGAGCATTTTTCCATCTCCTTACTCCATCCTTACTGTCTTTTCAATGCCGCCTTTGAAGATGACGAGCAGTTCGTTTTTCGATACCACCTTGATGCAGTCGACGAGCTTTCTTGTTATGCTGTCATCGTAGTCGATGGGATGGTTTTTCAGTACATCCAGCGTTCCGAGGACTTCGTTCATTCTTGCTTCGTTCGCATGGGCGGCAATCTGCTGTTCTTTCTTTGCAGCGATCCGCTTTTTGGTTTCTGCGATCTCTTGGGAGAGTGCGAGAAATTCTTCACTGTCAGCATCGCTTTGCTTGGCTCGGTTCATTACCTCGGCGATAAGTTGATTGAGTCGGAGTTCGTCGGCTGCGAGACTGTTGTCATCACTGCTGCCGTAATACATTCGGATGTGGGCTTGCAGGTTCTTG
>JAFUQQ010000062.1 GCA_017472285.1 Clostridia bacterium | reverse complement strand
TTTCCTTCTGGAACTTAAAACGTAATTCTTCTCAAAAGGGGGTTTCGTGGCATTTCAACACCGATGATGCCAGAATTAAGTTGAAACATCTCTATCCAGAGTTAAAATTTTAACGCTTTGAATACGTTTCATAGTTGTTTTCATAAACATAAAGTTTTAGCAGGGACGAGATAGTAGTATTGAGTCAGATCAAAAGAATCATTTCCGTGAGTTTAATGACAATTAAAATCGTCAGCGGTGAGAGCATCGTGCCGAGGCTGACGAGTTGTGCCGCATAAGAGGGCTTCACGTCATACATATTGGCAAAAAGCGAGGTCATTGCCGCGGGCGGAAGTCCGATCATCATGGCAAGGAAAACGGTCAAGTCAATTTCTGCAATGAGTGCGGAAACACCGCAAAGATGCAGGAGCAATGCCGCGATAAGAGGCAATAATATCAATTTGACACCGCAGAACGCATACAATTTGGGATTGCAAAAGACGTTTTTGAGCGGCATTGCGGCAAGGAGCGAGCCTGTGACGAGAAGGGAAAGCGGAGTGCAAAGGCTTCCGATGTGATTCATCGTCGTTCTCAGAAAAGAAGGTATCGGAATTTGTGAGATATAGAGTGCAAGACCGATGGCGCAAGCGACCGTTCCGATATTGATGAACATTTTTCTGACGGTGATTTTGCGTTCGGGTTTCCCTCTCGACATGATAATCATGCCGTAGCTCCAGCAGCCGAGATTATAGGTGATGACGTAAAACGCGCCGTAGAAAAGACCGATCTCACCGAAAAGTGCGTTCAATATCGGATAACCGATAAAAGCGCAATTGGAAAAGATACAGCCGTATTCATAAATCTTCTTTTCGTCGAAATCGCGTGTGCGGCAGAAGATGAGTTTTGCGGCAAGTGCCATAAATGTATGAGCAAGCGTACCGAAAAAGAGGATCAAAAGACCGTTTATCAGTTTTTCCGTTGAAAATGCAAGACTTGTGATGGAATGGACGATGAGAAAAGGCATCGCAGCTTTTGCAACGAGCGAGGATAGTTTTTTCGTAAAATCCTCATCTAAAATACCGATCTTCCGAAAAATAAAGCCGACGGCGATCAGCAAAAGCAAAGAAATACAAGTCGTGATGAGTGCCTGAAAATCGAGATTCATAAAGACCTCTTAATTGATTTCGTTATCGATGCGTTCCTTGATCGCCATCATATCCGCAAGCATTTCATCTTTTTTGCGCGGATCACGCAAGAGCGCGGCGGGATGATAAACGGCGCAGACGGAATATCCGTTTTTATCAAACCATTTGCCGTGTTCCGCAGTAATTTTGAAATCGGGTTTGATGATACGCATTGCCGAGATGCGACCCAGACAGACGATGACTTTCGGGCGAATAGCAAGCACCTGTTCGCGCAGATAACCGATGCACATATCTTCTTCCGCGGGCAGGGGGTCACGATTCTTGGGCGGACGGCATTTCAGAATGTTGGCAATATATACGTCATCTCTCGGAATACCGACGGCATCGAGATATTTATCAAGCAATTTTCCTGCCGCACCGACGAACGGAATCCCCGATTCATCTTCTTTTTGTCCGGGGGCTTCACCGATAAACATCAGTTTTGCATTTGCATTGCCGACACCGAAAACGATATTGGTTCTCGTCTTGCAAAGTTCACATTTTTCGCATTGTTCACAATCTTTTTTGATTTCTTCCAGTGTTCTTGTTTCCATATGAATACTCCAAAATATAAAAAACTTCATTTGTGACCATTGTATCACAAATGAAGCCTTCTTGCAATTGTATTTTTGATTTTTCCCTTACTTTTTCTTTGCGAAAAGAAAAAGCAGCGAGTCGCTGCACCCCTATGTCGCCTCTGTCTGTATTTTGTGAGAATTTTTCTTTTATAAACGCAGTGGCACCACAGAGCCAATGCCATTAAGTTAAGGAAAAACAGATTTTTTAAAGCCTCTCACTTTGGGAGAGGTGCCGAGTTTACGAGGCGGAGAGGGCTTTTATCTGGAAAAATTATGCCCTCTCAGTCGCGTTCCGCGCCAGCTCTCCCGTAGG
>JAFUQQ010000061.1 GCA_017472285.1 Clostridia bacterium | reverse complement strand
TTTGGGGAGGGTGTCAAGGCAATTTGCCTTGACGGGTGAGGTTCTTGAACATAATCAAAGCAAAAAAGGTGATAATGGTGACAAAACCTCATCCGTCAGCTTCGCTGCCACCTTCCCCAAAGGTGAAGGCCTTGGCAAAATTTTCATTTTAGTTTTCTACATGAATTTTCATCGAACTCACATTAATATATGGAATCTCAAACATCTTTAAACATTGGTGTGGAAAGATAACGGTCGCCCGTATCGGGCAATAAAACGACAATATTTTTGCCTGTATTTTCGGGACGTTTTGCGATCTCGGCGGCGGCAAAGAGTGCCGCACCCGAAGAAATTCCCGCAAGGATGCCTTCCGTTTTTGTAAGTGTGCGGGAAGCCGTATATGCTTCTTCCGTGGTTACGGTGATGATCTCATCATAAATTTTCGTATTGAGGATGGCGGGCACAAAACCCGCGCCGATGCCTTGCAGACCATGCGCACCCGCAGGACCGCCCGAAAGCACGGGAGAATCTTTTGGTTCAACGGCAATGATTTTGATATTTGGATTTTTCTTTTTGAGATATTCCCCGACACCTGTGATCGTACCGCCCGTACCGACACCGGCAACAAAAATATCAATATTACCATCGGTATCTTCCCAGATTTCAGGACCGGTGGTTTTTTGATGCGCCAAAGGGTTGGCAGGATTTATGAATTGTCCGACAATAAAAGCATTCGGAATCGTTTTGACAAGTTCTTCAGCTTTTTCGATCGCACCCGCCATGCCTTTTTTGCCATCTGTGAGAATTAGCTCCGCGCCGTATGCGCGCATGAGCATCTGTCGTTCCGCAGACATGGTTTCGGGCATCGTGATGATGAGGCGGTAGCCCTTGGATGCCGCCAATGCGGCGAGTCCGATACCCGTATTGCCCGAAGTCGGTTCGATCATGACGGAATCTTTCGTAAGTTTTCCCGTGCGTTCCGCATCTGCAATCATTTCTCTTGCGACACGGTCTTTAGCTGATCCTGCGGGATTAAAGGATTCCAATTTTGCGATGATACGTGCTGAAGTGCCGTTTTCTTTTGTATAACGCTCAAGGGCAAGAAGCGGTGTTCTGCCGATGAGTTCTTCTAAAGATGAATAGATTTTCATAGGTTTTTATCCTTTCGAAGATTTTTTCAGTGCTGCCGCCCCGAACCCTGCTTCAAGGGCAATCTGCCCTTGAAAATCCCGACTATGCTCTCTCCATGAATGTTGTGGGGATTTTGCAGAATCAGTACCGCTATGGTGCTTTTCTCTACCAATAAAAAATTTTATACAGAACATAGACAGAGCCGCCACATAACGTTTCTTTTGCCGAGCTTTTCTTTTCGTAAAGAAAAGCGGGGCGTTTCTTTTTTACTTACTTTCTTCTTTTCGCAAAGAAGAAAGTAAGTTATTCGTCGTCGGGGTATTTGGGCTTGATGCCGTAGAAATCGAGAATGGGGAGAAGAATGAGCGCGGCAAGACCGGCATTGAAGCCACCGTTATAGAGAACGAAACCGCCGTGCATACTTGCAGAGGAGGTGCAGATGATTGCGCTCATAAAGCCTGCCAAGACACCGATCTTCCAACCGTATTTACCGGCAAAGGGGCAAAGACCTGTTGCGAAAGCAAGACCGTTGATGTAGCCTTGCGTGGAAAGCATCCAAGGCAAAGGATCGCCTGTCAGCGCAGAAATACAGCAAACGAAAACGAACAGGAGGACATAACCGAGGACGATAGGCGATACGTTACGGGGATGCTGACCATCCGCGGAGAATGTCAGAGCGGCAAACGTGACGCCGACCGTGGGTCCTGTAAATCCCGCAACAGTCGGAAGGACCATATCGGGAAAAATTATATGCAGAGCTTCAGGAATCAGGAAGATCAGATTTAGATATAAAAGGATGCACATACCGTAGACACCAAAGTTGATAAAGCAGACGGGAAGTCCGAATTTATCCGCAAAATCCAATCCGTAACCCGCGCAATGCAAAAGACGGCGGTAATCATGGAAATTGCGACCGTTCATGAAAAAGCCGAGCAGAATGGAGATCGTAAAGAGGATGAGGAAAAAGATATCCATAAAGAGCAGATAGGAATTGCCGAAGGATTCATAAACGGGATTCTCACGTACGACAACGTCGGGGGAATTGTAGCCGAGTGTACGGTAAAGGAGGGCATGGACAAAAATGCCGAAAAGACCGATGGAAAGACCGGCTTTATACATACTGTATCCTCTGTGCATGGCTGCTGTGCCGGGGAGCAACGCAGGAACGATAAAGCCTGCCGCCGTACCGAAAACGACCGCGAAGATCACGCCCAGCACGCTGAGTTGGATCTTGCCGAGATGGAATTGACCGATGGTATAACGGAAAAGAAGGTCGCTGATAAAAGGAGCGAGTGCCGTGGAAAACATCGTGACGTGCAGATTTTTACGCACGGGATGTTTGGTGATGAAGCAATAGATCAGGACACCGATGAAAGGAGGCCACATATTGAGGAAATTCAGACCGTAAAAACAATGGGCAATGACTAAGATGTAGGCGGCAAAGGTCGTGGAATTGGCTTTTGTTTTACTGATGAGGATCATCAGATTGCAAGCCAAACCGCAAAGACCCGCATTGAAAAAGGTACTTGCAAGACAGCCGAGATTGAAATAGTCCGTTACCAGCTTGGAGGGTGAAGTTAAGATACGAATAAAATTATTCCAGAAGTTTGCATATTCACCCGTATAGGCGAGCGCGATGGGAACTGCCGCAAAAAAAGAAAGACTTAAAAATAAAGCAAAAAGCGCAAACGGTTTGCTGTTTTCTTCTTCTCTTTTCGCGAGGAAAGCTGCTCTTTCTGTTTGTGTCATGATTTTTTCTCCGATACTTTTAATGTCTTTGATTTTATATTGAATAAGTATAGCACATTTTATCCGTATTTGCAAGTGTGGTGAATATTTTTCTCGAGCGGTGAGATTTAAAGCGTTGTAAGCGAGAGGACTTGCCTTTCGTTTTGTTTTCTGCGAAAATGAAAAAAAGACTTGCGAAAATCACAAAAGAGGTGTATACTGTAATAAGAGAGCGGAAAATGTGAAATTCCGCGTTTGATTTGAAATAATTTGAACACAATATAAATCAGTATCCGACGGAGCGACGGAAAAAGGGCTTATCATCGGATACGATGCTTTTATTATTTTTCCGTTCGGATATTTTGCTATCGGCTGCGTAAAATATCCGTATGGTACATATTGCATCAGATTATTACTTGAACGAGAGAATCGTTCAGGATTTTTCGTTATACCTTTTTGCATTAAAATTCAAAGAAAGAAAGGAAAATTTTTATGGCGAGAACCAAAGGAAAACTGAAAAAACTGCGTGTGATCCCTCTTGGCGGACTCGGCGAGATCGGAAAAAATTTGACGGTGCTTGAATACAGCGATAATATACTCATCATTGACTGCGGACTCGGTTTCCCGAATGACGATATGCTTGGTATCGACCTTGTCGTTAATGATGTGACATATCTCGTCAGCAATGCGGATAAGATACAGGGACTTGTTCTGACACACGGTCATGAAGACCATATCGGAGGTATCCCTTATCTTTTGCAAAAGCTGAACGTCCCGATCTACGGCACACGTCTGACACTCGGAATCCTGCAAAACAAGCTTTCCGAGCACGTTTTGGAATTTGAACCCGAGCTCAATTGCGTACAAGCGGGAGATAAGATCAAGCTCGGACTTTTTGAGGTGGAATTTATCCACGTCAACCATTCGATCGCAGATGCTTGTGCGCTTGCGATCAAAACCCCGATCGGCACGGTCGTGCATACGGGTGACTTTAAAATTGATACAACCCCCGTTGAAGGAGAAATGACCGATCTGACACGCTTTGGACAGTTGGGCAAAGAAGGCGTTCTGCTTCTCATGTGTGAATCCACGAATGCGGAGCGTCCCGGATATACCCCCTCCGAACATAAGATCGGAGAATCCTTGACGAAGATTTTGGATATGTATGAGGATAAACGTATTGTGATTGCGACGTTTTCTTCCAACGTACACCGTATCCGTCAGATCATTACGAAATCCGCGGAAAGCGGCAGAAAGGTTGCCGTTACGGGACGCAGTATGATTAATATTGTTTCCGCGGCATTGGAGCTTGGTTATTTGGATATTCCGGAAGGTGTGCTTGTGGATATCACGGAGATCAAGAGATATCCTCCCGAAAAGCTGACTGTGATTTCCACGGGAAGCCAAGGCGAACCGATGTCCGCACTTTACCGCATGGCATTCAATATGCATGATAAAGTCGAGCTGGGCACGGATGACGTTGTCATCATCAGCGCATCGGCAATCCCCGGAAATGAAAAACTCGTCGGCAATATCATCAATGAGCTTTATAAAAAAGGCGTTACCGTTCTCAATGACAGCGTTGCGGAGGTCCATGTTTCCGGTCACGCTTGTCAGGAAGAACTCAAGATCATACACGCGCTCACAAAACCGCAATATTTCATGCCTGTTCACGGCGAAGCGCGTCATTTGTACCATCATAAAGAATTGGCGGAATATATGGGTATGGAACCGAATCGCATCTTTATTTCCGATGTCGGTAAGATCCTTGAGATTGGCACAGACGGCGCAAAATTCAACGGTACAGTTCCCGCGGGCATCGTTCTTGTGGACGGTACGGGTGTCGGTGACGTTGGTAACGTTGTTCTGCGTGACAGAAGACATCTTTCGGAAGATGGTATTATCGTTGTTGTTGCGACCATTGACGCGGATGCGTATGATATCGTTTCCGGTCCCGAGATTGTTTCGCGCGGTTTCGTTTATGCAAAAGAAAGCGAGCATCTGATCGAACAGATCCGTATGATCGCAAGAGAAGCACTCTATCATTGTCTGGATAAAGGTGTGACC
Organism: Clostridia bacterium; assembly: GCA_017472285.1. Taxonomy (GTDB): domain Bacteria; phylum Bacillota; class Clostridia; order Oscillospirales; family CAG-272; genus QALR01. The sequence goes on along the minus strand of JAFUQQ010000061.1, from coordinate 6,022 downwards.
GATTGGGCACAGCTCAAATATAAGATGAAAGACGATCTTTCAAAATTTATCTATTCCCAGACCAAGCGCAAACCCATGATTTTGCCCATTATTATGGATATGTAAGCGGGTAATGTCGGCAACCTAAGAAAAATAACGCATCAAAAGGCTCGCCCTTTAGGAGAGCTGTCAGCGTAAGCTGACTGAGAGGGCTGAATGAAATTGATATGAAAATGCCCTCTCCGTCACGGCTATAAGCCGTGCCACCGTCTACTGCGGTTCGGTCACGCTCGGGGTCTGACAGCCATTTAGGCTGTCATTCAAGACCCTCACGCCGCTTCGCTACCCGAAGTGAGAGGCTTTCAGTTAGTTTTTTTGAAAAAATTGGTGGGAATTTATTCGTTTTTTTCTGCAATACCCTTAGGTTGACGATATTGGCTCACGCAGGGGCTCCTCGAAAGAATCCGCAAAATTTTTTCATATGACATATATAAAATCAAATTTGAAAGGAACGGTTCAAAAATTATGACCATGAATCCTCACAACCGCACAAGCTGCGGTGCGAATTATCCCGAATCCCCGATCATAGGCAGATTTGTTTCTCCTTGGGACACGAGCGGCTGGTATTCCGTATATGCCAATCTTGCCGAAGGCGTAAAGCTTCATTCCAATGAAGAAGTCACGATCGCAAAGCTCCCCGCCCGTTATATCGGTGCGGATTACATCATGACATTCAATGCAGAGGCAGACGGTCTGGAAGATAAACACAAACAGGAAGTGGATTTCTTCTGCGAAAGAGATGCCGCCATCGCCGTTGCACTCGATGCGAAAGCAGAAATTCCCGCTTGGACGGAAGATTTCTTTGCAACGGGTGATAAGATCGTAGGTTCCGACGGCAGAGAATACGTCATCTATGAAAAAGCCTATAAAGAAGGCGATTACGTACATATCCCCGGTTTGACGGGTGCGGGCAATCATTTCTTCGTGATGGCAATCGCAACGATGGATGAAGAACCCGTAAAACTCGCTCCGCTCCCCGCTCCTTCCGCCTCTCTCCCCGCTTATGAAAAGAGAGAATACAAGAGCTATCTTGTTGAGGTATTCAATAAAGAAGATGCGCTTTCCCGTTTCGGTGGACATGGCTGTTCCATCAAGATGCGTGGAGACAACGCAAAAGATGGTTACGTTGCGATGGAAAGCGGTGCTTATCTTTCTTATCCCATCGAAAATCCTTCTTCCCGTATCATCATGACGGCAAAGCTCAATTGCAAGGAAGGTATTCTTGCTACGGCATTCCTCGGTGAAAAAGGCGCTGTCTGCGGTGCTGTTCTTGACGGTGATATGCTTCGCACGATGGACGGCGAAGACGTGATGCCTTATGCGGTCGGTGAAGATATTGAGATCCGTATCGTTCTCGATACCGAACGCGGCGAATATGACGTATGGGCAAACACACGCATCGCGGCAAAGGGCATTGAAGTTCTTTCCGATGATGAACCCCTTGCGATCGGCTTCTCCTGTGACGGCACGGCAGCACTCGATAATCTTTATCTCTTTGACGACACTGAGATCTATGCCGTCAAAGAAGAATTTACGTCCGATACCATCGATATGACACCCACGGAAAATGCGGAAATCAAACTTGAAGATCTTCCTTTTGCAAGCGATAAGAGCGTTTCTCTCGTATCCACCAATGAAGAAGATGCTTCCGCAGAATATGTATTCCCCGCAATTTCGGGTGTCGTTACCATTGAAACCAAAGTACATCCCGAAGATGAAAACCTTGTGATCGTTCCCGCCGTTACGGACGATAAGGGCAACGTGGCTTGCCGCGTTGCATTCTATAAGAACGCGCTTTTTGCAACGAACGGCGATGAATGGGTTGAAATTTATGAAGGTCTTGTCGATTGGCAGTATTATCCGAGCGGCAACTGGTACCAGGTCAAGCTCTCTCTCGATACCGAAAAATCCGTTTATACACTCATGGTGGACGGTGCTGTTCGTGCGAAAGATTTCGCTTTTACGAACAAGATCGAAGCGGCTTCCCGTTTGATCTATACGGCACAGGCAGGAACAAGACTCCTCATCAACCGCATCCGTATCTATGATGCATACGATTTCTCCCGTGGTGTGATCCCGAATGCACCTGTATTTGATATTACAAAAGCACCTTACAACGCAGTAGGCGATGGCAAGACTCTTGAAACCGCAATCATTCAGAAAGCCATTGACGATGCGGCTTATACAGGCGGTACGGTCTACGTTCATGACGGCGTATTTTTCTCCGGTGAGCTTTTCATGCGTTCCGACGTAACGCTTTTCGTCGACAGAACCGCAACCATTCTCGGCACACAGGATCACGGCGAATATCCTCTCCAGCAGCCTTACGCAAGCCTTTGCGCACACAGACAGCTCGGACGCGGTCTTGTTTACGGTCATGAAGTTTCCAATGTTCGCGTCACGGGTGGCGGTATGCTTGACGGCAACGGCAGATACCGTTTCAAGATGAATGACCCGCTCGGTGACAGACGTGTGGAAGATGCGCGTCCCGACCTCGTTTATATTACTTATTCCAAGGGTATTACAGTGGAACACATCAATTTCAAGAGCAGCTGTTTCTGGACAGTCGTTCCGCTTTCCAGCGCAAACGTACTTCTCAGAGGTCTGAATCTTGACTGTATGAATACGCCGAACCGTGACGGTATCGATCCCGTTGACTGTCACGATATGACCATCTACGGCTGTAACGTCATGGCAGGTGACGACGGTCTTTGCTTCAAGAGCTCCGATCCTGTCGGCTGTTACAACATCGACGTTGACGATATGATGATTCAGAGCTTGGCTTCGGGTATCAAATTCGGTACGGATACATATTATTGCCTCAAAGATGCGCATATCCGCGGCTGTACCGTCAAGAACGTCAACCGCTGCGGTATCTCCCTTGAAACCGTTGACGGTGCTGTCGTTGAAAACGTCGTATTTGAACGCATCGATATGACAGACGTTGGTGCGCCCGTTTACGTTACCGTCGGCGACAGAAACCGTTTGCCCAGAAAAGAAGGTATTCCCGAACGCTTCGGTTATATCAAGGGTGTGACCTTCCGCGATCTGCGCTTTGAAAAACCGTATCCGTTCAGCCATACCAAGACCATTCGTGAAAATATGGTCATCGGTCAGAATGAAAATCAGCGCATCGAAGACGTTGTATTTGAAAACTGCCACTTTGAACTTCCCGGTGGTGCGACAGAACAGCCCGGTTGCCCTAAGACCATTGACAAGCGTTATCCCGAATATGACCGACACGGTCTTTCCGCAGGCTCGAAATTCACGATCCGCTTTGCAAAGAATGTTGTAATCAAGAATTCCGATATCACGCTTGCAAATCCTGACGTTCGTCCCGACGTTGCCTATTTCGATTACGAAGACTAAGTGGGAGCGGGGAGATGCTGCTTTCAGCACCTCCCCGAACCCCTCCGCAAAAGCGGCAAGTTGCCGCCCCCTTTTCCGCCGTATCTTTGCTTTGCATAAACTCGGACTTTCGCACGACGGCGGGGAGTATTTATAACAAAAAGGCTCCCTTGCTCAAACAAGGGAGCGTCAATTTGTCGATAAAGTCGGTTTGAAATTTTGGCTTCAGCGTTTTGCACAAAAGCAAAGTTTCTAAAAGCCTTCCCCTTTGGGGAAGGTGCCGAGTTTACGAGGCGGATGAGGTTTAAAAACAGAAATAAAAAGCCTCGCAAGAGTTCAAATTAAGAATTTTTATGTTTCTCACAACCTCATCCGTCTTTTGCTAAAGCAAAATCCACTGTCTCGTTGCGACTCGGTCACGGAATGGCTCTGAAGACCATTCAGGTCTTCATTCACTACCATTCCGCCGCTTCGCTACCCAAAGGGGAAGACCTTGGCAAAATCTTCATTTTATTTTTCTACGTAAATCTTCATCGAACTCACGTTAACCAAAGAATTTTAAATGAGGAGTTAAAATGAAACGATTAAAGATTTTGTATAGATGGCTTGTTGAAAAAGAGAAAATATTTTTATTGGTGTTTTCAGTTATATACACTGTTTTTTTGGTGTTACATATGGCTTTTTATACACAAGAGGATAAGCTTCCTAAAGGCATTGTAACTGCGATAGTGCCTTTTATTGTTTACGCAGGTTTTAAGCTTATGTTCAAGCTGATACGAGTAAAGGTCCAAGAAAATTATGTTATTGGTTTTATTGCATTTTATGGATTTGCTGTGACTTACGGTTTGATTATGTTTCTGTGCAAATATATTCAAATTTTCCCTGACGGGTTAGCAATGGGAGTTAATTTGTGTATGGCAGGATTTTTAGAGCTGATTTCAGAGATGAAAAAAACAAAATTTGACGAAACGAATAAATAATTTTCAATCGGCGAAATCCAGCGAAGCTATCCAAGACAAACTTTGAAAATCTGTCGGGATATCCGTTTCACTGAAGAGGTACAAATATGAAATTGACACAAGAACAACTTAAAACCATTCTGATCGGCGCACTTGATATTTCCGAAGAAAACGGAAAATTTGTGCTTTCCCGTTTTACGGAAAAGCAGATCGCTTATTATCACGAAAAGAGTCCGCATGATCTTTCCCGTAAGGTATACACGAGCGCGGGAATGCGTCTGGATTTAATCACGGATGCGGAGGCGATTACCTTTGATTATTGGGTAAAAGATACTTCCCAGCGGACGTTTTATTCCTTTGATCTTTATGTGGACGGTATTTTTTGTGATGAACTTTACGTGATGAATTTGCATCGCAAAAAAGAGGGCACCGTTTCGTTTTCGATTCCCGAAGGAAAGCATCGCGTGACGGTTTATTTCCCGAATATGATGCGCACGGATATTGCGCACGTGGAATTGCAGGGCGCGACTTTTGCCGAACCCTCCGAAACCAAAACGAAGCTCCTGCTTTTCGGCGATTCCATCACGCAAGGATATGATGCGTATCATTCATCCCTGTCTTATGCCAACCGTATCGCGCGTGCGCTTGATGCGGATATTCTGAATCAGGCGATCGGCGGAGAGGTTTTTGATGCGGATATTCTTGATGAAAATATTGTTTTTGATCCCGATACGGTCATCGTGGCATACGGTACAAACGATTGGGCAAAATGTCCCACAAAAGAAGCGTTTCTTGAAGAAGCGGAACGGTTTTTTATCAATATCAAAGCACTTTATGGGGAGAAAAAGCTCGTTTATATCTCTCCCATCTTCCGTGTTGACGTGGATGACAATGTTTCTGCTTTCAGCACGTTTGCAAATGCCGTGGAAGATCTGAAAGCACTTGCCGTGAAACAGGGATTTTTCCTTGTGGATGGTTTCCGTCTGACACCGCATATCTCAGATTTCTTTGCCGACCTTTATTTGCATCCCAATGATCTCGGCTTCGGTTTCTATGCGGAAAATCTGCTGAAAGAGCTGGAACGTATATAAAACACAAAAAGGAACGGCATCGAACCGTTCCTTTTTTATTACATAGGAAATTGCTCAAACCCGACCTCGCCGTTTTGTTTCATTTGGATGCAGAAAAATTTAAAAAAGGCGAGAATTGGGAGCGGCGACTCGCCGCTTTTCTATCATATTCAATTTTAAAAAGTGAGATTTATATCGCCGCAGACTTCTTGCTCTGAAAATACTTGAAGCCAACGACGATGAGCGCTGCGATTACCATTTTCTATCCCTCCATCCATGAAAAAATGTTTACGAATGAGACTGATGGGAAACCTTTAAAACCGCGGAGAACGAAATATTGCTGAAACAACTTTGAAAGAGATCAAATGTTGTTTTACAACATCATTATAACATGAATTTTATTAAAAATCAAGAGAAAACAACATTATTCAGTGAAAATTTAAAACAAAAAGAGGGAGTACTTCACCAATGCCATTAAGTTAAGGAAAAACAGATTTTTTAAAGCCTCTCACTTTGGGAGAGGTGCCGAGTTTACGAGGCGGAGAGGGCTTTTATCTGGAAAAATTATGCCCTCTCAGTCGCGTTCCGCGCCAGCTCTCCCGTAGG
>JAFUQQ010000060.1 GCA_017472285.1 Clostridia bacterium | reverse complement strand
TGTATCAGAGATCGCAGAGAATTACTGCGTATTTCATCAACCGGCAGAAGAATATCAGTTGACATCAAGAAATATAAAATCATCCCCAGACGGAAAACGAATCTTCATAGCTTCCACGTCAACAAGTGAGCAGTTGTTTATCTACGATATCAGTCAGACTTAAGATAGTTTTGCGAATGGATAATGATGGTAACAACACTGCTCGAAATGAATCGCGATGAATTATTTAAAAACAAAGAAAGGAATCGATTATATGATTACAACACCTAACACCAATAAAATTTGGCAATTGTACACAGGCAAGATCAAGAGCATTGCAGGCACGGGAAAATGTTATCTCGGCTTTTCCTCGACCACACCCAATGCGGATGGCTCGAATTTCACAGAACCCACAACTGACGACTACGAGCGTATTCAAATGAATATTAACGAAGCAATGACTTGGACGGATAAGTTCGGTACGGTTGCTAACGGTATGGTTACAAACAGCGCGGAAGTCTGCACCACTGAATGTAAGACCGAAAACGGTTGGGATGAATGGACGCATTTCGCAATCTTTGATTGTATCACAGGTGGCACACCGCTCGCATTCGACCTTTTGACAGACCCCGATGGTGAACCCGACGAGGACGGTAGATATCCCGCGAAATCGCTCAAGGTCGAATTGAATCATGTGGCGGTGTTCCGTGTAGGTGCGCTCAAATTGAGTCTTGTATAAATCAACAAAAACCGCTCATGATGAGCGGTTTTTATTTCGGTTTTCTTTCCAATTATCAACCATACGTTCTTCAAGCGTCCATTTTTGCTTGCGGAGCTGATCCAATCGAAGCTGTTCTATACGAATCGTTTCCCGAAGGTTTTCAATTTCCATTTCGATTTGAGCAACTTCTTTTTTATTTCCGAAAAAGTTTTTTTCGATCAAGTAATAATCGGAAAAGCCGTTTTCTTCATCCTCAATAGTGATTGGCGCTGTATATACGTTTGTTTTCAATGTGTCATATCGAACAATGGCAAGATCGGGACACACACCGGGTTCATAAACTTGTATAACATTTCCGCTGCATCCGTCAGCGCGGAATACTTTATCACCAATTGCAATTTTGATTTTCATTTTATCTCCGTTCTTCGAGATTATGGCTCGCATGATTTTTATTTTGTTGTATCACACTTTTTTTGAAATGCAATAAGATTTTCAAGCAGAATTAAAATCGGTTGCTGTTCTATCGGCATTCTGTTTACCAATTACCGATTTGCTCGATACTCTGAGCGCATTGCATCAAACAAAGCGTTGTTTCTTCATCGATCTGCTTTTCACGTTCTGCCCATTCTGCCGCTTGTCGTGCTTCTTCGGCTGCTATGGCTTCCGTTTTGCGTTCCCAAAAATCTTCTGCACTTGCCTTCTGTTCTTCAGTTGCCTCAGTTTGTGTGTAATCGTACGCGATGGAAGCGGAGCCGTAAAGATCATGATGTGCGCCATAATCGGCATAATGATCGCCGTCGTCATCGTCGAAAGAATCGTGCAATTTGCTACAGTAATTTAAAACTGCTTCGAGTTCTGCCGAGTTTTCCCAGTGATCCCAACGGTCGCGCTCACGCATTGCTTGAGGATTGCCTTTGACCATTTCGCGCGAATACGGGCTTGCTTTGATCGTAATATCGCAAGCATTCAGATATCCCGCACCGCATCTGTTCCATAGCCCGGAAGATCGGAAACATCGCAACGATTCCAGAGAGAAGCAAGCGCATGTTTCTTTGCTGTTCTTGTTGTTTTTGCTTTTGGTGCAGATTCGGCGGTCTGTTCTGTTTCGTTACCGTTCAGAATCGCAACAATGGCGGATTCTTCAGCGAACCCATACCATACTTTTTTGACGTTATGCCAACGAAAATTCAACGATTTGAGCGCTTCGCGGATAGCTTCGAACGGTTTGCCATCGAAAGAAATTTCAATGCTTCCGAACTGCTGATTTTGATTGATTGTGTATGTCATGCTGTACCTCCAAACGCGCCGCCCTTTTGGTCAATGTCATTAAGTTAAGAAAAGAACCAAGTTCAGAAATGGACTTGGCTCTTTTTTTGCAAAAAAGTTAAAGAAATTTTGAAAAAGGGGTTGACAAAAAAGCAAAAGTGTGCGGTCGATTTTATTAGCTCGCTAATAAAAT
>JAFUQQ010000059.1 GCA_017472285.1 Clostridia bacterium | reverse complement strand
GTTTCCAATTCTATGATCAGGTATCTCTCTAAATATTTCTACAATGCCCTTTGCCATGCTATTTCTCCTCTTTTTTTCTATTATACCTTATTTTCGGCATTCTGTATATACTTTTATTTTTTCGTAAGCGATTGCCCTGGCTGACACGCAACGCTCTATTGACAATCTAATAGCGGCTATCGAGCAAGGAATTATCACATCCTCCACCAAGCAGCGTCTTGAAACGTTGGAAGTGACTAAACGCGAGTTGGAAGATAAAATTTTGATCGAAAATATGAAGCGACCTCTGCGAACAGAGAAGGATCTTTGGGATTGGTTCCGCTATATGCGAAACTTTGACCTCACACGACTTGAGGAGCGCAGACAGCTTATTGATGTTTTCGTCAATACAATAGTTCTTTACAGCGACCGATTTTTACTCACTCTAAACTTTGGCTACGGTTCAAAAACAGTGCTCTTTACGGACATTCCGTGTTCGGATAAAGTTGCATGTGGGCGACCAAAAATAAGACCGCTTTTTGCGGTCTTATTTTTTTGTTCGTTTGTTTGACAATCCTTGGTCTATATGGTATAATGAGAACGGTAACAAAAACGCATGACAGGAGGTTTTGTTTATGCTTTCTCAAAAAATATCGGATTGGATGCTGGATTATGAGGAATATCATCTTGCGGGAAGTGTGCCTTGCTCGATGTATTCCATTTTGCTTGACCATCAGAAGATCGAACATCCGTATTATCGCATGAATGAAAAGAAGATCACGCTTCTTTCCGAAAAGGACTGTGAAATGACATCGGCAGTTATGATTACGGAAGAAATGCTTGCCAAAAAACATCTTGATCTTGTTTTTTATGGTTTAGATACGCTTTGTGATATTTATTTCAACGGCAAAAAGATGCTTTATGCGGATAATATGTACCGCACGTGGCGTGTCGATGTGAAAAATGAAGCGGTAATCGGTGAAAATACAGTCCGTTTGCATTTTTATTCTCCGTCGGAATATATTACCCGTAAAAATAAGGAACATTTTTTGTTTGCCGCCAACGTCGGTTTTACATTGGGCGGTATCGGTCATATTCGTAAAGCATCTTGTATGTTTGGTTGGGATTGGGGCCCGATTTTGCCCGATATGGGACTTTACCGCGATGTTATGCTTGAGGCTTATGAAGCGCGCATCGATTCTGTGGAGATCAGACAGATTCATGAAAACGGCAATGTCACGCTTACGCTTGCTTTGGATGTAACTGATAGGAATACGGAAGCAAAAGCGGTGATCACTTCTCCTGACGGCGAAAAGGAAGAACATGCGCTGAATATTTCCGGAAAAACGGAAATTCTGATCGATGAACCGAAGCTCTGGTGGCCGAACGGTCTTGGCGATCAGCCGCTGTATACGGTGGAATTTATCCTTGAAAAAGACGGGGAGATTGCAGATACCGTGACGAAAACGATCGGTCTTCGCACGCTCGCGATCAGCACGGAAAAAGATGAATACGGTGAGGAATTTTGTCACGTTGTCAACGGAAAGAAATTCTTTGCGATGGGGGCAGATTATATCCCCGAAGAAAATATTCTTGCTTGGGGTTCTCCCGAAAAAACGGAAAAATTGATCAAATCCTGTGTCAAGGCAAATTTCAATTCGCTTCGTGTCTGGGGCGGTGGTTTTTATCCGAACGACTGTTTTTATGAGCTTTGCGACCGTTACGGTCTTGTTGTTTGGCAGGATTTTATGTTTGCTTGTATGAACGTGTTGATGAGCGAAGAATTTACGGCAAACGTAACGGCTGAATTTATTGATGTTCTGAAACGCATCCGCCATCACGCTTGTCTGGGCTTGCTTTGCGGTAACAATGAAATGGAGGAAGCCCTCGTTTATTGGAGTTCGTGCCGTCCTTCCAAAACGCAGAAAGTCATTGACGATTATTTGTTCCTTTATGAAGATCTTTTGCCTAAAATTTGTTCCGAATATGCGCCCGATATCTTCTATTGGCCCGCATCGCCCTCCTCGCACGGCGGTTTTGACGATCCGCGCAATGAAAACGTAGGCGATATGCATTATTGGCAGGTATGGCATGGCGGTGTTCCGTTTGAAGAATACCGCAAGCATTATTTCCGCTATTGTTCGGAATTTGGTTTTGAAGCGTTCCCGATGATGAAAACGCTGAAAAGCTTTGCTTTGCCCGAAGATATGGCATTGGATTCCGACGTGATGCATTCACATCAGAAATGCCACAGCGGCAATGAAAAGATTCTCGCATACGTCAAGGATTATTATAAGATTCCCGAAGATTTCGGCAAATTCGTTTATCTCTCTCAGATCTTGCAGGCGGATGCTATCCGCTACGGTGTGGAGCATTTCCGCAGATACCGCGGACGTTGCATGGGTGCGCTTTATTGGCAGCTCAACGATTGCTGGCCTGTGGTTTCGTGGGCATCTATCGATTATTACGGCAGATGGAAAGCTTTGCATTACAGAGCAAGAAAATTCTTTGCGCCCGTTCTCATTTCGCTTCATGAAACCGAAACGGAAAAGATCGTCAATCTTTCCAATGAAACCTTGCAGACCTTTAGGGGCAAGGTGACTGTAAATGTCAAGAACAACCGTTTTGACGTGTTGGCTTCTTATGAAACGGAGATCTCCGTTTCCGGACTTTCTTCCAAAGATATCGTTTTGCCTAATGAGATTTCCGCAATGTTTGATCGGAATGCCGATACGCTTTTCCTCGAATATACGCTTGAAAAAGACGGCGAAATAATGGAAAGAGATGGCAAAATCTATGTCAAACCTTGTGAATACCGTTTTGCAGATCCCCAGCTTTCGTATGAAATCCGCGAGGAAAACGGTGCGTATTATCTCGATCTCACAGCAAAAGCATTTGCAAAAAATGTCATGATCGAATGGGAAAACGCGGACGTGACACCCGAAGATAATTTCTTTGATATCACAGACGGAAAAGCAAGTATTTTGCTGGACGGTAAGAAAGAAGATATTCTTTCCGAAATGCCGAAGATTCTTTCCGTTTATGACGTACAGTAAAAGGAGAATACCATGTATCAGATCATAGAACTTGACACCTTGGAAAGCGTGATGGCGATCGTCACGGAACAGGAATATAATCCCCAGAAGCAGAGATACCGCAGTCCTTACGTTTACCGCGGACTTTCCAAAGCGTCTTTTAATTTGACGACGAGTCTTCAACGCAATTGTAAGCATCTTTATACAGAATTGGAGGCTTCGATCCTGCGCAGTTTCACGAAATATGCCATCACGGAAGACCCGACTCTCCATGCATCCGTTTGGAAACAGATGATTCTCGGTCAACATCACGGTTTGCCGACAAGACTTCTGGACTGGACGTATTCGCCTCTGACGGCGCTTCATTTTGCGATGTCACAGAATAATCTTGATAAAATGGAAAAGAACGATTGCGTGATCTGGAAGATCAATATCGATGAGATTCATGAGCTTTTGCCGAAAAAATATTCCGCGATGCTGGATGAAGAAAACGCAGGTATTTTCACGGTGGAAATGTTGCAGAAGATCGTGGACAATACCGAGCAGTATGATAAAGATATGAAAGATCGCGCCATGGTGGTGATCGAACCGCCTTCCATCGACCCGCGTATCATCAATCAGTATTCGTATTTTTCGATCATTCCGAGCGGGATGAAGGATATCGAAGAATTTTTGAATACGTATACCAATGACAGCGTGAAATACGTCATCAAAAAAGAATTGCGTTGGCGTATCCGTGATATGCTCGATCAGCTCAATATCAATGAAAGAATCGTATATCCGGGACTTGACGGACTTTCGCAATGGTTGGCGCGGCATTATTACGTCAAGCCGATACCGGAACAAAAGGAGAATACACCATGAATCTAACAGGACTTACGAGGTGGAACACGTGGTATACCGAAGGGATGCTGACACACGTTCTGCTTCCTTGGGGCTTTGCCATTAACCTCAGTTTTCGCAAAAAATCGAGCGGGGATATTTTAAAAAATCCTCTCATCAACCGTGATCCGCCGATGGCGGCGCGCGCGGATATTCGCAGCTTTGACGGTTCGTATACCTGTCTGAAGCTCCGCCACGGTACGACACCGATCAAAGTGGAAAGTGCCGTTCGGGATGGGGAACAAGTGCTTCTGATTACGCCCGATGGATATTATATCTCGGATGAACAGCTTATCGTGGAAACCGCATTTCTTTGGGGATGTGACGGAACGCTCGTGAAAAAGAATGGAAAACTCGGTGCCGTTTGTCCCGATGGACAAGAAATCTGGCTGTATTCCAATACGGAGCCTTATTCGTATTATTTGCCGACCTTGCAATCGCCATCGCTTTTCTTTACGCTGGATGCGCCTGTCGTCATTTCGACAAAGCCTTATACCACAGAGGAGGCTTGCCGTCTTATGGGGGAGTCAAGGCGCGCTGTTCTTCTTGAAGCGGAGAAGTACGGCGCACACAGCGAAAGCTATCTTGCGATGCAATCCGTTCTCGGATGGAATACGATCTATGATCCTCCGAAAGATCGTATCTGTTCGCCGGTTTCAAGGAATTGGAATAAAAACGTGAGCGGAAAACTTTTCTGCTGGGATACCTTTTTCGCGGCGGAAATGTTTTCTCTGGAGAATCGTGAGTTATCCTATCGTAATATCAGAGCAATGCTCGATGAAATGACTGCGGATGGAATGATTCCCAATTGCAGTAACAGCGGGCACGATCGTTCGCAACCGCTCGTCGGCAGTATGTGTGTGGAACGCATCTTTGAACGGTATTCTGATATGGATTTTCTGCGTGAGGTCTATCCCGGGCTTTACCGCTGGAATACGTGGTATTATGAAAACCGTATGCGTGAAGACGGGTATATGTGTTGGGGTTCGGGGACGAGATCCTCGGAAAAAGGCACATTATTCGGTGCGAAATGTGAATCTGGTATGGATAATTCACCGCCTTTTGACGATGCCGTCTACGATGCGGAAAGCAGACTCATGTTACAGGCGGACGTTGGTGCGTCTGGGCTTTTCATCAAGGATTGCAAAGCACTTTTACATATGGCGGAGCTTTTAGGCAGAACGGAAGATATTTCCGCTTTACGTGTTCGGAAAGAACGAGCGGAAGACGCGCTGATGCGCCTTTGGAACGAAGAAGACGGATTTTTTGAAAATCTCGATCTTGTCACGCTTAAATGGGTAAGACGCTTCACGCCGATGAATTTCTTTGCTTTGTTCAGTGACCGCGTTAGCGAAGAACAGAAACGCAGAATGATGGACGAACATCTTCTGAATCCCGCAGAATTTTGGGGTGAATACGTTCTGCCGTCTGTTCACAGAGGCGATTATGCCTTTTCGGAACAGCATTATTGGCGCGGACGGATCTGGGCACCTCTCAACGCACTCGTTTACAAAGCGTTGAAAGATGCGGGATTGTTTGCCGAAGCGAAACTTCTTGCGGAAAAATCTGAAAATCTTTTCTTACGTGAATGGCGAGAACACCGTCACGTTCATGAAAATTACGGTGCGATTGACGGCATGGGGTGCACCGCGCGTCAGAGCGATGCTTTCTATCATTGGGGTGCGCTTCTCGGTTATATTGCGTTGGATGATGTGTCGGACGACCGTCCGCTCTTTCAAAACTTTCCGTATGTGTCTCCGGAATGGTAATATTAAGAATTTCTTAAAGGGTGAATTGCTTGAAAAACGGGGTCGTTTATGGTAAAATGTAGTCAAATAAAGAAGAAAAATGTTGTAATGATGTTTTTCGGAGGAGATGACAATTTTGAACGAATGGCTATCACGTTTGATGGAGCTGACGGCTTGGGAAATGGAAAAACCCAAAGCATACGGACCTTTTCATCTAACTTTTACAATAGTGGGTGTTGCGCTCAGTATTTTACTTGCAAGAAAGTTTCGGAACGTAAGTGAGAAGGGGAATCGCATCATTCTTTTCAGCACGGGGATGTTCCTCTTGATTACGGAAATCTATAAACAGCTTTTTTATTACTATTATATTGGTAACGGAAGCTATCAATGGTGGATTTTCCCGTTTCAGCTTTGCAGTGTGCCGATGTACTTATGTATCATTGCGGCATTTTTGAAGCCGGGAAAAGTGCAAAGCGGAATGTATCATTTTATGACGACGTTCAATTTGCTCGGTGGAATTATGGCATTCATTGAGCCTTCTGGTATCGTGCATAAATATTGGACGCTGACACTTCATGCGTTCCTCTGGCATATGGCACTCATCTTTATCGGTGCGTATCTGATCGCTTCGGGACGTTTTGCAAAGACGAGAAAAGATTATGTTTCGGCAATGATTGTTTTTCTTGTTTTGGCAGCATTTGCGTTTTCCATCAATCTGATCTTCTGGGATGCTTCGGGCGGCAGTATCAATATGTTTTTTGTCGGTCCGAAAAATTCTTCGCTGATCGTATTCAAACAGATTTCAGAAAAGTTTGGCTGGTATATCAGTACGCTTTTGTATATTCCCGTCGTTTGTTTGGGGGCGTTTATCGTGTATCTGCCGGCGCATTTTTATGATAAACACAGAAAAAAGAAAATGAAACCTGTAAATGAGCCAAAAAAGCTTTGTGAGCAGGTTTGAGGATAAGGAGCTTACACTTTTTGTGTAGGCTCTTTCTCTTTTTTAAGGTTGACACGTTCGGAAATTTCATATATAATAGAATTGTAATTTTTTTGAGGGGAGCATTGTGCGTCCTGTGGAACAAACATATAATATAAAAGGAAATATTTTGGCGGATGGAAAACAGTATCCGGTTTCCGTTCCGTATGGAATGACTGCTTTGGAAGCGGTACGTTTTGCGGATATTCCGATTTATTCTCCTTGTGGGGGGAACGGTACTTGCGGAAAATGCCGCGCGAAGATCACGGGGAATATTTCCGTGATGGATGAAAGGGAAAAGAATTTTCTTTCGGAAGAAGAAAGAGAAAAGGGGATACGTCTTGCCTGTATGTGCCGTCTTTACGGCGATTTTGAGATTGATATACAGTATGGAAATTTGCGTGTACAGACGGATTTCAAGGGAATTTCGTATACGTTTTCGCCGTTGGTAAAAGATAAAGGTGAGAATTTGCTTGGTTTGGCGGCGGATATCGGTACGACAACGGTTGCGCTGTATCTTTCTGATCTGCAAAACGGAAAGATTCTTGCGACAAGAGGATTTCGCAATCCGCAAAGTGCATACGGCGCGGATGTGATCTCCCGAATCGATAAGATTATGAAAGATAAAAATGCGCTTGTGATGCAACAGAAATTGATCGCGGATGCGATCAGAGAAGCTGCATCGGATATGTGTGTATCTGTGGGACGTTCGGAGATGGATATCGTTTCCGCTGTTTTTTGCGGAAATACCGTGATGCAACACATGGCGGCGGGGCTCGATCCTTCAACGATTGCGAATGCGCCGTTTATTGCGCCGACGCTTTTTGGGGAAGAATACGATGCGTATCAGCTTGGATTTTTGAAAAATAAAGATGCTTTTGTGTATTTTGCGCCTTGTTTTGCTTCTTACGTTGGCGGCGATATTGCTTGCGGTATGATCGCATCGGGGCTGGATGCTTGCCGTGAACGTGTGTTATATATCGATGTCGGGACGAACGGCGAGATCGGACTTGCGACGGAAAAGGGGCTGTATTTTTGTTCTGCGGCGGCAGGTCCCGCTTTTGAAGGGGCGCATATCGCTTGCGGTATGGCGGGTATCACGGGTGCTGTCAGTGAGGTTTTCATAGAAAACGGGAAGATTGGTTATCGCACGGTGGATGATGCGGATGCGGTTGGTATCTGCGGCTCGGGTATCATTGATGCGATCGCGGTGATGTTGGATACGGGACTTGTTGATGAAACGGGATGTATTGCCGAAAAAGAGGATGCGGGAGAGTATGCTTCTTATATCGACGAAGATGACGACGGAAATCCCGTTTTTATGTTGGATAAAGAGAAAAATATTTATATTTGCGGACGGGATATCCGAGAGATACAGCTTGCAAAAGCGGCGATCTGCGCGGGTGTGGATACGCTTCTGCATGAAGCGGACGTTTCTTACGAATCGCTTTCGGATGTCGTGATCGCGGGCGGCTTCGGTTCGCATCTGCGCGCGGAAAGTATCTGCCGTATCGGTATGATTCCTCCGATCGATACGAAAAAGATTTCTTTTGTCGGCAATGCGGCGGGGGCCGGTGCGCTTTCGATTCTGCTTGGCGCGGAACCGAGAGAATCGGCGAAAACGATTTGTGCAAGATCGGAATATACGGAACTTTCAAAAAATGCTTATTTTATGGAAAAATATATAGAAGAAATGATGTTTACGGAAGGAGAGTCATGACATGGCGACATTTTCTTGGACACCTGCCCAAAGCGATGCGATCCATACGCAAGGGAAATCCATTGCGGTTTCCGCGGCGGCAGGTTCTGGTAAAACGGCGGTTCTGACACGCAGAATCATTGAAAAAGTTTGCGCGCCCGATTGCTCGGGTGATATTTCGAGGCTCTTGGTTGTAACCTTTACGAAAGCGGCGGCGGCAGAATTGGTTTCCCGTATTTCCGATGCGCTTTCGCAAGAGCTTGCAAGTCATCCCGAAAACGCGCATATCCGTTCGCAGAGCTTGCTTGTTTCATCCGCGAAGATCAGTACGATCCATAGCTTCTGTCTGGATCTGATCCGCACGAATTTTCAAAAATTGAATATTCCTCCTGATTTTTCTGCGGGAAGTGAAACGGAGATTGATCTGATGATGAATACGGTCGCGGAAGAATTGATCTCCGACTATTTTGAAGGAGAACTTCGCGAAGGGGAAGAACCGATCGAAAATTTCAGTCTGTTTGCTGATATGTTCGGGGATGTTGCACATACGGATGCATTGGCGAAAACATTGCTTTCGCTCTATCATTCTCTTTCTTCAACGGTAGATTTTCTTGACCGTATCGAATATTTCCGAGAAAATGCAAAATCTGCGGCAGAAAACGGCTTTGACGGCAGTCCTTGGGAAATGTGTATCCGTGAATATCTGATCGGTTTTCTGAAGCATTACGGAAATATCTATAAAGACATCATAGATTATGCGAAAGGCGAACCGAAGCTCTCAAAACCGCTCGGTATCATTGCGGCGGAGTGGGATGTGATCGAGAAGGTCCGTTCGTTTGCCGAAGCGGGTACGTCTTATTATGAAATGCCGAAATATCTTGCGGAATTTCATTTTGAAAAGCTTGTAAATTCTTCGCGCGATGAAAAATTGAAGTCTTTTACCCCTCTCCGTACGAAATTCAAGGATGATTTGGAAGAGTTTACGAAAAAGCTTTATATTTATTCTGAAGATGCGCTTTCGTATTGTCTTACGCAGACGGCAGAAGCCATGGAAATGCTCGGTGCATTCATGCGGACATTTGAAAAACGTTTTTCGGAAGAAAAACGAAGAAGAAAGCTGATAACATTTGCGGATATGGAGCGTTTTGCGCTCGAACTTCTTTATGATAAAGAAAACGACGCGCCAACGGAGCTTGCACTTTCTTTGCGGGATTCTTATGATGAGATTTATATTGACGAATATCAGGATACCAACGAGCTTCAGGATAAGATCTTTTCTTTGATCTCAAAAGAAGATAACCGCTTCAACGTTGGTGATATCAAACAGAGTATTTATGCATTTCGTGGCGCAAAACCGATGATTTTTTCGGAGCTTCTTGATAGCAGACCGAAATATGAAAAAAGCTGTGGGGATAAGGCGGTCAAGATATTTCTTTCGGAAAATTTCCGTTCTTCATCGGAAATTTTGGAATTTTGCAACGGCATCTTTGAAAAACTGATGAATGCGAAAGAAATTCGTTACGGCGAAGATGAGCGTTTGCATCCGGGCGGTGGTAAGCACGCAGCTTTGCCGGAAATGTATCTGATTGCGAAAAGCAAAAACGGAGATAAACTTTCGGATGAAGCGGAATTTGTCGCGGAAAAGATCGAAGCACTTTTGCGTTCGGGTACAAAGCTGGATGGTTCAAGGATCAAACCTTCCGATATTGCGATTCTTTTGCGTAGTACGAGCAGTTCGGCAGTATTTTTTGAACAGGCTCTTTCAAAAAGAAGGATTCCTTGTAAAAACGATGCGGATAAAGAATTTTTTGAAAGTCCCGAGGTGCTTTTAATGCTCTCCTTGCTTAGTGCGATCGATAATCCGACGAGAGATATTTATCTGGCATCCGCTTTGAAAAGTCCGCTTTATGGCGTGACTCTGGATGAATTGCTGTTTATCCGCCGTTATCACAGGGAAGGCTCGCTCTTTGATGCTTTGCGGAAATTCACGGCAGAGAAGAATTTTGCCAAGGGTAAAAAATTTCTTGATGATTATGAAAAATACGTGCTGATCGCATCGGAAACACCTTGTGACGATCTGATCTGGCAGATCTATACGGATACGGGAATCTTTTCGATTCTTTCCGCGGATGAAACTCGTTCGCTTTATGAGATCGAACAGGCAAATGCTAACTTGATCGCGTTTTATCATTACGCGCGCGGCTTTGAACGGGGAGGATTTAAAGGACTTTCCGGATTTATTACGTTTATCAATGAGGTCCTGGCAAATAAAGCCAAACTTGATGTTTCTGGCTTTGCTGCGCCCGGTGACGTGGTGCATATCATGACGATTCATAAATCGAAAGGTCTGGAATTTCCCGTTTGTTTCGTTTCCAATTTGAATAAACAGTTCAATCGGATGGATCGGAACAAAAAAACGATCTATCATGAAAATCTGGGGATTTCCATTCAGATTCCCGCAAAAGACGGTATGGTGCGCTTGGAAACACCGCTCCGTCAGGCATCTGTGCTTGAGATCGATAGGCAGTGTGTGGAAGAAGAACTTCGGTTGCTTTACGTTGCCTTGACACGTCCAAAAGAAAGACTGTATCTGACGGCATCCGTTTCGGATAAGGATATAGAAAAGGAGCGTTTTTCGTTATCTAAAACCTACGGGGAATATGCGCTGAAGAATCAATTCTTTTCGGAATATAAATTGCGTTCCTCCAATGATCCATTGGATCTTTTGCTGACGGCAATGGCGGGAAAAACCATGACGTTTACGATGGAAATTGTCGATAGCCATACGGACGAGGAATCTGACGGCGCGGAAACACAGGAAGAATCTTTGCAGACAGAAAGTGCGGAAGAAGAAGAAACGGGGATGACTTATTATCAGGCGAAAAAGATCGTTTCGGAACGCTTGGATTATGCCTATCCTTATCGGAGGCTTTCGGAGATACCCTCCAAACTTTCCGTTTCCAAACTGTATCCGGCGATTCTGGACGGTGACGACGGGCAGGAGCTCGCGCGTGAAGTTCCTCGAGCAGTCAAAATGCCGAATTTTCTGATGAAAGAACAGGATGAAGAATTGACAGCGGCGGAAAAAGGAACGGCAATGCATTTGTTTATGCAATTCTGTGATTTTGATCTCGTATCGGAATACGGTGTGAACGCAGAAATACAAAGACTTGCGGAAAAACGCTTTATCTTTGATGCGGATAAGGCAAAAATGGATGTGGAAAAATTGAATTCGTTTTTTAAAAGCGAAATCGCAAAAGAAATTTTCCGTTCCGAAAGGGTATACCGTGAAAAACGCTTTATGGTCAAATTGCCGGCTTCTTATTTTACGGAAGAAGACAAAGAAAGTCTTGCCGATGAAAAATTGCTTGTGCAGGGAATTCTTGACTGCGTATTCTTTAATGAAAAAGGCGAATTGATCCTGCTTGATTATAAAACGGACTTTTTCAAGGAGGGTACACCTCGGAGTTACGTTGAAAAAACACTCAGAGAACGTCATGCAAGACAGCTGGGGTATTATAAGCTTGCTTGTGAACAGCTTTTTGGTATGGCTCCCGCGCATACTTATGTTTATTCGTTTGCGATCGGTGATACGGTTGAAATATTTTAATGAAAAATGAGAGGATATTACTTATGAAAGAAAAATTTTGTTGGAAAAATGTCTATTTGTTGGCACTCGTGCCTGTCGTTTCTGTTTTGCTTTATCTTGGAATGTTGATGAGCGGTCTTTTGGATACAATCGGTGTCTTGACTGTCGTTTTCCTTGTGGCGATGAGTATCGTCTGGGGCGCTTGCGGTTTTGTATTTTCCCGTGCGCGTGTGACACTTTTCCATTCCGTTTGGATTGCCAATCTGATCCCGATCCTGACGACAGCGGCTTATTTGATTCTTTATGTCGTTTATAAATTCGTGGAATCGGAAGCATTGTATAATGTTACAAGCATCATCGGTGCATTGGGTACGGGTATTTTCGGTGTTGTCGGCGCGGTCTTCTATGCCTTGGCTCCCTTTTCTCTTGAACTTTTGCAGGTATTGATTAGCTTCATTTTCCAGATCATCGTTTTTGCTGTCGGCTATTCCATCGGCGCATCTGTTGGCAAAAAGAAAAAACTTGCAAAAAAGAAATAATTTCAGTAACAAAATATTTCCCCCGACATAGTATGATAACAGATAGGGAATGTCAAACGAGATTCCGCTATCGAATTTCAACTTGAATATATCGCCATCCCTGATGGCGAAGGGAGGATATTTATGAATTGCCTTTGCAACATTTTCGATAACAATCACATCATCTGGGTTCTGATCATCGTATTCCTTTTGCTCTATTGCTGTGGTAACGGTACCGGCTACGGTTACGGCAATGGTTGCGGTTGCGGCAACGGTTGCGGTAATTACGATAACGATTACAACGGCGGCAATCGCTGCGGTTGCGGCTGCTGATCGGTCGATCTCGGTAACAAATAAAAAAGCGGGCTTTGCCCGCTTTTTTTATTATAGGAAATTGCGCAAAACCGAGCTTGCCGCTTTTATTTTTGAGGTCTTTTGGATATCTATTGCAATTGCCTTGTTTTTTTGATATAATAAAAACAAAAAGGTATTTTTATGACGATAACACTTGCAAAAATAAACGATAAACAACAAATTGAAACGATTGACAGCCATATTCCGTCCGAACGGTTGGAAGAATGTATCCGAAATCGTCAGGTATATATATTGAAAGAGGATGCAGTCGAAGGAATACTTCGGTACAGTTTGTTCTGGCAGATGATCCCCTTTCTTGATCTGATTTATATTCAGGAATCATACAGGGGAAAAGGATTTGGCACAGAAATGATGGCGCAATGGGAAAAAGCGATGAATGAGCAAGGCTATTCTTACGTGATGACGAGCACACAAGCCGATGAAGATGCATGGCGGTTTTATGAAAAGCTCGGTTATGAAAAAGCAGGAGGATTTTTTCCGCCCGAACAGGAAGCGGAAGAATGGATATATCTGAAGCGGTTGAGATGAAAACAGAGCGAAAGGAGATTATTATGAACGAACAAAAATCTTATCAAAATAAATGTTTTTCGGTTCTCGGTGATTCGATCAGTACGTTGAACGGATATACCGAACCTGATTATGCGGCATTTTATGAAGGTATCGTAAAATTTGCGACAAATGTATTCATTCCCGAAGATACATGGTGGGGACAAGTTATTGAACGTCTGGGCGGTTTTATTCTGGTCAACAATTCTTTTTCAGGCAGTACGGTCACAAAACGGAAGGGATATGAAATTGAATCTTACGGTTGCAGCGATGAACGCACATCGGCGCTTTCCCGCGATGGCGTTTCACCCGACGTGATTATGGTTTTTATAGGCATCAATGACTGGGGATGCAGAACAAAACGCTTGCCGACCGATGATTCCGAAAAAGATGATATCTCGATTTTTTCCGTGGCATATAAGACCATGCTTTCAAAATTAAAGAAAAATTATCCGCAGGCGGAGATCTGGTGCTTTACGTTACCGATCAGCGCATGGTCTGAAAAAGAAAATTTTGTTTTTCCTTACCGTGACGGTGAATGGCATATCCAAAATTATTGCGAAACGATCCGCGGATGCGCAGAAGCGCAGGGATGCCGTGTGATTGACCTTTATCATTATCCCATCCCATATGATACGGTCGACGGTGCGCATCCGAATGCGGTAGGCATGAAAACGCTTGCTGATGCCGTAATCGCGCAACTGGATGGGGAGGGATAATATGATTATCGATTCTCACGCGCACTATGCGTATGAACGCTATGATTCGGAAGTTGCATATCTTTGCGAACGGGACGGAAAATTTGACGTTCGTCTTGCCGGTCGGGAAACTTTGCTTAAAGAAATGCGAAAAAACGGTATCGTCGGTTTTCTGGAACCCTCCATCGGTTTTGATGCGATCGAAAAACAACTGCAATTCGTTTCGGAGCACCATTCTTTTATCTGGTCAGCCGTGGGTGTTCATCCGACAAGATGTATTCACACGGACTGGGATAAACACGAAAAAGTAAGGGAATATGCCGAAAACGCCGATATCATTGCGATCGGTGAAACCGGACTTGATTATCATACGGAAGAAGCAAAACAAAAAAGTGATTTGCAGAAACAGTGGTTTGTTTATCATATCGAACTTGCCGATCGTTTGCGGTTGCCTTTGGTTTTGCATATCCGTATGGCAGATCTTGACGCTCTGGAAATTTTAAAGGAATACCGAACGAAATTACATGGCGGCGCAGTACATTGTTTTTCGGAAGATTATCAGACTGCACAAGAATATATCGATCTTGGCTTTACACTTGGAATCGGCGCGAAGCTCCTTTGGGAAAATGATGTGGGCGAAATTTTGCGTGATACGGTCAGACGTGTTCCGCTTGAATCGCTTCTTGTGGAAACAGATGCACCTTTCGTTTTGCCTCCGTTGGATAAAGCGTTGCATAAAGTATATCCCGATAAAAAGATTTCCAATTCTTCTTTGATTCTTCCCGCGCTTGTGAAAAAAATCGCGGACTTGAAAGGTGAAGCCTATGGGACCGTTGAAGATACGATCTATCGGAATACGATTCGAGCATTTGATTTGCCTATTGCTGAAGCATAAAACGTATTATATTTATTCAAAGGAGATTTGTTATGACACTTCCCGTACGAATATTGATGGCAATAGAAGCTACCTTATGTTATGTTCCCGGACTTTTACTCAGGGTCGCGCCTTTCGGTCAGAAATTGACATATAAACAAAAATGGATGCTTTTCATTACATATCCCACTCTATTGCTTCTGAACATTCTTTTTCTTTTCCTCGGTCTGAAAGATTTTGAAACAGCTACGGTTCTGATCCGTTTGGATATGCTTTTGATACAGGTGATCCTTGTCGGAGTCAATCTCATCGTAATCAAAGGATTTTTGCGTGAACATATCTTTACGTTTGGTGTAGTTGCGACTTGTATGTATATGCTTTTGGCGATCGCAACGTATTTTCCCCCGTTTTTTGAAAATCTGAATATCTTATCTCAATATTTTTTAGGCACGGGGATTTATATTATCCTCATGTGTATTGCCTATTTGCCGATCAAAATATTGTTGAAAAAAACGATCTCTCCTTTTCTTTCGGAAAAAGGAACAAATTATTGGAAAAGCGTATGGTTTATACCGCTTTTGATGTATGTTGCGATGTTTACGGCACTTCCGATCGATCAGAGTGTGGAAACTTTCACAATGTTGTTCAGCCGTGTTCTAATCAGTATATCGATCATTATTTTTACGACGGTCGTTGCTTCCAATCATAGAAATCTGATCGAAAAGCAAGCGTTGACCGATCATCTAAGTATGTCTAAAATGCATTACGCGGGTTTACAGACAAAAATGGAAGCGGCGCGAAAAGCCAATCACGATCTGAAACACATGCTACATCTGATCCGCTGTTATATTGATAATGATGACAAAAACGGTCTGATCGATTTTTGTAATACTTTGGAAACCGATTATCTTATCAATAATCGCGTTCCTTATACGGGAAATGCAGCAGTGGATGGCGTGATCTATCATTATATGAAAAAATCAGATGAACATCAGATCGATTTTCAATATACAGGAGGTATTCAAGGCGATTATATTGCAGATATTGATCTTTGTATCCTTTTGGGAAATGCTTTGGATAATGCCGTTGCAGGCTGTTTAACACTTGAAACCGATCGGAAAATCATCATGAAAGCAAAATCTCATGAAAAAAATCTGGTTCTGATGATTGAAAATACATTTGACGGTGACATCAAAAGAAATTCCGAACAAAAAATACTTTCCCGTAAACAAGAGAACCGTGTTGGTGTCGGATTGACTTCTATGAAAGAAATCTGTGAACGATATCACGGCACGCTCACAACCGAATGGGAGGACCATACGTTCCGCGTTTATTGTGTACTGACGGAGAATAAAAAGCTTTTTTAAGAAAGGAATCGTTTCCATGCAACGAAACATGAAATTTTTAAGTTTTTGGTCGATCAATGACGGTGTTCAGACCGAAGCATTATGCAGGCAGATGGAAGACTTGAAACGGCACGGTATGGATGGCGTTGTTTTTCATCCGCGGTTTTATCCCGGCGGACCGAATTATATGACAGCAGATTTTATTCAGACTGTCGGGGAAGTCATTTTGTTTGCAAAATCTCTTGGTATGGAATTTTGGCTTTATGATGAAAACGGTTGGCCCTCCGGTTCGGCAGACGGACAGGTGCTCAAAGTGCATCCTAATTCAAAACGTTGGGGACTTGTCTTTTTGAATGAAAGAGAATTGCGCGATGATGATCGGGTGCTTTGCCATCATCATGGAAAAATAGTTGCGGCACGCGGTGTACTCGGTATCAGTCCTCTTTGCCGTGCGACAACCGATACGTTTCTTGCATTGACACATGAACGCTATTTCCGTGAGCTTCCCCGTGAAGCATTTGATTACGTAACGGGCTTTTTTTGTGATGAAGTAGATTATTTTCCTTTTCATTTGTTATCGGAAGGTGCTGTACCGTGGTGTGATGAATTTGAAGCGTTTTATATCGAAAAATATGGTGTTTCACCTTGCGCGGAATTATGGAAATTATTTGATACCGAAACGGATCATCCCGAATTTAAAATTCGTTTCTGGGAAACCGCAGGCGATCTGATCGCGCGTAATTTTTATCAACCGTATCAGGAATGGTGTGAGCGGTACGGCAAGCTTTTTACAGGTCATCTGAAAGGGGAAGAAAGTCCTTATTTTCAATTGATGTTCAGCGGTTCCTGTTTCACACAGCTCAAAAATCTTTCATTACCTGCAATCGATACCTTGGAACGCTATCACGGAAATCATTTTTTTCCATATCTTCTGACTTCCATTGCCGCGCAACAGGGAAGACTTGGCTGTTTGGCAGAAGCTATGGGCGGCGCAGGATGGGGTATTAGACCTGAAGATTTGGAAGAATATATGTTATGGTTAGCGGAAGCAGGTGTGGAACGTATCGCATTGCATTTGGGACAATTTGTACTCAAAGCACAAGCAATTCGCGATTGGCCGCCATCCGTACCGTTACATCTGACATGGCATGATGCTTTTGCAGACGTATTGAAAAGAATCCGTTATTTATCAAAACCATTGCTTGAAAAAGCTTGGAATACCTCTAAAATTCTGATCGTTACCCCCACACGCGGTATTATGGCAAAATATCAAGCGCATCATGCGGAACAAATCAATTTGCATGACGGAAGCGGTATTCCCGATAGTGAAGCGGCAAGAATTAATATGGCTTTTCTTGAAATGGTGGAAAATTGTTATACTGACGGTTGGCAATATCATTTCACAGAAGAAAGAGAACTCAAAACTGCTTGTTTGAAAGATGGAAAATTGTATCTCGGTGCAATGACTTATGAAAAAATTCTGATTGCTGATGGCTGTTTGTTTGAAAATGATGAACAAGCTTTGATCGATCAGATGCGTGTACTTGATATGCTTTGCGAAGCACCTGAGAAGCAATTACGTCAAGCAAAAATGCCTAATCAAACTGCCTCTTTTATCCCCGAACAAACCGCTTGGCAGATCGCATTTCCTAAAGAAAATCAAATTCTGATCGAATGGAAAAATTTATCAAACGGTCATCTGCAAACGATTATTCCAACAAAAAATATCCATTCTGCCGTATTGATACTTTCTGATCCGATTCAGAATTTAAAAACCAATACAAATATCCAAGCTATTGGTGATTTCAAAAAACGCTTTGAACTTTCGGAAATTGCCGATGTGCTGACACTTGAAATCGAGCTTTCACCTGTACAGCCATTACCGTTTGCTTGGTTATGTGGTGATTTTTCTGTTTCAGCATCTGCCGGTTGGAAGGAATTTGATAGCAATCAGGTTACTTGTGACGGAAAATTTGAACTGAATGGTTCTGCACAAGCAAAAAATCTCTATAAAGGAGAACTTGTATCACAAGGCTTGCCATTCTTTAGTGGTCTTCTGAAAGCTGAAAAGCGATTTACCCTTACAGAAAAATATCTCGGATGCTTAACCTTTGATCATCTTTCTGTGACTGCTGCAAAAATATATATTGATGGCAAAGAAATCGGTTGGTGGTGGAAAAATCATCCGCTCCCGATTGAAATTCCGGCAGGAAAACATATTCTTTCTATGGATGCCGCACCCAGTACGTATAATATGTATGGTCCGCATCATTATTATCTCGGTGATTGCCGTCTGACTTCTCCCGATACCTTTTTTGGTCGCGGCGGTTATACCGATAATCCCGATGCGCCTTCCAATACTTTTATTGATACGATGCAATTTGTGAAATTTACGATCGATGGCGATCTCGTTTTTCTGAAATAATGCTAAGAACCAACGCTGAATGATTTCAGCGTTGGTTTTTCAATAATAAAATCAAATATTTTTGATTTTTTTGAGAAAAACTATTGCAAAATGAAAAAAAGTGTGCTATAATATTATCTGTTGAGGCCCGTTGGTCAAGCGGCTAAGACATCGCCCTCTCACGGCGAATACAGGGGTTCGATTCCCCTACGGGTCACCACCCTTAAAAACACCGTTCTGAACAGAACGGTGTTTTTTTACGCAAAAATGATCTCAAAACATCAAAAAGGCGTATCCGTCATTTCGGATACGCCCAATTTTTAACTGCGGGGAAGAGCATCTCTTCTGGAGAGATTAATTCTGCCTTTTTCGTCGAAACCGAGGAATTTAACGGTTACTTTATCGCCGACTTCAACAACGTCTTCAACCTTTTCAACACGTCTGTTGTCAAGCTTAGAGATATGAACAAGACCTTCCTTACCGGGAGCGATTTCAACGAATGCACCGATCGGAATGATTCTGGTTACAGTACCAGTATAGCAGCAACCTTCAACGGGTTCAAATACGATCGCATCGATGATGCCCTTTGCTTCATTTGCAGCAGCAGCATTGACAGCAAGGATATAGATGGTACCATCATCTTCGATATCGATCTTTGCACCTGTTTCAGCAACGATCTTCTGAATGATCTTACCGCCCTGACCGATAACGTCACGGATCTTATCGGGATTGATTTTCATGGTGATGAGCTTGGGAGCATATTTGCTTACTTCTGCACGAGGAGCGGGAATAGCCTTGAGAATGATTTCATCGATAATATAATCACGGCCTGCATGAGTGGTTTCAAGAGCCTGTTTGATGATTTCGGGAGTCAGACCGTCAACCTTGAGGTCCATCTGGATGGAGGTGATACCCTTATGAGTACCTGCAACCTTGAAGTCCATATCGCCATAGAAGTCTTCAAGACCCTGAATATCGATCATAGTATCCCAAGAACCGTCTTCAGCGGTGATAAGACCGCAAGAGATACCTGCAACGGGAGCTTTGATCGGAACACCGGCATCCATGAGAGCGAGGGTAGAACCGCAAACGGAAGCCTGAGATGTGGAACCGTTGGAGCTTACGACTTCGGAAACAAGACGGAGCGCATAGGGGAATTCTTCAACAGAGGGAAGTACGGGAACGAGAGAACGTTCAGCAAGAGCACCGTGACCGATTTCACGTCTGCCGGGAGAACGGATTGCTTTTGCTTCGCCTGTGGAATAACCGGGCATATTGTAGTGGTGCATATAACGCTTTTCGGTTTCGTCATCAAGACCTTCAAGCATCTGTGCATCGCTCATCGGACCGAGTGTTGCGATGGTGAGTACCTGTGTCTGACCACGTGTGAAAAGACCTGTACCGTGTGTTCTGGGAAGGATGCCGACTTCTGCTGCGAGAGGACGGATTTCATCCATACGGCGACCGTCAACACGTTTCTTATCAACGAGGAGCCAACGGCGAACGATCTTCTTCTGGATCTTATAGATGAGTTCGGGGAGGATGATATCCATTTCAGGATATTTTTCTGTAAATGTTGCGAGGATATCGTCCATGATGGGCTGCATCTTTGCATCACGAACATTTTTATCGTCTGTATCGAGAGCTTCCATAACAGCTTTCTCACAGTATGCGAATACTTCGTCAAACATATCGTGATCGAGTTCACAAGAGGGATAATCGAATTTAGGCTTGCCAACGGTTGCGATGATTTCGTTTACGAAAACGAGAAGCTTCTTGATTTCTTCATGAGCGAACATGATCGCATCATACATAACGTCGTCAGCAACTTCGTTTGCACCGGCTTCGATCATAACGACTTTCTTTTCAGAAGCAGCAACGGTAAGTTCGAGGTCGCTTACTTTGCGCTGAGCAGCGGTGGGGTTGAGAACGGGTTTGCCGTCAACAAGACCGATGAATGCACCGCCGATCGGACCGTTCCACGGAATGTCGGAGATGGAGAGTGCGATGGATGCGCCGAGCATCGCTGTGATTTCGGGAGAGCAATCGGGGTCAACGGACATAACGGTAAGGGTGAGCGCAACGTCGTTGCGGAGATCTTTCGGGAAAAGAGGACGAATCGGACGGTCGATTACACGGCTGGTAAGGATAGCCTTTTCGGAGGGCTTACCTTCACGGCGAAGGAAACCGCCGGGGATTTTACCTACGGCATAGAGTTTTTCGTCGTAGTCAACGGAAAGGGGGAGGAAGTCGATGCCGTCACGGGGTTTTGCGGATGCGGTAGCGCAAGCGAGGATCACGGTTTCGCCGTAGCTGATCATACAAGAACCGTTTGCGAGACCTGCAACCTTGCCGACTTCTACTTTGAGAGGACGGCCTGCATATTCAAACTCAAATACTTTGTAGTTTTCAAACATTTTGTTTCTCCTTCATAATCATATAACTTTGTTTTTTCTGTTCGGATAAACGAGATTGTTTAGCACTTAAATCCGCCACAAAACATGTTTGGAACAGGTTTAACTGCTATACAAAAACGCCTATCCAAAAAATCGCATAAAAATGGATAAAGGGACGAAAAACGATATCTTTCCGTCCCTTTTGGTATCAAAGAAATTATTTACGCAAGCCGAGTTTTTCTACGATAGCACGGTAACGTTCGATATCTTTTTTCTGGAGGTAACCGAGAAGGTTTCTTCTCTTACCAACCATTTTGTACATACCGCGACGGCTGTGGTTGTCGTTGTGGTTCTTCTTGAGATGTTCGGTGAGCTCGTTGATTCTGGTTGTGAGAATAGCGATCTGAACTTCGGGGGAACCGGTGTCGTTTGCGTGTGTCTGGTTAGCGGCGATGATAGCCTGTTTTGCGTCTTTCTGCATGATATTCACCTCATAAAAATTTAATATAATTTTGTTATGCGACCGATGGACACAGTGCGCGGCCGGTGAAATGCTCCTCGGGGAGCTTTACCCGCATACCGTGCAGACGGTTACATACAGGCTATATTCTATCACATTTTTTTCTGTTTGTAAAGGGGTTTTTGAAAAAAATCAAAAAAATTCAAAAAATATGAAAAAGCGGGATGCTCCCGCAGGCAGTTGCTCGCCTATCCGAAGTTTGCTTGTATCCAAACAATGCAAAACGGCGAGGTAGATTCCCCGCAATTTCTTAAGTAAATAAAAAAATTTAAAAAAATCAAAAATATATGTTGCAAAAGCGGAGGTTTTGATGTAAAATAATCTTATATTAGCTTAATAGCGGGCGCAATCAGAAAAGCTCGCAGAAAGAGGATTAAAAAATGGCTATTGTAACAACAAAAGAAATGTTCAAGAAAGCATACGAAGGCGGCTATGCTGTCGGCGCTTTCAACATCAACAACATGGAAATCATTCAGGCGATCACAGAAGCTGCTGCAGAAGAAAAATCTCCTGTTATCCTTCAGGTTTCCGCAGGTGCAAGAAAATACGCAAAGCACGCATACCTCATGGGTCTTGCTCATGCTGCTGCAGAAGACAGCGGCGTTGATTTCGCGCTTCACCTCGACCACGGCGCAGATTTCGAAATCTGTAAGTCCTGCATCGATGGCGGTTTCTCCTCCGTTATGATCGACGGTTCTCACTTCGATTATGAAGATAACATCGCTATCACCAAGAAAGTCGTTGAATATGCTCACGCACACGGTTGCGTAGTTGAAGGCGAACTCGGTGTTCTCGCAGGCGTTGAAGATGAAGTTGTCGCTGAACATTCTTCTTACACACGTCCCGAAGAAGTTGAAGATTTCGTTACACGCACAGGCGTTGACTCTCTCGCAATCTCTATCGGTACTTCTCACGGCGCATACAAATTCACCGCTGCACAGTGCACAAGAAACGAAAAGGGTATCCTCGTTCCTCCTCCGCTCCGTTTCGATATTCTCGAAGAAATCGGCGTAAGACTTCCCGGTTTCCCGATCGTTCTTCACGGTGCTTCTTCCGTTTCTCAGGAACACGTTGCTGAAATCAACTCTCTCGGCGGTTCTCTCCCGGACGCAGTCGGTATTCCCGAAGAACAGCTCCGCAAGGCTGCTCAGATGGCTGTTTGTAAGATCAATATCGACTCCGATATCCGTCTTGCTATGACAGCAGGTATCCGCCGCGTATTCAGCGCAAATCCCGCTGTATTCGACCCCAGAGAATATCTCAAGGTTGCTCGTGCGGAAGTTAAGGAAATGGTAAGACATAAGATCGTTGACGTTCTCGGTTCCAACGGCAAGGCATAACATTGAATCAAAGCCCAATATGAAAGGACTGCTTCGGCAGTCCTTTTTTCTTTTTAAAATTATAAAAAACGGTTGCGAATTTCATTGATCTTTGTTATAATGAAAAGGAAATCGGAAATCTTAATGATTCCGAAAAAATTATGAATTTTATGAAAAGGAAATTACGATCATGATGGACAGATGGACAAGAGCAAGATTTCAGCCGTGTCTGCCTCTGGGCGATAACCGTTCGTTGATTACTGCGTCGGAAAAACATATCGCGCTTTCAAGAAAAGCGGCATCGGAAGGTGCGGTGCTTCTCAAAAATACGAACGATTTTTTGCCTTTAAAAAAAGGACAAAAAATCGCCGTTTTCGGTAACGCACAGATCGATTATGTCAAAGGCGGCGGCGGTTCCGGTGACGTGACAACACCTTACGTCAGAAATATTTACGAAGGTCTGCAACTGAAACAGGATAAGATCACCGTTTTTCAGTCGCTTTCTCTGTTTTATGAAGATTACGTAACAAAATCATATCAGAACGGTGGCGAAAACGGACGTTTGACCGAGCCGAAAATTCCCGAAAAGCTTCTTGATGAAGCGGCGGCATTCACGGATACTGCTGTTATTACGATCTGCCGTTTTTCCGGAGAAAACTGGGATCAGCATAACGATGCCGAAAATCATTATTTTGATCTTGAAGATGAAGAAAAAGAAATGGTTCGCGATGTACTCGCACATTTTGAAAACGTCGTCGTGCTTTTGAACGTCGGCGCGATGATCGATACTTCATGGTTTGCGGATAATGATAAAGTGAAAGCGGCATTGATGCTTTGGCAAGGCGGTCTGGAGGGCGGTCTTGCGGCGGCGGATATGCTTGTCGGTGATGAAACCCCGTCAGGCAAACTTGTTGATACCTGCGCGCGTTTGTTTGCGGATTATCCGTCTTCCGAAGGTTTCCACGAGTCCGATGATTACGTCAAATATACCGAAGATATTTTCGTTGGCTATCGCTATTTTGAAACCGTTCCGAACAAAAAGGATGCTGTTGTTTATCCCTTTGGTTACGGTCTTTCCTATACGAGCTTTGAACTTTCCGATATTTCCGTTGGTAATAACGATAAAAATATTTTCGTGAGTGTCAAAGTCACGAATACGGGCAAATGTGCGGGCAAAGAAGTCGTACAGATCTATTCTTCCGCACCCATCGGTAAATTGACAAAACCCGTAAAGGAACTGCGTGCATTTGCGAAAACACCGCTTTTGGAAGCGGGTGAATCCTGTGTACTTTCACTCACGTTTGCGATTTCCGATATGGCTTCCTATGACGACATCGGCGCGGTCGAAAAATCTGCATACGTCATGGAAAAAGGCGCGTATACGATCCATGTCGGTACATCCGTTCGTGATACGGTCTGCGCGGACTATATATATCAATTGGAAGAAAATCAAGTCATTCAGAAACTGACGGCATATTGTGTTCCGAGAACGCTTGATAAGCGTATGCTTGCAGACGGTTCTTATATGACGGTTGAACCTTCTGCCGAAGAAACCAAAACATTCCCTTGTACCTATCATAATGAATATCAACCGCTTGCAAAAGGAGAAAAATTGGATTTCTTTGACGTTGCCGAAGGTAAGATGACGCTCGATGCATTTATCTCTCATCTGACAGATGCGGAACTCATGGATATTCTCGTCGGTCATGCAAGTACAGGCATTTGCAATACGGGAACGATGGGCGGTTTCAACAGCAAATACTGTATTCCTCCGATCGCAACGGCAGACGGTCCTGCGGGTGTACGTATTTATAAGGGCAAAGGCGTGACCACAACGGCATTTCCTGTTGCAACAGCACTTGCTTGCACATGGAATACGGTACTTTTAGAGGAGATCGGTAAAGCGCAGGCTTTGGAATGTAAGGAAAACAATTTGCAGATCTTCCTTGCGCCCGCGCTCAATATTCACAGAAGTCCTCTTTGCGGCAGAAATTTTGAATATTATTCCGAAGATCCGTTGATCGCGGGTAAAATGGCGGCAGCGATCGTTCGTGGTGTACAATCGCAAAAAGTCGTTGCTACACCGAAACATTTTGCTTGTAACAACAAAGAAACCAACCGTTTTGAATCGGATTCCGTTCTTTCCGAACGTGCTTTGCGTGAAATATATCTCAAAGGTTTTGAGATCTGCTTGAAAGAAGCTGATCCGAAGATGATTATGACCTCTTATAATCTCATCAACGGTGTCCGCACATCCGAAAGTGCAGAACTCATTATGGGCATTTTGCGCGGCGAATGGGGTTATCGCGGTATGCTCACAACGGACTGGTCCAATCATGCGGCACACTATCTGGAAGTCAAAGCGGGTAATGATATCCGTATGCCCGCAAGACATACGGGACAATTGCAGCTTCCTTATTCGTTGGGACTTATCACACGTGATGAAATTGCGGCTTGTGCAAAACGTGTTTTGGAAATGACCCTTTGGGTTGAATAATGATATGACTTTGGAGATGCTTCCAGGAAAAAGCATCTCCTTTCTTTTGCTCTTGCTTGACAAAACAGGACGGAGATTTTATAATAATCTTATAGAACAAAGAAAGGATGATACGCATGACAGCATACGAAACCTATCTGGCAATCAAAAATAACATGAAAAAAACGATCGCGGGCAAAGATGATATCCTTGACCTTGTGATTATCACGCTTTTTTGCGGAGGACATATTCTGATCGAAGACGTTCCCGGCACGGGAAAGACCATGATCGCGCGCGCTTTGGCGGCAAGTATTGACGGTGAATATAAAAGAATTCAATTTACTCCCGACCTTTTGCCCTCGGATATCACGGGCATCAATTATTTCAATATGAAAGAATCGGAATTTCAATTTCTGAAAGGTCCTGTTTTTTCCAATATTCTTCTTGCGGATGAAATCAACCGTGCGACACCAAAAACACAGGCAGGACTTCTCGAATGTATGGAAGAACATACCGCAACGATCGATGGCAAAACGTATACGCTTACCGATCCTTTTATGGTCATCGCAACGCAAAATCCTTTGGAAAGTATGGGTACCTATCCGCTTCCCGAAGCACAGCTTGACCGTTTTTTAATCAAAACAGCGGTGGGTTATCCCGATTTTCAGAGTGGTGTCGAGATTTTGAAGCGTTTCGGAGAGAAAAGGGAAGTGAAAACCGCTTCTCCTGTTGCAAAACTTTCGGATGTGACACACGCAATGGCAGAAACGGCAAAAATTTATTGCCATGACGATCTGCTTGAATATATCACGCGCATTGTCGAAACAACGAGAAATATGCAAGGTGTCGTTCTCGGCGCAAGTCCCAGAGCCGCACTTGCTCTTTTGATGACGGCGAAAGGTTTTGCTGTCATGCAAGGCAGAAGTTACGTTCTGCCCGACGATATCAAAAAAGCATCTGTTCCCGTATTGAATCACAGGCTGATTCTGACAAGCTCGGAGATGTTGAAGAAAAATGCCGCCGCGCGTATCATTGATGAGGTTCTCAGAAAAGTCCCCGTGCCGACGGAAACCGTTTTTGACGGACGGAGCTCGTGATGGAACTTATCTTTCATTTTTTTTCGGTGGTCGTGCCGTGGATCGTGCGGATTGTTCTGATTGCGATCGGCATCTTTCTGCTCGTTTTATTGGGGCGCGCCATCAGACGTTTTTCGATCGACCGTTTGCGCTACGAACGGCATTTTTCCGATGCTTGCGTTTATGAAGGCGACAGCGTGGAGCTGATCGAAACGATATGGAATCCGACGGTGTTTTTCATTCCGTTCGCGGACGTGGAAAGTTATTTTTATAGCGGTCTTGCCATTGACGGCAGAAAAACGGAAAAAGGCGGTATGGGACTTTTCGTCAGCCGTTTTCATCTGCTTCCTTTTGAAAAGGTGACGAGAAAAATTCGTGTGGATTGCGTGAAACGCGGGCATTATCGGTTGACTTCCGTTTCCGTTTTTCGTTGCGGCGTGGAAAATCATATCGATGCGCCGACGGAAATTTACGTTTATCCGAGAATCGAAACCATGAGCGAAAATATTCCGAGCGCATATGGACTTGGTGACGCGCTTTCACGCAGAAAACTCATTTGGGATCCTTTTTCCGTGAACGGAATCCGAGAATATCAACGGGGAGATTCCTTTCGGGATATCAATTTTAAGGCGAGCGCAAGGCTTTCTGTCGGCGGAAGTCCGCGTTTTGTCGTGAATCGCTATGAATACTGTTCCAATCTGAAATATTATATCTATCAGAATTTCCACCTGCCTAAAAACAGCGATATTTTATATGATGAATATGAGGAATTGGTGGAAGTCGGACTGACACTTTCCGCTTCGCTTCTTGTGAAAGCACTGGACGCGGGAGGACTCTGCGCTTTTTCCGCAAATTGCGGTACAGTCGAGGGTGAACTCAAAGTCAGCTATCAGCTCCGCGGAGGCGAAGTGCATAAAAACGACGTTTTGCGTGAAATGTCCGAGATCCGCGCCATTGACGGTGTTTCTTTCGCGGGACTGATGGCGGCGGATATCGCAAGAGGTGTTTTTAGTAGTGAAGTTTTTGTGATTACGCCTTATATGGATGAAAGCATCGGTGAGCAGATTTCCATATTGGAACGCTTTGGCAATACCGTCAGAGTCATCATACCGGAGGTGAGCAAGCATGAAAGCGTATAAAAAATTATCTCCTAAAACGGGAAAAATCGTATGCGCGATTTTCTTGGTCGTCGGTTTGGGCTTGACATGGGCTTCCATGCAAAAAGAATTTCAGAAATATTATCTTTTGCATATGATCGTCTTTTTCCTTGCGATGACGGTGGATATCGTATTTTTGCGCTTGCTCTATGTGATCCTGAAACGGAAAGCTCTGCCGTTTCTTGCGGAAAAAGCCAAAAAAGCCTTTTCTCTCGTATTCCGCCATATTTTTCGCTTTGCGGATAAGATCACGGAAAAATACCGCCCGAAAGATAAGATTTTCATTGCCGGTGAGAATGAACACAGCTTTGCGATCGAAATCAATACGAATAAAGTAGCCAAAAGTCGAAAAAAACTCCCGAAGCTTGCGAAAGATGCAAGTGAGCGGGAGCGGATACGGTATGAATATACTTGCTTTGTTTTTAAACGGGATAAAAATATCTCCTCCGTTCTGACACCGAATGAAGTCGCATTGCGGCTGGATGAAAACGGAGAAAACAGGGTGATTTTTGAAAATTATAACGAAGCAAGGTATTCTGAGGAAAACTCTTGACAAATCAAGTCGCACATTTTATAATGTAGATTCAAAAATATTTTACAAAAGATAGGAGATTGTGAAATGAAACAGTTTTCGGTTATTTTGATCGGCGCGGGTAGCCGTGGCAGAACGTATACTCATTTTATGAGTCAGATGCCCGATAAATATAAAATCATCGGCGTTGCGGAACCTGTGGAAGTCAAAAGAAAAGCCTTTGCCCAAAAACATGAAATCCCCGAAGAAAATTGCTTTGTGGATTGGCGCGAGATTTTGAACCGTCCGAAAATGGCAGATATCGCCGTGATTGCGACGATGGATAACGAGCATTATGCGCCCGCGATGAAAGCCATTGAACTCGGTTATCATCTGCTTCTGGAAAAACCCGTTGCCCCCACAGTTGAGCAATGTACGGATATCGCAAACGCGGCGAAAGACAAAGGTGTTTCCGTTATCGTTTGCCACGTGCTTCGTTATACACCTTTCTTTAAAACGGTCAAAAATATCGTTGACAGCGGCAGATTGGGCAAGATCATGTCCATCGACCATGTGGAAGGCATCGGTGACGTTCATTTTTCACATAGCTATGTCCGCGGTCATTGGCATTCGGAAGCGGAAACTACGCCGATGCTCCTTGCAAAGAGCTGTCATGATCTCGATATCATTCAATGGCTGGTCGGAAAAAACTGCAAAAAAGTACAATCCTTCGGCTCTCTGACGTATTTCACGGAAGAAAATGCACCCGAAGGCGCGCCTGTTCGTTGTATTGACGGCGGTTGTCCCATTGCAAAGGAATGTCCCTATAACAGTTACAAGGTCTATATTGAAAACATGGATCGCGCTTGGTGGAAGAGTGCATTCCGCAGTATCGTTGCGACACATCCCGATTTTACGGATGATGAACTTATGGAAGCTTTGAAAAGAACGGATTACGGACTTTGCGTATTCCATGCGAACAATGACGTGAACGATCATCAGGTCGTCAATATGGAATTTGAAGGCGGTGTGACGGCAAGTCTTACGGTCAATGCCTTCAACCGCGGCGGCAGATATATCCGTATCTATGGCACAAAAGGCGAGCTTTATGCCTTTATGGAAGATGAATCCATTTACGTAAAAGAAACTTATAACGAAAGAAACAGAGAACACGTTCCCGTTATGAAAACCATTGAGGGTATTGAAGGCGGACACGGCGGCGGTGACGCAGGTATCGTTTATGATCTTTACGATTATCTGAACGGTACATATCAGGGTGTTTCCGTGGCGGATATCCATATTTCCGTTGCCAACCATCTGATCGGCTTTGCCGCAGAGGAATCCCGTCATAACGATACTGTCGTTTCGATGGATACGTTCTGTGAAAAACACGATTTTACCGTATGAAATATCAATTATTAAAAGAACAATTTTATCAAGAGGGAGAAAAATTTCTTCCTCTTGATCGAGAATCGATTTCCGTTTGCGACAGTATAACAGAAAACGATGCTCTTGTCACCGTTGAAAGAATGCTTGTCAATCAAGGCGATATGACGATCACACTTGTTCCGTGCATATCCTTTCAAACGGAAAACACGGTATCGGATTATTTTTTGCCTTGCGTCAGTTATTCGGGCAATGCGTTTGGCGACGGCATGGCTCCCAAAGGGCTTCTTTATGAGGGCGAGCCTTGGATCTTTCCCTCCGACCGTTCGGGTGTCCCCGGTTGTAGCGTTGTGATGGGGGAACAGGGAAGCACGGCACTTTTCTTGCCGAAAGAATATGTGAAAAGCGCGGCATCCCTTGAAATACATGGAGACACCGTGATCCAACGAGCATTTTTTATGCATATCGAATATCCGAAAGCCTATCTTGAAAAATTCCGTTACGGTGACACTGTTTTGCAGACCGTTACCTTGCAACCTGCCGAAAGCCGCACGTTTACGGCATATTTCTTCATCTCCAACGAAAAAGGCACTTTTGGCTACCGTCCCTTCATCGAATATCTTTTGAACGATTACGCGAGAGAACCGCTCGACCGTTATACACCCGAAATCTATGAATATTCCATGTCGTTTCTTCGCCGCCTGATCGAACACAAAGACGGATTGACTCTGAGCAATATGGGATTTTTGCCACGACTGAACGAAAATGGCGAAAAAATATTCGTTTATCGCAAATCCGGTCGCTATGAATGCGGTTGGTGCGGGCAGAATATTTCAAATGCATGGCTCTTGCTTTGGGATTGTATGCAAAAAAACGAATTCACCATTCAAATGAACGCACCTTTTGATATGAGCTTTGCCGTTCGTGGTACGTTCGATACGGATTTGGAAGATTATCGGAATGCCATCGGTATCCTTGATACGTGGCAGAAATTTCGTTTGGAAAGCGGTCTGATCCCCGTTCTGCTCGATGACGTATTCAAAGGCAAACCATTGAAACTTGATCTCTGCAACCTCGGTTGGCTCGTATATCAATATGTGAACTGTTACATTCTGCTGAAAAACGGCGGTATCGTAAGAAATGATTATCTCGAAACCGCAAAACAGGTCCTGAACGTATTCTTGTCTTACCCCTTGCGTGAAAAAGGTTTTCCGCAAATCGTGGATGCCGAAGGTAAGGTTATTTGTGCACTTGGGATGGCGGGGACGATGATGACGGTAGCGGCTTTACAACTTTATCGGGCAACAGGGGACGAGCGGTATCTTTGTATGGGCAAGGATTCCTTTGATTTTTATTATGAAAACTATCTTTCCCGTAATGCCGCGGCGGGCGGCGCGCTGGATACGTATTGTATCGATAAAGAAAGCGCAGGCCCCGTACTTCGTGCGGCATTGATGCTGGAACAGATCACAGGAGATCGCTCCTATCTGCAAAAAGCCGAAAATATCGCTTGTTATCTGCAAACGTGGATGATTTATTACGATATTCCGTTTCCTCTTGGAACGGATGCCGAGCGAACAGGCTTTACTACGCTTGGCGCAACTGCAGTTTCCGCACAGCATCATCATCTTGATTGTTGGGCGGGATATTATGCGCCAGATCTGCGTTATCTTTCCGAAATTACCGAAAACCCTGTCTGGTATCGTGCTTCGGCATATATCAGAGAATATAATTTTCAAGGTATCAGTGACGGAAAAACAAAGTTGCATGGGCTGATCCGTCCCGCCGGCGCGCAGAATGAAGCGATGTTTCAAAGCAATTGGAGCTTTGACGGTAAAAATGAAAAAGGTGAGTTCAATGATTGGCTTGTTTCATGGGTCAATGCGTTTCGCCTGATGGATATCGATCATTATGAGTTTTCCGCTTTACTTAAAAAAAGCACAGATCAAAATCATTGCTGAACGGAGGGATATATTGATGAAAAAACTTTTGTCTGCGCTTGTTCTTTGCGCGCTTTTGCTGACTTCCTGCTCGGAAGTGGGGATCGAACCTTCGCTTGCCGAACTTCCGTCAGAATATACCTTGGAAGCTGCAAAAGCAGACGGCTGTATCGTCTATGAAAATCTGGATATTACCGCGGGACAGGAAAATTGGGATGCTTTTCTTGCATCTGTCGATGCGAAAAAATCCTGTGCCGTCCGCCTTTATTTTTATGCTACCTTGAATCCCGATCTTTATACGGAAGAACATTATGAAGAACTTGCGAAAGATTATCCGAAGATCGAGGTCTATGATCTTTCGTATCACAGAAAAAAATTTACCGTAACGAAAATCGTTGACGGTGAAACGGTAAAGGAAGAATTCGCATATCTCCTGCAATCAGAAGACGAACCGCTTCTTCCGAGTGTTTCGGGTTATTCCAAGCGTATCGTTTATTTCCTTTCGGATACACCCGATATTACGTGGATGCAAGCCGTTGTGTCATCCAATCCCGCTTCCGATAAAGAACCTTATCATTATCAAAGAGTTTACTGCGATTATATCCGCGCAGAAGAATAAAACGCCATCCAAAAATTTCATATGAAATAACCGTTGACTGTCCAACGAAAAGTTTTTGCGGAGGGGTAAAGGGGAGGTGCTTTTTTTAAAAAGCACCTCCCCTCGTTCTTCGCTTCTTCAGAATGCCATTCTGCCCCAGGAGGGTTCGCATTTTTCAAATTCCGGCAGACCGAGAATCTCTCTGGCACGGCGGATATAATGGATATAATTTTCAAGCGGAGTACCGTTGGGAATACGGTGGTCAAGTCCGAAGACGATACCGCCTTCCATCATGCACGGTTGCATCTTATAGGCAAGCTCGGCATCGATTTCTTCTTTGCTGCGGCGAATGATATGCTTGTCAATACCGCCTCGGAACGCGATCTTATGACCGTATTTCTTGCGGAGTGCAACGATATCCATATCGCCTGCGGGTTCGCAAGGATAGAAAATATTGATACCGCCTTCAATGAAGGCATCAATGACGGGATTCATATTGCCGTCACTATCCTGACAGAAAAGTTTTGTACCCGCATTCTTGACAAGCTCCCATGATTTCAGATAGTACGGCACGATAAATTCCGAAACGAGATTCGGTCCGATCATCGGCGCGGTCTTACCCGCCATATCTTCATGTACGGAAAGCTGATCGATCGTCAAATGTTTGGAAATTTCGGAAAGGACGCGCACGTTCGTTTCGGAGATCGTATTCAGGATATCTTCAATGAGTTCGGGATCTTCATAAAAAGCGATACAGCAGTTTTCCTCTCCCATCAGTTCACGGAGGATATCAAAACCGCCGAGAATCTCGGATTTGATCAGTGTGCCTTTGTCCTGTAAAGCCTTGGCTTTTGCGATCTCATCTTCGGTGATACGGCAAGCATCGTATTCAAACATATGCTTGATCTCAAGCCAATCGTCCATGGTTTCCACGGGGAAGGTTTCGGGAAGCGGGATCGTGGAAGTACGTTTATCCATACGGACTTTTCTTCCGTAATGGTCGATACCTTCATAACGGAGGGGTGTATCTTCGATCACGATCTCTTTTTGACGGTGGATCGAATCGAGATTGCCGAGGTTATAATAAGGAACGTAATCGAAAGCAAAGCCGCGCATGGCGATCATATCTTCCGTTGCGCCTTGTTTACGCCATTCATCCGCAAGACCGACGATCGGACCGAAAAGCTCGGAAAACATCGGACGTTCGGGATGATTATACGTCATCAGATCGACGTATTGTCTGTTTGTCC
This sequence comes from Clostridia bacterium, assembly GCA_017472285.1. GTDB lineage: Bacteria > Bacillota > Clostridia > Oscillospirales > CAG-272 > QALR01. The sequence continues at coordinate 68,153 of JAFUQQ010000059.1, read as the reverse complement.
ACTTCATCGTACTACCTCACGCAAAGAAGGCTGCCGCTTTTTCCGCTGCAGAAGCCGCATCGGAGGTATAAGCATCCGCGCCGATCTCCGCACGGTATGCATCGGTAATGGGTGCACCGCCGATCATGATCTTGACATGATCGCGAATACCTTCCGTTTCACAAAGAGTAACGACGTTGCGCATTTCTTCCATGGTGGTGGTGAGGAGGGCAGAACAAGCAATGATATCTGCGTTATGTTCCTTTGCGGCGGCAACGAATGCTTCGGGGGAAACGTCAACACCGAGATCGATGACTTCAAGTCCATGACCTTCCATCATCATTTTGACGAGGTTTTTGCCGATATCATGGAAGTCACCGCGTACCGTGCCGAGAATGACTTTGCCTTTTGCGCTGGTATCTGCGGAAACGAGATGAGGTTTGAGGATCTCCGTGCCCGCTTTCATCGCTCTTGCGGCGATCAGGACTTCAGGAACGAAAACTTCATTGTTTTTGAATTTCACACCGACGGTATTCATACCGGCAAGAAGACCATCGCTTAGGATATCGGAAGCGGGAATACCTTCTTCCAGTGCTTTCGGTACGAGCGCTTTGATATCTTTGGTCTTACCTTTCTGAATTTTTTCGGAAATTTCTTGTAAAATGGTCGTTGACATAGTATTTTTCTCCTTATATGCCAAATTATAATTATAATAACTATATTATACAGAAAAAAGATAAAAAATCCATTGATTTTTTCAAAAATAAATTGTAAAATTGTATTATATTCCGAATAGATAGGAGCACGGTTTTATGCGGTTAAAAATCAATTCCTGCGGTATTTGTGACTGTTTGCCCGAATGGCAATGGCATACGGACGGTTTCCATGATTACGATCTATGGGCAGTCTTTCGCGGAGAAGGAACGATACAGGCACATACGGCAGATACGGTAACGGAGATCGCCGTGCATGACGGCATTTGTGTCCTTCTCGTGCCAGATACAAAATACATTGCAAAACATCATGAGGAGCGTCCTTTGCTGGTAATCAATGCCCATTTTGAATTTCTGGATGATGACGGTACTCCCATTTATCTCGAAAAATTACAAACGAAAATATTACCTTCCCCTTTGTTTTTACAGGAGCTTCTGACCCGTATGGTTTCGTTCTATAACAGCAATGACGAAAAAGCCGCGCTTGCGTATTTTGCGGCGGCGCTGGAAGAATTTTTTCATGCCGAAACACCCGAAAATTCTGAAATACTCGGTATCTGGATGAAGATCATCAGTGAGATCTGTACGGAGATCGACAGCAAACCGCAAACACCGTCCCTTTCGTATTTTGCGAAAAAATACGGTTATACCGAGCGTTATATCGGGAAAATGTTTACGCAGATCAAAAAAATATCCTTTTCGGATTATACGCAGAATGCCCGTATCAATAAAGCCAAAACACTTTTGCGCCTGACCGATCTTTCTGTCGGCGCGGTCGCGGAAGAACTCGGTTATTGCGATGCCTGTCATTTCACAAAGAATTTTCGCAAAATGATCGGGGTATCGCCTCTTGTTTACAGAAAAATGCAAAAAACGGAGAATATATGAATCAGAATCCACTTGAAATGATGATACAACCGTTGATCGCGTGGTATCAAAAGAATAAAAGACCGCTTCCTTGGCGGAACGATCCTTCTCCTTATCACGTATGGATATCGGAGATTATGCTTCAGCAAACACGTATCGAAGCGGTTATTCCTTATTATGAGCGGTTTTTAAAGGAATTGCCCGATATCAAAAGTCTTGCTGAAGTTTCCGACGATCAGCTTATGAAGCTTTGGGAGGGGCTCGGTTATTACAGCCGCGCGCGTAATTTGAAAAAAGCCGCGATCGCTATTGTGGAGCATCACGGCGGTAAACTTCCGGAAACGGCGGAAGCATTGCGAAAGCTGTCGGGAATCGGTGATTATACCGCGGGCGCGATCGCATCCATTTGTTTCGGCAAGCCCGAACCTGCTGTGGACGGCAACGTCTTGCGTGTCCTGATGCGTTATCTCGGCAGAGATGATGATATCGCGCAGCAATCCACGAAAAAATCCGTCGGAGAGATGCTTCGCGCTGTCTATCCATCAGGCGATGACGCGAAAAATTTGACACAAGGCATTATGGAACTTGGAGAGGCGGTTTGTATTCCCAACGGAGAAGCGAAATGTATGCTTTGTCCGCTTGCGGAGAATTGTGTTGCCAATCAGAAAAATTTAAAAGATGTTTTGCCTGTGAAAAGCGCAAAAAAACCGCGGAAACAAGAAGAAAAAACAGTTTTTTTGCTCACTTGCCGCGGTAAATATGCGATTTGTAAACGTCCCGATAAGGGACTTTTGGCAAAACTTTGGGAATTTCCGAATACGGAAGGCAAACTTTCCGAAAATGATGCGCTTGCTTATCTGCAAAGGAAAGGCCTTTCTCCGATCCGGATCATGCCCTCCGTGGATGCCGTCCATATTTTTACGCATATCGAATGGCATATGACGGGGTATACTGCCGAATGTCTGCAACCCATCGAAATTTTCGTCTGGAAAACGGCAAAAGAGATCCTTTCGGATTATGCGATTCCGAGCGCATTTCGTGCGTATGTCGCATATATGATGCAAACAGAAAATTTACCGTAATTCTTTGCGGATCTTCATCAGGATCTTTCCAAGGTGATTCTGACCCTTACCCGATTGTATATTGACACCCCAGAAGGTATCGTTCCATGTATTGCCTTCAACGAGTTCCGTATCTCCCGTCGCGAGAAGCAATTCTTTCAGATCGGGATTTTGTGTGAATTTTGCGCGGACGATATCTTCCATGATACCGACCTTGACCGTTTCCCAATCAGCACGGAGGGAAACTTTTCTGCCAAGACGTTTGGCACGGGCGGGATCGGTGAACAAAAACTGTTGTTTTTCTTCATCGGAAAGACATTTTTGCGCCTGAAATGCGGCTTCGTTATTGAGATAGCGAAGCCCGTGATATTCAACGGGTGCTTTATAGAAATTGCTGAGAAAAAAATATTCCTCTCTGAATTTGTTGATGACGGTCATGAGAACGCCCCTTCCTTTTTTGAATTTTGCTGCAAAAGCGCAGATACGCGCGGATGCAGCATTTTTTCTGCGCCGTTTTCTCCGTTGCGGAGAGATTCACGCACGGCGGAGGAACTGATTCCATTCAGCGTATTGGGGGTTTCTGTGACGTGAAACATATCTTTATGTTGCTGCAAAAGCGAATATTTTTCAATCTCCTGTGTGGCATCTTCATCGTCACGTTTCATGACGATGATATGAAAACGCTCTAAAAATTCACGGATACGGTGCCAACGCGGAAAGATGCTGATTTTATCGCCGCCTGCTAGAAAATACAGCGTATCGTTCGGATAGATATTCTGCAATGCTTCCATGGTTTCATAAGTATAGCCTTTTTCCGTTCTGTGATATTCCAGATCGTTAACGGAAATTCTTGTGTCATCTTCTGCCATCGCTTTTAGCATAGCAAGGCGTAATTCTTCGGAAAATACTTCTTCGGGATGACCTGTTTTTTTCATTTTTCGTTTTACATATGCGTGAGAGGAGGGAACGAAAATACCTTTTTCTGCACCGATCGAATCCATTGCCGTTTGCAATGAGATCAAATGCGCGATGGTCGGCGGATTGAATGAACCGCCCATGACGACGATTTTCATCGTGTTTTCTCCTTTCTTTATGTATCGTATTCGATGTGTTTTTTGAACAATTATTGTACAGTGAAAAAGAAAATCTCCTTTCCCGGCGGAAAGGAGATTTTGAACCGTTTTCAAAAATTATTCTGCAACGATTTCTTCAACTGTTTCTTCAGCAGCTTCAACTACTTCTTCAACAGCTTCTTCGACAGCTTCTTCAACTGCTTCAACAGCTTCTTCAGCAGTTTCAACAGCTTCTTCAGCAACGTCACAAAGATCGATTTCTTCTTCGATGATCTGTTTTGCTTTCTTCTTCTGAGCAGCGAGAACAACGATGGTTGTAACGGATGCAACAGCAGCGGCAGCAGCAGCGATAATCAATGCTTTTTTCATGTGTGGGAATCCTCCTTTGATTTGATATGATTATAAAAAATTCTGATTTCATTTTAGCCGTGCACGAGGGGCACTCTTATAAAACGCTGAACATTTTATACAGTTATTATACACCATTTTTTGATTGATGTCAATAGTTTCTACGAAAAGTTATATTTTGACAGAGGGACTTTTTCATATTATAGGAAAATACGCTGAAACGAGGTATGTGTCTATGAAAAGTCGATGAAATTTCTTGAAAGGCATATCTTTTTGTGGTATACTGATTTTAATAAAATAAATGGAGAAGAAAAATGAAACTGAGTATAGCTATCTGTGATGACGAACAAAATCAAATAAAATATGTAAAGGATATCGTTTACGAATGGGCAGAAACAAGTGGAAATGTGCCTGCTTTTGCAGAATTCTCCTCGGCAGAAGCATTTCTGTTTGACTATGCTGAGAATCAGAATTACGATATTTTACTCCTTGATATCGAAATGGCAAAGATAAACGGCATTGATCTTGCTAAAAAAGTGCGAGAAGGGAATACTCGTGTGCAGATCGTTTTCATTACGGGTTATCCCGATTTTATGTCAGAGGGCTTTGAGGTAGCCGCGCTTCACTATCTTATGAAGCCTGTAAAAAAAGAAAAGCTGTTTGCCGTTCTTGACAGAGCGGTAGAAAATCTTGGAAACAAAGAAGCATTTCTCATTTTGGAAACGGAAAACGGCGTGTTGCGCATAAATTTTTCGGAAATCATGCTGGCAGAAGCCAAAGGACACGATACGGTTTTAACGCTCACAAGCGGAAACGAAACTGCGAAGATTGGTATCAACGATTTGGAGAAAAAACTTGACACCTCTTTCGTGCGTTCCCACCGCAGTTATCTTGTCGGACTTCGACATATTACAAGGATTACCAAGACAGATGTGATTCTTGATAACGGCACTTTGATCCCACTTTCCCGCCGAATGTATGCGGAAGTGAACCAAAAATTTATTGGATTTTATAGAGGTAAAATGTAATGACTCGCTTTTTTGACTTTCTGTTCGGAAAAATGATTGACAGGCGTATTGCTGCCTATCAAAACGATATTGTAGAACGTCATCTTGATGAAGTGCAGAACATGTACCGACAGGTGCGTGGTTGGCGGCATGACTTTGCGAATCATGTGCAAAACATGAATACCCTTTTGGAGAAGGGGGATTATGAAGAATTGAAATCCTATCTTGATAAAATGGGTGTAGAACTTCGCACGGTCGATACCGTTCTCAAAACGGGCAACGTGATGATTGATGCGGCACTCAACAGTAAAATTACGCTTGCTATGAGTAAATATATCGCTGTCAACGCGAAGGCAACCGTGCCTGACAAGCTTGCGGTTTCCGAAGTGGAGCTCTGTGCGCTGATCGGCAATCTTTTGAACAATGCCATTGAGGGTTGTTTGACATTGGAGAAGGAAGAAGAACGGTTTATCCGCATTTATATCGGTGTGCTGAAAGGTCAGCTTTACATTTCCGTCACCAATTCCTATCTTGGTATACGAACAAGAGAAAACGGAAAATACCGCACGACAAAAAATGACAGCGGCTCCCACGGCTTCGGACTTCTTCGTATCGACAGCATTGCGAAAAAATACGGCGGTTACGTGAACCGTCAGCATGAGGAAGGGGTTTTTGCCACGGAGGTTATGCTTCCGCTTTGATGAGATATTTCGGCGAGTGCGAATAATCGTTCTCGCTGTTTTATCATGTTTGATTAGAAAAAATATACCACTCGTGCTAAATACAATACCACTCGTGCAAAAATCCCCGCTTCTTGCGTTTTTTGTGATAAGATGAAAGCGTAAAAAGAAAGGAGTTGTTACTCATGAAAAAGGAAAAACAAAAGAAAGAAAAGCCAAAATACAGTTTTCTTTCAAATGTCTGGTACATTTGCCGACTGTCGTGGAAATTCAGTCCCATGTTGATGATAGTTTCCGCGATCTGCGTGCCGCTGACCGTAGCGGTAGGACCGCTTTCGGCGCTTTTGCCGTCCACCATCGTGGAATACGTTTCAAGCGGTTATACGGCGGAAAAGATACTTGCGGTGATCGTGATTCTTTCGCTGGCACTTTTTGCGGTGCATCTGACAAGCAAGATTTTATCGGCAATAAAAGATCGGTGCAGTCTGGATAACCGTTGTCAATTTATGTATATGATCAATCATCGTTTGTTTGATTGTGATTACTATAAAATGGAAGATCCCGATTTTGATATGAAAAGCCAAAAGGCATGGGGGCTTACTTCATCAAACAATGCGATAACAGAAAGAATATTTTATTATCTTACCGATATTTTTTCCAATATTGCGGGACTTTTTCTCTATTCGGTTTTGATATGGAATATCTCTCCCGTGATCGTTTTCGTGCTTTTTATTACGACTGTTGTGCTTTACTACGCAGGCAAGATTAATGCGGATTGGAATCAGAAAAACAAAGACAAGTGGTATGACAAAGATCGCCGTATCAATTACGTATTACGAAATTTGGGTGATCGCGGTGCGGCAAAGGATATCCGTTTATATGGAATCGCCGGTTGGTTTGACGATATGTATCACATACTTCTCGGCGAGCGCGTGGAATGGAGCAGAAAAAGTGAAAAGCACTCAATTGCATCCAAAATAATTACAGCAACGCTAACGCTTTTGCGTGACGGCTTGGCTTATGGTGTTTTGATTTATCAAATTGCAAAAGGTGAACTTTCCGCTTCGGAATTTGTCTTTTATTTCGCGCTGATCGCTCAATATTCCCGTTATCTTTGGGGAATTATCACTACCTATAACAATATGTACAGTAAATCTCTCGGTATCACGGATTTCCGTGATTTTATAGATGATAAGGACAAATTCAATCACGGAGAGGGTGTGCCGTTTCCCGAATATGCGCCCGAAATTGAATTTCGGAACGTAAGCTTTTCTTATCAAGGCAAAGATAAGGATACGATTCAAAATATTTCTTTTAAGATTCGAAGCGGCGAAAAGATTGCCATTGTCGGTCTGAACGGGGCAGGTAAAACGACACTCATTAAGCTGATGTGTGGTTTCTATCTTCCGCGGGAGGGGGAAATTCTCGTGGATGGGAAACCGATTTCGGCGTACAATATTGAGGAATATTACAAAAATATCGCTGCTGTTTTTCAAAAGATTGATGTGTTACCGCTTTCCATCGAGAAAAATATCACGTTTGGAAGAACGGACGATGAGAAACTAAAAAAGGTTATTGAATTGTCGGGACTTTCAGAGAAGATCGAAAGTTTACCAAACGGTATCAAAACCAAATTTGGACGTACGCTCTACGAGGATGCTGTGGATTTCTCCGGCGGTGAAAAGCAAAAGCTCGCGCTTGCCCGCGCACTCTACAAAGAAGCTCCCATCGTTATTCTTGACGAACCAACGAGCGCGCTTGATCCGATTGCGGAAAATGAAGTCTATCAGAAATATAACGATCTCACGAAAAATACGACTTCCGTTTTTATTTCTCATAGACTTGCCTCCACGCGCTTCTGCGACCGCATTTTCTTTCTTGAAAACGGTATCATTGCGGAATGTGGTACACATGATGAGCTGATGGAAAAGGGTGGAAAATACGCTGAGCTTTATGAGGTACAAAGTAGGTATTACAAGGAGGAGGTAAGCGCATGAAAAAATTTATCGCAGATATCAAAATGTTTTGGAAAACGGCGAAACATATTGAATCTTTGAGCAAAGGATTGATGATCTTGAATATCATCTATGAAATATTCAATTCGCTTTCTCCCTTTGTCAATATCTATATGGCGGCACGTATTGTGGATATGATTCTCTCGGGCGAACCGTGGAAGCAGACGCTTTTGATGGCAGGTATTACGGTTTTTCTTGATTTTTTTGTGGTGATAATGAAAGCAATTTTGAATTATTTCATCAATATCCGCAGATCTATTTTTAATCATAATTACAATTATTCTAAAAATAGTAAGGTATCCACAATGGATTATGATATTGTAGACACGGTGGAAACACAAAAAACACTCAACCGAATCAAGCAGCATGAAAATATGAACGGTGGGGGATTGCAACAATTTGAACGAGAATTACGGACGATGCTCGGAAATGTTTTTACGATTATTTTCTCTGTTGCACTGACTTTAGAGCTTTTCATTTCTCCATATCCGAAAAATCTTTCGGGAATGGCTAAATTCGTTGTAACACCCTATTTTGCCATTTTCATTCTTCTGTTCTGTGTATTTTCCGTATGCTTTACTTCTTATTGCAACGCGAAATGTACACGCTTTCGTATGAATGAAGTTGACCGCAGATTGCCTTTTGTAAATCAATTTATCAACGCAATTCTTGGGGCATTTTCGAATGGTGCAGGGGCGATGAATGTGCGTATTTATCAACAAAAACCAATTCTTTCGCAAGGAATGGAAGCAACATTCAATGCTTCGCACGGACTGATGAAAAACTACGAAAAATATAAAGTGAAACAAAAAACGATTCCTTGCGAAATCTTGGAAACGCTTATGCAGATTATCCTTTATACTTTTGCAGGTATTTCTGCACTTGTAGGACGTTTTTCCATTGGTTCGATCTCTCAGTATATCAGTTCCATTTTGAAATTTACAGGTGCACTCAGTTCGCTTGTCAGCACGTTTGAAACGCTTTGTTACAATAATGAGATCACGAAGATATACTTTGATTTTATAGAAACACCCTCGCGCATGGTTCAAGGTACGCTCCCCGTGGAGAAACGCGATGACCGTGAATATGAGGTGGAATTCCGCGACGTTTCTTTCAAATATCCGAACACGGATTTTTGGGCACTCCGTCACGTCAACTTTAAATTCAAGATCGGTGAACGTCTTGCCGTTGTCGGCATGAATGGTTCGGGTAAAACGACGATGATTAAACTCATGTGCCGTCTTTATGACCCAACGGAAGGGCAGATTTTGCTCAACGGCATTGATATCCGAAAGTATGATTACAAGGAATATCACTCTATTTTCTCCGTTGTATTCCAAGATTTCAATCTTTTCGCCTTCACGCTCGGTCAGAACGTAGCGGCAAGCACAGATTATGACGAAGAAAAGGTGAGACAGAGCCTGATTGAAGCCAATTTCGGTGAGCGTTTGGATAAACTTGAAAAGGGAACGGAAACATATCTCTACCGCAATTTTGAAAAAGACGGCGTGGAGATTTCGGGCGGCGAAGCGCAGAAGATTGCTCTTGCCCGTGCGCTTTATAAAAATGCACCGTTTATTATTCTTGATGAACCAACTGCCGCACTTGACCCGATTGCAGAAGCTGAGGTCTACTCCAATTTCAATAGCATCGTTGGTGATAAGACCGCAATCTACATCAGCCATAGACTTTCCTCTTGCCGTTTCTGTGATAGAATTGCCGTTTTCGATGGTGGTCGTGTTGTGCAGTTCGGTACACATGATGAGCTTCTTGCCGATGAAAAGGGTAAGTATCATGAACTTTGGCAAGCACAGGCGCAGTATTATACAGAAAAGAGTGCTTAAATGTAATATCCCCGATCAGTTGATCGGGGATATTTGCGTGTTATCTACTTCGAGATTTTGTTTTGATTATATAACGACGTATAAATTTTGTCAACGTCATGCAAGAAAATTCAAATTTACTTTAGAGATAAATGATTTCGTTCAGCGAGAATTTGACAGTTATATGCAGATATAAATCCGCAAATGATAGGTATATTACAAATCGGAGGTGAAAAGATGAATCCTATCTGGCAAGAAACTTGCGGCGGAATCACAAAAAATACCACTGCCAAGATTACGCTTGGTCACGGCTTGATCTACGATAAGTTGAACGAGCGAAGCCTTAGTAATCAGTGGCAAAAGGTGTTCCGCAAGGGGCACTTTTTCTAATTTCTGCGGTCGCAAAATTTTTTGAGAAAATTCCATAAAACCTATTGACATGGTAGGTGTTTCGTGCTACAATAATACCAACCCACAAAGTAGGTAATTCAAAAAAGGAGAACAGACCATGAAGAAGTACGATTCCGGTACCGCTATGATGATGTGGAAATGCATGTGCTACTGTATGTGCGTTACTTTTAGTATGTCAAATTCCGATTTGTTCTCCACATCCAGTCGAAACATTGTTTTGCACGCCTGTGTGTAATCACATTGCTTTTGTTCGGGAGATTTATTCGGAGTCTCCCGATTTATTATTTATAATAGGTAGGTACTCTTTATGGAAAACTATTTTGAAAAGCTCGTCAGAGCGAATTTCCGTTTCGGACGAATGTGTCGATGTAAATAAGACTCAAATCTTAAAATTAAAAATCTCACATCAAGAATATTAAGCGGAATCCTTTCGGAAATTGTAATGATACTCGGATATTTTCTCTTTGAGAGTATTCTGTATGGCTTTGTTCCATCTTTGAGAAACAAAATATTATAAAATTACTAAAATGATAGGGGAGAAATGGTTATGAAAATATATCAAAATGCAACCGAGCTGATCGGCAAAACACCGCTACTCGAGCTCACACATATCGAAAAAGCACTTGGGCTGAAAGCACGAATACTTGCAAAGCTTGAATATTTCAACCCCCGCAGGCTCGGTCAAAGACAGAATTGCCAAGGCAATGATCGACGAAGCGGAGGAGCTTGCGGCAGAGATTCCGAACAGCTTTATCCCCGGTCAGTTCCAAAATTCCGCAAACCCGTAGGCGCATAGAGAAACCACAGGTCCCGAAAATGAAGGAAAAACAATTGTTGTTCTTCTCCCCGACACGGGCGATAGATATTTATCCACACCGCTGTTTGCTGACTAAAAATCAATCTCCCACTGTCCAAACAGCGACGGCGGGAGATTTTTGAAAGGAGATGTTTATGAGAATATACGCAGACAACGCCGCTACCACGAAAATGAGCAAGGCGGCAATCAAAGCAATGATACCATATATGGATGAAATATACGGCAATCCATCAAGCCTTCATGGTGAAGGTCAAAAAGCGAATGAAGCCCTGACGAATGCTCGTGAGAGAATCGCAAAGCTTCTCGGCTGTGAGCCGAGAGAGATCACCTTCACCTCGGGCGGCAGTGAGGCAAATAATCAAGCCGTTATCTCTGCCGCAAGACTTGGCGAGAGAAAAGGAAAAAAACATATTATTTCCACAGCTTTTGAGCATCATGCTGTTCTGCACACGCTTGAAAAGCTCGCAAAGCAAGGCTTTGAAGTCACGCTTCTTGACGTTCACGAAAACGGACTTGTAAGTGCCGAACAGGTACGTGAGGTAATTCGTGAGGAAACTTGTCTTGTGACCGTCATGTACGCTAACAACGAGATCGGAACGGTTCAGCCCATAGCTGAGATCGGAGCAATTTGCCGTGAAAAAGGCGTACTCTTTCACACCGATGCCGTCCAGGCGGTCGGACATTTGCATATCAACGTGAAAGAGCAAAATATTGATATGCTTTCTTTGTCCGCACACAAATTCCACGGTCCTAAGGGGGTCGGTGTTCTCTATGCAAAGAAAGGAATCGCGCTGACCACACTGATCGAAGGTGGTGCCCAGGAGAGAGGAAAGCGTGCGGGAACAGAAAATATCCCCGCCATCATGGGCATGGCGGCGGCTTTGGAGGAAGCGTGTGCCAAGATCGAGGAAAACACCGTCAAACTCACCGCACTCCGTGATAAACTGATCGTTGGTCTTTCCGATATTCCTCATTCCGCGCTCAACGGAGATTATGAGCATAGGCTACCGGCAAACGTCAGCTTTTGCTTTGAAGGAATCGAGGGTGAATCGCTCCTTCTGCTCCTTGACGATAAAGGAATTTGCGCTTCCTCGGGCTCGGCGTGTACCTCGGGTTCGCTTGATCCCAGCCATGTGCTCCTTGCCATCGGCAGAGTACACGATGTAGCGCACGGCTCTCTGCGCCTATCCTTATCAGAGGAAAACACCGAGGAAGAAATAGAATATATCATCAAGTCCGTCAAAGAAGTCGTAGAATATCTGCGCGGTATTTCTCCCATTTGGCGAGATTTGATCAGCGGAAAGAAGGATTTTATAATAAAGTGAGGTTATATAAAATGGCATTATACAGTGAAAAAGTAATGGATCATTTCCGCAATCCAAGAAATGTTGGCGTGATTGAAAACGCCGATGGTATTGGCGAGGTAGGCAACGCAAAATGCGGAGATATTATGAAGATATATTTGAAAATTGAAAACGATATCATCGTTGACGTAAAGTTCGAGACCTTCGGTTGTGGCTCGGCAATCGCTTCAAGCTCTATGGCAACCGAACTGATCCGTGGCAAGCCCGTATCCGAAGCACTTGCACTTACCAACAAGGCTGTGGTCGAGGCTCTTGACGGACTGCCTACCCATAAACTTCATTGCTCGGTGCTTGCCGAGGAAGCGATCAAGGCTGCGCTGAAGGATTACTATGATAGGAACGGCATTGAATACGATCACAAAATTTTCCCCGATTGCGCGTCCTGCGGACATGGTTGTCATAGCTAATGAAAGCACTAATTGCTATGAGTGATATGCACCCCAAAAGTTAGACATTTTTGGGGTGCATATCAGAAAAAGACCTTGTTCATCCGAAGATGAACAAGGTCTAAAACTATGCATTTTTCTCTCGAACGAAACGATAATCGTTTTTGTTCAAGAGGGGATAAATTGGTTTTGCTGGAATAAACGAGGTCTTATTTCTTGTTAGCCTTGATAGCTGCCTGAGCCGCTGCGAGTCTTGCGATCGGCACACGGAAAGGAGAGCAAGATACATAGGAGAGACCAGCGTTGTGGAAGAATTCAACGGAAGACGGGTCGCCGCCATGTTCGCCGCAGATACCGAGTTTGATGTCGGGTCTGGTCATACGACCGAGCTTGCAGGACATTTCAACGAGCTTACCTACGCCGGTCTGGTCAACCTTAGCGAAAGGATCGTTTTCGTAGATCTTCTTGTCATAGTAAGCGGAGAGGAACTTACCAGCGTCATCACGGCTGAAGCCGAATGTCATCTGAGTAAGGTCGTTTGTACCGAAGGAGAAGAATTCTGCTTCAGTAGCGATTTCGTCAGCTGTAAGAGCTGCACGAGGAATTTCGATCATAGTACCAACCTTGTATGTGAGATCGATGCCAGCAGCAGCGATTTCAGCATTAGCAGTGGTAACAACGATATTCTTAACGTATTTCAGTTCTTTCACTTCGCCAACGAGAGGAATCATGATTTCAGGAACCATTTCCCAATCGGGGTGAGCTTTCTTAACGTTGATAGCCGCACGGATAACAGCCTTTGTCTGCATAGCAGCGATTTCAGGATATGTTACAGCAAGACGGCAACCACGGTGACCCATCATGGGGTTAAACTCGTGGAGAGAAGAAATGATGTTCTTGATATCAGCAACGGTCTTGCCCTGTGCAACAGCGAGAGCTTCGATATCTTTTTCTTCTGTGGGAACGAACTCATGGAGAGGCGGGTCGAGGAAACGGATGGTTACGGGGCAACCTTCCATAGCTTCGTAGATGCCTTCAAAGTCGCTCTGCTGGTAAGGAAGGATCTTTTCGAGAGCAGCTTCTCTTTCTGCAACGGTGTCAGCGCAGATCATTTCACGGAATGCAGCGATTCTGCTTTCTTCAAAGAACATATGCTCTGTACGTGTAAGACCGATACCTTCAGCGCCGAGTTCACGAGCTTTTTTAGCGTCAGCGGGTGTATCAGCGTTGGTTCTTACCTTGAGAACACGGTACTTGTCAGCCCAAGCCATGATTCTGCCGAATTCGCCTGCGATGGTAGCGTCAACGGTGGGGATGATACCGTCGTAGATGTTACCTGTGGAACCATCGATAGAGATGTAATCGCCTTCGTTGTAGGTCTTGCCTGCGAGTTCAAACTTTTTGTTTTCTTCATCCATCTTGATTTCGCCGCAACCGGAAACGCAGCATTTACCCATACCACGAGCAACAACGGCTGCGTGAGATGTCATACCGCCGCGAACGGTGAGGATACCCTGGGAAGCTTTCATACCGGTGATATCTTCGGGAGATGTTTCAAGACGAACGAGGACAACTTTCTTGCCAGCTTCTTTCCAAGCTTCTGCATCTTCTGCGGAGAATACAACCTGACCGCAAGCAGCACCGGGAGAAGCACCAAGACCCTTACCAACGGGGTTAGCAGCCTTGAGAGCTTTTGCGTCGAACTGGGGATGGAGAAGTGTATCGAGGTTTCTGGGGTCGATCATAGCGACAGCTTCTTCTTCTGTCTTCATGCCTTCGTCAACGAGGTCGCAAGCGATCTTGAGAGCAGCCTGAGCGGTCCTCTTACCGTTACGAGTCTGGAGCATATAGAGTTTTTCGTTTTCAACGGTGAATTCCATATCCTGCATATCATGGTAGTGATTTTCGAGGATCTGGCAAACTTCCTGGAACTGTGCGAAAGCAGCAGGGAATTTATCAGCCATTTCAGCGATGGGCATAGGCGTACGAACACCTGCAACAACGTCTTCGCCCTGTGCGTTTGTGAGGAATTCGCCCATGAGTTTCTTTTCACCGGTAGCGGGGTCACGTGTGAATGCAACACCTGTACCGCAGTTGTCACCCATGTTACCGAATGCCATCATCTGTACGTTAACAGCGGTACCCCAAGAGTAAGGAATATCGTTGTCACGGCGGTATACGTTCGCACGGGGGTTATCCCAGGAACGGAATACTGCTTTAACAGCGCCGATAAGCTGTTCTTTGGGATCGCTGGGGAAGTCTGTGCCGATTTTAGCTTTGTATTCAGCTTTGAACTGGTTAGCGAGTTCCTTGAGGTCGTCAGCGGTGAGTTCAACGTCGTGCTTAACGCCCTTTTCTTCTTTCATCTTATCGATGAGTTCTTCGAAGTATTTCTTACCAACTTCCATTACGACATCAGAATACATCTGAATGAATCTTCTGTAGCAGTCGTATGCCCAACGAGCGTTGCCGGACTTTTTAGCCATAACTTCAACAACTTCTTCATTGAGACCGAGGTTGAGGATGGTATCCATCATACCGGGCATGGATGCACGTGCGCCGGAACGAACGGAAACGAGAAGCGGGTTTTCGAGGTCACCGAACTTCTTGCCGGTGATTTCTTCCATTTTAACGATGTATTCCATGATCTGAGCCATGATTTCATCGTTGATTTTCTGACCATCTTCGTAGTACTGTGTGCAGGCTTCGGTAGAAATTGTGAAGCCCTGGGGTACGGGAAGACCGATGTTGGTCATTTCAGCAAGGTTTGCGCCTTTACCACCGAGGAGTTCACGCATGTCTGCGTTACCTTCGGTAAAAAGATAGACGTATTTTTTTGCCATTTTTGTTTTACCTCCGAGATTTTTGAATTTGTGGATTTAAATGGATTAAACCTTTACTACGCTATTATAACACAGATTTTCAAGAATATCTATACTTTTTGCGAAATTTTCTGAAAAATTTTAATAATTTTTTGAAAAGAACCAAAAAATGACTTGATTAAAGTACGGATATCGTGTAAAATATAAAAACTATTTTATAGAATTCAGCATTTCCTCATATTTTATTATATAATACTGATGGAACGGAAAGGAGAATTTCGGAAAAATGTCCATAGATGATTTGTTCAAAAAGATCGCGTCGGGCAGTGTGCAGACCGCGGGGAAGCCTGAATATATCGTTGCGGGTCTTGGCAATCCTGGACGCGAATATGAAGAAACAAGACATAACGCAGGCTTTCTTGCCATTGATTTCGTGGCGGAGAAGCTTGGCGTGAAGATCAACCGCGCAAAATATAACGCGCTTTGTGCAGAAGTAAAGATCGGGGACAAGAACGTACTTCTGATGAAACCGCAGACGTATATGAATCTTTCGGGAACGTCAATCTGCGAAGCGGCGGCTTTCTATAAGATCCCAACGGATCGTATTCTTGTTCTGTGCGACGATATCACACAGAATCCCGGCAAGCTCCGCATCCGCAAGAGCGGCAGCGCGGGCGGTCATAACGGGCTCAAAAATATCATAGAATACGGCGGTAGCGATAAGTTCCCCCGCATCCGCATGGGTGTCGGTGCAAAACCGACTCCCGAATACGATCTTGCCGCCTGGGTAACGGGTAAGCTCTCCGCGGAAGACAAAAAAGCGATCGCCGCGCGCTTTGCGGATATTGAAAAAGCCATCCCGCTCATTCTTTCGAGCGAGATGGAAAAGGCGATGTGCTTATATAACGGGTAATAATATGGAAGGTAAAAAATATTACCGGAATTTGAGAGGCTCCGTTTTCACGACGATTGTATTTTTGCTTAATTTATTTTTACTTTTTATTTGCGTTATGGGATCGTATGTTGAGAAAGACTATGCCGATTTGATCGGACTTTCGATACTGTGGGGGATTTTCTTTATTTTACCGATATCTTTGATACTGATTTTCGGTTGCTATGAATATTGGTATGTCAAGGATGAAACGCTCTGCTGTAAGAAGCCTTTTCGCAGAAAGAAGTATATTCGTTTTTCCGACATCCAAAAAGCAGAAAAAACGAACGTGACGGTTTTGCTTTCCCATTTATATTCTTATTCCCATTACAGACAGCCCGCTTACATAATCTACGGAAAAGAAGAAAAGATCACGATCATTCTGAATCCTAAAAACGAAAAATACGTAAAAGATACCTTTGAAAAATACAACAGATATATATCTGCACATGGAAAGTGAGGCGATAAACAGAAATGCATTTGTTTTTTGACCGTATCCGCGAAAATCGTGAATACGGTGGAATCATCAGGCTTTTGAACGAGCGAGGATTGCGGGCGAACGCACACCCCGCTCTCGTAACAGGTCTTTGCGAGGGGGCTGTCGACGTTTTCCTCGCTTCCTGTATTTCAGAAAAAGAACTCGGCGGTGGTGCGGCGCTGATCTGTGTTCCCGATGAAAAGATGGCGACACGGCTTTTATGCTCCATGAAAGCGTTCGGACTTCGCGCCGCGATCTATCCCGATCGCGATCCCGTTCTTTATAACATTATATCTTCTCATGAACTCGAGCATGAACGCATTGCTGTTCTGACAGATATTACCGAAAAAAGATTGGATGCCGTGATCGCAACGCCGACGGCGGCACTTTCTTATACCATTTCGGAAAATATGCTTCGCGCGGCAACGAAAACGCTTGCGCTCGGAGATCAGATCGAAATGGATGAACTTGCGTCTTTTCTAACGGCTTCGGGTTACGTCCGTTCTGATCTTGTGGACGGTAAGGGGAAATTCAGTATCCGAGGCGGGATCATCGATATCTTCCCGCCGCATCTTCACGCGCCCGTGCGTATGGAGCTTTTCGGAGATGAAATCGATCAGATCGGTTATTTTGATCTGATGTCGCAAAGGAAAACGGAAAATATCAAGGAAGTCACCGTTACTTGCGCGCGTGAGATTCTGATCTCCTCCGAAAAACGAAAAGGTCTTGCCGCGCTGATTCATTCCGCCGCGGGAAAAGCCCGCTCTGCAGAAGTAAAATCTTCGCTGATGCATGAATATGAATCCTTGACAAGCGGACTTGAGATTTCTTTCGCGGATAAATATATTTCTTATATATATTCGGAAAAAACTACGCTTCTGGATTATTTCCGCAAGGATGCATTGACTTTTGCCGTTGAAACCAATGCGATTGCCGATCGCATCCAAAAAGAAGTTACGCATATGACACAGACGACGGGTGACCTGATCGAACAAGGCGTATTGCTTCCGAAATACTGTCAGTTTTTAGCGGACAGTGCATTGCTGTATTCCTTTTTCGATACCCACTCCGCGTTGCTCATCAATCATTTCGTAACGCAGTATCAGGGATCGCTTTCGGGAATGTTTTCGTTCAGCATCAATACCACACCTTCCGTTACTTCGGATTTTGAGATTCTTTCCGCAGATATCCGAGATTATGTCCGGGATAAATATGCGGTTTTGCTTCTTTGTGAAAACGACGTGGAAGGCGCATCGATGCGTGATCTTCTGATCGAGCATGAAATGCCCGCTGTGTTGCTGACCGATCTTCATACGGGATTGATTCCCGGCATGATTATGATTAAATCGTTTGCGCTTAAGGGCTTTGCGATGACGGCAGAACGCTTTGTCTGTATCTCTCTTTCAAACGGCGGAAACAAAATCGAAAAGGCCTTGCTCCGCAGGGATGCCAAAGCGAAAAAAGCCGCCGCTTCCAAAGAAAAGATGCTTTCTTATGCGGATCTTGAAGTTGGTGATTACGTTGTTCATGAAACGAACGGTATCGGCATCTATCTCGGTATTGAAAGTCTGAAGACGTATGAAGGTATCCGCCGCGACCATATCAAAATTCAATATGCGGGAACGGATATGCTTTATATTCCTTGCGAAAATATCGATTCCATTTCCAAATATATCGGTTCTGCAGCGGAAAAAGGTACGCTTCGTCTTTCCAAGCTTGGCGGAACGGAATGGAAAAAAGCAAAGACCAAGGTCAGAAATGAAGTCAGAAATATGGCGAAGGAACTGATCGCGCTTTATGCGGAACGTCTGCGCCGTCCCGGTTTTGCTTTTTCCAAGGATGACGCTCTCCAGCAGGAATTTGAATCCACATTTGAATATGAAGAAACGGATGGACAGCTCCTTGCGATCAAAGATATCAAGGAGGACATGGAAAAAAGCGTTCCGATGGATAGACTTCTTTGTGGTGACGTTGGTTTCGGTAAAACGGAAGTTGCACTCCGCGCGGCATTCAAAGCCGTTATGGATGGCAAACAGGTCGCTCTCCTCGTTCCGACAACGATCCTTGCGATGCAACATTATAATACGATCTGCGCCCGTATGAGAAGCTTTCCGATCAAGATATCGTATCTTTCTCGTTTCAAGGATAAAGATGCGCAGGATGCAACGGTTCGCGCGCTCCGCAGAGGTGATATCGATATCATCGTCGGTACGCACCGTTTGCTTTCCGCAGATATTCAATTCCGTGATCTCGGTCTTGTCATTATCGATGAAGAACAGCGTTTCGGTGTCGCGCATAAGGAAAAACTCAGACAGCTTTCCAAAAATGTCGATACGCTGACGCTGACGGCAACGCCGATCCCAAGAACGCTCAATATGGCGATGACTTCCATCCGTGATATGTCCGTTTTAGATGAAGCACCGATCGACCGTCTGCCTGTTCAGACTTACGTTCTCGAACACGATGACGTTGTGATCTTTGAAGCGATCAGAAGGGAATTGCACAGGGGCGGTCAGGTCTTCTATCTTTATAACAGGGTGGAAACGATCATGGAAAAGACGGCGCAATTGCAAAACCGTTTTCCCGATGCGTCAATCTGTTTTGCACATGGACAAATGAATAAGGATGAGCTTTCTGATATCTGGAAGGGGCTTGTGAACGGCGAGATCGATATTCTCGTTTGTACGACGATCATTGAAACGGGTGTTGACGTGCCGAATGCCAATACGCTTATCATTGAAAACGCTGACCGTATGGGACTTGCCCAGCTCCATCAGATCAGAGGACGTGTCGGCCGTTCTTCCAGACGTGCTTATGCATATTTCACGTATCCAAAGGGCAAAGTTCTAACGGAGATCTCCGCCAAACGCTTGCAAGCGCTCCGTGAATTTACGGAGTTCGGCTCAGGCTTCAAGATCGCACTCCGCGACCTCGAGATCAGAGGTGCGGGAGATATCCTCGGCGCAAGGCAGCACGGACATATGGAAAACGTCGGTTACGATATGTATCTGAAAATTCTGAACGACGCGATCCTCGAAGAAAAGGGAATCGTTCCGAAAGAAAAAACGGAATGTGTTGTCAATATCGGCAGAGATTCCTATATTCCCGAAACATATATCCCTTCTCCCACGCAGAGAATCGATATCTATAAAAAGATTGCTTCTATCGAAAATACGGATGACGTGGACGATATTGCGGATGAACTGCTTGACCGTTACGGTGAAATGCCCACATCTGTCGAAAATCTGCTTTCGATCTCTTTGATCCGTGCGCTTGCGGGTGAATGTGGTTTCTCGCAGATCGATAAGAAACAGGAGGATATCGTCATTTTCCCGAAGACTTTGGATATGGCTGTCTGGTCGGAACTCGTCGGTACGTTCCCCGGTGTAATCACGCTTCGGATGTCCGATAAACCGAGAATCCATTGCAGACCGATCACAAAGACCCCGCTTTTTACATTTGTTGATGATTTGTTAAAAAAATATATACAAATAAAATCAAAAAAAGTGTAGATTTTTTTGAAAATACAATGTATAATAGTATAGAATCGTATGATCCGGCGAAATTCGGATGAAAAACATTTTAAGGAGAAAAAACATGAAAAAAACAAACGTATTCACAAAACTCATTGCAGCAGCACTCGTTCTTTGCTTTGTAACAGCAATGTTCGCAAGTTGCGGCGCGGGTGAAACCGTTATGTCTTATGACGGCGGTAAACACACCATCAACGAAAAAGAACTCTCTCTCATCATGAGAATCAAGAAGCTCGACTATTTCTGCAGCATGCTCTACACAAGCAAGAACGATACCGCAACTTTCTGGTCCACAGATTCCGGTAACGAAGAAGGTCAGACTTACGAACAGCTTTACAAAGATCTCGTAACAGATCAGACCAAGGCGATTCTCGTTGAAAAATATCTTTTCGATGAACTCGGTTTGACGCTCTCTCAGGATAAGCTCGACGGTTACAAATCTTCCATCAAGACCGCTGAAACCAATTACGGCGGTAAGGGCGCGTATAAGCAGTATTTCGGTTACACCGCTTCCGATTATTATAACATTTATATGCAGATGGTTGCTCGTTCCGAAGCTGTTTTGGAAGCTCTCTGCGGTGAAGACGGCGAACAGGCTGTCACAGCGGAAGACCTTGAAAACTTCTATCAGGAAAACTACGTTGGTTATCAATTCATCGTTCTCGATATGAAGAACAAGGTAAAACGTGACGAAGAAGGCAACCGTATCATCGCAACCGAAGAAGACGATGAAGGTAACGTCGAAGAACTCGATTATTACGAAACCGAAGAACTCACCGAAGAAGAAAAGAGCGAAAAACAGATTCTCGCCGATACCATTCTCGCTGAGCTTGAAGCGGGCACAAAGACATTTGAAGAACTCGTTGCGGAATATTCCGATGAATATTATTCCGTTGCATTCCCCGAAGGTCAGTTCGTTCTCAAGGACGGCACCTTCATCAACTCCACCATTACTGAAAAGGTAAAAGACCTTGAAATCGGCGAATATACCGAAGAAGCGATCAGCATCGACAGCGATAACTATAAATATATCGTCAAGAGAATCGAACTCAAAGATGAAGTTTACAATGACGATGCTTATCTTGAACTCTTTGAAGGCTACGAAGACACCGTCAAGCTCGACAAATACGAAGGCATCATCGAAACTTATTTCGATAAAGTGACCGTTAACGAAGAAATTCTTTCCGAATACACCATGGAAGATACCTTCCTTTCTCAGTACGCTGACGACTATTACACACAGTATATCTACCAGTACTACGGCCTCAGCTATTGATAAATAACTGTGTTTGGTTACGTAAAACCCTTTGTTCCGAACCTTCGGGTCAAGGAATACGATTTTTATAAGAGTGTCTATTGCGGGCTTTGCTGTTCGATGAAAAAGCATACGGGCGAAGCATCCCGCATGACGCTCAGCTATGATATGACTTTCTTTGCCCTCGTGCGTATTGCGCTTGAGGGCACGGATTTCAATATCCGTAAAAGAAGATGTATCGCGCATCCCGTCCGCCGCCGTCCGATGATGGATGATAACGCTGCGCTTGCCTATACGGCTTACGTCAGCGCACTTCTTACGTATTATAAGCTTGAGGATACCATCGCAGATGATAAAGGCATTAAGCGATTGGGCGCGCAGATGGCAAAACCTTGGGTGAAAGGCATGAAACGGCGCGCGGAGAAAACGGATGGCGATCCCGCTTCCATCGTAAGAAACGCTCTGCATTCTCTTTCCGAATTGGAAAAAAGCAATTGTGCCGTTCCCGATATGCCCGCGGATATCTTCGGAGATATGCTCGGAAAGCTACTTGCACTCGGTCTGGATGCCACAAAATCGCGCATCGCTTATGAGATCGGTCTGCATACGGGCAGATGGGTATATCTGACCGATGCTGTTTTCGATTACGATGACGACGAAAAAAGCGGGTCTTATAATCCCTTCCGTTTCACTTTTGCGAGCGCGGAAGAAATGTATACCTTTAGGGAAACTTCCTTGAAGGGCATTATGACAATGGAAGCTGACGCGATCATGCGCGCGGTTGCTTTTCTTGATTTTGAAGGACGCGCCGCGCTGAAAAGCTGTATTGAAAATATCATTTATGACGGTATGGAAAGCGCGCTTTCCGTAGCGTACGGAAAGGAACGAACCGATGGCAAATGATCCTTATAAAGTTCTTGGTGTTGATAGGGGCGCATCCGATGAGGAAGTGAAAAAAGCATACCGTGAGCTTGCGAAAAAATACCATCCCGATAATTACGTCAATACGCCTCTTGCCGATCTTGCCGATGAAAAGATGAAGGAGGTCAACGAGGCATACGAAACCATTCAGAAAATGCGTAAGGAAGCCTCGCAGAACCATTCCTATCATCAGAATGATGGCAACGAAGCGGGATATGGCGGAGCGTTTGCCGATATCCGTTCCTATATCAATTCCCATAATTTCTATGAAGCGGAGATCCGTCTGAATTCTGTGCCGATCGCGGACAGAACGGCGGAATGGTATTATCTCAAAGGTATCACGTTCCGCGCGAGAGGTTGGTATTTTGAGGCGGCAAAGCATTTTGATATGGCTTGCCGTATGGATCCCGATAATCAGGAATACCGTATCGCAGCGGAAGCCATCCGTAATTATACTTCCGAAAGCCGACAGGTACGCAATGAAGATGCGGTCTGCAATATATGCAGCGGGCTTATCCTTGCGGATTGTTGCTGCGAATGTTGCTGCAATGGCGACCTGATCCCTTGTTGCTGATATGAAACATACGAAAAAAATAGCGATCGCATCTCTTTGCGGATCGCTTGGTGTGATCTTTCTTTATCTCGGCGTGATCTTGAACGTATTGGATATGACGGTGGCACTGCTCGCTTCCATGCTCGTTCTGTTTTGCGTTATGGAGCTGGGCTACGGCTATGCTTTTGCGGTCTATGCCATTATTTCCGTGCTTGCATTGCTTCTTTTGCCGAATCCCTCGCCCGCATGGATGTTCATCGCACTTTTCGGTTATATTCCGATCACGAAATTCGGATTGGAAAAATTTCTGAAAAAGTTCGCATGGATACCGAAATTATTGCTTTTCAATCTTTCGTTTGCCGCTGTGATTTTCCTTGGCGGAGAAGTTCTTGGTTTTACGACGGAAAATCAATTCGGAATTTCTCGGAACGGGATCTATATCGCTTTCTTTATTCTCGGCAATTTCCTTTATATCATGTGCGATATCCTTTACGGCAGATTGGTTCAGCTCTATATGATCCGGTTTCGAGATAAGATCAAAAAATATCTGAAATAAAAACATATCCGAACGCTCTCATTCATATAACATGAATGGGAGTGATTTTTTTGTTTTATAAGAAATTGATGATCGTTCTGCTTATTTTTTCCTTGCTTTTTGTTTCTTGTGTACCGCAGAAAAAGATGCAAAAAGGGGATGCGCAGACGGTTCTGGAAGATATTCTCGTGCAATTCGGCTTGGAAAATGGCGCGCTTTACAGCGAAAAAAACGATGCCCAATACCGTCTGACAGATGCTTTGCTTGCAAGGATGTTCAATCATACGGGCGATCTTGCGGATTTTGCTTACGTGGATTCCGCGGCAGTATGGTTTTCCCGCCGTTTCAATGAAAAAGAGATCGTCGTTCTGAGGCTTTGCGATCTTTCGCATCAACGGGAATTATTGCGTTTGCTTACCGAACGGGCACAGAAAAAAGAAAATGCCGTCGCATTTGCAAACGGCATTTACGTTTATCTGATCTGTACGGACAAAAATGAAGAAATTATGCGTTATCTGCAATGACGGCGATCTTTCCGCAATAATATTTTTTGAGGATCGCAATGGCATTTTCGTCACCGCAAACGGCGAGCGGGAGAGAATAGAAAAACGGAACGGCTTCCAAAACGGTATTCACATCGTCCTCCGTTTCTAAACGCAAATAGATGAAATCGTAATCATCTGCCATTTCATCGGCGTTATCGACGAGATCTTCGTCTGCCGCAAGGGGTTCTGGCAGTTCGTTTACATCAACGATAACGGAGATTCTTGCGGTTGCCGCGATTGATTTTGTATCGATCGTTTCGGGAATGTCGGGAGCTTCCGTGAATTTCTCGCGCATCCGATGGAGTGCGTCGATCACCTTGTCATCTGTTCCGCAACAACCGCCAAGGATCGCAATGCCACTTTTCAGCATTTCCGAGCCGATCTCGGCGAATACTTCGGGGGGAAGATGTTCATGCGAACCGTCGCTTTTCGGCGCGCCGGCGTTCGGTTTGGCAATCAAGGGAATGCCAAGGGAATACGACATTGGGAAAAGCGGTTCAAGGATCGTTTTCATTTCTTTCGGTCCTGTGGAACAGTTCAGACCAAAAGCGGAAATACCGAGCTCTGCGAGCGTGAGAAGTGCACATTCGGGATCGTCGCCATACATCGTTTTGCCGCTTTCCGTGACGGTCATCGTCACAAAGATCGGCTTTACGGAAACTTCTTTTACGGCAAGTACGGCGGCTCTTGTCGAAGCGAGACCCATATTGGTTTCCAACATATAGAAATCAACGGTATCATCCAAGGCTTTTGCTTGTTCTTTATAGATTCCGATCAGCTCATCAAGTGTTGTATCTCCGATCGGAGCAAGCATTTTTCCCGTCGGAGAAAGATCGCCTGCAACGAGTTTTTCTCCTGCGGCTTTACGGGAAAGGGAAGCGAGCGAACGGTTCATTTCCTCTGTTTTTTCGGCAAGTCCGTAACGGGAAAGTACCGCGCGGTTTGCCCCGAACGTAGGTGCGAGAACCGCATCCGAGCCGGATTTGATATAGTCGGCTTGGATGGTAAGGATCGTTTCGGGATTTTCAAGTATCCATTTTTCTGGACATATTCCTGTCGGCATACCCGCTTTCATCAAAGCTGTGCCTGTTGCGCCATCTAAAAGCATCGGCAAAGAAAACGGAAATTTGGGGTAAAGTGTATTAAAATTCATATAAATCATTCCTTTTGTATTGAATTTTTCATTATTTACTGCTATAATATATGTATTATAAACCATTTGATAGAAACTTTCAAGCATTTATGAATGATTTGAAGGGAAAGGATTGAAAAATATGGAATTTTTGAAACTTGGTGCAATTACAAAGAAGATTATCTGGGGTGGCGAGCGTCTTGCACGTGAATATGGCAAAGGCGAAGCGGGTGAAAAGATCGCGGAATCATGGGAACTTACCAGCCGTGCAGACGGTGTGAATACCATCGTCGGCGGTAAATACGATGGTATGCTTCTTTCCGATTATCTCGCATCCCACAAAGATGCCGTTTACAAAGGTTGGGACGGAGATCGTTTTCCGCTTCTCATTAAGTTTATCGATGCGGAAGCGGATCTTTCCATTCAGGTGCATCCCGATGATGAATATGCTGCTTTGCATACCACAGACCTCGGCAAAACGGAAATGTGGTATATCGTGGATGCCGCACCCGATGCGAAAATCATTTACGGTCTGAAGAAAAAATATACCGCAGATGAAGTTCGTGCGGCGATTGCAAATGGTACTCTTGAGGAACTGATGAACTATGTTTCCGTGAAAAAGGGTGAAACCTATTTCATTCCGTCCGGTATGGTCCATGCGATCTGCAAAGGGATTCTGATTGCGGAAATTCAGCAGAATTCCAATATTACATATCGTGTGTACGACTATAACCGCAGAGGTGCTGACGGTAAGCTCCGTGAGCTTCACGTTGACGATGCGCTTGCTGTGATCGATAAGATCGAAGATCCTGCGGCCGTTCGTGCGGAATCGGATGAAAGCCAAAATATCATTGCAAAATGCGAATATTTCACAGTTTATCATTTTGAAAACAAGGCATTTTCTATGGTATCCGCGAATAGCTTCGTACATTTGCTTTGTTTGGATGGCAAAGCATTTATTGCTCATAAAGACGGTGTGCTCCCGATCGAAAAGGGTGAAAGCGTATTCGTTCCCGCAGGCGCGGGTGCTTTCGCTGTCAGCGCAGGCGCAGATATCGTGGCTTCTACGCTTTGAAGATGAAAGTCAGTTTTTATGAACATACAGAAGATGCTCTTCTGAAATTTGCCGTTATTATATCAAAATATAACGGCAAATGGGTGTTTTGTAAGCATAAGGAAAGAGATACGTATGAAGTTCCGGGTGGTCATCGGGAACCGAATGAAAGTATTCTCGAAACAGCAAAAAGAGAGCTTGCAGAGGAAACAGGTGCTTTGGATTTTTCAATTTCGCCCGTTTGCGTATATTCTGTAACGGGTAAGAACCGTGTGAACCAGAATGGTGAGGAAACCTTCGGAATGTTGTATTTCGCAGAAATTGCTTCTTTTTCCGATCATCTTGAAAGTGAAATGGAAGCTGTGTATCTTTTTGATGAATTGCCAACGGCTTGGACGTATCCTTTGATTCAGCCGCTTTTGATCAATGAATATTTAAACAGAGTCTAATGATGAGAAAACCTCGGCTTTTGCCGAGGTTTTAATATTGCATCATCCATCGAAAAAGAAGTGCTGCAGTCAAAAAAACAACGTAGATCAAGCCCTGCGAAAGCCAATAGACCCGTTTTTTCCATCCGAAAGAAAGCCAAGTATGTTCGGTCAATTTCAAAACGGCAAAGGCAAAGAGCCATATCGGAGGTCCTGTCAATATCCAGAGCTTATCAGGCAGAAGAAAGACAGCGCACGGCAAAATCCAAAACAAACCGAGTGTTTGGATATAAGCAAAAATTATTTTTTTCTTATGAAACGAGATGGGAATTCGATGTGCTTTTTGTACGGAAATGTTGTGCATTTCCGTTAAGATCGTTTGCGAACCGTAAATGATGATGGTGGGGCAGGCAAGACAAAAAAATGAAAATCCGATCGCTATCAGAAAATATCCTTTTGTTATATGCAAAAGAAGAAGCAGAAAGAGAATGGTGAGCAACAGAAAAATAGCGTTTGAAAAGATTTTTTTGGCTCGCGGGCTGGTCTTTCTCTTTGTATAAAATATATTCGCGCCGAGCAGATAATCTCGTTTTTTCATAAAGAACCCCCCTTGTTATTCAAACGATAGGAAATTGCGAGGATTTAATCTCGCTGCTTTTTCATTTTCTAAGAAATTGTTCAAAATTAACCTCGTCGTTTTGCATTGTTTGGAAACAAGTAGAACTTGGGTAGACGAGCAACTGGGTGTGGGCACTGCCCACTTTTTCATATGATTTCATATTGCTTTTCTTGACAAACATCCTTTCTTTTGTTACAATCAAATCAAAAGAAAGGAGAAGATCAATTTATGGCTATATTTGAAGGTTTTTCTTCGGAAATGTTTGATTTTTTGTTGGAATTGCATGATAATAATACGATTTCTGCACAAAGTAAAAATATGATTCGTTATAAAAAGTTGATTACAAAGCCTTTGAGCGATCTTTATGAAACGCTTTTACCGACGGTTATTTCTATTTCCAATGATATCGAAACAGAACCGAGGCGTTCTATTTCCTCTCCCTATACAGACAGACGATTTTCGCCCCTTGTTCCGTTAAAGGAGTATATGTATCTGCGTTTTAAGGTTGATAAACGTGAAAAGGATATTCCGGGTTTTTATTTTGATATGGGCGGAAAATATTTTTCATACGGTATCCGAATTTATAAACAGACTTCTGCAGGAATGGAACTTTTACGAGAGAAATGGCTTGAAAATACGGAAAAATATCTTCCGATTGCTGAAAAAATTGAAGAAAACGGATTTTCGCTCTTTGGTGATGCTTATGCGAAAGATCATGCACCGCATTTAGAGAAATCTGTTCTGAAAAATTTAATTAATAAGAGAAATTTTTATATTGTCAAAGAAATGCCGATTACAAACCTGATTTATTCTTCCGAACTTGCAGAGATGCTTGCCAATGAATATCTTTCCTTGAAGGCTATTTTTACGATTTTACTTTAATTTTTCAGCTCTTTCGCCCTTTCCAAAAGCGTTTGATAGCGGTCGTCATTATGAAGCGGCGCAAGGGAAGGGGATGTCAGTTTCAAAATGAGCTTTTCTTTGCGATCTTTTTTTCGGTAATAGCCCGGAAATGTTGTGCCTTGAAAGAGCAGAGAATTATGCTTTGGGGGGGTCATTTCCGTGAAACGATTTCGCATATCGATATCGTAATCAACCATTTTTGTTAGAGCTGCGATGGCTTTGTCGGGATCGCCCTTGTTGAGATAAAGCGTTGCCATAGGGACATAGATATCGCCCCATTCGCGGCAATGTAAGGATGGTACGATGGTTTCCTCCGAGGTGAACCATTCGATCAGCGATAGCATTTTTTCATAAATATAGATCGCTTCGTCATATTTTTGATCGTGGCAAAATGCTCTTGCATACTGTACGAGATCATTGAGAACTGCTTCCATATGATAGATAAAATCTCTCTGACGGAAAAATTGTTCATTTGCATATTTTTTCTCAAAATGCGCAATGGCGGCTTCCATTTGATGGGAGGTCATATCGGCGCGCCAAGGAAAATTTTTTGCGTGTTCTGCGGCGGCTTCTTTGTTTCCGTGAGAAGCGTGCAACATCACCATAATCATATGTGTGCGGAGGATATCCGTCGGATTTTTGCTGACGGATATC
Source organism: Clostridia bacterium (assembly GCA_017472285.1). Taxonomy (GTDB): domain Bacteria; phylum Bacillota; class Clostridia; order Oscillospirales; family CAG-272; genus QALR01. The sequence goes on along the minus strand of JAFUQQ010000059.1, from coordinate 39,246 downwards.
AGAATGTCTGCATTGCGGATACATTCTTTATAGATTCGTTCGCTATTTTTCGCGTCATAACAATCATTTTCGGGGTAAGCAAGCGCAATACCAAGCTCCAGAGCGTTGATGAGAAGCAAAGGCGTATTCGGATATTTTTTCAATCCTTCGGTCAGTTTTTCATAGCAACGGGTATGCTGTTCCTGTTCCCTCGGAAAAGAAAACTCTCCGAATGCATCACTGATGATGGATTTGATCTCGGTTTCATTTTGTGTTTCTGCCAGACCAAATAGAACATCGGTACTGACACCGAATACGTTCGCAAGCGGCACGATTTGTGAAATATCAGGCATCCCTGTATTGTTTTCCCATTTGGAAACGGCTTGCGGGGTTACGCGCAGAAGCTCCGCGAGGGTTTCTTGCGTAATTCCTCGTTCTTTGCGTAATGTTTTGATGATTTCACCCATTGTTTTTGCCATATTGTCGGTCCTCCTTTTTCTTTGATTCCATTATACCACAAAAATTATCAAAAAAGAAGCGATAAAAAAGTAAGATCATATCAACGGAGCGTTGCATTTTGTCGATATTTGTGGTATGATAGAAACAATTATGGAATCATTACTATAAAAATTGAACGATATTCAATGAAAGGCGGCGTTTATGGCGAATTGGATTACGCACACCATCATTGCAGATTTGTTGTTTGAGCGATATTCAGATTTGGATGAGAGGAGTTTTTGTGTCGGCAATATTGCGCCCGATTGCAATATACCCAATGCGGATTGGACAAGCTTTGTTCCATCGAGAGAAGTTACGCATTTTATGGATGGTAAAGATAAATTAAGCGCAAGATATGATATTTTTTTGATACATATATCAAGGATCGGTCGTTTGCAAGTCAAAAAGAATATTCTTTTTTGCTCGGATATTACGCACATCTGATCACAGATGCGGAATATCTCCGCTTTTGTCGTGATCCTGAACAGCTCCACCGTATATTTGAACGTATTTATAAAAATCCTGAAATGTGGGCAAGGGTTGAGGACAAAGAAGAAAATTTTATGTCTTTAAAAAATGCCTTTGGCAAGGAGATGATATTTTCGGATATTACTGCAATGGAAAACAAATATCTGCAAAATTATCTGTTCACTGTGTTAATATTCGTCACTCAAATGTTCCGCGAATGGTTTGGTAATCAATAAAAATATTATACCGTTCAGGTTTGAATAATAAGACGCACCATTTCGGGTCATCTGGTCCTTTAAATGAATCACCTAATTCATCGTACCACATTTGTCTTTTGATCTCACTATTGGTAATCACCTCTGTCTGTCCTGTCAGAGAAATTCCTGTAAAGCTAATATCATCAAACAAATATATGCATGTACGCGGGTTCTTTGCGATGCGATTGGGTTTGTTCCAATCGGTTCCGGTGCAAAATGAAACCCAGTTAAAGCCATCTGCTCTTGAGGCAGTAATCATAGAAGCAGCGGGATATCCATCTTCATCGATAACTGACATTACCCAGTCGAGACAGTGGTTACGTTTCCATTCGTTTCTTGCATGAGCTGTGCTCATATTAATGATTTCTTTTGTTTTTGACAATAAATCCTTATATGGGGTTGATTCAATTTTATCAGACATATCTGCTACCTCATCTAAAAGTTTTCTACAAATTCTTTGATTCCATATTACCATACGAAAGTGAATGATGCAATCACCGGCACAGCCGTTAGTTCTGATTTGCCTGTTAACTGTCTTATGGGTACCGCCCATTAAGGGAAGCTTTTTGATTATCGTACTACATACAGATTGATATCCCATGCGGGAACATAGGGATGTTTGCGGAGATACAATTTGTGATTTGGCAGGATCTCATGAATCAAAAGCGGAAGCGCGAAAAGGTCGCGGCTCTTATGATAAAGAGAAACGATCATTTCCGTTTCATTTTTTTGAATTGTGTTCAAAGAACCGTGAATTGCCTCATATTCCGCGCCCTCTACGTCATATTTGATGAGCAATTTTTCTCCCTTATAGCTATTCTGATTGTCGAGAGCATCACAGTCGGAAGTTCGGATTTTTGCGCCGTTTTTAGTTTTACCGATGGAAGTGCCGCCGATGGTTGTATTTCTGCCCTCGCCGTCTGTCAGAATAACAGTTTCTTTTTTATCCCAAGCGCAAAGAGGACAAGAATGAATTTGAATATCGTTCAAAGTGTCCAGATAAGTTTGCAATTTAGCAAAAGTCTTTGCGGAAGGCTCAAAGGCGATGATCTTTTGAATGGTCGGATAGAACGCAAGTGATTCCTTGACGGTATCGCCGTTATATGCACCGAGATCGGCATATGCCGTATAACCGCCGCTTAAAATATCGGTCAAAGCATCTTCTTTCGGGGTGTCGGCATGGCGGAGATATGCAATATTGCCGGATAATTTATAAGAGATCAGATCGTCATAGACTTCCTTGGATTTTTCATCGGCAAGAAGCGAACGCACAAGCTCGAATTTTTCTTTGTTTTCGGTATAAAACCGTGCATCGAAAAGTTCTCCGCCGCAAACGGGAACGTCGGGCGCATAAAGCTCGTATTCGTCCGCGATATCATAAAATCTTGCCATAACGTCGGAAAGGGACGAGCCGAATGCAAGTAAAATGATGAATTTTTCATATTTTTCTTTGACTTCCGAGAAAGAAAGCACTCGTTTGCCATGAAAACTATGTCCGCGCACAAAACCGTCCGAAGCAAAAAAGTCAGCGACCTCGATACCGTTTGCATTCAGCACGTCAATGATCTTATCCGCACCGTTTCCCATGCCGTAAATGACGATGGGATGCGGTTTTTGTTTCAGATAGATCCATAGATTTTTTTCATTTAATAAAGTATTACAGATCATGGAAAATCACACGGAAATCAGGATGGTTATAGATGAATCGGGAGATCAAGGAAATACCGACAGGCTTCGGATGCACGCGGTCGGCGGAAAGGATATAGGAAGAACCTGTTTTCAGATATTCGTCAAATTTTGCCTGTACGTCGATATAGCCGATCTTATATTTTTCTGCGAGTTCTTTATAATAACCGTTGATCTCATCGACCATTTTTCTCATCGGGTCTTCATGATTGCGGTCAAGGAAATAAGGCGAAATGATGACGGGTTTTGCACCTTTTTCGAGCGTTTTTAGGATCATTTTTTCCATATTTGAAGCACTTTCCTTGGGATAGATCAATTTTTCCGTGAAACGTGCGCCATCAAAATGTCGCCATACGTCGTTGACACCGATCATCATGAAAACGTAATCGGGGTTATACGCGAGGATATCCGTATCGAAACGGTCAAGAAGCATTTTTGTGGTATTGCCGCTGATGGCAGAATTGAGATAATGGATGTTGTGATTCGGGAAATCTGCCCAAGTATCGACGAAAATGCGGGCAAGATAACTGTTACCCATTTTGCCGAAGCCGTCACCGATAGGACGTGCGCGGTCACAGTCGGTGATGCTGTCACCCGTAAACATAACGATTTTGTTGTTATTCATAAATGAAACCTCCATTGGTTTGTTAGTTTATTTTCTATCCGCATTATATCATATATCAGAAATAATTGCAATCATGATGGGAAAATTTCTTTTGTTTATTGTAAGATATACATATTTTTTGTTTTCAGAATTGTGCAAGTATACAAATCGAAAAGGAAATACTTGACAAGGATGAAAATATATGATAAAATAAATACATCAAAAGGGAGTAGTTCATTGCATCCCCTGCAATGTGTACGGATCGTCATAACAGCAACTGCAGGTGCTCGGTACGTACTAAATCTGAAAATGATGAAAACAAGACTTTTAGTGTATCAAAAACGCTGAAAGTCTTTTTGTTTTTTCAGGGGTAAATTGCCCTTTCTCCCCGATGATACCCGCGGGAAACAGTATCAGAATAGACATTTTGAACGATATTCAATTTACGTTAAAAATTTTTTAAAAGGAGGATTTCTCTATGGATCCCATGACACTCGCAATCATCATTGGCGCAGCTGTTCTTGCAATCGTTCTTTTCGTTGCATTCGGTTATCTCAAAGCACCGCCGGATACCGCTTACATCATTTCCGGTCTTGGCAAAAAGCGTATTCTGATCGGTAAAGCCGGTTGGCGCGTTCCGTTCTTTGAACGTGTCGATAAGCTTTCCCTCGGTGTTATGCAAGTTGATGTCAAGACAACAGAAGCCGTTCCGACAAATGAATTTATCAACGTAACCGTTGACGGTGTTGCCAACATCAAAATTTCTTCCGATCCCGAATTGCTCAAGCGTGCGGCGGAAGCTCTTCTCGGTAAAAGACATCAGGAGATGGTCGCTCTCGTAACACAGGTTCTGGAAGGTAATATGCGTGAGATCGTCGGTTCCGTTGGACTCAAGGAAATGGTTCAGGACCGCCAGGGCGTTGCGAAAAAGATCACCGAAAATGTCGTTCCCGATATGGAAAAGCTCGGTATCGAAGTCGTAAACTTCAATATCCAGAATTTCAAGGATGCCGCAGGCACGATCGAAAATATGGGTATCGATAACGTCGAACAGATCAGAAAGAACGCGCAGATCGCCAAAGCCAACGCGCAGAGAGATATTGCCATTGCAACCTCGAACGCACAGCAGGAAGCGAATGCCGTCAAAGTCGAAGCAGAAAAGAAGATCGCGGAACAGAACGCAGCTCTCGCCGTTCAGCAAGCGGATATGAAAGTCCGTGCCGATACAAAGAAGGCGGAAGCAGACGCGGCTTATTCCATCCAACAGGAAAATCAGCGTAAGATCATCGAAATCGCGAAGACCAATGCCGATATCGCTCGTCGTGAAAAAGAAGCGGAGCTTGCCGAAAAAGAAATCGCCATCAAGGAACGTCAGCTTGATGCCGATATCAAGAAGCAGGCAGACGCGATGAAATACCGTTCCGAAAAAGAAGCGGAAGCGGAACTCATCAAGCGTCAGAGAGAAGCCGATGCCCGTCAGTACGAAGCCATCAAAGCGGCTGAAGCGAAAAAAGCAGAAGCAGAAGCACTTCGTTACTCGATGGAACAGGAAGCGGAAGGTATCCGTGCAAAAGGTCTTGCGGAAGCGGAAGCGATTGAGAAAAAGGCTGAAGCACAGAAGAAAATGGGTGAAGCATCCGTTCTCGAAATGTATCTCACAGCACTTCCCGAAGTTGTTAAAAATGCTGCTACTCCTCTTGCTAAGACCGATAAGATCGTTATGTACGGCGACGGTAACTCCACAAAACTCGTTCGTGACGTGATGAACAGTGCCGATCAGATCATGGAAGGCGTAAAGCAATCCACGGGTATCGACCTTACGAGTATGCTTGCAGGCTTTGTCGGCGGTAAGGCGGCACAGAACGGTGCACCGAATACCGAAGATACAGCCGAATAATCGTTTTGTTCTCAATAATATAGCTGAATAGCTAAAGCCCGCAATCCTTCGGGATTGCGGGCTTTTACTGTCTAAATTTCTTGACAAAACAGGAAAAAACAGGTATAATGGAATTGCAAGTCTGTATGAATCTCTCAGAAATATTCCTCAGCGCGATGTTACTTTGAAAAAAGAAAGGAATTATCACCATGAAACGCAATTATCAGAATCTCAAGGCGGATGCTTTGTATGCCGATATGATCGTCAATACGGAAAAAATTCCGTTTTCATTTATTTATGACCATATAAAATATACGGGATTTCCTACGGATATCTTTACGCCCGTTTCTCAGAATACAGCTCGTATCGGTGATAAAGAAACGACAACGCTTGTTTTTGCTTTGGACGTTCTTTCGGTCACAGCCGTAATCACGCATTATTTCTCTCATGGCGCGACAGAACTTACCGTCTGGTTTGAAAACGTAAGCAAAGAAAACAGCAGAGTCATTGAAGAACTTTGTTTTGAAAGCCGTTTTCATGGTGAAAAGCCTGTGCTGCGCGGTATTTTGGGTGATATCGGCAATCAATATAAACCGTATGTGCGTGATCTTTCCGTAGAAAACGTCAATTTCGTTTCCGATAGCGGCCGTCCCACACATGGTAATTTCCCCTATTTCAATCTTGAATACGGTAACGGAGGTACGATGCTTGCGATCGGTTGGGCGGGAACGTGGACAGCGGATTTTTCTGCTTATGGAGAAGAAACCGTTTATACCGCAAAATGTATCAACGGTATTCAGACTTATCTCAAATCCGCTGAAAAGATTCGTACCGCACTTTTTGTCATGGCTTCCTATACCGTTCGCGACGAATATTACGCAACGAATTATTGGCGCGATTGGTTTATTGCATATAATCTTCCGAAAGCCGATGCCAAGGGAAATCCGCTTTTGCCGTTTTCCACTTGCAATTTAGCAAGCGATACGGGTATTCCCAATTCCGACGGCAGTATTTCCGAACGTCATTTCACATGGCGCAGAAGTCTTGAAAAAATGATCGCGGAAGATTGCAAGGTCGATTTCCGTTGGTTTGATGCCGGTTGGTATATCGCGCCCGATCTTTCTTCTCCTTTGGAGGCTTGGTGGAGCACGGTCGGTACTTGGGTGCTTGACCCGATGAAATGGCCGGACAAGACGTTCTTGGAATCCACCGATTTTGCACGCGCCAACGGCATGAAAACACTCATGTGGTTTGAACCCGAACGCATCACGGACCCCGACAACATGGTGAAAAATTTTGGTTATAAAAAGGAATGGGCAATCCATCCCGAAGGCGCACGTATCATCACCAATAATATCGGCGATCCCGAATGTTTTGCCTATACGACCGAACGCATCTGTAAAACGCTTCGTGAAAATAAAGTCGAAATGTACAGGGAAGACAATAACTGTAATCCCGCTCCGCTCTGGAGATATCTTGACGCACGAGAAGGAGAGGGAAGACGTGGTATCACGGAAAGCAAATTCATCATCGGTCATTATCAAATGTGGGATGCTTTCATCGATTGCACGACGAGCTATGGCGGTTGCGCTTTTGTCGATAGTTGTGCAAGTGGCGGCGGTCGTAACGACCTTGAATCTATGCGCCGCGGTGTGCCAATTCTTCGTTCCGATTCAGACCGCACCAGCATCGCGCTCCGACTTTCCATGACAACCTCTTTCAATCAATGGATTCCTTTCTGCGGCGCAAATACCAAGGAAAAAGCCGAACAGCTTGCCATTGACGGTATCAGTGACGTTTATACGTGGCGTGCTTCTTATTTGCCGATTCTCAATGTGGATTCCCGTTTTATCTTTGATGAAACACAAAATTTTGATATCCTCCGTTTCGGACTTCGTGAATGGAAAAAGGTAAATCCTTATCTTCTAAAAGATTTTTACGTTCTGACTCCGTGGCATACCGAAAAAGAGAACGACGGCTTTACCGCGTACACTTTTGTTGATCCCGAAACACAAAAAGGTGTACTCCTTGCGTTCCGTCAGGAAAGAACGGAAGCGGATAGGCTGACGCTTTCCATTCCGTTTGCCAAATCTTTGATTTTGACTGATGAAGATACGGGCGAAAAAATAATTATCAAAGACGGAGAATTTTCTGTTGTTTTCAATACTCCGAGAGAAGCAAAACTCTTTTGGATTGCATATGATGAAACGATGATTTCATAGCAAAAAACATTACTTTCCGAAAAGGAGGGGTGCCTAATGTCTGTTTATAAAAAAGGAAGACCTCATAAATACAATCCGACAACCAAAGAAGGCATAGAACCGCCTTCCAAACAAGGTGAATACCGTATCCGTAATGCAGATGGCAAGATCATGTATATCGGTGAAACCAATAATCTGAAAAGACGTATGAATGAACATATCCGATCGGGAAAACTTCCGTGCGGTGAGGGTGAAAACAGTACGTTTGAATATCAGGTCGCCGACGGTCGTTCTTCATCTGTGACACGGCGTGAGCATGAACGGCAAAAGATCGAAAAACACGCGCCATTGCTCAATCGTTCGGGCGGCGGTGAAGGTCGTATTGCCATAAAGAAAAGGAAATCCGTCCTTTGAAATCATATATTCGACACACAGAAAAACACCGCAGACTTTGGAAATCTGCGGTGTTTTTGATTATAAAATTACTTTTTGATAAGGGAACCAATCAGACCGAGGATACCGTCTGCTGTCAGAAGAACACCTGCGATCACGATCAGAACGTCAAGACCGTTACCGAATGCGAGCATCAGACCGATGACGATCGAGATGATCGGGAAAATGATCTCGAGAATATTTTTTCTGCTTTTTGTAAGTACGGAAACGACTGCGATGATACCTTTGATTGCAATCAGGATACCGAGAACAAGAAGAACGATCTTCGTTGCTGTCCAACCGAGTACGAGAATCGCAATACCGATGATTAAGCTGACTGCGCCGCCTGCCCAATTCGTTCTGACAAGGTCAAGAATACCGGAAAGCACGAAGAGCGCGCCCATGATCGTCATTGCCCAGCCCAATGTCTGAGAACGGAATACGATCAGAAGAACACCGATAATGATATACAAAAGAGAAGAAAAAAGCTCGGAATTTGATTTTTTTGCCATGCTGAAAACTCCTTTCCTGTTTTTTTCTTTGATATTCTAACATATTTCATCAAAAAATGCAATCATTTCACGCATATTTTTCAAAAAAGTTTATTGTACGGAAAGCTCGTTGATGCCAATGAAATCACCGTTACCGCCGCCTTTGCCGACGATACGGAAACCGTCACAATCAGTAGCTTCTTTCAAAGTAAACATATACGTTTCAAAGGAAGTACCGAAGGATGCCTGTGAATCACCGTTCGGATACGCAGGAGAAACGGAAGCTTCAACCGTTTTCCATTCGCCGTTCACAAGAATTTCAACGGCAATTTCTCCATTTTTGAACCAACCGCCGTCGGTATAATGCAAACCTTCCGTATAGACGATCTGGCTGATCTTTCTCGTTTCTCTGAACTGATAGCCGAAAAATTCCTGATCGTCAATCACTTTCGCATCATACGTATCATAGGTCTTGTTATCGATCACACCGTCATAAACAATGGCAAGTGTTTTGGAACCACTTCCCGTGGGACCTGCCTGATTGGTGAGAACGATGGGAAGATCAGCATTTTCAAATTCTGTAACAACAGATACATCGTTATAACGAGGTGTCAATTCACCGATGCTGACGTAAGGATCTGTGCCGCCCGCTGTGCCGATGATACGGATGCCTTCGCATACGACCTCATCAAAGGTGAAACGGTATTGCTGGAAAGGATCGCCCTGTTCATCCACGGAATTTCCGGGATATACGGGATTGATGGTGGTTGCGATCGCTGTCCATGTGCCGTCGATCAGAACTTCCACTTTGGGTGTTTCTGTGAACCAACCGCCTTTTTTATTGTGTTTGCCTTCAACGAATTTCAAACCGTTGATCGCAAATTTGCCGTCGAATTGAATACCTGCCCATACGTCTGCGCCTTCCGAAGCGGGTTTCAGTTCATACTGTTCATGCAGACAAGTGGAACTGCCGTAATAAGGAATGACACCGTCAAATACAAGCGTTTGCTCACCGTCGGAAGTGATGCCCTTACCTGTGGGAACCGCTTCGATCTTGATCGTCTTTTCACCTTTGACTATTGTGCCTTCTTCGCTGACAAAGGTGTATTTCAGAGTATATGTACCCGTTTTTTGATAATGGTACAGACCGCCTGTATACATGGTGAAGCCGTCACCCATATCGATTTCAACGGATTTCAATTTTTCCGTACCTGTTGAGCCTGCAACGACCTGAACTGCGCCTTCGGGAAGCAATTTAACGATGACATCCGCGCCGAAATCGTCTGCCCACTGTTCAAAAGCAACAGGGGTGAGCGATTTATTTTCTTTTGCTGTCCATGTGCCATTGCTTTCGGTCGCGCCGTAAGCTGTGATGACTTCTTTTGTCAGCTTCAGATTGAGTTCCGCGATATCATTCAAGGTATACTGTGTGGAATCAAAATATTTGCTGTCATAATTGACCGCGCTCTTATAAATTTCTTCAATGCCGGATGCACCGAGGAAATTACCAAGAATGGATGCCGCACTCGAGGGATTACAGTCACTATCCTGACCGCAACGGCAAGAGATTTCAACGGTTTTTGCAAAATCACCTTCGCCCCAAAGCAAACCGATAATGATATAGGATGCATTCAATTTCGCATCGATATTGCTGAGCTGAGCGAACGTACCTTCACGGTATTCGATACATTTATCCGTTCTGCCGCACAGATCTTCAACGATCTGCCATGCTTCTTCCCATGTCTTGCCGTCTTGATACGCTTTCATAACGCTATCCATAACGGCTCTGAATTTTGTTCCTTCGGGAATTACAGCAATACCTGCTTCAACGATATCTTCAATGGAATCTGCCGTATATGCCGCCGCGTGCATCGCAGTTACGAATACACCGCCGTAAACACCGTCACCGTAACAGATCATATGACCGATCTCAAATGCACGTTCCGCAGCTTCGTTGACAAGACCCGGATACATGGAACCGAGGAAGTCACATTCGATCTGCCAGTCAAGGTCATCCGCATGATCGTTGATCAGATAATGACCCGCATCATACCATGAATAGCCTGCGCGCAGATTGTTTCTTGCCGCCGCGTTTGCGTGCCAGAGATTGAAAAGGGAATCCGTGAATTTTTCACCCATATAGATGGGATCACAGAACGCACCGTTTTCATTCATTGCATCGATAAAAGGAACTTCAACGTAAACGTCATCCTGTTCGTATGCGTTGGAGATCATTTCGGGTTTCCAAGTGGGGAACTGACTTGCGGGACGGATCGTGCCGCGTGTGCCGAACTCTGTGCTTGCCGTCCATGCAACACCGATCATCTGTCCGAGCCAACCGCCCATGATCTTATCGTAAAGTTCTTCTTCCGTGATCGTGAAATCCGTATATTCTGCAGGTTTTACGGGAGGGATTTCTTCTTTGGTTGTGGTTTCTGTCGTAGTCGTCTGTGTGTCCGAGGTGGTTTCAGTTGTCTGAGAATCCGAAGTGGACGTGGTTTCCGTTGTTCCCGTCGTGTCTTTTGTATCCGTTGTGACAGATGTGGATTCCGTGCTGCTGCTTGCCGAGGTTTCCGACGGTGTGTTATTACAGCTTGTTAGCAATACCGTTGCTGCCATGATAAAACAACACAGTTTCAAGATCGTTTGTTTCATGATACTTCTCCTTATATATAAAACATTAACATCTATATTCTACCATATATCACACAAAAAGTCAATGTATTGTGTATGATGAAGTATAACTTTTATACAAAAAAGCGGGCAGTGCCCGCTTCCGATGTCTCGCCTTTTTATCACTTTACCGCACCCAAATACGGCAAAACGGCGAGGTCGATTTTGAGCAATTTCCTATAAAAAACCTGTTCCGAAGAACAGGCTTTTCAGCATTTATACCAATCTTTACAAAATCAAGAGAGTCACCACAGAGCGTTTCTTTTGGCTCACCGCATTGTTGACAACAATGCGGTGACCTTATTCTTTTCGTAAAGAAAAGGTGGATCAAGCGCGGAGATCTGCGATATCGTAGATGAGGCGTTCGGTCTTTTCCCAGCCGAGACAAGGGTCTGTGATGGATTTGCCGTATACACCGTCACCGATCTTCTGTGCGCCGTCTTCGATATAGCTTTCGATCATGAAGCCTTTGACAAGCTTGTTGATATCGGCATTCTGACGGCAGCTATGAAGAACGTCCTTGGCAATACGAATCTGTTCGAGATATTTCTTGCCGGAGTTTGCATGGTTAGTGTCAACGATAACGGCGGGGTTCTGAAGATTCTTTGCTGCGTATGCTTCGGAAAGACCGAGAAGATCTTCGTAGTGATAGTTCGGGAAGGAATGACCTTTTTCGTCAACGTAACCGCGGAGGATTGCATGAGCCAAGGGGTTACCTGTGCTTTCAACTTCCCAACCGCGATAGATGAATGCGTGAGCGTGTTGTGCGGCTGTAATGGAGTTCATCATGACGGAGATGTCACCGGAGGTGGGGTTCTTCATACCGACGGGGACATTCAGACCGCTGGCTGTCAGACGGTGTTCCTGATTTTCAACGGAACGTGCACCGACTGCAACGTAACCGATAAGGTCGTTGAGATAACGGTGATTATCGGGGTAGAGCATTTCGTCTGCGCAAGTGAAGCCTGTTTCGCTGAGTGCGCGCATATGAAGTTCACGAATTGCAATGATGCCTTTGATCAGGTCGGGCTTTTCATTGGGGTTCGGCTGATGGATCAGACCTTTGTAGCCGTCACCTGTGGTACGGGGCTTACCTGTGTAGATACGGGGAATGATGACGATACGATCCTTGACTCTGTCCTGAACGACACGGAGTCTGGAGATATAATCAAGTACGCTGTCGGGGTTATCTGCAGAGCAGGGACCGATAACAAGAATAAATTTATTGGAATCGCCTGTGAAAACATTTTTGATTTCTTCGTCACGAGCCGCTTTGATCGCTTCGAGCTCGGGGGTTACGGGGTACTGTGCTTTGATCTCCTGAGGAATCGGGAGTTTGCCGATAAAGTTCATATTCATAATAATTTACCATCCTTTTTTTGTATTATAGAAAATTGCAGGGAATCGACCTCGCCGTTTTGCTTCATTCCGATGCGGAAAAATTTCAGATAGGCGAGCAACTGTCAGCGGCGACACGCCGCTTTTTTTGTATTATAGAAAATGCAGGGAATCGACCTCGCCGTTTGACCGCAGTTGGATGCGGAAAAATTTCAGATAGGCGAGAATTACCGGCGGGTGTTACCCGCTTAAATTTTTTTATCAAAAAGCGCGCGTCTTGCCGTGGAATAACGCATCATTTCTTTCAAGCCGTCCACGTCTTTCGTTTCCAGCATGGAACGCAAGTGATTCAGTTCGCCTTCAAAAAGCGTGAGCTGATGCAAGAGCGCATCTCTGTTGATGAGGAAAAGTTCTGTCCACATATCTTCGTTGAGTCTTGCGATTCTCGTAAGGTCGCGGAAAGAGTCACCCGTGTAATCTTCCAGACGTTCCGTCGTCTGACAGGTCATCAGCGAAATTGCGATGCAGTGTGTCAATTGCGATACAAACGCGATGATCTTATCATGCTCTTCGGGAGAAAGCTCGGAAACTTTGGCAAAACCAAGAGTTGCGCCGAGGTCACGGCAAAGCTCGATCGCATCGGGCGTATTTTTTGCGGAGGGTGTCACAACATAGTTTGCGCCTTTGAAGATACGGTCATCGCTGTTCTGTACACCGTAAACTTCACGCCCCGCCATCGGATGCGCCGCGATGAATTCCACGTCGGAGCGGAGCATTCCTTGAATCGTGCCGACGATGCTTTCTTTGACACCCGTTACGTCCGTGATGATTGCGCCCGATTTGAAAAGCTTCTGATTTTCACGAATCCAGTCGATGAAAATGTGAGGATACAGCGCGAATACGACGATATCCGCCTCCTTTACGAGTGCTTCATCCACAAAAGCGGAACCTTTCGCGATGATCTTCTCGGACATGGCATAATCGATGGAGCTTTGGCTTCTGGTGATCGCTGTGACGTAAAAGCCTTGTTTGGTAAGAGCTTTCGCATAGCTACCGCCGAGAAGACCGAGACCAACGATGAGAATTTTATGATCTTTGGATAATTTCATAAATTAAAATCCTCCTTCCGATACGAAATCTGCGCCAATGGATTTCATCAGATCAAAATATTCGGGCAAGCTTTTTCTGACGGCTTCCGCACCGTCGATCGTGCCGCCTGTCAGACAGAGCAGAGTGGAGAGTGCCATGACGATACGGTGATCGTTATGACTGTAAAGCGTTTCTGTCGGTGCATGGAAATTCATCGGATAAACCACGATGGAATCTTCATGAACGGTAACGGATACGCCGAATTTCGCAAGTTCTTTTGCCATTGCCGTACCACGATCGCTTTCTTTGATCTTCAAGCGTTTTGTGCCTGTAAAGACCGCGCCGTTTTTTGCCGCTGCAACTGCCATCAGGATCGGTCCAAGGTCGGGGCAATCACCAATATGAATCGTCGGTGTGCCTTTGGCAAGTTGTTCAAAACATTTGATATAGGCTTTATCACCCTGTCGGCTTGTTTCGGAAAGTCCCGTCACAGAAACGTCATGACCGAAGAGCCCCAGCGCAGCAAAGAATGCCGCATTGGAATAGTCACCCTCAACGGAAACATCCGTCGGATGATAGACCTGATTTCCCTTGATGAAAAGCGTTCTCTCATCTTTCCATTCGACCTTGACACCGAATGCGGCAAGTGCTTCGATCGTAAGCTCCAGATAAGAACGGCTTTCAATGGGCGGAATGATGTTGATGGTGCTGTCTTTTTCACAAAGAGGGAGTGCGAAAAGCAAGCCGCTGATGAATTGGCTGCTGATATTGCCGGGAATCTTATATTCTCCTGCAGAAATCTTGCCTTTGACGGATACGGAATCCGTCGTTTGCATATAAGCAATATTCTGTTCCTTGCAAATATTTTCATATACGCTGAGCGGACGGGAAAGAAGCCTTTGCGTCCCTTTGAGAGATGCTTCATTTCCGCTCAAAAGACAAAGCGGGAGGAAAAATCGGAGCGTACTGCCGCTTTCATGGCAATCCAAAGCGTCTTTAGGATCGCTTTTGCGAACATCTGTACCACCGATGATTACGGTTTCACCGTTTTTTTCATATTCCGCGCCGAGCGTTTGCAGACAACGCAAGGTTGCTTTTACGTCATCGGACGTGGAAATTCCTTCGATCTTGCTCGTTCCCGCATGGGCAAGACCGCCGCAGATCAGCATACGGTGCGCCATACTTTTGGAGGGCGGTGCTTTGATCGTACCGAAGAGATGCGAAGGGGTAAATGTTACTTTCATATATGCTTATTTTCCTTTTAATTCTATGAGATAGTCAATCGCTTCGAGATAACCGTCTGTTCCGTGTCCCGAAACCGTAAGCACACAAGCGGCTCTGATATAGCTTATTTTGCGGAAATCTTCTCTTGCGTTGACATCGGAAATATGTACTTCACAGGTCGGAACGCCAACCGCCTTGACAGCATCTAAAATAGCGATGCTCGTATGGGTATATGCGCCCGGATTGATGACGATTCCGTCAAAATTCTGATAGGTAGATTGGATATAATCCACAAGATCGCCTTCATGATTGGATTGACGAAATTCAATGGAGATTCCTTTTTCTTCCGCGTGTTTTTCGATCTTTTTCAGAAGATCCGCATAGGTTTCCTTGCCGTAGTGAGTAGGCTCGCGGATGCCGAGCATATTGAGGTTCGGTCCGTTGATGACCATGATTTTCATTTGAGGAAATCCTCCTTTATCATATTTGCCACATCCTCTGCAGATTCCACCGTTTTGACCTCCATATCACAGGTCGCAAGATATCTGCCGTAGCGTTCGCGGAATCTCGATTCGAGTGCTGCGCGGTTAAGTGCCAGCGGTCTGTCGGATGTGGGGATGATGTTTTCGATGGGACGATTTAAAAAATAGATTCTGCCGTTTCGTTTCAGCGCGCGCACGTTATCGTCACGAAGGATCGCGCCACCGCCCGTTGCAATGACGGCACCGCTGTTTTCGGAAGAAACTTCCGCAACGACTTCCGCTTCTAATTTGCGAAAACCATCGTTACCGACCTCCGCAAAAATCTCCGTGATTTCTTTTCCCGCTTTTTTCACGATTTCTGCATCGGTATCGATGAATTTGCGATTCAAGCTTGCTGCGAGAATTTTGCCGACGGTGCTTTTTCCGCTTCCGGGCATACCCGAAAGGACGATGTTTTCTTTGGAGGATTCAATTTCGGCAAAAATTTTATCCGTCAGCGAAGCGTCGAGTGCAGTGTCCATAAATTTTTCTGCGGCAACGACGGCTTGTGCCACGAGCATATACAGACCGCCCTCCGCAGGAATGCCTTTTTCGATGGCGTTCATAATGAGATTGGTGCGAAGCGGATTATAGACCGCATCGACCACACCCTTCACATTCGGAAAAGCATCGAGGTCGATCGGTGTTCCCGATATCGTTTCGTTGCCATCGGGGTAGGGAAACATGCCGCAAGGGGTCGTATTGATGATAAAATCGGTATCAGTGTGATTGGCATAGGCATCGTCGTAGGCGATCACGCCGTTTTTCGCCGTTCTGCCGACAACGAGAATTTCTTTTGCACCGAGCGATTCCGAAACGGCAATTGCCGTATTGGACGTGCCGCCTGTGCCGAGGATCATCACTTTTTTGCCCGAGAAATCAAGTCCGAGCTTAAAAATGAGGGCGCGCATACCGAAAAAGTCGGTGTTATAGCCGTAAAGCTTACCGTTTTGATTCACAATCGTATTGACTGCACCGATCTTTTTTGCGTTTTCATCAATTTCATCGAGATAGGGAATGACACCCTTTTTATAAGGAATCGTGACGTTGATCGCGATGAAATCTTTCGCCTTCATGAAGCCGTCAAGCTCGTGTTTTTCGAGTTCATGCAATTCGTATGTATAGGGGGCGATCTTCGCATGAATTTCCTTGGAGAAACTATGCGGAAGATGCTCGCCGATGAGTCCGTATTTCATTTTGTGCCTCCGTTTTTCAGAAAATCCGTACCGAAACGGAGCGCGAGCATATCACAGAGAATCAGTGCCGTCATACTGTCCACAACAACACGCGCGCGATGAACGATTGCGGGGTCGTGTCTGCCGTGAATGATAAGCTCTGTATTTTCATTTTTAGAAAAATCGACGGTATTTTGTGCTTTATAAATCGAAGGTGTCGGTTTGATAGCGGTACGGAAAAGAATGGGCATGCCATTAGAAATACCGCCTAAAATACCACCGTTATGATTGGTTTCTGTCATAATTGCATTACCGACCATGCGATAAGCGTCGTTTGCTTCGCTGCCGCGCATATCCGCAAGGGCAAAGCCTTCGCCAAATTCCACGCCTTTGACCGCGGGAATCGCAAAAAGTCCATGCGAAAGTACGCTTTCCAAGGTATCGAACCAAGGCTCGCCAACGCCTGCGGGAAATCCTGTGACAGCGGTTTCCAGCACACCGCCGACACTATCACCCTCAGCTTTCGCTTTTTCAATTTCCGCTTTCATCTTGTCTGCCGCCTCATCGTCAAGAACGGCAAAGGGCATATCGGAAAGATTTTTGATGTCTTCTTCGTAATTTTCAAAATTTCTGTCGACAATGCCCGCACATCTTGCGATATGCGTGCCGATATGGATGCCGATATTGTTGAGTGCCGTGATCGCAACCGCACCCGCCGCGACAAGTCCCGCCGTGATGCGTCCCGAAAAATGACCGCCGCCGCGCGTATCGGAAAAGCCGTGATACTTGCAATAAGCGGAATAATCCGCGTGACCGGGTCTTGCGACGGTTTTCAAAGCTTCATAATCCTTGCTGTGCGTATCGCCGTTCTGAATCATGAGCGCAATCGGCGTACCCGTCGTGATACCGTCTTTGATACCACTCAGGATAATGACTTTATCTATCTCTTTTCTCGCTGTAGAAAGGGAAGAAACGGAACGGCGCAGATCCATCTGATGCGCGATAAAATCTTCGTTAACGGCAATGCCGGGAGCCATACCGTCAAGAATCGCGCCGATGGCGTTGCCGTGGCTTTCACCGAAAAGCGTTACCGCAATGCTTTCACCAAAGGTATTTTTCATTTTGCGAAAGCCTCCTTGATGGTCTGATGAAAATCGGCAAGAGAAACTTTTTTCATCTCATATTTGCCGATCTCGGGTGCATAGATGACATGGATCTGATCGCCGTCTGCTTTTTTATCGTGTGTGACCGCTTCAAAAACGCGGTCTGGGTCAAAATCAAGCTCTGTGGGAAGTCCGACTTTTTTCAGCACGGCAATGATTCTTTCTCTGACCTCACCCTTACACATCGGAATCATGCCGAGTGCGATGCATTCGCCGTGATAAAGTCCGTGGAGATCTTCATAACTTTCAATGCCGTGTCCGATGGTGTGACCGAAATTCAGCACACGGCGGAGTCCAGATTCTTTTTCATCACATTCCACGACCATTTTCTTGATCGCAAGTGAGCGTTCGATGATCGTATCCAGATTTTCCATCACGTCTTCTGTTTCGATAAAGTGGAAAAGCTCTGCGTCAAAGGTTGCCGCCATTTTGATGGCTTCGGCAAGACCGTTTGCGATCTGGCGGGGAGGGAGTGTTTTCAGAACGTCAGGGTCGATGAGAACACGCTTCGGTTGATGGAAAGCGCCGATGATATTTTTCACACCACCGAGATTGATCGCAGTCTTACCGCCGATGGAGGAATCCACTTCGGAAAGAAGCGTTGTGGGAATATTATAAAAATCAATGCCTCTCATAAACGATGCCGCAGCAAAGCCCGAGAGGTCACCGACAACACCGCCGCCGACAGCAACAACGGCATCCGTGCGGGTGAAACCATTTTCAAGCATCGTTTTGCAAAGTCTTTCAAAAGTGGGAAAGCCCTTGCTGTCCTCGCCTTGCGCCACAACGACCTTGACGGCTGTTTTGCACTGCGCGGCAATGGCATCCGCATATTCTGTCGGCACACCGTCATCCGTCACAACAAGGATTTTTCTGTTTAAATTCAGATATTCGGCGGCTTTTTTGAGCGCACCGTGTTCAATGATGATATCGTAGCTGTTCGCTCCGAGATTCATGGAAAGTGTCATAAGCTTCTCCTCTTATCAATTGAGCTGTGCGGGATAGCGGAAGCTGCCGAGCATACGAAGTCTATCGCAACAGGTTTGCAGTTCGGAGAGCATTTTTTCACCTGTTTCACAGTCAAGATTGCCTTCCGCTTCCACATAGAAATAATACTGCCAGAGAAGCTCTTTCATCGGACGGCTTCTCAGACATCTCATATTGTAACCGTATTCACCAATGATGCTGACCGCTTTCGCAAGAGAGCCCGCTTCGTTGCGGACGGTGAACATCAGAATGGAATGTTTATCCGAGGGGGTGTTATCGTGAGTGATCGATCTTGTCAGAACGGCAAAACGGGTGGTGTTCACGTTGCGTTCGTTGATTCCTTTTTCAAGGATCTCAAGACCGTAAAGCTTTGCCGTTTCATCACTTGCGATGGCGGCGAGATGAGGAGAATTCTGTTCCGCGACAAATTTGGCTGCGCGTGCTGTATTTTCAAATTCTTTCTGCGAAAAACCGTGGTCGCGGATATAATGCGCACATTGCGCGAGTGCCTGCGGATGACTGATAACTTCCTTGATGTCCGCAATATTTGTTCCGGGAACCGCCATCAGATTATGGATCACGGAAAGATCGTAGATGCCGCTGACAAACAAAGGACCCGAAAACATCATATCCATGACCTGTCCGACCTCGCCCGCCGTGCTGTTTTCGATCGGAAGAACGGCGCAATCGCAATCGCCTTCAATGACGGCATTATAAGCGGATTTGAAATCCGGGAAGGGCACACGGACGCATTTTGTGAAAATTTTGCCCGCGGCAATGGATGCAAACGCACCTTCCACACCCGAAAACGCAACGCGCATACCTTCGGACAGTTTGCCTTGGAAACTGCGGGAAACTCGCATCGTATTGCGGAGGAAATCAACGTAATACGGACGAAGTTCATCATTTTCAATCAAAGCGGAATTTTTTTCGATGAGTGCAGTTTCACGCGCGCCGTCATAGATGGGAAGTCCATGTTCGATCTTATATTCGGAAACAAGACGGACGGCATTCATTCTTTTTTCAAAAAGCGCGGCGATCTCTTTATCGACACTGCTGATGATCTCTCTTGCTTGTGTAAGTTTATCCATAATATTATAAGGAAAGTCCTTTCAATGTTGTTTATAAGAAGTTGCGAGCGCTTCAAAAGCGGGAAGCGAACGCTTGATCTGCTCCGTCGTTACACAATAAGCGATACGAACGTATCCGGGAAAACCGAAATCATCGCTCGGAACGAGAAGCAGTTCATATTGTTTGGCTCTTTCACAGAATGCGTAAGCATCTTCCTCCAAGGCTTTCACAAAGAGATAAAAAGCACCATCGGGGCTTGCGCAGGTGTAGCCGTAATTCGTAAGATTCTGATAGAGAAGATTTCTGTTCGTTTCATAGACGGAAATATCCGAGGTCTTGCCAAGGCAAGAGGGAATCAAATATTGGAAAAGACTGGGCGCACATACGAACCCGAGCGCGCGTCCCGCACCTAAGATAGCTGCATAAACGCTGTTTGCATCTTCCGCTTTCGGAGAAACGAGAACGTAACCGATTCTCTCGCCGGGGAGAGAAAGCGATTTGCTGAAGGAATAACAAACGATGGTATCGTTATAAAATTTCGTGAGATACGGAACTTCAATATCGCCGTAAACAAGTTCTCTATAAGGCTCGTCTGCAATGAGATAGATGGGATGTCCGTATGTCTTTTCCGCTTCCGCCAGAATTTCACTCAATTTTCGAATGGTTTCTTCCGATAAAACCACGCCTGTGGGATTATTCGGAGAATTGATGATGACCGCTTTCGTTTTGGGAGAAAGTGCTTTTGCAAAAGCATCAAAATCGATTTGGAAATCGGGTTCTTTGCAAGGAACGGTCACAAGTTTACCGCCTGCTTTTTCAATAAATACTTTATATTCGGGGAAGAACGGCGCGAAAACGATCACTTCTTCGTTTGCACCGTCTGCAAGAACGGCATTCAGGGAAATGGTGAGTGCTGCTGCAGCACCGACAGTCAAGTAAATGAGATTTTCGGAAACACCCGCGCCGTAGGTCTCGTTCAGATAATTGGCAATGGCTTTGCGTACACCTGCGTCACCTTGCGCCGAAGTATAACCGTGAAGCCATGCGGGATCTTTTTCCGTCAGAAGTGTCGTCAAGGTTTCTTTTACGATATCGGGAGAGGGAACGCTGGGATTGCCGATGCTATAATCAAAAACATTTTCCGCACCGATCTCGGCTTTGCGTACCTTTGCATATTCAAAAATTTCACGAATGACAGATTTTTTCACGCCGAGCGCTTTCATTTTTTCAGATACCATGAGAAGTTCCTTTCCGATAAAAAACGATTGGTTAACATTGTTAACTTGTGGTGTGTATTATAACGCAATTTATAAAAAATGTCAATAGAAATTATCAAAAAAGATTGCTTTTTATGAAAAAATATGCAATAATAAATATACTATCAAACAAAACGGAGGATTTTCCATCATGGAAGACGAATATTTTTCCGATACGCTGAGAGATAAACTGATTATTGCAGGGGCGGACGAAATTAGTCAATACGGTATTCATAATTTTTCCTTGCGCCGTGTGGCTACTGCTTGTAATATTTCCTGTGCAGCACCGTATAAACATTTTAAAAATAAGGAAGATTTCATTCTGGAAATTATTCGATATATCAACCGCCAATGGTCACTTTTGCGCGACCAGATATTAACGCTTTTTACAGGTGATATCCGTAAACAGCTTGTGGAAGTCTGTATCGCTTATGTTCGCTTCTGGGTTGCCAATCCCAATTACCGCTCCGTGCTTTTGGCTTCCGAAAAAGAATTGGAAGGCGCGGAAAAATCAACGTCCGTGGAGGCTCTCATCCGTACATATTGTGCTTCCAATGGAGATGATACCGATGAAACGGAACGCACCGTGTATGCCATCAAAGCCATTCTTTACGGTATGACGGCAATGATGGAAAACGGCGAGCTTCAGAATATCCCAAAAACCTATGAACATATCCGCGTTACGATCGAAAAAGAACTGAATTAGCGGACAGAAAAAAGCACTTATGAAAAATCCTCATAAGTGCTTTTTAATATATCCAAATGGTTGAGAAAAACTCGCCGATGCCTATATTGCAATCGTTTACAAAAATATGATATAATAAACGCATCAAAGAAAGGGAGGGGTATCATGCTGATCGGAGAAAAAATACGTTCTTTACGAAAGAACAAAAATATCACACAAGCAGAATTATCGGAGGCTTTGTCCGTTTCTGCTCAATCGGTAAGCAAATGGGAAAATCATTTGTCTGTTCCGGATATTTCAATGCTTCCGCTCATCGCGCGATATTTCGGCATTACGATGGATGAGCTATTTAGCTATCGATTGGATGCCTTAAATTATAAGGAGCGCTTTATTCGGTTTATGCTGGATAACGGAATGCTTCGTTTTGGTGAATTCAGACTCAAAAGTGGAAGAACATCTCCGTATTTGATTCACAGTGGGTATTATCGCTTGGGAAGCCAGATGGCAAAGCTCGGAGAATTTTATGCAGAATGTATTCGTGAGCATGGAATCGAAACGAATTGCCTTGTCGGAATCAATGACAGGGAAACGCCGCTTGTGATTGCGGCAAGCATGACTTTATTCGGCAAATATGGTTTGGAATCTGAATATTGTATCAATTATGACTTCAAACAGGATTTATCTTCTGAAAAAGATATGACGCTGATTACGGACACTTTCACTTCGGGAAGAACCTTGCGTTCTGCGTTAGAGCAGATCAAAACAAAAACGGGGAAATATCCTTCCAATATTATTGTATGTGTTGATCGAAAAGAGCAATCGCAGCATTCGCATTTTTCTGCGAAGCACGAGATCGAACAGCATTATGGTGTTCGGATTCATTCTATCGTTGATGCAGAGGATATTATTCACGCTTTAGAAAAAGGCGTGATTTCCGAAAAGAACGCTTTGGAAAAAATGAAAGCATACATGACGCAATACCAAGGAGTGTAAATTATGAATATTGTTGATAAATTGATCGAAAATACGATCAGAACCAAAAATCCGACGGTTGTGGGACTTGATCCCGATCTTTCGAAAATCCCCGCTTGTTATAAAAAAGAGAGTGCAGAAAATCCGTTTCAAGCTGTCGCAAACGTGATATATGAATTTAACCGTGATATTATCGATACAGTCGCAGATCTTGTTCCTGCCGTGAAACCGCAAATGGCTTTTTATGAAAAATACGGTTCTTGCGGTGTTGCGGCTTTTGAAAAAACGGTTTCCTATGCCAAATCCAAAGGACTTGTCGTTATTGAGGATGCCAAAAGAAACGATATCGGAAATACGGCAAAGGCTTATGCGGATGGGCATCTCGGCAAGGTGGAACTTTTAGATGAAAGCTATGCGCCGTCTATCGATGCGGATTTTTTAACCGTAACGCCGTTTTTGGGAAGTGAAAGCTTGAAGCCCTTTATCGATATATGTGTTCAAAATCAAAAAGGTATTTTCGTTTTAGTCAAAACCTCGAATATCAGCTCGGGTGAGATTCAAGACGTAGTATGCGAAAATGGATTGACAGTGAGCCAAAATATCGCAAAATATCTTGCCGAGCAGGCGGAAAAACATATGGGTGAGCGGGGATATTCTGCTATCGGTGCTGTAGTTGGCGCAACATATCCTGCCGAGGCAAAAAAATTGCGGCAATTCATGCCAAAAAATTATTTCCTTGTTCCTGGTTATGGCGCACAGGGCGGATGCGCGGAAGATATTGTGCCTTGTTTTTGTCAAGACGGTCTTGGCTTAATCGTCAATTCTTCAAGAGGAATACTATATACACATATGACTGCGTTTGAGCGGGAAAATCTCACCAAAGCGGAATATCTCCATAAAGTAAAAAATGCTGTGCTTGTTATGCAAGAACAAATATATAATACTTTGAAAACACACTATCCTAATATGATATACTAAAATAAAAGCACTTATGATATTTCCTCATAAGTGCTTCATATTTTATACAATGAAAAGTTTTGTTGGATTTTCAAGGGAACTTTTTTAAAAGTTCGCCTTGAAGCAGGGTTTGGGACGGCAGTCCCAACTACGCGGCAGTCAAAATTCAGTTTCCGCATTCAATGCTGATCTCGTTGAAAAGCCCGAGTAAATCCTGAACGGAAGTCGCGGCTTTTTCTGTGCCTTTGCGGTCGAAAACGACATTGCCGCCGTGCATCATAATAACACGGTTGCCGTATTCGACGGCATAGCGGAGATTGTGCGTGACCATCATGGCAGTGATCTTCTTTTCACGAACGATCTTATCCGTTAGCTGCATGATTAGTTCGGCAGTCTTGGGGTCAAGTGCGGCGGTATGTTCGTCAAGGATCAGGAAATCGATCGGTGTCATCGTCGTCATCAGAAGTGCCATCGCTTGACGTTGACCGCCAGAAAGAGAGCCTGCGCGGATATCCATTTTATCTTCCAGTCCAAGTCCGAGCGTGGAGAGCATTTCGCGGTAATACGCGATCCTTTTTTTATTGACTCCCATCGAAAGACCGAATTTGCCTCCCTTGTTATCCGCAAGTGCCATGTTTTCTGTAATCGTAAGGCTCGGACAGGTGCCCATTGAGGGATTCTGATAGACTCGGCCGATATTGGTATAACGGCGGAATTCGGGTGTTCCCGCGATGTTTTTGCCATTGATGATGATTTCACCTTTTTCGATCGGAATCGAACCGCATATGATATTGAGCATTGACGTTTTGCCGCTACCGTTGGAGCCGACGATCGAAAGAAATTCTCCGTCTTCAACGGTGAGCGAAAAATCATGGAAAAGGGTCATTTCCGTGATCTCGCCCGGATTATAGATTTTTGTGATATTGCGAAGCTCAATCATGAGAAGACTCCTTTCTTTCGCGATGTTTTGCGCGGTGTTTGCCGTGCTTTTTGTATTCACTGAAGATCAGGGCGATCGTGAAAATGAAAGCCATAATCAGCTTATTATATGCGCTTGGCATACCGAGCTTTTGTGCGACCGTCAGACACGCCTGATAAATGATCGCGCCGATGATTACTTTTGTCGTTGCTTTCATGAAATGCACACGCGAGAAAACGGAAAGTCCGATGATGAGCGAGGCAAGCCCGATCACGACCATACCGATGCCCATACTTTGATTGACACTGCCTGAAATTTCCGTATAAAGCGCACCTGAAACAGCCGCATAGGCATTGCCGATCGCAAGACCTAAAATTTTACTGTTGCCCGCATCCTTTGCCTGTGTGACAACAAATTGTGCATTGTCCCCCGATGCGCGAAGCAAAAGTCCGCATTTCGTTTTGAGAAACAGATCAAGCAAGAGTTTCAAAAGTATGGCAAGCACAAAGAAAACGACTACATTACGAAGCCCGATACCGCTCACTTTATCGGGAAGCAAACTTGCGGGGAAAACTTCCATCAGAGTTTCCATTGCACGACCGATGGTAATCATGGAAGACGTTTCACCTTTGAAATCTCCCGCGATGCCCGCCGTTACTGCAACGAGATTGACCGTAATCAGCATCGTGGAAACAAGGATGCCGCAGAGAAGCGGACGGATCTTTAATTTGACGTTCAGAACACCCGTCAGCGTACCGAAAAGAAATCCGACGAGGAATGCCGCAAGAAGTGCAAACCAAGGACTTACACCGTGATGCAAA
The DNA here is from genome assembly GCA_017472285.1 of Clostridia bacterium. Lineage (GTDB taxonomy): Bacteria > Bacillota > Clostridia > Oscillospirales > CAG-272 > QALR01. Next base: position 13,903 of record JAFUQQ010000059.1, on the reverse strand, counting down.
AGCAGACCGTACACGACTGCACCCGAAAGGAACGTACCTTCCACGGTGAGATCGGGAAAATCAAGGATCGTATAAGAAAGATAATATCCCATTGCGATCAAGGAAAAAACGAATCCCGATTCCAGAAAAACTTCACAAGTATTGAAAAAAACAGACATATATAAACATCCTTCATCATTCTGCCGTCGTTACTTTTTCGGCAGTATTTTCATATGCTTCGGGAAGTGTCAGACCGAGTGCTTCGAGAACATCCGTATTGACAACGGGTGTCGCATCGGAAATGGTCTTGACTGCCATTTTGGAAGCATCTTCACCGTTCAGAACGTCAATTGCCATTTCACCCGTTGTCTTGCCGAGAGCAACGTAATCAATGGAAACTGCCGCAAGACAACCGTTTGAAACCTGTTCGACTTCTGAACCGTAAACAGCAATTCCGTATTTTTCAGCGGCGGCAAGAACCGATTTCAGATTGTATACGACATTATTATCCGTGAAGTTATTGATGCAATCGGTCTCTGCGGCAACCGCTTCCGCCGCGGAGGGAACGTCTGCGGCATTTTGTACGGATTTCGCCACGACTTCCAGTCCTCTTGTTTCACAAATTTCACGAAGCACGGCAAGATTGGAAATGGAATTGGTTTCGCTTGCGGTATAGATAACACCGATCTTTTTCACGTCGGGTTGCATTGCCTGAATGAGATCGACCTGCGCATCAAGGTCGAGGATATCGGAAGTACCCGTGCAAGCTTCACCGGGTTTTTCAAGAGAATCCACGAGTCCTGCGGCAACGGGATCGCTGACCGCGCAGAAGATGACGGGAATATCCGAACCGTCCGTTGCATTGAAGGCATTGACGGCGGCGGGAGTTGCAATGGCAATGATCAGATCATATTCAGAAGCGACCATGTTGCGCGCAAAGGAAAGCGTATCGTTTTCGGCGGAATTGCCCGAACCGATCTGACGGTCGATGATGATATCGAGCTCGGATGCTTCCAAAGCGGCTTTGATGCCTTCATAACAGTTATCGAGAGACGGATGGCTCATATATTGAATGATACCAACCTTCAGCGTTTTGTCCGTACCGTCTTTGCCACAGGAAGCGAAAACGAAAAGGGAAGAGAGGATCAGCGCGAATGCAAGAATAAGAGTAAACGTTTTTTTCATAAGAAAATACCTTCTTTCAAAAAATATAATATAGTATTCGTTCGTACCGTCTGCGCATAACGATAAAAACAAAAAATCCCAAGCAATGTCAAACGACATTGCTTGGGACGAATTTCAAAAATAGAGAAAATCCGCGGTACCACCCAAATGAGAATAGAACTCGCTCTGTTCGCGTACAATCATACACGGTGCCGGTGATAACGGAAGCACATCCCGTCGGAGCCTACTTGAAAAATCGTTCGGTCCGCCCTCGAAAGTCCATTCGCGTCAGCTCACTTGCCGCAATCACACCGCCTGCGGCTCTCTGGAAAGCAAGGGAAAGACGTTACTTCTCTTTCTCGTTGGTTTCTTATTATAATGTCCCTATTATAAAACAAGGGAATCCGTTTGTCAAGTGTTTTTTTATAAAATTTTTTTCATTCTATAAGAAATTGATCAAAACAGACCTCGCCGTTTTGCATTGTTCGGACACAAGCAAAGTTTGGATAGGCGAGCAACTGTCAGCGGCGACACGCCGCTTTTTCATATTTTTGCGGACATATCTTTTTTCATTCTTCTTGATTTTGATTTTTCTATGTGTTATAATAATAAAAATGCTTACAATTTCATGAAGGAGATTTATTGTTATGATTTGTATGCCCAAACGTGCTTCTTATGAGATGGATATGCTTAACGGACCTCTTTTGGGAAAAATTATCCGTTTCTCTTTGTCTTTGATGCTGACCAATATTCTGCAATTGCTCTACAATGCGGCGGATCTGATCATTATCGGACAGTTTTCGGGAAGTGAAACTTCCGTTGCCGCTGTCGGTGCGACAGGGTCGCTGACCAATCTGATTGTCAATCTTTTCATCGGTCTTTCTGTTGGTGTCAGCGTGCTTGTGGCGCGCGGTTACGGGACGGGAAACCGTAAGGCGACACAGGATATCGTACATACGTCCATGACTGTCGCCCTCATTTCCGGTGTCATCGTTCTTGCAGTCGGTATGCTGCTTTCGGGAACATTTCTGCAAATGATGGGAACTTCTCCCGCGATCATCGATCAATCAAAGCTCTATCTGATGATCTATTTTGCGGGCGCACCCTTCAATATGATCTATAATTTCGGTGCATCGGTTCTCCGTGCCACAGGCGATACCAAGCGTCCGCTCTATTTCCTGACGCTTGCCGGTCTTATCAACGTCGTACTCAATTTCATTTTCGTATATTATTTCCATATGGACGTAGCGGGCGTTGCGCTTGCAACGATCATTTCTCAGGGGGTTTCTGCCGTTTTGATCGTTATGTGTCTGATGAAACAGGACGGAATGTGCCGTCTGGAACCCAAAAAGCTCCGTATCGATAAGGACGTTCTGATGCAGATCATCCGCATCGGTTTGCCCGCCAGCATCCAGAGTACACTCTTTTCCATTTCCAATATCCTCATTCAATCCTCCATCAATTCCTTTGACACAGTGTTCGCCGCATCGGGAATTGCTCCTTATACAAGCGGAAGCGCGGCCTCTGCCAATATTGAGTCATTTGTCTATATGTCTATGAATGCATTTTATCAGGCTTCCCTCAATTTTACGGGACAAAATATCGCAGCAGAGAAATACAGAAGAATGCGCCGTATTCTCACGCTTTCTCTCATGTGTGTAACGGTCGTTGGTGCCGTGATGGGCGGTATTTGCCTGCTCTTTGGTAAACAATTGCTCAGCGTTTATATTCCGAATGACTTGGAAGCCATCGGTTACGGTTATCGCAGACTGTTTATCATTTGCGCGACGTATTGGCTTTGCGGTATCATGGATGTCGTCGTGGGACAGCTTCGCGGACTTGGCAGATCGCTCGTTCCGATGCTCGTTTCCGTCATCGGTATCTGCGGGTTCCGTATCCTCTGGATCAATACGATCTTTGCCGCATATCATACGTGGGAAATGCTCTTTATTTCCTATCCTGTTTCATGGATTCTGACAAGCGGCGCGCATCTCCTTTGTTATTTTATCATTCAACGCAAATTGCCAAAGGAAGATCAGAACCTCGTTTCTCAAACTTAAAATCTTTCGGAGGATATTATGTTACATATTCGTAAACGCCGTACAACCTATGAGATTGATATGCTAAACGGTCCGCTTCTCAGTAAGATCATCCGTTTTTCAGTCGTTCTCACGATGACAAATGTACTTCAGCTTTTATATAGCGCGGCAGATCTGATCGTCATCGGTCGTTTTTCGGGTAGTGAAACGGCGGTTGCCGCCGTTGGCGCGACAAATGCGCTCGTCAGTCTGATCGTCAACTTTTTCATCGGTCTTTCCGTTGGTGTCAGCGTGCTTGTGGCACGCGGTTACGGTACGGGAAACCGCAAAAGTGTCGAACAAGTCGTACATACGTCCATGACAGTCGCACTTATCTGCGGTTTGATCGTTATGACTGTCGGGCTTTGTTTCTCCAAAACATTTCTCGTCTGGATGGGAACTTCCGAAGCGATTCTCGATCAATCCACGCTCTATCTGATGATCTATTTTATCGGCGCGCCGTTCAATACGATCTATAACTTCGGCGCATCCATTCTGCGTTCCACGGGCGACACGAAACGACCCTTTTATTTCCTCTCCCTTGCGGGTCTTGTCAACGTCGTTCTCAATCTGATCTTTGTTTGTATTTTCCATATGGACGTTGCAGGTGTTGCCATTGCAACGGTCGTTTCCCAAATGCTCTCTGCCGTTCTGATCCTCATATGCTTGATGAAACAGGACGGAATGTGCCGTTTTGAGATCAGAAAAATGCGTATCCATGGGGAAGTACTGGGAGAGATTCTCCGTATCGGTTTGCCGGCAAGTATTCAGAATACACTTTTCAGCATTTCTGCCGTGATGGTGCAATCTTCCGTCAATTTCTTTGACGTAACATATGCCGCACCCGGAACGGCACCGTATACGAGCGGTTCTTCCGCGGCAAACAATATTGAAGGATTTGTTTATACCTCCCTTAACTCCTTTCAACACGCTGCGATGAGCTTTACCGGTCAGAATTATGCAGCGGGCAAATATAACCGAACCCGAAAAATTCTGCATTGCTGTATCTTTAGCTCACTCATCGTTGCGCTTGTGCTTGGCGGCGCGGCAATCCTTTTCGGTAAACAGCTTCTTTCCATCTACGTCCCCGGTGATGCCGAAGCCATTGCTTACGGTTATCAGCGTCTTGTCGTGCTTTGTTCGACGTATGCCCTTTGCGGTTTTATGGAAGTTCTCGTCGGACAGCTTCGAGGTCTTGGACGTTCGATGGTGCCGATGCTGATTTCCGTGATCGGTATCTGTGGATTGCGCGTATTCTGGATATCCGTTGTTTTTGCAATGACACACGATTGGATCATTTTGTTCCTCTCGTATCCTGTTTCATGGATTATCACGATCGCGGCGCAATTCATCTCTTACTATCTCATTCAAAGAAAACTTCCAAAACATGATATGGATATTTTACAAGAGCAACCCATATAATTGAAAGAATCCTTCCATAAAAGTTTTTGAGGAGGGAACAATCAAGAAAGGCGGTGCAAATGAAACTTATTATTGCCGAAAAACCGAGTCTTGCGCGCAATATCATTGCGGGCATTGGCGGAACTATGCAAAAATTGAACGGTTATTATGAAGGTAATGGCTATATCGTCACATGGGCATTCGGACATCTGTTTTCGCTTTGTGATATAGAGGATTATCTCGAAAATCCGCCTGAAAATGCGCGTTGGACGATCGAAAATCTGCCGTGCTTTCCCGAAAAATTCAAATTCCGTATCAAAAAAGATGCAAATAAACAGATCGACAGCGGTGCAAAACGTCAATTTGAGATCATTAAAAATCTTTGCAACCGCGCCGACGTTGATGCCATTATCAATGCGGGGGACGCTGACCGTGAAGGCGAGATCATCATCCGTCTTTGTGTGGAACACGCAATGGGAGGAAATATCACGAAAACCTTTCTCCGTCTTTGGCTTCCCGATCAGACACCCGAAACCGTTGCCGCCGCGCTTGCGAATATGAAAGATGAAAACGAATATCAAAGTCTTGCGGATGAAGGATTTGCGCGTACTTATATCGATTGGCTTTACGGTGTGAATCTGACACGGTACGCAACTCTGAAAACAGGGAAATTGCTCCGCATCGGTCGCGTCATTATTCCGATCGTCAAAGCGATCTATGACCGTGATATGACGATTCAGAATTTCACCCCCGAAATTTATTACGGAATCACGAGCAAAGAAGAAACCAAGGGCGAAAAGATCGAACTCACAAGCAAGAAAAAATTCAATAAAGACGAACTGGATAAAGCGCAAGCACTCTGCGATCAATACAATGCCGTCAAAGCGGTTGTCGTTGACAAAAAGAAGAAAAAAGATACGCTCCAGCCCGGCAAATTGTATTCACTTTCCAAGCTTCAGAATATGCTCGGTAAAAAATATAAAATGCCGATGGCGGAAAGTTTGGAGATCGTTCAGAAGCTCTATGAGAGCGGTTACGTGACCTATCCTCGTACCAACTCCGAATATCTTGCCACAGCGGAAAAAGATAAAGTCAAAAAAATATTGGATAACGTCAGTAAGGTCGGTTATCCTGTCAAATTCAAGGATAAAAAGACGATCTTTGACGACAGCAAGATCGAATCGCACTCCGCTTTGACTCCGACTTATAAGATTCCTGCGAAAAACGCGCTTTCCGATAAGGAAAATCTGGTCTATTCCGCAATATTCCGTCGATTCGTGGCGGTTTTCTGTTCAGAAGATTGTACCATTGAAAAAACAGAGATCAAAATCGATGTTGGCGGCTTGGAAACTTTTACCTTGAAAGGCACGGTCATCATCAAGCAAGGTTGGACAAAATACGATGATTTTTCCAAACAGGATAAAATATTACCCAATCTGAACGTCGGTGATGAGATCGTCATTTCTTTTTCTCCCAAAGAAAAAGAAACTTCTCCTCCAAAACATTATACCATTGAAACATTGAACAATTATCTGAAAAATCCGTTCCATGAAGAACAATCCGCCGCGGCGGAAAATACTGCCGATGCCGATACGGATAACGATGAAGAAGATTATCGCGCAATTTTTGAAGGTCTGGAGCTTGGTACGGAAGCAACACGAACAGGGATTATTGAAAACGCCAAAAACAGCGGATACATCGAACTCAAAAAAGATACGTATTCGATTTTGCCCGATGGGGAATATCTGATCAAATCCCTGATCCGTCTGAAAATTTCGATGGATAAATATAAAACCAGCGAAATGGGTAAAGCGCTCAAAAAAGTGTATCGCGGAAAGATCACCGTTGCTGAAAGCATTGCCCTTGCTGAACGGGAAATTGCAGAAGTTTTCAACCGTCCTCTCGACCCGCCCGAAACCGATAAGGATACCGGTTTTTATGGCGATATCGTTGGAAAATGCCCGCTTTGCGGGAAAAATGTGATCCGTTATAAAAACGGTTACAGTTGCAGCGGTTATAAGGATGGCTGTACGTTTTCCGTGTATGGCTTCATCTGCCGCCGTGTTATTTCCAAGGTCAATATGCAAATGCTTCTTGAAACAGGCCGTTCTTCCAAAATCAAAGGCTTTATCAGCAAAGCGGGGAAACCCTTTGATGCTTATCTGAAATTCGATGAAGAAGGAAAAGTTGTTTTTGATTTTGCAGATCATTAAATTTTTATAGAAAAAAGCACGGAATTTCCGTGCTTTTTTGCAGTACCTTTTTATTATATTGAGTTTTCTTTTTATTTATGATTGATTGTCATTAAGAAAGTTTGATATTCAGCTTCTCGTGCAATTCTTCCAGAATTGTAAGCGGCAAGCTCGGCACAATTTTTAGTAGCCTCCATCAGTTTAGCGTTATCATTGGCATTTCTGTCGATTGCACTGATTAAGCGTTGGCTTTGGTCATTCATATCACAGGGCGCACGGTATATTTTACTTTGATTGTCAATGATAGTGTCTAATTTTTGAGAAATATCTTCCAAAGTCAATTGCATTAAATCATAGCGTAATTCTTTTCTAACTAAATAATATAAGCCGTCAGCACCTTCTAATTTTGTTGCGATATTTAAACGTATAAAATCACTCATATAAGCTATCGGGAGCAAATTACGGTAATCTTTGTCAATATGCATAGTGTTATAGAATTGGTTTAACTTTTTTTGAGCTAGATTGCGACGCTCTAACAATTCATATTTTATTTTGATGAGAAATTCCTTTTTTTGTAATTCTTGTTTAACTCGAAATTTATCTGCTTCTACATCTCTTTCATAGGCACGATACTGTGCTTCATATTTTTGTTGCCGATTTGAATTTTCTTGCGAGTTGATCGAAAAAGCGATGATAGCACCAATAATCAAACCAAAAACAATACCAATAATACCACCTACAAATAATCCACTGATACCTTCCCATAAACTTGTAAATACGCCGGAAGAAGACGAACAGCCGACAACCCCGCCAAGAATGCCACCTAAAATCATCCCTAAACCTCCCATTGTAGCAATCCAATCATTTCCATAGCTTGTTTCACTCGGTTCTGCTGGTGGATCAAAATATTGTTTGTGTCCTAATTTGGATATTTTATAATCGAGTTGGGAAATCATTCTTGTTATCATATAATTATTCAATTCCATATCATATAAAATATCAATCCCTTTTTTTAATTTTTCTTTTTCCATAGCTTTCCTCCAACAAAGTCTATTTATAGCCCACATTGTATCATATATAGCCCATTTTGTCAAGAGAAAAAGGCTATAATTAGTCTAAAAATTGAAGGAGGTAAAAATATGGACACTTATACAGTTGTAAAAAACAGATTACTTGCGCTTTGTGAAGAAAAACGGATGTCCATTCATAAATTGGCAATGGAATCTGCAGTCGCACCTTCGACGATCAAAAATATTTTATATGGGAAAAGTCAAAATCCGGGTATTGTTACATTAAAAATGCTTTGCGATGGTTTCGGTATCACGTTGATCGAGTTTTTTGATACAAAGGAGTTCAAAAATTTAGAACAAGAGATAAAATAAAAGAGAGCCGATGGCTCTCTTTTGCTGTATTTAGATATATTTCTTAACGATCGCAGCCATATCATCGAGCTTGGATTCCATATCAAGCGCGAGTTTGAGCTGTGCACGTGCGCGAACAAGGTTATGCTTGTCACGACGAGTCTGGAAATAAACGTCACCATTGAGATAGTCACCGAGGAAACGGAGAACAAGTTCATAGGTGAGAAGGAATGCAGAGAAGGGAAGAAGTTCGATTTCTTTTGCGGTAATATTTTTGCCAACACCTTTGAGGAAGCCGGAAACGTATTCTTCAAAGAGGTCAAGGCGGAGATATACTTTAGAAAGATCTTCTTCATCTTCCGCAGAGTTACAAGCAGCAAAACGGATGCTGTCACCGAAGTCATAAAGCAAAGAACCGGGCATAACGGTATCAAGGTCAATGACACAAATACCTTTGCCTGTATTGTTATCAATCATGACGTTATTGAGTTTGGTATCGTTATGGGTAACGCGGAGCGGAATTTCACCATTGGCGAGTGCATCAACAACAACGTGTGCAAGAGGTTCATGTTTTTTGATTTCTTCGATTTCATAACCGCATTCGCAAGCTCTGCCTGCAACGTCAGCTTCCAGAGCTTTCATAAAATCTGCATATCTGGAAACGGTGTTATGGAAATTCGGAATGGTTTCATGAAGTGTTTCAGCAGGGTAGTCAGAGAGAAGATTCTGATATGTACCGAAAGCTTCTGCCGCACTTGCAAGGATACCGGGTTTGCTTGCGCTCTGATGAGCTGTTGCATCAGTAATGAAATTATAGAGTCTCCATGCGCCAACTTCATCGTTATGCAAATAATTTTTACCGTCTTTGGTCGGGATCAATGTCAGAACTTCACGCTGAACATCACCGCCGTTTGCAATGACTTTTGCACGAACATGTTCACATACACCCTTGATGTTTTCGATCAAGCCATCAGAATCTTTAAAAATATTGGTATTGATCTTCTGAAGAACATATTTCGGGGTTGTTTCATTGTTAACGTAGACTGCATATGTGTGATTGATCAGACCTGCTGTGATCGGTTCACATTTGGTAGCGGTTTCTGTGGGAGAAAATTGCGCGAAAATGTCAAAAAGATTGATTTCCATGATAGTTTTACCCTCCGTCTATGGTATTTATTTTATTATAATAATTATTATTATTTATACATTAAAACGAATGACAACGATATCGCCATCCTTGAATACGTAATCTTTGCCTTCACTTCGGATGAGACCTTTTTCTTTGGCAACGACCATCGAACCACAAGCCATCAGATCATCATAATGAATCACTTCCGCACGGATAAAACCACGTTCCATATCGGAATGAATCTTACCTGCTGCCTGCGGTGCTTTTGTACCATTAACGATCGTCCATGCACGGACTTCTTTCGGACCTGCTGTCAAAAAGCTGATGTAACCGAGAAGTTTATAGCTTGCTTTGATGAGCTGATCCAGACCGCTTTCTGCAATACCGAGATCATCAAGGAATGCTTGTTTGTCTTCGCCTTCGAGTTCGGCAAGTTCACTTTCGATACCTGCACAAATGGTAAGAAGTTCTGCTCCTTCACTCTTTGCAAGTTCTACAAGAGATGCATAAATTTCAGATTCTTCAAAATCGCCGCCAATCTGATCTTCACTGATATTTGCAACGTAAATGATCGGTTTCATGGAAAGCAGTTCTACGTCACCGATGATTGCTTTTTCATCATCTGTAAGGGTGACTGCACGTGCGCTGATACCTTCTTCCAAAGCGGCTTTGATACGGTTAAGAATTGCAAGTTCTTCAGCGAGTTTCTTATCGCTTTTCATTGCTTTTTCTGTGCGAACGATGCGGCGTTCCAGAATTTCAAGGTCAGAGAAAATAAGTTCAAGATTGATCGTTTCAATATCGCGAAGCGGATTGACATTACCGTCAACGTGAATAATATTTGTATCTTCAAAACAACGAACGAGATGGATGATTGCATCTGTTTCACGGATATGAGAAAGGAATTTGTTACCAAGACCTTCACCTTTAGACGCACCCTTTACAAGACCTGCGATATCTACAAATTCAATAACGGCAGGGGTGTATTTTTCGGGATTATAAAGTTTTGCAAGTTCATCCAGACGGGAATCCGGAACCGCCACCATGCCGACATTCGGCTCAATGGTGCAGAAAGGATAGTTTGCAGATTGCGCACCCGCATTGGTGATCGCATTGAAAAGTGTGCTTTTGCCGACGTTCGGCAAACCGACGATACCTAATTTCATTTATGTCTATTCTCCTTTAATTTTTCCTGTATTTGCAAGGGTTTTCGCGTTTTGGCGTTTCGGCTACTACGCCATTTTTACGCCATTTACGCATCGATTTATATGGAGTTTTATGTGAATACTCCATTAAGCTGAAATTGCGTAACAGCTTGATCTAAGGAATCGGTAGTTACGTGAACATACCTATCCATCGTTGTTTTGATACTGGCGTGTCCCAGTAGTTTTTGCAGCACCTTCGGCTGCATACCGCTTTCGATAGCTCGCGTGGCGTAAGTATGGCGTAGTGCGTGCATACAAAAACGATTTATCCCTGCTTCGTCGCAGAGCTTATAAAGGTGGGTATCGTAAGAACTGTTTTTAGCAGGTTCGCCGGTACGCCAGTTGATGAAAACAAGGTCGCGCATGACAAGCTTGGAAGTAACGCCTGTTCGCCTGTCCATATATTCCAGAGTTTCAGAGAGCAAAGGGGATTCCTTTCTGCCCTCGCGGTTATCCCATATTCCTTTGAGGATTTCGTATGCCTTGTCCGTTAAGGGAATGGTGCGATAACTCTGTTGTGTCTTTGGAGGACCGGCACGCCAAAATTGCTGTGCGTGGCGAAATTCCAAAGTCTTATTCACCGTAAGCGTGCGATTCTCAAAATCTATCGCGTCCCAAGTCAGACCAATCATTTCGCCTGTACGCAATCCCGTTTCAAGGATAAGTGCGTATTGATTGTAATTGTGGGAACGTCAAGCCGTTTCAAGAAATGTGCGCTGATCTTCACGGGTGAGAAACTTAATATCGTCTGTTGCACGAACGGGTTTTGTGAATCGAACGCCATCCATCGGGTGCTTGGCAATCAGATCGTTCATCTTTGCCGCATTGAACATTGTTCCCATTGTGATGTACGTTTGGCGAATGGTAGAACCCGAATAATCAGCGTTCATTTGAATGAACACCTTCTTGCAATGCATGGGCTTTACGTTCGCTATCATCATTTTACCGATTACGGGCTGAATGTTGAATTTGTATCGCTCTCGGTAGTTTCGGAGAGTATTAGGGGCTAAATCCCCAACGATATTTTCAATCCAAAATTCAAACCATTGGTCAACCGTCGTGTCGGTTGCTATGAAAACGTCATCGTGCTTATCAGCATATTTAGCTTCTTCCATCCAATTACGCGCTTCGGGAATTGTCTGGAAATACTTTTCATGTCGCTTGCCTGTCTTATCGACAAAGCGTGCGCTATATAATCCGTCCTTTCTTTGGTAGATACCCTTACCACAGTCTTTTCCTTTGAGATTCTTTCCCATTGATGAACTCCTTTCCCGCAGAGGAAAAAGAGCACACTGTTACATAATAATTATATCACAAAGCACTCTTTTTCTCAAGCGGTTTAACGAAATTTCCTTCAAATATTTTGTAAATTTTTACTAACAGGGTCAGATTACGAGCTTTTCGCTGATATATTCTTCAAACTCTTTGCGTTTAACGAGTTTTTTCGTACCGACAAAGAGAACGAATGGACAATTCGGTGAGCGTAGCATACTGTCAATCTTATTGATTCCTATGTTGCTGTACTCAGCCGCTTCTTTTGTGGTCAGTGTCATTTTAAGGTGGATAGGGACTTTGCAAATTTCATCTACCATTCAGTTTCCTCCATTTTCCTTATTCAAAATACGGGTGGCTTTTTTGAGGTTTTCGGCTGCGTTACCCTTGCGGAAGTTTTCACCGTCAAAGAGAACGGGAACGCATACCTCCAAAACGCGGTCATAAATGCGCCGATCATCAAGGTCGGTTGCTTTCTGCATAACAGACAGCGCGATATTGGTTGTAATAATCATTGGTTTGCGGGAGAGTAAGCGGCGGTTGACTATATCGAACACGCGCTCCTTGCCGTAGCTTGTATTTCGTTCTGCGCCCAAATCGTCAAGAATGAGTAAATCGGGACGGGTGATCCGTTTTAAGTAGCTGTCGCGGTCTGCTCCAAAATTGCCCTGCATACGGTTGACTACATCGGTCATATCGACATAGAGAACGGAGATCATGCGGTCAATCAGAGCGTTTGCGATACACCCTGCGGCGTAGGATTTTCCTGTGCCGACATTCCCGAACAGTAACAGCCCGATACCTTCGCGGCTGAAATCGTCCCATTTCTCGGCATATTCTTTTGCTTTGGTAAGCTGCTTTGTCATAACGGGCGCATTATCGAAACGCCACGCGGCGGCGGGAATATCGCTGAACGCTTCGGAGCGCAAGAGGTTGATATGATTGATACGGTTAAATTCTCGCATTTCAGCCTCGCGCCGTTCCTTTTCCTCGGCGGCACACTTGCAATCGGTGGGGTGGCGGTCAATCCCGTTAAAACGGTGCTTTTCTGCGAAGTACGCTTCTTTTGGCGTATGGCACTTGCCGCAGTATTTCAGCCCATCTTCGGGACTCCAATAATCATCGGGCGCGGTGTTCGCCGCGTCAGCGGTATCAATGATAGCGGACAAAATAGGGTCAATATTCATAGGCAATCTCCTTTATCGGTGTATTCAGAATCGTAGTTCTTGGCGGGCTTGGCTTTGTTATCCTCGTCAAGCCATTTTCGGATAGTGGCGTAATGGTTGGCGTAGTGCTTTCCGTTGACTTCCATATATGTGGACAGGCGATTGATATAGTCGGCGCACCTATCGGGATAATCGGCTTCAAGCGCGGCAAGCTGCTTTTCAGAAAGAAAAACATTTTGATACTGACCGTATCGGCGGCGTATCTCTCCTTTTTCTGTCTGAATCATATTTGTATATTCTTGTTCAGTATTACTTGGGGGCAGATTTTGCCCCATACAAGGTGAAGTTTCCTGCACTTCCATAGGGCAAATATTTCCCTCTGATGGTGAAGAAATCTGCACCCCATCGGGCAGATGTAGGAATATGTGGTTAGCTCTGTTCCAACCTTGACGGATACGGGTAATCAGCCCTGCGTTTTCTAATTCGTTCAGCGCGGTTTTTACTGTCCTTTCGCTCCTGTTAAGGTCATCTGCCATCTGCTTTATCGTGTAAATGACATACACGTTTCCGTCCTCTGATACCCAACCCGATTTTTGAGAAAGCAAGGTGCGATTAAGCAGTAGCCCATATAGCAGCTTTGCATTTATCGAATGTTCGCTTGCGATCATAAACCGTGGCAAGGGTATGAACGGCGGGAGTGGAGTGTTTTTCTTAAAAAATATCATTCATCACTTCCTTTCGGCGCGGCATAGAAGCTATGGCGGCTCGTCCGTTGGAGGACGCGGGAGTGAAGCATTGTGTCCATCTTTGGAGCGTTTGGAGCAGTAGCGCGGACACTCGATAACAAGTGCGCGGTAGCTCTGTTTGCACTCACAGACGCATTTGCGGCAGAGATCGTTATAGGTGATACGGTTACGGTCATTCAAGAAAAATGCCCATTCCTGTTTTCTTTTTTT
>JAFUQQ010000004.1 GCA_017472285.1 Clostridia bacterium | reverse complement strand
TTTTGTGCTGGATCAACCCTCTCACCCGACTTTCGTCGGGAGCTCTCCCAAAGGGCGAGCCTTTATGCTACTTGTCTTTTTGAGTTTTTGTGCAACTTTTATTTTCATCTTTTCTACATAAGTTTTTCGACAGGCTGAAACCTCCCGCATGGGAGGTTTTTCAGTGTGTCGATAAAGTCGGATTAAAAATTTTGCTTCGGCATTTTGCATAAAGATGGTCTTATAGAAAGCCTCCTTCGTGGATACAAAATTTCCCAAAACAATCCCTCAGACAGTACAGCAAAGCACGCTTCGCTGTGCGCTGCCAGCTCCCTCTACACAAGAGAGCCTTCTTTTTGTGCAACGCAATTCGTAATACGAGCCGATCACATCACCATAGATTGCACCAAACATCATTTCACCTCCTATCATACACCTTGTTCATCAAAATCGGGAATGAAACTTTCCTTTGCCGTTTCGCCACTTTGCAGAAAACCGTTTCTGATACCAATGGATTCCGCAAATTTCACGACTTTCCGATATTCATAAGTTGTCAGTTTGCGTGAAAGCTCGGGATATTCGGGAAACTTTCGGCATGGTGTATATTGATTCATAATACTGATATAAATGCTGTCCCCATACGTTTCGTGAAGATATTGCAAGACCGCCATCGAATCATCCGTATGTTTCGGTAAAACAAGATGACGCACGATCATCCCTTTTTTCATCATACCGTTTTCATCAAAAACAGGTTCACCCACTTGCGAAAACATTTCTGCAAGTGCTTTTTCCGCAACTTCGGGATAATTTTTTGCCTTTGAAAACCGTTCCGCAAGAATAGACGAACGATATTTATAATCGGGCAGATAAATATCAATATACCCTTTCAACAGACGCAAGCTTGCTGCGGATTCATAACCCCCCGAATTATAAACGATCGGCAAGGAAAGACCTTTTTCTTTTGCGATATCCAAGGCTTTTATCACGTGCGGAATGAAATGCACCGCTGTGACTAAATTGATATTTGCCGCACCTTTCGCTTGCAACTCCAAAAAGATTTCAAAAAGTCGTTCCGTCGTGATCTCTTTTCCGCGATGCTCGTGGGCAATCTGATGATTCTGACAAAAAATACAACCGAGATTACATCCCGAAAAAAAGACCGTTCCCGAACCGACCTCCCCCGAAAGCGGCGGTTCTTCCCACATATGAAGCGAAGCTCTCGCAACACGCAGAACAGCAGATTCACCGCAAAATCCCGTCTTCCGATTGCGGTCAATGCCACATCCCCGAGGACAAAGTTTACAAATCTCGTACTGCTTCATTTCAGTTTCTGCTGATTCATCCAATAGCTCATCACAAAACGATGCGGTAAAATCTTCGTCAGGACCGTCTGCATTTTCGCTTTGAAACCGTACATACTGACTTCTTTTCCCTTTTTCGCATCTTTCCATGCGCGTGCGACGATCTGTTCGGGCATATACATCGCAACATATTTTTTAATAACAGCATCCTTATTTTTATCAATCGAACGGTTGAAAAATTCCGTTTTCGTCCAGAAAGGGCAAACGGCAGTCACGGTGATGCCGTTCTTTTTCAATTCGCGGTTCAACGCACGGCTGAAATTCAGCACGAAAGCCTTCGTCGCACCGTATACGTTGATATACGGGATTGGCTGAAAAGCGGCAACGGATGCGATATTGATGATCTTTGCGCCCTTTTGCATATAAGGAATCGTATGCTGACAAAGCGCAACGACAGCTTCGCAATTGAGATCGATCATATTCAGATTCACGTCAACGGGCGTATCCATCGTCGCACAGAATTTACCGAATCCACTGCAATTGATAAGCAAGGTGACGTTCGGGTTTTCTTCCGCAAGCAAAGCGGCATACGTATCGTAGCTTGCTTTTTCGGAAAGATCAAGCGCGATCGCTCTGGTCGGATACGGCATTTCCCCCGCAAGCACATCCAAGCGTTCAATGCGCCTTGCAATCACCCATACTTCGTCAAAGATACCGCCTTCCTTGATCGTTTCGGCAAACTGTCTGCCGATGCCGCTGGATGCGCCTGTGATCACGGCTATATTTTTCATCAGAATCATTCCTTTCTTTATAGTTTTTGGGGAGGTGCTTTTTGAAAAAAGCACCTCCCCAAACCCCACCGCAAAAACTTTCCTTGTTGGCGAACAGTGGTTTATTCGGCAATAAAGTCAGAGCCACCACAGAGAAAAGTTTTTGAAAGGGGTTCGGGGAAAACTTTTTTTAAAAAGTTTTCCCTGAATCTCGTTCCCTCTTTAAAAAAGAAGGTCGTAATTGATGCTCGTGCAGAAAAGACGGCGGATCTCGGCGGGATCTTTCGATTGACCGAGTGCCCACATGAGTTTTGTGACGGTAGCTTCGAGCGTCATATCATAGGTTTCGAGCAATTTGTAACGCTTTTTGAGTCTGCCGCCGACTTCATAAACTTTGATGTCGCTGCCTTCCTGTGTAACTTGTGTTGCCATAATAACGGTCTTTCCTTTTTTAATCAGTTCGTCAAGCTCATCGAGATAAATATCGGGAATACCGCCGACACCGTAGCTTTCGATGACGATACCGTCACAAAAATCAAGTGCCGCTAAAAAAGCCGCTTCCGCAATGCCGGGAATGAGCTTCAGGAGGAAAACACGATCGTTGAGAGAACGGTAAAATACGGGTCCTTTGTCGTCGTTATAGGGGATATAACGGACGACACGGGTATCATGGATCGAGGCAAGCTCGGGGAAATTGATACTGCTGAACGCATTATAACTCTTGGTTCTTGTTTTGCGTGCGCGTGTGCCCGCAATAACTTGTCCGCCGAAAACGATGGCAACACCGCAATCTCCCGAACAGGCAAAACGCAGACTGTCAATAAGATTGGTCTTTGCATCCGTGGAATCTTCGGAGATGGGTTTTTGCGCGCCCGTCAGAATGATCGGTTTGCGCGTATGCTGGATGAGATAGGAAAGCGCGGCGGCGGTATATGCAAGGGTATCTGTGCCGTGACAGATCACGAAGCCGTCATATTTTTCATAATTTTTTTCAATGATATCTTCAAGGATCAGCCAATGCGAAGGAGCGACATTCGTGCTGTCGATGTGAAAGGGCTGAACGGTGTCGAGTTCACAGATATCTTTTGCATCGGGTATGTAACGGAGAAGATCTTCGGGTGTCAGACTCGGTGCGAGTCCGTCTGCCGAAGGTTCGGAAGCAATCGTGCCGCCTGTGGCGATCAGTAAAATTTTTTTCATAGGCACTCCTTTTGCATTTACTAAGAAATTGCACAAATTCGACCTCGCCGTTTTGCGTTTTTTTGATATGGAAAAAGCATGGGTAGGCGAGCAACAAGCTGCGGCACTTTGCCGCTCAAGAAGATTTCTTTAGTTTTAGAATAGCATTTTTCAGATCGAAATGCAAGACGAAATGAAAGAATTTTTTATTTTCATAACGCTTACAGAGTTTGAAAATGGCAAGTGTAACGGCATACGAACACAAAGCGGCAATCGCACCGACAAGCATGGCGGCAATCACGTCCGTGGGATAATGTACCATCAGATAGTTACGGGAAGCCGCCATCAAGGCAACGAAAGATACTGCGGGGACAATCGATTTTTTGCCGAAGGTAAGTATAAGAGCGGTCATGGAAGCGGCTGCGGCAGTCGTATGTCCCGAAGGGAACGAATAACCGCCCGCATGAGGTGCGCCGATAAAATTCCAGAATTCCTCAAAAAGCGCGTAGGCTTCAAACGGACGCATACGGCAAACGGCATTTTTCAGAATGATATTGGTGAATAATACGCCGAAGCAAAGCGCGCCAAGCATACAAACGCCGTTTTTTCTTGTTCTTACAAAAAGCATCAATGCGAGCGAAAACAGCACCAGCAAAATGCCATCTTCTCCGAGTATGGAGATAAATTTCATAAAAGGGGTAAAAAATGCGCCGCCCCATTCGGCAAGACTATGATAAAAGCCGAGGATGGATGCATCAAAACGATGCAGAGTGCTATCCAGCCATTCGGCAACAATTGTTTGTTCCATAAAGATCACCTGTCAGCTATATTTGATACCGTCCGCAAGATCCTTCGCTGCGCAGACCGTTGTCATTCTTGAGTTTTTCAACGACAGGAAGAAAAACGAAGAATCTCGGTCTGCTTGCTCGAGGATGACTGCGCGGAGGAATTCCTTCGGTTATCAAACAAGTTTATTGATATTTTCTATAAATTCTTTGGTTTTAGCGGTACATTCCACCCATGCGGGACGGAAACCGCTTCGGATTGCATTTTTTGCGGAGGCGATATTCGACCACGCGCAACAATAAAACGGGACTTTTCCGCATTTTATAATTTCAACGGCAAGATGAGAAGTCAAAGCCGAAGCAATGCCCTGTTTGCGATAAGCGGGAAGTACGTCCACGCCGATTTGCCACATTTCGTCACAATCCGCAGAACAGCCCGCAAGACCGACAAGAGTTTCGCCGTCATACGCACCCACGCCGAGCATATCGAGATACTTGCGTTTCTCACAAAGGGCATTGGACCATTCGGGCTGATACAGATTTTGAAAATCCTTTTGTGTCAAAATTTTCAGTTCATACGCGCAAGGAAGTGGGCGCAGAATATCAAGATCGGGTAGCCAATATTCCGCCATAAAACAGATATCCAGACCAAACGGACGAAGTTTTTCCATTAAAAAATGCAAATTTGGTGTTTCAAAGCAATGATACGGCTCAAATTTATCGATATATTCGCGCGTGATCTCACGCAGTTCGGGGGAGGTTGATGCGACGATATTTTTGCCATAAGTAACGAACTGACAAGCAAAGGGTAATTCTAAATAACGTCTTGCGTTTTCGTTTTTTTCGGACAATACAACGATGTTTTCTTTTCTCCGAAAATCATCGGGCGATGCGCAAAGATCTGTTGCAGATTGTCGTATCGCAATTTCTAAAATTTCTTGGTTGGTCATGTGGACTCCTTTATTTTTCTTTAAGGGAACTTTTTGCAAAAAGTTCCCTTAAAAATCCTTCAAAAACCTTTCTGTTTGGTTTCAGGCGATTCCGAGCATATAAAATCCGTTATATTCCGTCGAGGCTTTTTCAAGCCATGGCGCAAAAATTTCATATCCTTCGGGTTGATGTTTTTGGATCTCCTGCAAAAGAATTTCCGTCTGTTCTTTGGAAATCTCGGCTTCCGAAAAGAAATCAAAAGGATTTTCATTGCCCGTGAGGACGTTCATCGCGTTGAAATAAGGCTCATAAATTTCCGTAAAAAGCTGCTCGTCCTCCCAGAAAAGAAAGAGCGAATTTTTTTGTACTTCCTCATTCGGCTCATAATCTTTACGGCGGTACTGAAATTCAAAATATTCATCGCCTTTTCGCTCATGGTAGTTTAAAAACATTTTTTCACAAAGGAAAGGCAGATTTTTCTCTTTCAATGCCGAAAGCAAGCGAAGATTTTCATCTTCAATCGAAAGATAAATGCCGTCATGTTTATGTTTTTGTATAGAAAAATAATATTTTCTGGCTCTTAGATATGCGATCTCATCAAACGGAATATCAAGCGTTTCCGTCTTTTTGCCGTAAGCGGAAATGAGCTTGAAATAATCGTCATAAACGAACAAACGGCAATGCCACGTTACAAATTGCATTTTTGTTTTGAGCGTCGCATAGGTACGCTGACCGTCAATTGTAAAAATACCATCATGCATAAACGGCGCACAAGCCTTTTCCAAAGTCCTTTGAGAGCGAAGATGCTTCCGTTTTTCGATTTTCTTGTTAATCCTGAAAACAAGCATCAGGAATAAGCAAAACAGGACGGAAAACGCAAGACCGCCGAGCATAGAATATCCGAAAAGCGTCCATGAATATCCAAACTCCTCGCCGATCTTTCCGAAAAAGGAAATGCCCCAAAGAAGTCCCGGACTCAGAAAAAGTGCCGCCAAAACAAGTCCTCGGAATATTTTGTTTTCCATAAAGATTCCTTTCACCTCTTTCGTCAGAATGAGATTTCACTGCAATTTGATTCACTTATGAATCAAATTGCTTTCCCGTTCCATTCCTTTTCGCAAGGGAAATCCATGACTTTTGCAACGGTGGGTGCGATATCAAGAAGCGTGACACCCGAAAGTTCTTTGCCTTTTTCAAAAGATTTACCGCGGAAGAACATCGGAATGGTCATATCTTCGGGCATCAGCGTACCATGCATACGGTCGTGACCGCCATGGTCAGCCGTGATGATAACGATATATTCATCCCCGAATTTTTCAATGACACGGCGAGCGTTGTCGATGGCAATGGAAATACGGTTCAGATAAGCATCCGTCATCCATCCGTTATCATGACCGCCTTTTTCATCGGTATCAACCTGATAAAGAAATACGAAATCGGGTTTTTTGGCATCGATGAGTTTGATTGCGGCATCTGTGAGGAGGGTGTCTACGCTTTCATCGGTGTAGGCGTTGATATACGTTGCAAATTTACAGGATTCGGGTGGTGCTACGTTGCGAAGCGGTTCCCAACCGTAAAAAATTGCATTGACACCGCCATATGCAGCAATTTTTTCAAAAAGTCCTTTGACACTATGTACTTGCGGTACGAACGTATTGGAAATGATTCCGTGACGCATGGGTTCAATGCCATAGAAAATTGACATATGACAAGGAAGTGTGATCGAGGGATTCATACTGCTTGCGTTAAAGGTATAGGAACATTCCTTCATCAAGGTGGAAAGATATTCGTTTCCGCATTGTTTCAGACCGTCGGGACGCATACCGTCGATGGAGATAATAATGACTTTTTCTTTCATAGTGATAGATTCCTTTCTGTTCTAAAAATTTAGAGTTTCAAGTATTTTTTCAATGGATTCCGTTCCGTTTACGCGAATGATTTCACAAGGAAGATGCGTTTGCCATGCATCGTGTTTGGCTTTGCTACGCATGGAAGCATCGGCGTTATCGTATTCGCTTGCCCATTTTAAAAATTTGATATGTTCTTCATACATATCACCGCCCTCGCGGATTCGTTCTCCGAAACGGCGGTATTCTCTTTCTTTCAAGCGTTGCAGGCGTGTTTCCGTATCGGTCACAACACGGATAGCAAGATCAAAATAAGGAATGAGTGCATCGCCCCAATCGCAAAGCGAGCCTGAAATCACGATCTTTTCGTGGGTTTCGATATCTTTTTTCATTAAGGCAAGCCGTTCGGCTTTATCTCTTTTTATCGTAAACATCGGATTGGTCGGCAGCCAGAAATAATCATCGGTATCCATATGAAAATAACCGAATCGGGCAGAGATTTCTCGCGCAAGCGTCGTCGTGCCCGAACCCGATGCGCCGAAAATGTGAATGATTTTTTGTGGCATAAGAACTCCTTTATAAAACTCCCCACAGCATGAGAACCGTCAATACTATAACAGCAAGACCGGAAACGATTAAAACGATCCCTGACCCGATCATTTGCTTTTTCTCATACATTGTCCATGATCTGCGTGGATTGATCGCATCTCTGCTATGGCTGAAAATCTGCATAGATACCAAAATATGTTTCCATTCCAGAATCGTGCCGATGATATCATAACAACCAAAGAAAATGAAGGATATTCCCATAAAAAGCAACATAATATCGCCTGCATTTTTGATTTGAAAAAGTTTATCGAAAATCAAAATAATGAGAACCATGATAAGCGGTACGATGAGGATAGCATGGCGGTAAAGATGTCCACAAATGATCGCTCTGCGGTCTTCTTTGTTGTGTCGTGAATGTTTTCCCATGTCAATTTCTTTTCATTTGATTTAATTTTGCTTCTGTCTGATTGATACAATCTTCAAGTTCCATACCGTCTGCCAAAAGATCGGCAAACAGAGCATCAATAGCAGACAAACATTCCAAAAGCTTTGGTTGACGGCGAGAGATACCACAGTCTAAATCATAGATTTTACCATCGATTTTGATTTTCTTAAAATCAGTTCTGTCAATCATTATTTTTTGATAATCGGGTGCAATTGACTTTATCATTGTTGCATAATTTTCGGTAAGTTCTTGGATATATTCTTCCACCGAATCTTTTTCGACCAATACTTTATCCAATTCCTCATTGAACTTTCCTTCAAAGGATTTACTGAAAAATAATTTAAAAAAATTTGACATTTTGTATTCCTTTCAATCTTTTTCAGATAATTCGATCAATTCTTCTTTTGTATATTCTTGATACCGTTTGTTTTGATACATGGAAGGTATTGTATCGGGGAGTGTACGGAGCAGTTTTTGTAAATTGATCTCTTTCGGCAAACTTATAAGATTCCCATTTTGATCTTCGCCACGATAAGCACAAAAAATGAATTGACCGGTTTCCCAATCGATTGCAAAAGAATTGCTTACGGATAAGAGATCAACGTCAAGAAATAATTCTTCTTCATCAATCATTTTTTCGTAAATAAATTCAAATAAGGCTTCTTTACCTATCTTGATGACACGAACGGTATCATTGTTTAATTTCTTTTTTCTCATAAAAATTTTCCTTTGACGGTGGTGATGGAATAAATAGATTTCACGAATGTAGGGACCGGTGTCCTCGACGGTCCGATAAAAACCGTTATTTCGGACCGACACAGAAGATCGGTCCCTACAATATTAAATTTTCTTTTTTAAACCAATCACACATTCCACATGGGGTGATACGACAGGAAATACATCTATACCGCTGTTGTTTATAAAAATACTTTTCAACGATTACATTGTATTATCTCATTTTGCAATTAAATAAATCTTCTTATCATCAAAACAGATTTTTTCTGTATGGTTATAAATTCGGATCATATCTTCCATCCTATCTATAAACACACGTGTTTCTGGATTGCTGATTTCTGAAAATACAGAAATCGCGCTCATTTCAAGCTCTTTTGCGTTCGATTTGATACACTTAGCACTATCCTGCAAAAATTCGTCCACCTGACCTTCTTTTACAAAGGGAATGCTACCAATAAATTTTCCAACAGCTTTACTTGCAGTTCCAATTCCTTTAAGTAAATTTGTTTCCACAGAAATTTTACTGATTTTTTCAAGATAAATCGAACATTGAGCAAACAAATCTCTGTATACGAATGAAAGCTTTTCAATTTCTTCTTTGATGTCATCAATATAGTCTTCTTTAAAATTACCACTTAACATAATCTCCATCATGGATGCCATCGAAAATGTATATAAAGAAAGTCTGTAATATTTGAATTTCTTCTGTAAATCCTTAAGAGTTGAATTTATCTGATTTTGCATTTCTTCAATTTCACCAAGTTTCTGCTCGATCGAGAACAGTGCGACAGCCATCATCATCGTAGCCGGATTAATTGCAGCTACGGATGCTGTTGTTGCACTCAATGGTCCAACTGGCTGAAGCTGTGCAAATTTCGATGCACCAGTAGATGTTTTGTATGCTCCCCAAAAATTACCGTTTTTTGCAACTTTTAATGTATCTCCAACCGCTTGATTTGCTAATTGATAAAGACCGGTTGTGTTTATGGTCGTTGTTTGCGTAACGGTTCTAAGTGCCGGAAGCAATGACGAAACACCTATCCCAAGTGTAGCTAACTCTGCAATAGGAACACTTAATGAATTTTGTTCTACAATTTCTGCACGAGCATCGAATAATAATCCATCCGCTATTTCCATCAATGCGTGCTCATTTATTTCTTCCGACGGTATAAGTTCTGAATCAGTCATCTTAATAATTTCTGCCATAAATATTCTCCTTCCAAAGTATATACCAATAATTTGGTCAATATATACCTTGTAATTTTAACGAATTAAAGCTGTACCTTTGTCATCAATATCACACATTCCACATGCCCCGTTCTCGGGAACATATCGACCGCTCTCATTTTAACAGGTTCATATCCGATTTCCTTCAGTCTTGCACAGTCACGTGCGGCAGTTGCGCTATTACAGGAAACCATGACGATACGGCGTGGAGAAAGAGTTTTCATCGCTTCGATAACGTCCTTGCCACAGCCTTTGCGGGGCGGGTCAACGATGACAACGTCAGGTTTCATATCGTCTGCGGCAAGTTTTTTGGCGGCTTCGCCTGCATCGGCACAAATAAATTCCGCATTGATAACACCGTTACGGCGCGCATTTTCTTTTGCGTTTTCCACTGCCGCAGGGATAACTTCCACACCGATGAGCTTGCCTGCCTTATTTGCCATGGAAAGACCGATCGTACCGACACCGCAATAGAGGTCAAGAAGCGTATCACCTTCCGTCAGTTCAGCAAATTCTGCGGCAGTATGGTAAAGCACTTCTGCACCGTCATGGTTGACCTGATAGAAAGAAAGCGGAGAAATATCAAAAGAAACGCCGCAAAGGGTATCACGGATGGTATCTTTGCCGTAAAGCGTGATACATTTGAGTCCCAAAATTTCATTATTCGGCTTTTTATTGACGTTGAGGACAATGGATGTGATCTTCGGATTGGTTGCAAGAAGCATTTTGATAAGTGCATCGGCATGAGGAAGTTTATCGCTGTTGGAAACAAGACAAACCATAACTTCCCCGCTCACTCTGCCGTCACGGATAAAAAGATGGCGCAAAATGCCTTTATGCGTTTCTTCATTATACGGTTTGATCTGATATTGTTTCATCCATTTTTCAACGGTCTTTGTGATATCCGCATAAAAATCGGGTTGCAAAAGACAGTTTTCTGAGGGAATGATGCGATGGCTATGCGGCGCGAAAAAGCCAAAGGAGAGATTTCCGTCTTTATCTTCACCGCAAGGAATTTGCGCTTTATTGCGATAACCGTTTTCAGCAGGAGAAGGAATGATACGGTCACAAGCGATATCGAGCTTTCCGATACGACGGAAATGTTCGTCCACCCAGCTTTTTTTGATTGCAAGCTCCGCTTCATACGTGATATGACGGAACAGACACCCACCGCATTTGGTAAATACGGGACAATCTACGTCTTTTCTCGTTTCGGAGGGCGTAATAATCTTTTCACATTTGGCAAAACCGTGAGAAGTCAGTGTTTTCAGGACTTTAGCGGAGATCACATCTCCGATGGCGGTTTTCGGTACAAAAAGTACGTAACCTTCATATTTGGCAACACCCATACCTTCATTGGTAAGGTCTGTGATCGTCAATGTAACAATATCATTTTTCTTTAACATAATTTGCATTTCCTTTTCGGTTTTTATATATATTTTCTTTTTGTGATTTTTTCCAAAATGATTAAAATGAAAGGAATCAATATAATCTGTAAGATCATACCCGGCCAAGCTGTCAGAACCGTTGCGGATATGATTTGTTTGATTAAAATATGAAACGTATCAGTGCCTGCTGTATTGGCAAGCAAGAAAACAATGGCATAAACGATTCTGCCGCCGATCATGGCGAGGATAAGAGAAAGATAAATAAAAGGTTTTTTCTTGGGGAATATTTTATAAAAAAGTCCTGCAAGCAAACCATAAATTGCAAGTTCTGCCGCCATATAGAGTGCATTCGGCATTTTCGGCATACCAAAAAGAATGGAACGCAAGGGCGCGGCGGCAAGTCCTATCGCAAAGCCAAAGACGGGACCGCAAAGAAAACCGCAAAGTAAGATTGGCAAGTGCATAGGACAGAGCATTTGTCCGAAATATTGAAGCTGCCCCGTTAAAAGAGGAAGCAAGAGAGCAAAAGCCAACATCATGGCGGAGATTGTCATTTTTCTGAGTTGCACATTACGGGTATTCATATTTCGACTCCTTTGGATCTCCATACATATTTTTTCTGCATTTTCATTATATTCTTTTAGAAAAGAAAAGTCAAGAGGAGGCTTTCCGCTTATAGAAATGTTGCACAAAAACCATATGAAAAAATGCAAAAGGCTCTTGCGTTTATAATCAAAAGATGGTAAGATAATATTGAATAAAGAAAATATAAGGAATGGTATTGCTATGAAAAATTACTCGTTTGTCCCTGACGTAATGTATGACCGTGCATTTGATATCACGCCGGATGATCTGATCTCGCGCGGTATCCGTGCAGTCGTATTGGATATCGATAATACGCTCGTGACCTATGGTGTTGCAGAACCGACAGAAGAAGTGATTACATGGATTGAAACCTTGCGCGGCGCGGGACTTTCCGTTGCAATCGCATCCAATAATCATGCGCCCCGCGTTGAACTTTTCAATCAAAAGATCGGCGCGTTTGCGACTTGCGAAAGCAAAAAACCCTTTGCCCGTTCCGTGAAAGCGGCTTGCGCGCATTTCGGCGTGAAACCTGATGAAGTTGCCGTGATCGGAGATCAGATCTTTACGGACGTATGGTGCGCGAGAAATGCAGGCTCCCTTGCAATCCTTGTCAAACCCATTCCTTATCCCGAAAATCTCTTTTTCAAATGTAAGCGCGTTTTGGAAAAGCCCTTTATCCGCGCTTATCAAAAGAGAAATTGAACGGTATTTTCGGAAAGGAATTTTTTAAATAAATGACCTTTGAAGCATTATATATCAAAAGCTTCGGCAAGCTGAGAGATAAAACGATCGCATTTGCCGAAGGTGTCAATATCTTGGAAGGCGGCAATGAATCGGGAAAATCCACGGTCTGCGCCTTCATTCAATTCATGTTTTACGGCTTGCCCAAACAGGAGAAAAAACGCTATATCAGCTGGGAAACTTCTCTTGCGGCGGGAACGCTAACTTTTTTTGATAACGGAGGACATTACCGTATCGAAAGAGAGGCTATTTTAGCGACGAGCGCGGACGGAAAAGAATATATCCGTGAAAAATGCGCCGTTTATGATGCCGACACGAATACGGTCTTTTCCAAGACGAGATCGCCCGGAGAGCTTTTCTTCGGTGTTTCCGCATCGGTCTTTGAAAGTACCGTTTATATCCGTCAAACCGCAGACAGCAAAATCGGCGGTTCGGCACTCGGAGAAGAAGCGGAAAATATTCTTTTTTCGGGCAATGAAAAGATCAATACAGGCAAAGCGATCGAAAAGCTGGATAAAGCAAGGGTTTTTCTTTTGCATAAAAATCATAAAGGCGGTAAAATCTCCGAATTGGAGGACGCGAGAAATTCCTTGGAAGATCAATTGGAGCAAGCAAAGACTGCGGGCGGAGACATCATCAGTCTGGAGGGTTCCCTGCGACGTTTGCAGGAGGAAAAAGACAGTACGGAAGCAAGACTTTCCGTTTTGCGCACAGAGCTTGCGGAATATGAGAAATATTCCGTCAAGAAAGCTTATCTTCAGCGCAGAAGCGAAAAGGAACGTCTTGCCGCAACAGAAGCGAAATTGGATGCGCTTTATCAGCCTCCCGAGCATGACGGTGTGGAAGTCGCTTCCCTTTCCTATATCGAGATGCTTGAAAAAAAGCAGAGCGCGCTCTCGCTTGCGATGTCCCGTTACAATGACGTAAAAAAAGAGCTTGACGAAGCAAACCGCAAAATATCCGATATGAGCGAAAAACTGGATATCTTTGAGCGAATCGGCGCAAAAGACGAAAAACGGCGCGATGCGCTCGTGGAACGCATGGAACAGAATCAGAAAAATATGCAGAGATGTAACCTTTTCGGTATTATTTTTGCGGTCCTTGCCGTGATCTCTATTGCGGTCGCATTGATCTTCCGCAAAGAGCAGGCATTTCCCGAAATCTTAAAATATCTCTGCGTGACGTGCTGTCTGCTCTTTGCGGCGTTATCGGCATATCTGATCTTCTTCAAAAAAGCCGAACACGCGCGGGCAATACAGGCGCAATGCAAACATTTTAATTGTACAGGCTATGCGGAATTCAAGGAGCTTGTCAAGGCAGCTTCCGAAGATGAAGCGTATATGCTCTTCATCCGCGGCACGCGCGACGAGAAAACGGAGAAATTCAACCGAGTTTCCAATAGTCTGGATGCGATCAGCTCCGAGATCCTTGCGATCTTACGGAAAGCGAGATTTGATATTTCCGAAAATACTTCCGTTTCTCTTAGCGAAGCCTTGGAAAAATGCCGCGCGATGCATACACAGATCACGGCATTGGAAGCCTCCGCTTCCGAACAGAAAATCCGCATCGAAACGATCGAGGAAGAACTTTCTGCGTATTCCAAGGAATATTTGCGCGGTGCTTATTATGCGGAATACGATGAAGAAGCCATGGCAAAATTCAATTATAATTGGAAAAAGAAAGAATTTGAAACCCTTTCGGCAACCAAAACAGGACTTAGCGACAGGATCCATCAGATCGAGCTCGAACTCACAGCTTTGCGCGCCGTGAATGACGACCCGACAGCTCTTGCGGAAGAAGTCGCCGCATTGGAGGCGGAAATCGAAACGCTTTCCCATAAATGGAGCGCGTATATGCTCGCCATGGAAGCGATGGATGCGGCAAGCGGCAAACTGCGCGAAGGAATCTCTCCGAAGATCGCGAAAAATGCTGGAAAATTGCTCGGTGCCATGACGGACGGCAAATATACCGAATTGGGACTGGATACAGAGTTTCTGATGCGTTTTTCCGATGGTTCTTCTATGCGCGATGCTTCCCTTCTCAGCGCAGGTACGGGCGATCTTGCGTATATTTGTCTGCGTATCGCCCTGATCGATCTGCTTTACAAAAAATCCGTGCCGCCCTTTCTTTTTGATGAAAGCTTCGTGCGTATGGACGATGGTCGTATGAAAAAATTGCTCGCCCTCATTCATAAATATGCGGGTGTGCATTATCAAAGCGTGATCTTCACTTGTCATACGAGAGAAAAAGAAGCAATGGCTGAAATCGGGCAATATCATCTTTTGTCTATTTGATACAACAAAATAAAAAAATATTATGTGATTTTGACAAAATTTACAAAAAGGTCTTTTCAATCGCTCCCTTATGTGCTATAATATAATCGTAAGGGAGCCGTATTCTATCTCAGCATCACTCCGATCCCCTTGCAAATACGAGCGAAAGGTGAATTTATCTATGAAAACAACGATTCTTCTGAGACAAGTGACCATTGGGGACGATGTCCGCACCCTGATCGAAAAAAAGATCAAGAAGCTGGATAAGTTCTTTCTCGAAAACGCTGAAGCGTACGTAACCCTCAGCAAAAAAAGAGAACATGAGATCTTGGAGCTCACCATTACCGCTGCCGGTTCGCTCTTCCGCAGCGAAGTCGAAGGTCCCTCGTTCTGCCACGCTATCGATACCGCGGTCAATGTCATCGAACGCCAGATCCGCAAAAATAAGACCAGACTTGAAAAAAGACTCCGCGAAGGCGCATTTCTCGATGGCGGCGCTCTCGATCCCGCTGAAACCGTAGAAGAAGAAACCGAATTCAAGATCAGAAAGAAATCCTTCGACCTGAAGCCTATGACCGCCGAGGAGGCTATCATGCAGATGAATCTGATCGGTCATGAATTTTTCGTTTATCAGGATCAGGATACGGAACAGATTAACGTCGTTTACAAGAGAAAAGACGGTGCGTACGGCTTGATCGAAACCAACAAATAAATGATCAAAATCAAATCGATATCAAGGGAGGCGGATGCCTCCCTTGATTTCATTTACAGAAAATTGCGAAAAAGGGTGCGGGCACTGCCCGCAAGGAGATTTTTATGTGGAACGGTAAGAAAAAAGCAATTACTTTCAGTTTTGATGACGGTGTCACACAGGACAAAAGCTTGATCGCCATCCTTGACCGTTACGGACTCAAAGCCACGTTCAATATCAATTCGGGATTTTTCGGCACGAAAAACGAATTGATCCGCAACGGTGTTCCCGTCAGACATGATAAACCGACCGCCAAGCAGGCAATTTCGATCTATCGGAATCATGAAATCGCGGCGCATACCCTGACACACCCCCTTCTGCCGAAAGCGGATGATGCAGAAGTCATACGTCAAGTGGAAGAAGACAGACGCGCGCTTTCCTCTGTATTCGGCAGAGAATGTATCGGTCTTGCATATCCTTGCGGCGGCAGGAATCATGACAGCCGTGTGGAAACCCTTGTAAGAGAAAAAACGGGCTGTCTTTACGCAAGAACGATCGATTCCACGGGAAATTTCGATCTGCCGACGGACGTTTACGCATGGAATCCGACGGTTTATTATATCGATACGGATGAAATGTTCCGCCTTGGAGAAAAATTCCTCGCTATGACACCCGATACACCGCAATTATTTTATATCTGGGGCCATGCCTATGAGCTTGACGCATGGAATTTTTGGGAACGGTTTGAAGATTTCTGCCGTATGATGAGCGGAAAAGACGATATCTTTTACGGCACGAACAGAGAGGTACTCGGCATATGACGGCAATGAAAAAATTTCCAAAAGCAATAGCGGAAAAGATCGGAAATCTGCCTTATCAAACGGATGACATCGGCAGATCGGATTCCGCCGTTCTGCTTTTTGAAGATATGGTTTTAAAGATCGAAAAAACGGGAACAGTTTCTGACCGTGAATACGCGATACTGCAATGGCTTGACGGGAAATTGCCCACACCACGCATTCTTGCGTTTGAACACGCAGACGGTTATAACTATCTCCTGATGACAAAACTGCAAGGTACGATGGCTTGCGAGCAGACGCAGCCGCCCGAATCGATCGTCAAAGGACTTGCCGCCGGACTCAAAATGCTTTGGTCGGTCGATATTTCGGATTGTCCCCATACGGAAACCTTTGCAGATAAACTTGCTCAAGCAAAAAAGCGTTTATCAGACAAAAACGATTTATCAAAATGGCAACATTTATATGAAAACAGACCTGAAGAAACGCTTGTTTTTTCACATGGGGATTATTGTCTGCCGAATATCTTTCTGAACGGAGAGATTCCCGTCGGATTCCTTGATCTCGGTTCTGCGGGAGTCAGGGATCTTTGGTATGATATCCATTGGTGTCTTTGGTCGATGGAATATAATTTCTGCGAATTTTTCGGCATGAGTAAAGAAAAATGTTTGCGGTATCGAGAACTTTTGTTTGAAGAACTCGGTATGTCTCCCGATGAAGAACGCTTGCGTTACCATGGTTTGCTGGATGAATTTTTTGAATGAAACGGAGAAATTGGAATGAGCTTATACGTTTGCGGCGATACGCATCAGGATATCGATCTGCATAAGCTTTCATCGGCGCGTTTTCCTGCGAAAGATCTGACGAAGGATGATTTTTTGCTGATCTGCGGAGATTGCGGTGTGCTTTGGGATGGCGGCGGTACGGATCGGTATCTGAAAAAATGGTATGACGGAAAGCCGTGGACAACGCTTTTTATCGATGGCAATCATGAAAATTTTGATCTTTTAGAACAGTATCCCGTTTCAAAGTGGCATGGCGGCAACGTGCATCAAATCACGGATTCTATCATTCATCTGATGCGGGGAGAACTCTACACGCTTGGCGGATATACCTTTTTCACGATGGGCGGTGCATCATCGCATGACCGAGAATACCGCAAGGAAGGACGTTCATGGTGGGCAAGAGAAATGCCGTCAGAAGCGGAATTTGAAAAAGCAAGAAAAAATCTTCATGCGGTCGGCAGCCGTGTCGATTACATCTTCACGCATTGCGCTTCTTCGGAAATCCAAGCGATGCTGAAGCCCGACAGAGAAGCTGATGCTTTGACACGGTTCTTCTCAGAGATCGAAAAAATGGAGTTCCGCGCATGGTTTTTCGGACATTATCACGTTGACAGAAGGATTGATGAAAAGCATACCGCGCTTTATGAAAAAGTCGTGCGGTTATTTTAACAGAGGTGAAAAAAACGATATGGAAAGAGGACAATTGGCAAAAGAATATTTTTTGAAAGGATATAACTGTTCACAGGCAGTTGTACTTGCGTTTTCCGATCTGACGGGACTTGAAGACGGTATGGCGGCAAGGATGGCATCTTCATTCGGCGGCGGCATGGGCAGATTGCGTGAAGTCTGCGGTGCATTCAGCGGCATGATGATCGTTTTCGGAATCCTTTACGGTTATGATGCTTCTTCCCCGACGGAAAAAGAAGAAAAAGCATTGCATTACGCAAGAATACAGGAGCTTGCCCGCCGTTTCCGCGAAGCCAACGGTGCGCTCGTCTGCCGTGAATTGCTTGAAAATCACACAAAGACATTGAAAGCGGCAAAAGAAAAAGATAAAGAACAGATCGACGCGATGCTTTCCGATTCACCCGTACCGACGGAACGGACGGAGGCTTATTATCAGAAACGTCCCTGTCCCGATCTTTGTGCCGTTGCGGCAGATATTCTTGATACTTATATGCGTGAATTGAAAGAGGAGGCTATCCGATGAAGATCACTGTCAAAGAAACGAAGATTATTTGTGAAAATCCCTACAATCCGCATCATAATTATTTCGCATGGCCGACCGTTGCCCGTCTGCGTGACGGCAGACTTGCGATGGTGGCTTCGGGATTCCGTATACGGCATGTCTGTCCGTTCGGAAAAGTCGTCATGTGTATCAGCGAAGATGAGGGAAAGACATGGACACGTCCGACGGTCGTGATGGATACCCCTTTGGATGACCGTGATGCAGGAATCCTGCCCTTTGGTGAAAACAGCGTCATGATTACGAGCTTCAACAATACGGGAAAAATGCAGAAAAAATGGAACAATCTGACGGATGAAAACGGCAATCTCAATCCGAGAAGCCTTTATATCAGAAGCTATCTTGAGTGCGTGGATTATGAAAAAGCGGAAGAACGGTATCTCGGTTCGACTATGATCTTCAGCCATGACGGTGCAAAAACGTTCGGAGAAGTCATGCGTGTTCCCGTCACGTCACCGCACGGACCTTTGCTGATGCCTGACGGCTCGATC
This sequence comes from Clostridia bacterium, assembly GCA_017472285.1. Classification (GTDB taxonomy): domain Bacteria; phylum Bacillota; class Clostridia; order Oscillospirales; family CAG-272; genus QALR01. Next base: position 72,198 of record JAFUQQ010000004.1, on the reverse strand, counting down.
CTTTATATCGGGCGGACGTTCTCCTGTGACGATACGAAACAGGAAAGTGACTGCATCGAATCCTATCGCATTATGACCGATGGCAGTTACGAAAAATTAGGTGAGATTGAAAATATTTCCCCCGATCTGCTCAGTTGCGAACCCCATGCCATCGCTCTGCAAGATGGAACGATCCTCGTGCATATCCGCGTACAGAACGGCATTTTTACGATCTTTCAATCTGAATCCCATGATGGCGGACGTACCTTTACAAAGCCGCATCAGATCCTTTCGGATCAAGGCGGCGCACCCGCGCACCTGATTCAGACGATGGACGGCACGCTGATCTCCGTTTACGGCTATCGTGAAAAGCCTTACGGCATCAAAGCGATGTTCAGTACAAACAATGGACATACATGGGACACGGGACACGATCTTTATATCAACGGTATCAGCAGCGATCTCGGTTATCCCGCTTCCGTTCAGCTTGAAAACGGTGATATTCTGACCGTATTTTACGCGAAAACCGCCGCAGATTCACCCGCCGTCATCATGCAGACGGTCTGGAAATTTGAAAAATAGGACATATTAAACAATAATCTGTCAAGCATATCGCATATGCTTGACAGATTTACTATTATATGGTATACTTTATATAAGACAGTTTGAAAGATAAATCATTACAGGTTGAAATAAATTTCCAAGGAGGAACGTGATGAAACAATCAAGAAAAATTCTATCACTCGTTCTCATCATCATGCTCATTTGCAGCATGAACACATTAGCGGCAGGGGTTTTACAGGGAGATGTGAACGGCGATGGCGCAGTAAGCGCCGTAGATGCTATCTATCTGCTCCGCCACACTGTCCTTCCCACGAATTATCCCTTAAATCAGAGTGGTGATATGAATGGCGATGGTTCGGCAAACGGCGCGGATGCTGTGTATCTGCTCCGCCATACGATCATTCCCGCGCAATATCCGCTGAAGAACGGTGTCACAGATTGCGAACATAAGGAAGTCATCGATGAAGCGCGCACACCGACCTGTACGGAAGACGGCCTGACCGAAGGCAAACACTGCTCGGAATGTGGTTTTATTCTTCTGAAACAAGAAATCATACCTGCGCCCGGTCATAGCTATGAGAATGGCAAGTGTACGGTCTGTGGCATCGCCGTTCAGCAATCCGAAGGACTTGCTTATACGCTGAGTGAGGACGGAACGTATTATACCGTTTCGGGTATCGGTGAATGTAAAGATTCGGTCGTTATGATCCCCGCGGAATATGAGGGACTTCCCGTCAAAGCGATCGGAAAAGCAGCTTTTCAATACAATATGCAGATTCAACATGTCATCATCTCCGAGGGTATTACGGAAATCGGAGATTCAACATTCGCAAATTGCATGCAATTGCAAACGGTTTCCATGACGGACAGCGTTACCAAGCTCGGAGAACATGCGTTTTCATACTGTTATGCATTACAGAAGATCACGCTTTCCGATCAGCTAACAGAAATCCGGAATTGGACATTCTATTTTTGCATGAATCTGACGGAAATCAATATCCCCGAAAATTTGACCGCAATCGGTGTTTATGGATTTGCCGATTGTGATAAACTGCAAACAATTTCGCTTCCCGACAGTGTGGAAACGATTGGCGAAAACGCTTTTTCGGGCTGTGATGTTTTGACGGAGATCCATCTTCCAACAGGATTGACGGAGATTGCGAACGCCCTTTTCAACGAATGCAAATCCCTTACGGAATTACAGATCCCCGAAAGCGTCACAAAGATCGGTTCATCGGCTTTTGCGCAATGCGCTTTTGAAACGCTCACACTTCCCGAAGGACTGCAAACGATCTGCAATGATGCGTTCAGGGATTGCGCAAATCTGAAAGAGATCGTTTTCCCCAAGGGCTTACAAACACTTGGAGATGCCGTTCTGATAAACTGCGGTTCTTTGGAAAAGGTGGAGATTCCCGAAGGTGTTCAGGAACTCGGAAATAGCTTTTTCAAAAGTTGTACGTCGCTGAAAACCGTAACCCTTCCCAAAACGCTGACAAGAATCGGGGCTTGGTCGTTCAGTGGCTGTTCCGCATTGGAAACGATTATATTTGCGGGAACCAAAGGCGAATGGCATACCGTCATTAAGGATCATATATGGGATGAAAGCACAAACGATTTCGATATCATCTTCCTGAAACAGCCGACCCCTGCGCATGATCTTGCCTTTACGTTGAGTAAGGACGGTACGTATTATATCGTTTCGGGCATCGGTGACTGCACGGAAAAGGATCTCGTCATTCCCGCATTCCATAACGAACTTCCCGTTCTTGAGATCGCAGATAATGCTTTCTACGGCTGTCATACCTTGATAACATTAAAACTTGAAGACGGCATCGCCCGCATCGGAAACGGCGCATTTCGGTCTTGTATTTACCTGATATCCATTGAGCTTCCGCCAAGCATTACAAAGATCGGAGAGAGTGCATTCCGTAGCTGCATGGCTATAAGCGGTGTTTCCTTGCCAAACAGCTTGACGGCTCTTGAAGACTACGTATTTGCGGATTGCACGGCATTGGAAACGGTCTCTCTCCCGGATGGATTGATCTCCATTGGCGATGAAGCGTTCCTGCGCTGCTACCTGATTGAAAAGATATCTTTGCCCGCAAGTCTTCAGTCTATCGGCGTGAGATCCTTCAAAAATTGCGGTCTTAAGGCGTTATCTCTGCCCGAAGGATTACTAAATATCGACAATGAGGCTTTCGCATCCAACGATTTCACGGAAATCGTCATCCCCGACAGCGTGAAATATATCGGGGGCGCCGCTTTCTCGGAATGTCGGAATCTTGTAAACATTTCGCTTCCGATCGGAATTACCGAGATTGCAGATAGTCTTTTCTATAATTGTACATCCCTGATGAGCGTGATCGTACCTGAAAACGTTACTTCGATCGGAAACCGCGCGTTCTTCAACTGCCAGGCTTTGACAGAGCTTGTCATTCCTAAGAGCGTTCATACTCTCGGCGCAACCCTTTTTGGCAATCAGAGCAGTACGCCAGTCATCAGCGATCTTTCGATCGTTTACAACGGAACGAATTCCGCTTGGATGCTCATTAAAAAAGCTGACGCATGGGATGCGGGCGCAGAATATATGCTTATATTTACAGAACAGAATGAAGATATCAAGGATATCCGCAATCCCGCTTCTTATAGCAGTACGTATGCATATAACTTCCTCGGTAAACTCGCAAAAGGAACGAAAATGCAGACGCTTTATACGGCAATGGACGTGCTGGCGACCGCGTTCCATCTCAGCGATATCGATGTTCCCGCAGAAATGGAAGGCGTAATCGGTCTTCTGAATTACGGAACACTCGGGCTTGACGATGACGAAGCGCAGGCGGTCTGGTGCGCATATTATTACGATCATCCGCTCTATTATTGGATGGCACCTTATCTTGCCCAGATGGACGGACAGCTCTATTTCATCGTTGACGAAGCATATTACAGCGCATCCGTCAGAAATGAATACAACGAAAAGATCTATCAGAAAGTGGACGAATGGGTCAGTCTGACAGCCAATGAAATTTCGGCTTACAATATCACGCTTGCTTATCACGATCTGATCATTTCTGAGATCAATTATGCTTATAAAGCGGACGGACGCACGCCCGAGGACGCAATCTGGGCGCACAACATTCTCGGCGTATTCGGAGGCGGCGGAAAAGGTGTCTGCGAAAGCTATGCAAAAACCTTCCAGATGATGCTGAATTATTCGGGTGTGGAAAATGTCTACGTTGTCGGCGATGCGTACGGCGGTCATGCATGGAATATGGCGAAATTGGATGACGGCAATTGGTATTGGTTCGATCTGACATGGGATGATGATCCTTCCTTCGCTTGGGGTATCAGATACAATTATTTCGCTGTCAACAATGCGCAGAACGTCAACTGGTATTATCAGGACGGCGGTTATATCATCGATACCAATGGCGATAACAGACTCGACCATACGTCCTTTATCCATGAACATACCCCCGATCCTGTTACAACGACAGGAATGTATTTCACGTATGCATTGCCTGAAATCTCTACCACGACATTCAAAGGCAATCTCCGCGAAACCTTTACCGTGGACGGTCTGCAATATGCGATCTCCGGTTATCATACCGTTCAATTGACGGATATTTCAAAAACAGGTTACGTACAGATCCCCGAAACCGTAACGTACGGCGGTGTTACTTATACAGTAACCTCTATCGGTGCGATCCGTTCCGACGGTATATACAGCAAATATTCCATCACCAATCTCGCAGATTCCCTTTATATCCCGAAAACTGTCAAGTATATCTGGACAAATGCATTCGCGGATTCTGCGGATACGACGATCACGGTAGATTCCGAAAATCCTTACTATTATTCCGTTGACGGTGATATTTATATGCGTTCGCTGTACATCATCAGACAGAATGCGAAGAATGTACATATCCCCAAAAAACAATTGAAACCCGCGGCTTAACATACAGAGAGGCAGAGAGTTTTTCTCTGCCTCTTTTGCGTGTCGAACTATTTACCTTGACACAAATGTTTTTATATGATATACTGAAATTAACGATATATACAATATTCGGAAAGGGAAAGGTATATAGAATGAAACGATTCAAAATCATAGCCACAATTTTCCTTGCGTTATTCTGTCTTACAGCACTTTTGCCGACGGTTCTGGCAACCGATGATTACGCACTTGGCATTATCGGTGAAACCAAAAGCACAAGCAAAGGAGATACGATCACTTATGAGATCAAAGCTTCCCAGAAAGGTCGTATCTATCCCGCTTCCATCCGTTTGACATGGGAATACGATACCTCTGTCTTTACTTTAGTGGATAAAAAGCTCGGCAACCTTTATTACGATAAGTTCGAGGAATATTTTCCGTGTACGCTGACCGACACTTCCTATGAAGGATTTATTTACAGCGAAGCAAAAGAAGGTATTCTCGTGACGCTGACCTTCAAGGTCAATGCCAATTGTAATGCGGATACGTATCCGATCAAAATTCACGCAGAATATTATAATGACGAGCGAATCACGACGAATCCGATGTTCACTTTATATCCCGAAATCTCCACGAAATACAATTGCTATTCCGTAATGGCTGAAAATGGTTCCTTGACCGTCAACGACCATATCTACGGCGCATGGACAAGCATGGGCGCGGATACGCATCAGCGCGAATGTACGCTTTGTCATAATACAGAATCCGCCCCGCATCATTGGGATCAGGGCGAGATCAAAAAGGCGGCTTCCTGCATTTCCGAAGGTCTGAAGGTTTATAGCTGTCTTGATTGTGGTGAAACCAAAGACGAAATTCTTCCTAAGACCAAAGATCACGTTTACGGCGATTGGACGTATGCCGGCAATGCGGAAAAACACCAACGCTCCTGTGAATGTGGTGATACGCAATATGAGGAACATAACCTCGGCGATATCCAGAAGCACGATGCCAACAATCATAAGCGTGTCTGCGAATGCGGTTATGAAGTATACAGTGCGCACAGCTTCGGCGCATATCAGAAGCATGATGCCGACAATCATAAGCAGGTCTGCGTCTGCGGCGAACCCACTTACAGCGCACACACTTGGGATGAAGGAAAGGTAACGAAACCCGCGCAGCATCTCGAGGAAGGTATCCGTACCCATACCTGTACGGTTTGCAAGGATACCAAAGAGGAAGCCATTCCCAAAACGACCACGCATAACTACGGTATCTGGCAGACGCACGATGAAAGCCAGCATAAACGCTCCTGTAAATGCGGCGAATGGAATTATGCTGACCATGAATGGAATACAGGCGCGGTAACAAAACCCGCAACCAATACGGAAGACGGTGTTTATACGTATACTTGTACGGTCTGCGGTGCGACGAAAAACGAAACGATCCCGCGTTTTGAAGGTTCTGTGGGACTTTCATTCCGTGAGAATGATGACGGTACATGGTCTGTTTCGGGTATCGGTGACTGCACGGATACCAATATCGTCATTCCGACGGCAACCCCCGACGGCGCAAAGGTCACGGGTATCCGCAGAAATGCTTTTAAAGATAATAATACCATCACGAGCGTAACCATTCCCGTTGGTATCACGACCATTGAAAAATGGGCATTCCGTTATTGTAAGAATCTGAAAAGCGTCACACTTCCCGGCGGTCTGACTGAGATCGGCGAAGCCGCTTTTCAGGGGTGTACTTCCCTGACATCCGTTACGATTCCTTCCGGCATGACGGAAATTCAAAAGAGTGTATTTTCCGACTGTACGAGCCTTACGAACGTAACGCTTCCGAATGGATTGCTTACCATCGGTGCATCTACTTTCAGCCGTTGTACTGCTTTGACAAATATCAAAATTCCTGCGACCGTTAAGACGATTGGTGATTCCGCATTTTTCAATTGTCTGAAACTGACCTCGGTTGCCATTCCCCCTGGCGTTACGGTGATCGAGAAAAATACCTTCTATGGCTGTTCCGCATTGAAAACGCTGACACTTTCCGAAGGTCTGACTGAGATCGGCACTTCTGCTTTTCAGAGTTGCGGTGCATTGACTGCCGTTGCGATTCCGAACAGTGTGACCACGATCGGTGATTCCGCTTTCTATGCTTGTGAAGATATGAAAACGCTGACGTTCGGCAATGGTCTGAAAACGATCGGAACTTCCGCTTTTGAAAGCTGTGAAGGCTTGACATCCGTTATCCTTTCGAATAGTTTGGAAACACTCGGTTCTTCCGCATTTGCATATTGCTCGGCTCTGAAAAACGTGACGATTTCCGAAAATCTGAAAACACTCGGCTCTTCTGCTTTTGCAGGTTGCCGCCGATTGACACGTGTGATCCTTCCTAAAGGCATGACTTCTGTCGGTACGAACGTATGGACCGGCTGTACGGATCTTTCTGAAATCTATTATTTGGGTACACCTCCGGAGTTGACCGCGATGGCAATGGAACTTCCCGAAAGCGCAAAAGTTTATTATTATGCCGAAACCAAGCCCGAAATTTCCGACGGCAATGATTATTGGCATTATGAAAACGGTGAGATCGTGCTCTGGGTGCTTTATATCCGCGGTGATATGAACGGTGACGGTGTCAAAAACGCGGCGGATGCCATCTATCTGCTTCGCTATACCGTTATGTCGAATTTTTATCCGCTCAATCAACCGGGTGACCTGAACGGCGACGGTTTCACAAATGCGGCAGATGCCATCTATCTGCTCAGAAATACCGTTATGCCGAATCTTTATCCCCTTAAATAAAAGCGGACAACGCCCGCGGGAAGTTACTCGCCTATCCAAGCCTCACTTGTATACAAACAATGCAAAACGGCGAGGTCCATTTTGAGCAAGTTCTTATAATATAAAAAAAGCGGGCAATGCCCGCTTTTTTATTGATTTTCAATATTATTCAATGATTCTGCCATCGGGAGAGATGATAACGACACGCCACGGAATAAATTTACCGCTTTCCATCAGAGCGCGTTTCACGGCATTTTCCAGACCGCCGCAGCAAGGCACTTGCATACGGGTCAGCGTTACGCTCTTGATATCGTTTTCAGCGATGATACGAGTGAGTTTTTCGCTGTAATCGACTGCATCCAATTTGGGACAACCGACAAGCGTGATCTTATTGCGCATGAATTCACGGTGGAAATTACCATAAGCATAAGCTGTGCAATCCGCCGCGATCAAAAGATGCGCACCATCAAAATAAGGAGCGTTGACGGGAGCAAGTTTGATCTGTACGGGGAAATTTCTGAGTTCACTCATCACGGGAGCAGCTTCTGTTTGCGCCATGGATTCACGTTTGATGGCACGAGAAGCCGAGCCGGGACAACCGCAAGGCAGGTCGTTTTGTTTTGCTTTTTTGGAAGCAAGTACCGCCTGTTCATCATAAGCGGGGGCTTCTCTTTCTTCAAAAGTGATCGCACCCGTAGGACAAGCAGGCAAACAGTCGCCCAGTCCGTCACAATAATGTTCTCTTGTCAATTTTGCCTTACCGCCGATCATTTCGATCGCACCTTCATGACAAGCCGCTGCACAAGCACCGCAGCCATTGCATTTTTCTTCATCGATTTTTATAATTTTTCTCTTCATATTTCAAAATTTTCTTCCTTTCGCTTGATTTTATGTGTATATTATACTATAATAAGAATGAAAAGTATGTTGAATTTTCAACAAAATCGGAGTTTGTCTATGAAAAAATATTTTGATGTTTTACGAAAATGTTCTTTATTTGATTCGATCTCGGATGAATATTTACCTTCTATGCTTTCTTGTTTCGGTGTGGTAATCAAAAAATATAAGAAAGATGAAGCGATATTTTCGGAAGGTTCTCCCGCGAAATATCTCGGCATCGTGCTTTCGGGTGAAGCCCAGATCATTCGCATCGATTATTACGGCAACCGCAGTATCATGGCAAATCTGGAATCTTCACAAATTTTCGGAGAAAGCTATGCTTGTGCGGAATTGGAAACCATTCCCGTGGATATCATCGCAACGGAAAATACAGAGATCATGATGATTGATGTGCATAAGATCACGCGCCCTTGCGCCAATTCCTGTGAATTTCATAAACAGATCATTTTCAATCTCGTCAAAGTGGTCGCAACGAAAAATATTGTATTTCATCAGAAGATCGAGATCACGTCCAAACGCAATACACGTGAAAAGCTGATCGCGTATCTCATGACAGAAGCCAAACAGCATCACAGCGCAAGCTTCACTGTTCCTTATGACCGTCAGGAGCTTGCGGATTATCTCGAAGTGGAACGAAGCGGACTTTCCACAGAGATCGGCAAATTGCGCCGTGAAGGTGTTCTTGAATGTGAAAAAAATCATTTCCGCTTACTTGCGGGCTTTCCGCATTGAAGGTACGCTCAAAGGGAACTTTTTCGTGAAAAAGTTCCCTTTTGAAACCCTCAAAAAGCTTTCTCTGTGGTGCGCCCGACTTTATAATGCGTAGATTTTGATATAACTGAAGGACATTCCGCGCGCCGTCATCCTGAGCATACTTTCGATACGAAAGAAGCGAATGGATCTCGCGCGGCAAGTGCTTTACCTGTTTCCGCATAATTCCCTATGAAATAAAAAACGAGAGCCATCGGCTCTCGTTTTTCATTTTATAAACAAAGTTATCTGATTTCCCAGAGATATTTGGGATATACGCCCGCTTCTTTTTCGGAACGCATAAAGTTTCTGAAAATTTCGCTGTCTTCTTTATTGGTAACGCCCTGCCAAACCGCATCGGAACCGATGATCTTCACGTCAGCACTGCCGTCATCGATGAGATTCTGAACGCAAGTGGGAAGGAAGAATTCGCATTTTGTGAGGTCTGCTTTGTTAGCGTTGAGGAAGTCAACGAACATATCGTAGAGATTATTGCAGAAAGAAGGTGTGAAACCGAAGCAGTTCATGGAAACGGTTGTGTTTTCTTCGAGCGTGCAAACGCTACCGTCATCAAAGGTATTGATGATGATACCGTCATCCTTGCGTTCGATCTTCTTGTGTTCTTCTACTTTAACGAGGTAATTGTCAGCATCGGCAAGACATACGCCTCTGGAAACCGTACCGTTATTGCTGAGAGTATTCTTTACCTGATAGCCGACCATGCAGTAATGTGCTTTTTCGCCGTCTTTTGCATCCTTAAGGAAGCTTGCGAGCTTCATGAAAGCATCTCTGCCGTAGCAGTCATCCGCATTGACAACCCCAAAATTATCATCGATCTTACCGGCAGACATAATAGCGTGACCTGTACCAAAAGGTTTTACACGGCCTTCGGGAACTTCAAAGCCTTCGGGGAGTTCCTGTTTCTGATATGCATAACGGATATCGATACCGTTTGCACGGAGTCTGCGACCGATTTTTTCTTCAAAGAGTTCTTCATTTTCGGGTTTGATAATGATAACGAATTTGTCAAAGCCTGCAAGTTTTGCATCATAGATAGTAAAGTCCATGATAAATTCGCCTTCATCGGTGAGGGGAGTAAGCTGTTTCATACCGCCGAAACGGCTGCCCATACCAGCTGCCATAATAACCAGTGTCATTGTAATCATATCCTTTCAGAATTTTAAATTTTTACACTATTTATTATAGCATAAGAAAAATGATTTTTCAATATTGGAATAGATTTTTATGAAAGAAATATATTAATAATAAAAACAATCACGATAAGGATGGATGGAATGAAAAAAATTTTGGTATATTGGATTCTGATATGTTATTCAGTTTTATTGATATCATGCGGAGTGGCAACGAATATGAGCGAATTGCTTACATATCAAGAGCAATTTACGGAAATGACAGTTCGTATTACGGACGGAGAACAATTTCAGATGCGCTTGGAAAAGAAAGACGGCACATTATTTTTATTTTTTACGGATGAAAAGCGGAAAGATATCGGATATTGTATGGAGCGAGACGGAAAAATTTCTATGGTATATGAAGATTTCGTATTGCCCTTAGAAAAAGAGGAATATCTGAAATGCAAGGAATGGTTCATGCTTTTCCGTTTATCAGCGAGTGAAACGATCTGGAAAATCAAAAAAGAAAGCCTTGGCGGCATCGACGTATTTGTTTGTCATGACGGTCTTGTCACGGCATACATCGATCGCACAACAAGGCTTCCGATCAAGTTGACAATGGGAGAATTGGAGATCGATATCCTTTCCGTGAAATAACAACAGCCGTTTTGCAAAGCAAGAAAAACCCCTTTCAAAAAATTGAAAGGGGAAATATTAATTTTTTCAGGATTCAAGCTGTCTTCCAAGAAAACTTGCTGCTGTCTGAATGAGTTTGGTTTCGATTTCGGAAGCGGGCAAAGAATATTTTCCATCCGTACAACCAATGGATGCGACACAGCCGATCACATCGCCTTCCGTAAAGATAGGCATTGCACAAGAAACGAAATAATTTTTATTTTCATCGGTCAGAAAAATTCTTTTTTCCGGGGAAGACGGAGCGATATAAAGATTTCTGCCTTCAATAATCCCTTCGATCTCCGCGGAATGTTTCCGTTCCACAAATTCTTTTTTAGAAATACCGGCACAAGCGATCACGCAATCCTTATCGCAAACAGCGACAGGCATACCACAAGTTTTAAAAAGTGTTTCCGCATATTCGGAAGCAAATTCCATCAGTTCGCCGATGGGTGAATATTTTTTGAAGATCACTTCGCCTTCTCTGTCTGTATAAATTTCGAGAGGGTCACCCTCGCGGATACGCATGGTTCTTCTGATTTCTTTCGGGATAACGACTCTGCCAAGATCATCTATTCTACGGACGATTCCGGTTGCTTTCATATATATAAATCTCCTTGTTTTTTACAGATTTGTGATGTTAGTATTTGTCGTTCCAAGAAAATTATACACGGCTTTTGATATTGACAATATGATATTCTTATGGTACAATGGCGGCGAAAAGAGAAAATATTTCTCTGAAATTTATGCGAAGCAACAAGGAGGCATGGATATGAGAACCCCGCTCCCCGAAAAAGAATTACAGGAACGCATCGCGCTCAGTTTCAAACGCTTGCAAGAGCCTTATTATCAGATCGGACACGTCTTTTCTCCGTCCGCATACGGATGGCAAGGTGATAAAGAAGGTCGAGCATTACTTGCGTTTGTGAGCCTTTATAAACTGACAGGACAAAAGATCGCCTGCATGGATGAGCTCCTCGCGCAATATTCCGAAAAAGCGAATGTATATTCTTATTTTGGTCCGATTCAGACAAATATCATCTCCGAACAATGTCTTTCGGGACATTCTTGGGTATTACGCGGACTTTGCGAACATTACGAGCAATTTCACGATGATTTTTCCTTGCAAACACTGAAAACCATCGCGGAAAAACTCTATTTGCCGTTGGAAGAACTTTATGAAACGTATCCTCTCGAAAGAGAAAACGTCGATCGGGGTGGTGTCAGCGGAACAGATCTCGGCGTGATCGGCAGATGGCTTCTTTCCACAGACGTTGGTTGTGCATTTATGGCGGTGGACGGACTTTCACACGTCTACAAAATCACACGAGACGCGCGTGTGAAAACGCTTCTTGATGTAATGATCCGAAAATATCTCTCGATTGACAAAGTTGCAATTCGCGCGCAAACGCATTGCACGCTGACCATCGCCAGAGGTATGGCGCGTATGTATACGCTCACGGAAGATTCCTTTTATCTTGAGGGTGCTGACAGCATTTATGAACTTTATGTTCACGGCGGCGGTATGACGTATACCTATCAGAATCTGAATTGGTGGAAAAGACCGGATACGTGGACGGAGCCTTGCGCCGTTATCGATTCCCTGATGCTCGCATCTGAACTTTATAAAGCCACGGGAAAAGAAAATTATCGCAAAATGGCGGCGCGCATTTATATGAATGGTTTTGCAACCTTGCAAAGAGAAAACGGCGGTGCGGGCACGGATACGATCGTTACGGCAGAAAGTCCCTGTGATTTTCTTGCCATGAAATCTTATGAAGCACCATTCTGTTGCACGATGCGTCTTGCTGAAGGTCTTTGGTATATTTCCGAACACAAGGAACTGCTTTATACCGAAACAAGCGGCACAGTCACGAAAGATATGCGCGGTGTTTACAGTGATGATGACGTGATCTATACAGAGATCACACCCGATCTTGTGCCGTATGCGGAAGCCTTTACGGAGATCGACGGACATAAGCTTTGTCCCATCGTCAAATATTATCGTGTTCCCTCCGAATTCCTCAAAAACGCAAAACAAAAAATTATTTTTATCTGAATAACAAAAAAAGCGGGCAATGCCCGCTTTTTTTGTTATATCAGATCTTACGCAATTTGGCGAAAGTTGCCATCAATTTCTTTCTGCCCTTTGTATCAAAATCGATTTCATAAAGTACGTCTGCACCCATTTCCTGAACGGAAATTACAGTACCCTGACCGAAGCTATAATGCGAAACACGGTCACCTGCGACAAGACTTTCAACGATCTTTGTCTTACCGACTTCACTGATCAGAGAAGATTTTGAAGTAAATTCATTGGAAAGTGTGATCTTCTTTGTTTTTTCACCAAATTCCGTTCTTTGTTTCGGCTTTTGTTCAAGAAGCGTTTCCTTTTTATATTCCGGAGCAATTTCATCAATGAAACGTGATTTCGGATTATAAAGTGTTTTACCGAAAAGCAAGCGTTCTTTCGCGCAAAGCGCAAATACGTGTTTTTCCGCGCGCGTCAACGCAACATAAGCAAGGCGGCGTTCTTCTTCCAATTCATCAGGAGAAAATGCGGATTGCTGACTCGGGAAAAGACCTTCTTCCATACCGGGAAGGAATACAACGGGGAATTCCAGACCTTTGGAGCTGTGGATCGTCATAAGAACGATCGCTTCCATACCCTGATTATAACCGTCAATATCCGTTACAAGAGAAATTTCTTCCAGGAAACCTTGCAAAGTCGGCGCTTCGGTTCTTTCTTCATATTCCATAACGTAAGAAATCAATTCTTCTACGTTTTCACGACGTTCCGGACCTTCTCCGTTTTCTTCTGCGGTACGAAGCATTGCCATATAACCGGAAAGCTCGATCGTCTGACGCACAAGTTCAGAAAGCGTTTCTCTACCTTGCATTGCCTGCAATCTGCGGATCAGCGCAACGAACAATACAAATTTGCTATACGCCTTGGAAACGGACGGATATTTATCCGCGTTTTCCATGATCTCAAACATACCGACACCGCGCTGTTCTTTAATGGAGCGTTCATCCGCAAGTCTGCGTACTGCCGCCATCGTTGCTTCACCGATCTTACGTTTCGGCTCATTGATGATTCTTTCCAAACGGAGATTATCGCTCGGATTATTGACAACGCTGAGATACGCAAGGATATCTTTGATTTCTTTGCGTTCAAAGAATTTATGTCCGCCAATCACGCGGTACGGGAGTCCGCTTTTCACAAGTACGTTTTCAATTGCGAGAGATTGCGCGTTGGTTCTGTAAAGAACGGCAAAATCACCATATTTTCTTTTTTCACGGATCACAAGCTCCATGATCTTATTGGCAATAAAACGGGATTCTTCATTCTGATTTTCAAACTGTCTGACAATGACCGGATTGCCTTCACCTTTTTTGGACCAAAGCTCTTTGCCGCGTCTGCCGAAATTATGACGGATCACGGAGTTTGCCGCGTTCAGAATGTTTTCTGTAGAACGGTAGTTTTCTTCCAGCTTGATGATCTTAGTACCGGGCAATTTTTCATCAAAATGAAGGATATTTTCGATCGTCGCACCGCGGAATTTATAAATACTCTGGTCATCATCGCCAACGACCATCAGATTGCCGTAACCGCCCGAAAGCAGCAGTGCCAGCTCAAATTGCGCGAAGTTCGTATCCTGAAATTCATCGACGAGAACGTAATGGAACTGTCTTTGATAATGTTCCAGCGCGATCGGACTTTTGCGAAGCAAAAGCACCGTTTGCATGATGATATCATCAAAGTCCATCGCTTCCGCTTCCTTCATCTTGTTCTGATAAAGCGTATAGACGGAAGATATCTGCTGCATTTTCACGTCATGTCCGACTTCCGCATCGAAATCCTGCGGTGTCATGAGCGTATTTTTCGCCATACTGATGCGGTTCATCACGGTACGCACGGGGATATTTTTTTCATCGATCCCCATCATTTTCATACATTCACCGATGAGTTTTTTAGAATCGTCACTGTCGTAGATCGTGAAATTACTTTTATAGTCAACAACGTCGGCATATTTTCTCAGAATACGCAAACACATGGAATGGAACGTACCGCACCAAAGTTCTTTCGCGCCTTCGCCGAGGACCTTTTCCAAGCGGGATTTCATTTCATTTGCCGCTTTATTGGTAAAAGTAATCGCAAGGACGTTCCAAGGTGCCAGGATTTCCGAACGATCAGCAAAGGATTCCAGATACATATCCAGATCTTCCACAGAAATGTCCTTTGCGTTTTCCATTTCCGCAACGGTTTCTTCGGAAATTCCCGTCGGCAGAGCTTCTGAATGATATGCATTTCCATATTTCATTATGTAAGCAATACGATTGACAAGGAGTGTTGTCTTGCCGGTACCTGCGCCGGCAAGCACGAGCAGAGGACCTTTTGTCGTGTAAACCGCTTCTCTTTGTTTCTCGTTAAGAAAAGCATATTTTTGATCAAAAAGAGCTTTCTTCGCCGCGAGATAACGCCCCGCAAGCGTTTGATTGGCTTGATTTGACATTTTCATACCTTCCGTTTCATCATGTTTTTCAAAATACTGTCACAAATTTATAGCGACATAAAGTCACCATACATATTTATTATACACCAAAAATCTTCCGGAATCAACATCAAATCACATTTTTTTCGTATCTTAATAAAATTTTTTCCGAAACAAAAGTGGGCAACGCCCGTTTTCAGCAATTTCCTATAGCATAAAAAAGAGAACCCCTTTCGGAGTTCTCATTTCAGATTAATACTTTCTACCCTTCTTTACGAGGATCACTACGATGATAACCGCAGCAACCGCGATAACAGCAATCGTAATAATCAAGGGAAGAATGAAGCCGGGAGTCATTTCTTCACCTTTTTCAAGGAAGATTGCTTCCGCGCCGATCAGATCCTGACCTGCGATGGTAACAGCACCGTCATCGGTTTCGGTATTGTTTACGGGATAGAATGCGCCGTTACGAAGAACGACAACTTTTGCTTCATAACCGTCAAACGTAGAATCGAGGTTGATGGAAACGGTCATATCGGAAGTGAATGCCGTAGCTGCGCCCGCAGACTGAAGTTTGTATACGTAAGCATTGGAGAAGGTGGTGTAATACTGCTTGTAATTTGCAGCGTCTGCCATGGGCATTACGTTCAGTTCAAATGCAACGTCATTGGAAGCAGCAGCACCTGTGATGACGAGAGAACCTGCATGGCAGGAAAGTGTCTTTTCAATACCACCCTTTACGGTCTTGGTGATTTCCTGATAACCGCAAGCGCAAGTTCTTGTGGAAAGCTTGCCGTCAACGGTGGGGGCGCCGAGGGCATGACCTGTCGCAACATCCACTTCGGTCTTCTTTTCGCCGCAATGTGCGCAAGTACGTTCTTTCAGACCGTCAGTCAGACAAGTCTTTGCTGTGATAACGACAGCTTCGCCGTAAACGTGATTGCTTGCAACAGCGGGGATCTCCTTGCTTTCAGCAACGGAACAGATCACGCAGTTACGTGTCTGAATACCCTTCTGTGTGCAGGTAGGTTCAACGGTTGTCGTGTAAGCGCCATAGCTATGACCTGTGAGAGGAAGGATATCGGTTCTTTCAGAGCCGCAGCTTGTACAGATGCATTTCTGGATACCGTTTTCTACACAAGTGGGATTCTTGGTGGTTACCCAAGAACCGTAAGAGTGACCTGTTGCCGCAATGGGCTGTGTTTCAACACCTGTGGTGCAGTTAGCGCAGTAACGGGACTGAACGCCTGCTTCGGTACAGGTAGCGGCTTTGGTGGTCTTCCATTCGCCGAAAGCATGACCGGTGGGATCGATCACTTCAGAAGCGGTCTTCTTACAAACGGTACAAGTACCGGCGCGTCTGCCTGCCTTCGTGCAAGTTGCCGCTGTGATCACAGACCATTGAGTAACGGTGTGTTTTTCAAGCGGGAGGGTTCTGGTTTCTTCCTGTTTACATTCGGGACATCTGTAAATAGCAGAACCGGCAGTAGAACAGGTGGACTGTTTTTCAATTTTCACCAAAGTATATGCTTCGGTGTCGTGAGAACACTGATTTTCAGCCAATACGGCCTTTTTGCAGACGGAGCAAGTCTGCCAATAGTAACCGTTTTTCAGAACGCGTTCGCCGAGGGAGTGAGCGGTCGCGGGGATGGTAACGGTGTGTACCTTTTTGCAGACAAGACATTCAAAGGTACCGTAACCCTGAGCGGTACAGGTGGGAGCGAGGTAAGGATTGAGTGTGCTCTTGATAGGTTTGCTATAGTCGTAGGTATGGTCTGCTGTGAGAAGCGGTTTCTTGGAAACAACGTAGTCACATTCTGTGCAGTATGTTTCCTGTTCGCCTGTCGACTGGCAGGTGGGTTTTACGGAAACGCGGGTTGCCGTGTCAGCGTGAGAGCAAACATAAACCTGGGCAGTATAAGAAAGGGGGTCGTAAGCGATTCTCTTACCGCTATCAGTCATGACGTAACCGCCAAATTCCATATAAGTCTGGCGGGAGAACTGGAAGTAACCTTCTTCGACCTCGTATTCGAGAACGATATAGCTTTCGCCGGATCTACCTTCGTCAAATTCGATGGTGACGGTGGTACGAGAATTGGTGATCTGGGTTACGGAAGCGCAATCTCTCGCCCAATTACCGAAGATGTAACCGCCGACAACTCTGGGTTCGCCGAGGATTCTGTTGGGGACGGAAATGGTAAGCTTACCGGAATCCACGTCTGCTTCTGCGTCGCAGTAAATGTTGATTTCGATTTCAACGACCTTTGACAGTTCGTTGTAAACAGCATCGCCGAGTTCCATGTAGACGTATTCTGTAACGGGATCAACACCTTCGAAATCCTCGTCTAACGCATGGAGCGCGTGCTCCGAATGGTCGTGCGTCTCAAAACCGTATGTACCGAGGCACAATACGCAGAGAGCAAAAGCCATCATGAATGCAAAAATTCTTTTCATTTGAACTATTCCTCCATTTTTCTTTTGTTGGCGGCTATCGCCGCATATTTTTTCCGAACCGTCCTTTTGCCGAAATGATATGCCATATTGAAAAAACGCCATATGCACCGGTTCTCCCGTTCTTCCGAAGCGCAGGCAATATTTCGGTCAAGCGGAGGCTCACAAATCCGCGATCCGCAAATTGCAAATTTTTGGCAAAATCTTCATAATTAAAGCAAAAAAATCCGAATATGATGTTCGGAAAATCACACACAGATATTATATACCGAAAAAAATCTTTTGTCAAGGGGATTTTCGTCATCTTTTACAATCATTAAGAAGGAAAACGATCAAAAATATCTTAATATTTGTTTAATTTCCTATGAATTTGAAAAATTTCCTTAAAATTTATAAATTGGCTCTTGCCAGCAACGAGATTTTGTAATATAATGTTATCGTAAACCATCTCCATCCCGCGCATATCGGAGAATATCGAAAAAACAAACCAAAGGAAAGGATCAAAAGCATGAATAACCGCCAACCACAGACGAACGGCTCTGCATATAATAGAACTTCCTCCGGACAACCCGTAAACCGTACGGGAGCCGCGCAAAGAACACCGCAAAGACCGCAATCCTCCGTTCCCCAAAAAGCCCCCTACGCACAGCCAAGACCACAGCAATCTCCTCAGAAAAAGAAAGTTCGTATCCAACCCAATAAAGAAGGCATCATTGCTCTTGTGACGCTTCTGCTCATCGTTGCGATCGCCATCACGCTCATCGCCGTCATCGTCAAAGCGATCGTCAGTGCCGTATCCGACCGTCCGGACGAAACCTCGGACAGTTCTTCTTCCGATATGGGTGAAGTCGTTCCCGCAGGAAAATGGAACGATGGATTCCAGACCGTATCCATTCCCAATACCGATGTCGCCGTTGGCGATCTCATCCTCGTCAACTTTGAAAACGAATACGCCCTGACCGATACGCTCGGCTCCAAACAGCTTTCTTCCCTTTATACAAGCAAGGGCTACGGCACGTATTACGTTCTGAAAGACGCAAATGTCAGCGTACATACCAAGATCAAAACTGCACTTCAAGATATGATTTTCGCACTCGTTGATGCAAACCCCGACACCCTCGGTAACGTATCCGGCGAAGACCGTGTCTTTATCACAAGCGGCTATCGCACGCTGGAAAAACAGACCGAACTCTATAACAAGAGAACGGAAGAAAATTACGTTGCGGTTCCCGGACACAGCGAACATCACACGGGATATGCCGTTGATATTCAGGTCTTCACAAGCAACCAGAAAACCGTTCTCCTCCGTGATAACGAACAGGAATGGATGGAAGCGCATTGCGCGGAATTTGGCTTCATCATCCGTTATGACGGTAGTAAATTTGAACTCACGGGCATTCTCGACGAACCTTGGCATTACCGCTACGTCGGTGTCCCTCACGCAACGTATATGATGGAAAGCGGACTCTGCATGGAAGAATATCTCAAACTTCTCCGTGATTCTCATAACGGCACCAAAGATGAACCGCTTACGATCACCGCAAACGATACGGAATATCTCGTTTACTATCTCCCCGCATCCGAAGGTACGACGACCGATCTTATCGTTCCGCCCGAAACCGTCGGCAGCTATACCGTTTCCGGCGACAATATGAACGGCTTTATCGTCACGATCGAAAAAACGAAATAATCCGAAAATCCTCCTGCCCGTCGGCGCGGGAGGAATTTTTTTAAACAGGGAAAGGACTTTATATGGAATCCTCTGAAATTTTTTACCGTTTTTCTCCGCTCGTACAGGATTTTATCTATGCGAACGGCTGGCAGACGCTCCGTCCGATACAGATCGCGGCGGCAAACGTCATCTTTGATACAAGCGACAACCTGATCCTTTCTTCCGATACCGCATCAGGCAAAACGGAAGCCGCATTTTTTCCGATCATCAGCGAGATCGGAGAATCTCCGTATGAATCCGTTGAAGTTTTATATATCGCGCCGCTGAAAAGTCTGATCAATGACCAATTCGAGCGTATCGATACGCTTCTGCAAGACAGCGGCATTCCCGTTTTCCATTGGCATGGGGATGTTGCCGCATCTCATAAAAATAAATTGCTGAAAAAACCGAAAGGTGTTTTACAGATCACGCCCGAATCGCTCGAAAGTATGCTGATGAACCGCCACAGCGATATCATCCGTATGTTTGGCGGGCTTCGTTATGTCGTGATCGATGAAATCCATACGCTGATGGGCGTTGACCGAGGCAATCAAATCCTTTGCCAGCTTGACCGTATTGCCGAGATCATCGGTTATCATCCGCGCCGCATCGGACTTTCCGCCACCATCGGCGACCTCGAAAAAGCAAAGAGCTGGCTCACGGGAAACAGCGGCAGACAGACGCAGACCCCGCTCGTCCCTTCCGAAAAGAACCGCGTGCGCCTTGCCGTCGAACATTTTTATATTCAGGATCATACGAAAGACCGCGAGCTTTCACTCGCCGAACATCCCGAAGTACGTGTTGAGATCGATGCGGGTTACGAATATATCTACGATTGCGTCAAGGACAGAAAAAGTCTTGTCTTTTCCAATTCGCGTGAAGAAACGGAATACGTAACCGCCACCTTGCGCCAGATCGCCTCCAACCGACAGGATGAAGATATTTTTTATATCCATCACGGCAATCTTTCCGCCGCCATCCGCGAGGAAGCCGAACAGAAGCTCAAAACTGCGGAAAAATGCGTTGCCTGTGCGACCGTCACGCTGGAGCTTGGTATCGATATCGGCAAGATCGAACGCATCCTGAACGTCGGCGCGCCAAATACCGTTTCGGGATTTCTGCAAAGACTCGGCAGAAGCGGCAGAAAAACGGGCATTTCGGAGCTGTTCATGGTATTCCGTGAAGAAAAACCCTTGCCCGATACCCCTCTGCCCCAACTCATTCCGTGGGAGCTTGTGCGCGGTATCGCCGTGATTCAATTATATATCGAAGATCGTTTCGTGGAACCGCCCTCCATCAAGAAAATGCCCCTCAGCCTGATGTTTCAGCAAACGCTCAGTATCCTTGCTTCATCGGGTGAAAATACGCCGAAAAGACTCGCGCAAAAGATATTTTCGCTCTCGCCTTTTGAAAACGTAGATAAAGAAGATTACCGCGAGCTTCTTATTTCCATGATTAAAAACGATTACGTGGAAATGACGGAAAACAAAGGCTTGATCTTGGGTCTGCAAGGCGAAAAACTCACGAAAAGTTTCAAATTCTATGCCGTATTCAAAGATAGCGAGGATTATTCCGTCAAGCATGAAAGTGAGGAGATCGGTACGATATCTTCCCCGCCTCCCGTCGGCGACCGTTTTGCCCTTGCGGGCAGAGTTTGGGAAGTGGAAGAACTCGACCTCACAAGAAAACTGATCTACGTTCATCCAGTTCCCGGCAAAATGCAAGTCGCATGGCCCGGAGATTACGGTGAGATCCATACGCGCATCCTTGAAAAAATGTTCAAAGTCCTGACGACCGATACCGAATACGCGTATCTCAACCCCAATGCGAAGGAACGTCTTGCCGCCGCGCGCCATGTCTTTATGAATGCGGGACTTGACAAAACGATGCTCATTTCTCTCGGCGGAAATACAAAATGCCTCGTCCCTTGGCTCGGAACACGTTCGTTCCGCACACTCAGAAAATATCTGCAAAAAAATTCCGCCTATTTCGGTATCTACGGTTTGGAATATGACGGTTGTTATTATATGACATTCAAATGCGAACGCAATGCGGAAGAATTGCTCGCCATGATCCGCCGCAAGATCACGGCTGACCATATTGAAACCATTGACCTTATCGGCAAAGGCGAATGTCCCGTTTTTGAAAAATACGACCCCTGTATTCCTCCCGAATTGCTCCGCCGCGCCTATGCCGCCGATAAGCTCCGGACGGACGAAATGAAACGAAGATTTCTTTGATTTTTTCAAAATCAAAAACACAAGTCAAAAGCCATTGCATTTAGCAAATATATGTAGTATAATATTATTTACAATCCAAAAATCCGCTTTATAAAGGAGATTTTCACCATGTTTCAAAAAATCAAGCAGACCTTCCTCTCGTTCCTAAAAAAATTAACGAAGAAGAAACAAGGAGATTCCGCCATGAATGAAAATTACACATATAACCCGCTTGCAAACGACCTGATGTCTGATTTTGACCGCGCTTACGCGGAATTCCGCAATACCCTTGCGCAGCAGTTCGATGAATATGAAGATCAGCTCTACCGCATGGACGGCGAAAAGCAACGCTTACAAAAACAGATCGATTCCAACGTACAGGCAAATCTAATCATGGAAGCCATGCTTCCCACGCTCTCCGAGCTTTATAATCAGGTCATGGAAATCGAAGACGTGGGGATCCTTCAGGATATCGTCAACGACCGTTTCCGCGTACTCGCACAGAAACTCGGTAAGCTTGGCATCGAATGGCAGATGCATAAACGCGGCGATGCCTTCGACCCGGAAATGCCCCTTGATGATTCCGGAAGCATCGTTGAAACGAACGACCCTGCATTGAACGGCAAAGTCGCACGTTGCAATCAGATCGGCTGTATCATCAAAGGCGATGAACGCTCACGGATCTATGAATCCATCGATATTTATAAATACGTCGAACCCGTACAGAAAGAAGAACCGGAGAAAGACCACGAAGAAAACATCCCCGTTTCTGATGTTTCCGAAGCAAAGCCTTCCACAGATGAAAACAAACCCGCGATGCCGACTGAAAACGATCGTCCTGCATCGGAAGAAACCGCATTGACATACAAACAGGAAGGTTAATCCTTCAAAAATATATTCATTCAAAGAAAGGACTGCATACAGATGTACCTCGGTATTGACTTCGGCACCTGTTTTTCTTCCATCGCCGGATTGGGCGACGGCAACAAAGCACTCCCCAATACGCATATCTTTGAGAAACACGTCAAAGGTATCCCTTCTCTTTTCATGTATTCCAAAGAAAAAGATAAAAATCTGTTCGGCGACGATTGTCTGAAAGGCGAAGCAAAATTACACAGTGCGGACATCGTCCGCTATATGAAAAAGCTGATTCGCCGGAATGCCGATCATCCGCAAGTCACCTCGGGCGGAAAAACATTTGATGTTTTTGATATCGTAAAAGCCTATCTCCATTATCTCATCACAACAGCGCAGCAAAAAGCGGTCGACAGCCATGAATTTCGCAAGCCTGAGATCGAGGGGATCACGGTTACGACTCCCAACGGTATTGCCGGCGGACATACAACAGCGACAGATTATAACAATTGGCTTCGGAAAACGATCATGGATATCGCAGGGCTTCCCCTTAAAAATATCAGCGTTCTTCCTGAACCTCTTGCCGCAGCGATCTATTATCTTTACGGTGAAGACGTACGCAAAAAATATACCGAAAAACAGACCGTTCTCGTCTTCGACCTCGGCGGCGGCACGCTTGACGTGACGATCGTCGAACACGATCAGTCCGCTGCCAAGCAGTACAACGTAAAAGCGGAAACAGGTGATCTGACGCTCGGCGGCAATGATTGGGATACCGCACTCGCAAACCATATCCTTCAGCAAAAAGGGATTCGGGAAGAAGATTTTTCGGCGGAAGAAAAAGCGCGCTTTTACGAAGACGTAACAAGACTCAAAGAAGAACTTTCCGAAATGGATTCGTTTGAGATCCCGCTCCGTTGCGGCGGCACATACAGCTCGGCTGTCTGCACGAGAGAGGAATTTGACCGTGTCACCGTCGGTCTTCTGAACCGCGCCATTGAGATCACGAAAAAAGCGATTCGTATTTATCAGACCAATAACGCCTATACCAAATTGGATAAGATCGTTCTCGTCGGTGGCGCATCCAATATGCCCCAGATCAAAGAACGAATGATCGCTGAATTTGGGCATACGGTGGGCACCGATCATATCATCAGACACGAGCCATCCAAAGCGATCGCAAAAGGTGCCGCAATCTATACCAAGCATTTCTCGAACCGCCGTACCTCCACGATCTTTTCCGCGCCCAAGCTCAAGATCAACGAAATCGCAACAAGAACCTACGGCTTCAACGCGATTCATCCGCACGATAAACGCCATATGATCTACAATATGCTCTATAAAGGCACCTCTTTCGATAAACAAAATAAGATCTGTGTCAGAAGCCCATTTCCTTTCGTTGCCCTCGATCCACACGCGGATTCCATCACATTTACGGTATACGAATCCGAAGCGATGAAGGGTTCTTCGGGAAACGAAAATGAAAACTGGATGGAATATGGCGCGAATGAGGTCCCAAACGGCATGAACGTGCGCGTGACCATTCCGGAAAAATACCACGACCGCGCCGATACGTACGAATGTTTCCCCGAATTTTCTCTGGATAAAAACGGCATTCTGGAAATTTCGGTCTATGACATCGGCGGACATCAATTGGCATGCGACAGAAAAAAAGTATAACATTCTCAAGTAAACACAAACAAGCTATCATTCAAGAAAGGATTTTGATCTGATGTACCTCGGTATCGACTTCGGCACCTGCTTTTCTTCCATCGCCGGAATTGGCGGCGACAGCAAAACCCTTCCCATCACACATATTTTTGAGAAACACGTCAAAGGGATCCCTTCCCTTTTCATGTATTCCAAAGAAAAAGACAAAAATCTGTTCGGAGATGATTGTCTGAAGGGCGAAGCCAAATTACATAGCGCGGATGTCGTCCGCTATATGAAAAAACGGATTCGTCAGAATCCCAATCATCTGAACCAAAAAGTCACCTCCGGCGGAAAAACCTTCGATATCTCCGATATCGTAGAATCGTATCTCCGTTATCTCATTACCACGGCGCAGCAAAAAGCCGTCGACAGCCATGAATTCCGCAAATCCGCGATCGAAGGGATCACTGTCACGACTCCCAACGGTATTGCAGGCGGATATACGGCGGCGACAGACTATAATGCCTGGCTCAAGAAAACGCTTATGAAGATCACGGGACTTCCCGAAACAAAGGTACACACCTTGCACGAACCTTTCGCTGCCGCGATTTGCTATCTGTACGGCAACAATGTCAACACGAGATATACGAATACGCAAACCGTTCTCGTCTTTGACCTCGGCGGCGGCACGCTCGACGTAACGATCGTTGAACACGATCCGTCCGGACATACCTCTTACAAGGTCAAAGCGGAAGAAGGCGACCTGACACTCGGTGGCAACGATTGGGATGCGGCACTCGCAAAATATATCCTTTCGCAGAAAGGACTGCGGGAAGAAGATTTCTCGGCAGAAGAAAAAGCACGCTTTTATGAAGATGTGACAAGGCTCAAGGAAGAGCTTTCCGAAACCAATTCATTTGAGATCCCGCTCCGTTGCGGCGGTAAATATGACCTTATGACCTGTTCGAGAACAGAATTCGAGCGCGCCACCGTTGGTCTCTTGAATCGCGCCGTCAACCTGACACAAAAAGCCATCCAGTCCTATCAGGAAAGCGTTGGTGCAAAAAAATTGGATAAGATCATTCTCGTCGGCGGCGCGTCCAATATGCCGCAAATCAAAGAAAGAATGATCGCCGAATTTGGCAGCACGGTCGGCATCAACAACATCATCTCGCATGAGCCGTCCAAAGCCATCGCAAAAGGTGCCGCAATTTACACCAAGCATTTTGCGGGACACACAAGTATTCCGCTCGCCAGAACAAAACTGGAATTTGCGGAAATCGCAACCATGACTTACGGTTTCAAATCCACGCGTAGAGAAGATGGCCGCGAAATGATCTATAACATCCTCTATAAAGGCACGCCATTCGGGAAAAAGAAGCGTATCCGCAAAAAAGCCGAAACTTCTTTCGTTGCCTTGAATCCAAATCAGAAAGAAATCTCGTTCGTCGTATACGAATCCGAAGCACGACAAGGAAAGGGAGAATATGCGAATTGGATGGATCTGGGTTCCGATGAAGCCAAAAACGGTCTTGCCGTATCGGTCCCCGTTCCGAGAAGATATCGGGGAAAAGCAAACACTTACCATTGTTTCCCCTCATTTTCTTTGGATAAAGACGGCATCCTGAAGATTACGGTCTATAGCAAATACGGAAGAAAGCTCGCTTCCGAAAGAAAAAAACTATAATTTCTTATAGAACATCAAAGGAAAGCCGTTTTCCGAAATAGGCTTTCCTTTTTCTCTTACCGCAAAAATAATCCGAAAGGTCAGAATCTCATGTTAAACGGCAAACGCATCGCGTTTATATTCGGCGCATACGCAGGGATATTTTCGCTGTACACGCTCATTCCCCAAACCAGAAATTACATATGGCTTTTTGCACTCGCCGTCACGGCACTCTTTTCCCTGCAATTGTTTTTCTCCGAAAAACCCCTAACATTTTCAGCACGGAAAATCGTCCTTGCGCTCCTGATGGCTGCCGCAACGACGATCGCCTCGTTTTCCACCATCCATTTCACAGAAAAAACAGAAATATCCGCGCAACGTCTGATCGATGAAAACCCTCATACCTTCACCGCCTATATCACTGACATTTATTATGAAGAAGCCTACGGCGCATCCTATGAGATCGTACTAACGGAAAGTGACGGCAAAAAGACCGATATCGGCGCGGTACTGACGTTGCCATCCGCAGAAGGATTTTCCGTTTTGGATACCGTCACGTTTGAAGGTATTTGTTCGGCAATCGGCGAAGAATTTGCGCTTTCCCGCAAGGCAGACGGCATATGGCTTGAGATCTCAGCGGAAACCGCGCAAAAGATCGGAAAAACCGAAAAGAAATCCACCGTATTCTTTTCCGATATCCGCGCCCTCATCCATCAGAACTTTCAAAAATATCTCGGGACGGAAGAAGCCGATTTTGCGGCGGCACTCCTGATCGGCGAACGCGAAAATCTTGCGGGCACCACGCGACTTGCCTTCACAAGACTCGGTATTTCACATATCCTATCCGTTTCGGGATTGCATCTTTCCGTCATCATCGGCGGCATGGATATGCTTTTCCGTCTGCTGACCGTCTCAAAGAAGAAAAAAGACATTTTTCTGATCCTTTTCACCGTATGTTTTGCTTGCATCTGCGGACTTTCCGCTTCGATCATGCGCGCGGCGATCATGCTTTCGGTTTATTATATCGCGGATATCCTCGGAGAAAAAAGCGATTCCGTCACATCACTCTTTTTCGCGCTGTTTGCCATCCTCATCCTGCAACCGCGCGCCGTTTATGACGTTGGATTATGGCTTTCATTCTTATCCACGTTCGGAATCCTGACCGTCATGCCAATCTTACACTTCTCTTTTCCAAAAAAATTTCCCCGTATCCTACAAAAAATCTGCTGTTTTTTCTTATCTTCCCTCTGCATGACGCTCGCCGCAACCTTCTTTACCATGCCCGTCACATATCTTACATTCGGCGGACTTTCGCTCGTTTCTCCCCTTGCCAATCTCATTTTCGTCCCGCTGACACAGATCATTTTGTATCTGCTGATCCTACTGACCGTTTTCGGATGGATTCCTCTGCTCGCGTCGTTGCTCGGAACCCTTTCGGAAGGGCTCATCGCGCTTACCGTTTCGCTTGCCGAAACATTTTCCGATATCAAAGATATCTATATCTCCATTCGTTATCCCTTCGCGGTGTATATCATCACGGCGCTTGCGCTCGGTATTCTTACCGTACTTTTCATCAAAAAATTGCGCCCTTCCCTAATCTTTGCCGTTTTTCTCGCTTGTACCATTGCCTTTGGCACAGCTTACGGCATTTATCAACATATGAATACGGATACTGCATATCTTTATCTGCAAACCGATGAAAAAAGCGATATCATCGGCATCGTGAGCAATGGCGATGTTATGCTCATCGATATCACAACAGGCGGTTACACCGTACCGAAAGAAGCCGCCACACATCTTGCCGATTTTTATGAATGTGAGATCGATACTTACGTATTGACCCATTATCACCGTTATCACGCAAATACACTCCGCAAACTTTCAGAAAATATTAAAATCCATAAAATCCTCTTCCCCGTTCCTTTGACGGAAAACGATGAAAAATATTATCGGGAAATCCTTTCCGCTTTGCCTTCCGATATCGAAACAAAAATCTATGAAACAGGCAATCTGTCCGTTGGCACAGTCAATATCACACTTCCCGAACAGACTTTCCTGAGACGCTCCTCACATCCCATCATTTCCTTTTCCGCAAAAGTCGGCACAAACGGAAAAACATTTGCCTATCTCGGCTCTTCCGCCCTCGAAACCCATATACCGACAGAAACCGTCATCCTCTGCGGTTCACACGGTCCTGTCAATAAACATATTTTCAGCGCCGAGTTGCTTACAAGCGCGGAACTTGTCGTTTTTTCGGAGAAAGAAACAGCCTTTCTCACGGAAACCGACCGCATCGGCGGAACGATCGTTTATGCGGAGGATTACGGCGAATATTTCCGTATTCTCTTTGAAGACGGTAATTGACTTTTCTCATAAAGTTTGTTATAATTCTTATAACTTACCGATTATGAAAGGATGATGTTTCCAATGAAGCATTTTGATTCTTTGGGTGTCATGATCGATTGCTCGCGCAATGCCGTCCCGAACGTCAAGGGACTCAAGCGATTCTTTGAGATCACCTCCAAAATGGGTTATAATACCGTCATGCTTTATACCGAAGATACATATGAAGTCGAAAACGAACCGTATTTCGGACATAAACGCGGCAGATATTCGATCGAAGAACTGAAAGAGCTTGACGCTTACGCTTCTTCGCTCGGACTCGAAATGATCCCCTTTATTCAGACCTTGGCACATCTCGCAACACTCAAGCGTTGGCGCGCATACCGACATAAAGTCTTTGATATCGACGATATTCTTCTCATCGATGAACCGCGCACCTATGAACTGATCGAAAACATCTTCGCAACCCTCGCAAAGACCTTTTCCTCGAGGCGTGTACACCTCGGACTTGACGAAGCGCATCACGTTGGACTCGGCAAATATCTCGATACCCACGGCTATACCGACCGCTACGCACTTCTGCTCAAACATCTGAACCGCGTTTGCGAGATCGCGAGAAAATACGGCTTTGAAACCATGATGATGGCAAATGACCTCTTTTTCAATATGGCCCCCGGCGTATTCTGTACAGATGAAATCAAAGAATTTCCCGCAGAGATCACAGAAAATATCCCGAAAGATCTCGCCATGGTGCATTGGGATTATTTCGGAACGGATGAAAAACGCTATGATGCCATGCTCCTTTCCTCGAAAAAACTTTCCGATCAAGTCTGGTTTTCGGGCGGCGCATGGACTTGGGGTACGTTCTCTCCCCATAACCGTTACAGCATCGGCAGAAATGAAATCGCGATCGCATCCTGCAAGAAAAACGGCATCCGTAAAGCCTTTTTCACACTTTGGGGTGATAACGGCGGTGAATGTCCGTATTTTTCCGTTCTGCCTGCCCTCATGCATATTGCCGCGCTTGCCAATGATATGAGCGAAACGGAAATGAAAAACAAATTCAAGGAAATCACCGGCATTTCCTTTGACGATTTCTTAACACTTGATCTTCCCAATTATATCTTTGGTGAAAACGTCACCGTGGAATCGCCTTATTTCCAGCATAGCCCTTGCAATTATGCCAAAACCTATCTCTATGACGATCCCTTTCTCGCATCCATGAGTGTCAATACGAAAATCAATGATACTGACGTTTTTGGCGATTATGCCGTTCGTCTTGCAAAGCTTGCCGACGAAAAGAACGAATTTTCTTATCTTTTCTCTGCTCTTTCCGCTCTTTGCTCCGTTCTTGAAATCAAATTTGCCCTCGGAAAACGCACAAGAACCCTTTATGAAAACGGTGACAAAGAAGGACTTCGCAAGCTCGCAGAAACCGAATACACAAACCTCCTTCCCCGTCTGGAAGATTTCTACCGCACTTACAGAAAACAATGGTATACCGTCAATAAAAGCTACGGCTTTGAAATACAGGATATCCGCCTCGGCGGTCTTTCGCGCCGTATTCAAAATTGCAAGGAAATCCTCATCTCTTATGCAAATGGCGAGATCGATCGGATCGAGGAATTGGAAGAACAACCGCTGCCGATGAAAGATACCTATATCACCTCTTGGGCGGAAATGGTGAGCGCGAATATCGTTTAATAATCTCATCTGTCAGCAGGCAGTACCTGCACCCAAATAAAAAATTTTATCAAAATAAAGTCAAAGGAACCACAGATGGTTTCTTTTGCCAAGCTTTTCTTTTTCTAAAGAAAAGCGGAAAGGATGAATATGAAGCATTTTGATACATTCGGCGTTATGATCGATTGCTCGCGTAATGCCGTTCCGAGCGTTTCGGGACTCAAACGCTTTTTCAGCACGATTTCCAAAATGGGCTATAATATGGCAATGCTCTATACCGAAGATACCTATGAGGTAACGGGTGAGCCTTGGTTTGGTTATAAGCGCGGCAGATATTCTCTCGCGGAACTGAAAGAGCTTGACGAATACGCGGCATCCGTTGGTATCGAGCTTATCCCCTGTATTCAAACGCTGGCGCACGTCAACGCCCTCTTTCATTTCAGAGCATATAATAAAATTCGGGATATCGATGATATCCTGCTGATCGATGATGAAAAAACCTATGACCTGATCGATAAAATGTTTTCTTCTCTTTCGAGCGCGATCAAATCAAGAAAAATCCATATCGGTATGGACGAAGCACATAACGTCGGTAGAGGTAAATATCTCGACCGCCATGGTCTTTGCGACCGCTATGAAATTTTGCTCCGCCATCTGAATCGCGTATGTGAGATCGCAAAAAAATACGGTTATGAGCCGATGATGTGGAACGATATGTTCTTCCGTCTTGCCAACGGCGGCGATTATTACGTGGATACCCCGCTTGATTTCTCCAAAGAAATTACGGAAAAGGTTCCCGCCGATTGCGGCATGGTTTACTGGGATTATTACAGCAATTCCGCACAGCGTTATGATGCGATGATGGAATCGACCAAGCAGCTTTCCGATAACGTATGGTTTGCGGGCGGTACTTGGGTATGGGCAGGCTTCGCACCTCATGCACGTTATAGCAATATCCGAAACGCACTCGCTGTCCCCGCTTGTATCCGTCACGGCGTACGCAACGCATTCTTTACGATGTGGGGCGATAACGGTGGTGAATGTCCTTACGCATCCGCGCTCGGCGCACTCATGTATGCGGCTGCACTTGCCGAAGAAATGTCCGAAGATGAAATGAAAGCAAAATTCAAGGAGATCACAGGCGAAACTTACGATGACTTCATAGCACTCGATCTTCCGAACTATATTCACGGTGAAAAAAGAGGTGTCGGAACGGCAAATTACAGCAAAAACCGCCTCTATGATGACCCATTCCTCGGCATTATGACCCTGAACGGCGAAAATGCTGACGGTACGATCTATTCCGTATACGCAGAAAAACTTCACAAAATCGCAGACGAAAGCACGACCATTTATAAAACACTCTTTGCATCCATGGCAGCTCTTTGCGACGTTTTGACGATCAAATTCTCCCTTGCCGACCGCACAAGAACCCTTTATGCAAACGGCGATAAAGAAGCGCTCCGCGCACTTGCGGAAAACGAATATACCGAATGTATCAAACGCGTAGAAACTTTCTATACCGTATACCGCGATCAATGGTACACCATGAATAAGACTTATGGTTTTGAGGTACAGGACGCACGCCTCGGCGGTCTGATGAGAAGACTTCAAAGCTGTAAAGACCGTCTGCTCGCTTATGCAAACGGCGAGATCGATGCCATCGATGAACTTTGTGAGGAAGTGCTTCCCATCCTCGATGGCAATTATCCGATCTGGGCAGCAACCTTGACGGCCAACATCATGTAAACACCCGAAAGGAGAAATACAATGTCCATCGATGTTGTAATCAACCAAAGAAATCTGATCAAAAAGAAACTTCCCCTTTCCGTGATCCTCGGCGATGAACTGAAATACGGCGCGTTTGAAAACGATCACCTGAACCCCGGCGTTGTCGATAAAAATGATTTTATCGCCTTTCATCCCAAGCATATCGGACGCGGCTTCAGCGTAATCTGGAATGAAAAAGCAAAAAATGCCGTGGAACTCCGTCTGCTCCACCCAACGACCCCCGACGAGCTTTCCGATTTTTATGCGGCAATCAAGCGCATTGCAAAATATTGGAACGGAATTTTATTCGTTGACGGCAAACGGACGAGCCTTGCCAAATTCCTTATGGGATATGACGACGCAGTCAGTTTCAACGAAGGCATCATCAAGCAATTTTCGGGCGAAGTCCTGAGCG
Organism: Clostridia bacterium; assembly: GCA_017472285.1. Taxonomy (GTDB): domain Bacteria; phylum Bacillota; class Clostridia; order Oscillospirales; family CAG-272; genus QALR01. Next base: position 40,218 of record JAFUQQ010000004.1, on the reverse strand, counting down.
GAAAACATGACACGTTGACCTTTTATTCCGCAATGTTTCCTCTTTACATCGGCAAAGACGAAGCAAAACTCTTCACCGATGATGTCAATATCTATTATCAATGGCTCCATGAAAAGCAGAGCGTTTCTGCAAGATATGCAAGTGCAGAATTTTATCAGACGGAAAAAGGTATCGTCGGAGAATTTACTCTTTCCGCAGGCGAAAGCGTTCTTCTTTCTCAGATACCGATCGTTCCCTTTGGTATGACCGATGAGCAGACGGGTGAACCATTGGAATGTAAAAAATTCCGCGTTTCCCTGATCTCCGAAGACGGCAAAAAGATCGCAACCGTCCATTACGGCGATTTCTGGAAACGTCTGCCCAAAGCAAAAATGCGGAAATTTGACGGCAAGCAGACCTTAATCGCTCCTCTCACCGAGGAAGAATTGCAATCCCTTATCGAAGATTAAGGGAAAGCGCGGGGAGATGCTTTTTAAAAAAAGCACCTCCCCAAAACCCCTCCGCAAAAACTTTTCTCTGTGTCCTCTGACTTTATGATGTGTAAAGTTTTCGCTGAAATAAATACGGAACAAAAAACCGAAGGGCAATCGCCTTCGGTTTTTTATATTGGACTGCCGCCCAAACCTGCTTCAAGGGAACTTTTTATAAAAAGTTCCCTTGAAAAACCTTCAAAAATTTTATATGTGAAGAGATCAGTTCAGACCTGCAAGACGAGCATCAAGCTCTGCGCGAAGTTCGGAATAACCGGGCTTATCGAGGAGAGCAAACATATTCTTCTTGTATGCTTCAACGCCGGGCTGGTTGAAAGGATTTACGCCGAGCATATAACCGGAAACCGCGCAAGCCTTTTCAAAGAAGTATACGAGATAACCGAAATCGAAGGCACTGCGGGACGTAAGGGTAATGGAAAGATTGGGAACGTCACCGTCTGTATGCGCGAGGATGGTGCCGTCGTGTGCTTTCTGATTAACGAAGTTAATGGTCTTATCTGCGAGGAAGTTCAGACCGTCACCGTTTTCCACATCGAAGGGAACCTTGAAGCCATCGTCGATATTGACATTCATAACGGTTTCAAACATAACGCGGGAGCCTTCCTGAATGAACTGACCGATGGAGTGGAGATCTGTGGAATAGATCGCGCTTGCAGGATACAGCCCCTTGCCGTCTTTACCTTCGGATTCACCGAAAAGCTGTTTCCACCATTCGCAAGTCATCGTGAGAGCAGGATCATTCGCTGTGAGGATTTCAACGCTCTTGCCGCGTCTGAGAAGAATATTACGGATAGCGGCATATTTGAGACATCCGTTTGTGAAAACGTCGCCGTCTTTGAAATCTTCATATGCTTTTGCCGCACCTGCGAGCATTTCTTCGATATCTGCACCGGAAACCGCAATGGGAAGAAGACCAACGGGAGTCAGAACGGAGAATCTGCCGCCAACGTCGTCAGCGATCACGAAGCTTTCATAGCCGTATGTATCTGCCTGAGAACGAAGTGCGCCTCTTGCCTTGTCTGTGGTCGCATAGATGCGTTCAGCCGCGCCTTCCTTGCCGTATTTTTCAATGAGAAGATCACGGAAAATACGGAAAGCGATCGCAGGTTCTGTGGTCGTACCGGATTTGGAGATAACGTTTACGCAGATATCTTTATCCTTGCAGATATCAAGGATATCTTTCAGATGAGAGGAGCTAATGTCTTTACCGACAAAATAGATATCGGGGGTATTTTTCTTCTTATTGTTGTAATAATTACCGTGGATAAATTCAATTGCCGCACGTGCGCCGAGATAAGAACCGCCGATACCGATAACGATGAGAACGTCACACATGGACTGAATCTTTTCAGCCGCTTTTTTCATCTGTGCCACTTCTTCACGGTCAAAGCTTACGGGAAGATCGACCCAACCGAGAAAATCGTTACCTGTGCCCGTTTTTTCACAAAGCGTCTTGTGTGCCGCATCCACTTCGCCCGCAACGGCTTTAAGATCCGCTTCAGTCACGAAACTGTGAACGTACTTGTCAGAAAATACAAATGCCATAATATACCTCAATTCTGCCGCATAACACGGCTTTTTATTATTTTTTGTAACGACGAAGGTTTGACTCCTCATCCGTCAGCCTTCGGCTGCCACCTTCTCCCGCAGGAGAAGGCTTTCGCTTCAAATTTTTATATAACTATATGATTGTTCCGTCTGAAAAGGCGAGGTCTGTCCGCAAGCTTTCCGCTCGTCTGCATGACAGAGATGCGAAGACAGACAAAGACTGTTTTTCACCCCGTCCCGTTCCGTCGTCATCACGACAACGTGATCGTCAAGACCCGAACAATATTTCATGGAAAATTCCCGGTGTTTTTCTGTATGATTCATAACATTTTCTCCGTTAAAGATTTTTTCTTATTCTTTGCGGAAAAAATATTTTTATACACCTTTACGATTCTTCTTTTTTCGGATCGGAATAGGTTTTCACTTTGGCTTCTACGTAACCGTCAAGACCTGCTTTCTGCATCGCACCGAAAATACGGTGGCGCAATCCCTTGTTGTTGCGTTCAAGATCGGCAAGTAACTTTTTCATGGATTCTCTTTCCGTTTCGCCATCTGCGGGACAACGGCTTTCCACAACGGGAAGTTCCGCATCCGCTGCAAAATAACGGATATCCTTTTCGGGTGCATAGATCAGGGGACGAATGACCGTAATATCCGTCCTGTCAAGATACGTCACAGGCGAAAAACAACCGAGTCTGCCCTCATAAAAAAGATTCAGCATAAAGGTTTCCACCGCATCATCAAAATGATGGCCGAGCGCAACCTTATTACAACCAAGCTTTTTTGCCGTATCATTGACCATACCGCGTCTGAGCTTCGCACAAAGCGAACAAGGATTGGATTCCTTACGAATGTCAAAAATGATCTTCGCAATATTGGAAGGTTCCACGTGATACGTCACGTTCAGTTTTTCACAAAGCTCACGAATCGGCGTATAATCCGTCGGCTCACCGCCTTCTTCCAGATCACCGAAACGCATATCCACCGTCACGGCGATCACTTCAAACTTTTTCGGATAAAAACGGCGAAGTTCTGCCAACGCATAAAGAAGCGAAAGCGAATCTTTCCCCGCGGAAACTCCGACAGCTATTTTATCGCCATCCTCGATCATATGATAATCATCGGCAGCGCGTCTTGCATAACTTAAAAGACGTTTCAGTCCTTTCATCTTCTTTATCCTTTCTGTTTCAGATAAAACTTTCGTATAACAAATATGATTCGACTGTCATTCTGAGAAAGCCCTCCCGAGATTCGTTCGCTTCTTTTGTGACAAAAGCGCTTTCGTGCTGAAAGCCCGCTCAGAATGACACGGGAGGGCGCATCGAAGAATCTGATTTCGGGGATTATCGAACAAATATATTGTATTAAATATATTATACCAAAAAATTCACCCGTTTTCAATACTTTTTCGCAAAGAATCCGACCTTACACCTCGGAAAAATCTTACATTTTCCATTTCGTATAAAAAACGACAGATTTCGGCAATACTGACTTTACAAACAGGAATTTGTTTGAAAGGTGGTTTTTTGTATGTATTATAACAAAGTCGAACTTTGCGGCATCAATACGTCAAAATTAAAGGTACTTTCAAGTGAAGAAACAACAGAACTTTTAAAAAAAGCAGCGGGAGGAGATCGCGTGGCCCGTACCGCATTGATCGATGGCAATTTACGCCTGGTGCTCAGTATCATTCAGCGTTTCGGCAATAAAGTCCGTGATGCCGATGATCTTTTTCAGGTCGGATGTATCGGACTCATCAAAGCGATCGATCATTTTGATACAGAAATCGGTGTCAAATTTAGCACCTATGCCGTCCCGATGATTATCGGTGAAATTCGCCGTTATCTGCGTGATAACAATACCTTGCGGGTCAGCCGCGGCATCCGCGATCTTGCTTACCGCGCATTGACCAAACGGGAAGAACTTTCCGCAACCATGCTCCGTGAACCAACCGTTGAAGATATCGCCAAAGCCCTTGATGAACCTGTCCGCGCCGTTTCGGAAGCCATGGAAGCCATTATGGAACCCATCTCCCTCTATGATCCCGTTTACGGCGAAAACGGCGATTCCCTTTACGTCATGGATCAAATCCGTGATGAAGATGCAAACGATGAAATGTGGCTCGAAAATATCGCCATATCCGAAGCCATGAAAAAACTTTCCGAACGCGAACGCTCCATCATCATGATGCGTTTCTTCCGGGGCAAAACCCAGATGGAAATCGCCGATGAAATCGGCATCTCTCAGGCACAGGTTTCCCGCATCGAAAAAGGCGCACTCGAACGCATCCGCAAGGAACTGTAAGATTGGGTCTGCCGCCCCAAACCCCGCTTCAAGGGAACTTTTGTAAAAGTTCCCTTGAAAATCCCTCAAAACTTTTTTTGTGGGTGCGCCGATTTTCATATAGCAAAAATCCGCTTACGAAAACAGAGATGTAAGCGGTTTTTTGAAATACGTTATTTATAGTACATTATTTTGTTTAAAACTTTACAAAAGAAATATTACTAACAGCCTCTCACTCCGGGAGAGGTGGCGCGAAGCGACGGAGAGGGCTTTCAAGCATATCACAATCTTCCTCGGTCAGCTTAACGCTGACGGCTCTCTCAGAGGGAGCCGTTCTATTTTTTCTTATTCTTCATGGATATATGCCACACCATATTTTTCATAGCCAATGGATTCTGCCAATGCGATGGATGCCGTATTTTCAACATGACACTCCCATTGTGGACAAACACCATTTTGGATTAAATGATGAGCCGCCAATGCAGCAGTACGTTTAGCATAGCCTTTTCTGCGCTCATTTTTCAACGTTACAATGCCTGTATGCTGAATGATATCTTCCATATATGGCATATCAGGCGCATCACAAACAGATACCAAATTGTCGTTCAGAAAATATCCGACGAAGTATTCCTTTTCAACTTTTTCTTCAAAATACTCTTGCAGCCATCCCGTTGGATTTGCTTTTGGAGAAGTTAAACGGAAGAATTTCTCGTACAGAGGATAATCGGATTTTTTCAGAACTCTTGCGTTTCCATAATCCTGTATACATTCTTGTTTCAATATCATTAGCTGCATTTTTTTGATTTTGAAAGAAGCTTCTAATACTGTTAAAATATCATCAACACTTTTGCCTTGCAGTTTTTCAAAAAAGTCCGCATATTGCGGTGCATAAGAAACAATGCAATCCCCTTCTTTGACCAAAACATAAATGGAATACTTACAACCAAAACCTCTGACCTCATCATTTCGGGAAGCAGAGCAAACAAAAGATACCCCCCTTTTCGCTTCGGATAAATTGACCCCGCAAAAACAAGAATAAAATTCATTGGTAATGGTATCAATTTGTTTTAAGGTTAATTTTGCCATTTTTCACCTCCGATTCATTTATTTTTTATAACGAAACTTCAACCTCGCCGTTTCGCTTTCTCACCTTTTTGACAAATTTCAAAAAGGCGAGAAAGAGGGTTCCAAGGGATTACTGTCCCTTGGTGGGTTAGGGCAAAGCCCTTGCAAGAGAAGCAAAATCCTCTTTCAGATGGGGATAAAGTGCCTTATAAATTGCATAAACCTTTGCGTATTTTTCGCTGTTATCAGCAATTGGGTCTGTCGTTGTTTTCAAACGGAGAATGGTTTCGCAAGCTTCCTGAACGGTGGGATAAATACCCGCGCCAACCATCGCAAGAATCGCAACACCAAGAGCCGGTGCCTCTTTGGAATCCACCGTGGAAACAGGCATAGCGTAAATATCCGCAAGCATCTGTCGCCAAAGCACACTTGTACCACCACCGCCGCAAGCAAGCATTTTTTCGGGACGTACACCCATTTCGTCAAGCACGGACAGACAATCTGCAAGCGAATAGCTGACACCTTCCATGATCGCGCGGATCATATCGCCTCTGTCATGAATCGCGGAAAGACCGATAAATGCACCTCTTGCGTTCGGGTCAAGATGCGGTGTACGTTCACCCATCAGATAAGGCAAGAAAAGCAATTTTCTTGCGGAAATGCCCGCGTTATCTGCCATATCATCCATGACTTTGTAAGGATTTTCCGCATTGGCAACGATATCCGCACAGAATGTATCCCTGAACCAACGCAAAGAAAGTCCCGCGCCCTGTGTAACGCCCATCACGTGCCATTCACCCGGAACAGCGCAACAGAACGTATGCACTCTACCGTTCGGGTCGATCGCCATTTCCTTGGTGTGTGCAAAAACAACACCCGACGTACCAATCGTCGTGAAAGCATCGCCGTCATGAACCGTACCCGTACCGATTGCCGCCGCCGCATTATCACCAGCACCGCCGACAACGGGAGTACCCGCTTTCAAACCTGTAAGAACCGCCGCTTCTTCCGTAATATAACCTGTAATTTCAGGAGATTCATATACTTTGCCGAGCAATTTTTTATCGATATCCAATTTTTCAAGGACTTCATCCGACCAACAGCGGTTTGCAATATCAAGAAGCTGCATACCCGAAGCATCGGAAACCTCCGTCGCATATTCTCCCGTGAGCATAAAACGAACGTAATCTTTCGGCAAAAGAATATGTGCACATTTCGCATAATTTTCGGGTTCGTGATTCTTTACCCACATGATTTTGGAAGCAGTAAAACCCGTCAAAGCAGGATTTGCCGTAATTTCAATCAGTCTTGCACGACCGATCTTCGCTTCGATTTCTTCACATTCCGCCGCTGTTCTCTGGTCGCACCAAATGATCGAATCACGGATCACGTCATTGTTTTCATCAAGCATGACAAGACCGTGCATCTGTCCCGAAATACCGATGCCCGCGATATTTTCCGCACCGACACCGCTTTTTTCGATAACGGTTTTAATCGTTTCTGCCGCCGCATTCCACCAATCAAGCGGTTTCTGTTCTGCCCAGCCGTTCTGCGGCTGATACATCGGATATTCGACGAGCGCGGATGCGATCACCGTCCCCATTTCATCGAAAAGCACCGTCTTCGTGCCCGATGTTCCAAGATCAATACCAATTACATATTTCATAAAATCCTTTCTTCCACCTTTTCTTTACGAAAAGAAAAGGTGGAGCCAAAAGAAACGCTATGTGCTTCCTCTGGCTTTATCTTGATTAAATTTTTTGCTTTTCAAGTCTGCACTTGTTGTAATGAGCGCGGGAATGAAAAGAAAATAAGTCTTTCCTGCAATAAAGTGCGCGTTATACAAATTTTCACAACAACTCCCGCCATGCGCCTATCGGGCGAAAAGTAGCCCGATATGAAGCATGGTGAATACATAAAACACAGCACATGCGATCAAACTGCAAGTTTGTTTGCTTCTTTTGCTCCACTTTTCTTTCAAACAAAGAAAAGTGGAAAACAAAACCGAAATTTTTTTAAAGCCTCCCTTTCAGGAGGCTTTTTGTAGTTATGTTTAAGCAAACATAATAGAATTCATTACGTTTTCAAGGTATTCCTGTTTACCGCTGATGTTGGTGGTAACGTCACCCATTTCAAGAGCATATGCTTCGAGTTCAGCCATGGTAGCTGTACCGTCAACGATCTTCTTACCGATACCGCTTTCATAGCTTGCATAACGGTCAGCAACGAACTTGTCGATTCTACCGTCACGAATCATCTTGTCAGCGATCTTCAGACCGAGTGCAAACGCATCCATACCTGCAATATAAGCAAGGAAAATATCTTCGGGAGTATTGGAACCGCGGCGAGTCTTTGCGTCAAAGTTCAAGCCGCCCTTGGTAAAGCCGCCTGCTTTGATGACTTCATACATGCAAAGTGCGGTTTCATATACGTTGGTGGGGAACTGGTCAGTATCCCAACCGAGAAGAACGTCGCCCTGGTTTGCGTCGATCGAACCGAATACACCGTTATCTCTTGCAACACGGAGTTCATGCTGGAAGGTGTGAGCCGCGAGAGTTGCATGGTTTGCTTCGATATTCATCTTGAAATCTTTGTCAAGACCGTATTTTCTGAGGAATGCAAGAACGGTTGCGGTATCGAAATCATATTGATGCTTTGTGGGTTCCTTGGGTTTGGGTTCGATATAGAAATCACCTGTGAAGCCGATGGAACGAGCATAATCAACAGCCATTCTCATGAGGCGCGCCATATTATCCTGTTCGAGAGCCATATTGGTGTTGAGAAGTGTTTCATAACCTTCTCTGCCGCCCCAGAATACGTAGCCTTCGCCGCCGAGTTTTACGGTAATTTCAATTGCTTTTTTGATCTGTGCCGCTGCGAAAGCAAAAACGTCAGCATTGGGAGAAGTGCCTGCACCGTGCATATAACGTTTGTTACCGAAGCAGTTTGCCGTACCCCAGAGGAGTTTTTTGCCTGTTTTGTCCATGAGTTCCTTGATGAGATCGGAAATTTCATCAAGTCTTGCGTTGGTTTCCGCAAGAGTTGCCGCTTCGGGAGCGATATCTCTGTCGTGGAAACAGAAATAATCGATATCGAGTTTTTCCATGAGTTCAAAAGCCGCATATGCTTTGTTCTTTGCCTGTTCCATAGGATCGGTCGCGCCGTAAGATTTGTCGCCTGTGCCGACACCGAACATATCGGAACCTTCCGCACACATGGTATGCCAATAAGACATAGCGAAACGCAGATGTTCACGCATGGTCTTTCCCGCGATCACTTCGTCGGGATTATAGAATTTGAAAGAAAGCGGATTTGAAGATTCTCTGCCTTCATATTTGATTTTGCCGATATTTGCATAATATTCCATTTTTGAAATCCTCCAGAATAGTTTGATTCGTATATATTCTATCATATAGAATGTGGCTTGTCAAATGGATTTATAAAGATTTCCTGAGATTTTTACAGATTACAAAAAAAAACAGCGAAAAATATTTTCGCTGTTTTTTATGAAATTATTCCGTGATATCAGCAAGGATTGCTTCGATCTCGGCTTCTTTTTCGCGGTCGAGCTCTTTTTTCTGTTTGCGGAGTGCTTTTTTGATTTCTCTCTGCGCAAGACATTCAGAAATACCGACAGCGACACCGATACCGAGAGCAAAGAGGATAACACTCATTGCAGAGGTCTTAACATTGATCTCGATATTGTCTTCATTGAGCTTATCCCAGACCTGTTTTGCTTTGCTCTGAATACAAGTCGTATCGATCTTGGGAAGAATGATGCCTTTGAATTCCATAATAATAACTTCCTTTCTTAAATCATGATTGATTATTTTTATTATTTACCGTTTTCACGGATTTATAACGATGTTTTTGTATTTTTCTGATGCGTATCCGTACTTTGAATCCGAAGAAAAGCAGAACGATTGCCAAAGGAACAAGGAAAAAAGGACTTGTCAGCACCGTTTCCACCGCGAGCAGAAAGCCGCCCGAAGCACTTCTTTTGACTGCACTTTTTGCAATCAGATCAACACTGCCGATCGGTTCGCCGTCTAAAATGAGAAGTGCGGAACCGACAACTTCCCCTTTTGCGACAGGTGCGGTCAAGGATTCATGGTAAAGCGTCTGCGAAAGTGTGATCTGTGAAAGATCGGCATCCGTATCCAAAAACGCATATACGTTTTTTTCGGGAATCACAAGCACGTGAGAAACGTCTTCTCCCGCGCGCACGGGCAATTCGCAAAGAATCTTGGATTTATCTAAAATCTTGCGTTCCGAGAAATTATAACTTGCCCATGCCAGAAGATTTTTTACGTCAGCGTAACCGCCGATCGTACCGGAACTATTTTCTTTTGAGCCTGCCACAACACAAATATAAGGATACGTTCCGTATGAAACAGCGGAAATGATCTGCGCGCCATCTTCGGAAGAATATCCCGCGGTCATGCCTTGGGCATAGGAATAATAATACTTACTTTGTGTCGTGATGAGCGGATTTTTGGCGTAGATCGTCACGGCGGGGTTTTTATCGGTCGCCGCGACCTGATAAAAGCGTTTGGAGCTGATCTCCATAAAAAGCGGATCTTCATAAGCATATCTTGCAATCAAAGCAAGGTCGGCAACCGTCGTATAAGCGGAAGAAGAAAGCCCTGTCGCATTGAGATAGAGTGTATCCTGTGCGCCAATTTCCTTGGCTTTTTCGTTCATCATCGTCACGAAATCCTTGAGATTACCGCCAACGGCAATTGCAAGCGTATTGGCAGCATCGTTCATTCCTGCAACGAGAGTCGCATGAATGAGATCGATCGCGGGGATATGTTCATCCGCTTTCAGATTCAGGACCGCACTGCCTTCCAAGCCTCTCGTCGCGGAAGCGGGAACGGTCACGGGCGTATCGAGTCTGCCTTCATAATATTCAAGCGCAAGGATCGCCGTCATGATCTTCGTTGCGGCACCTGTCGGGATCCGTTCATCCGCATTTTTCGTATAAACGAGAAAGCCGTTATCCGCATTGATGACGGCGACCTGTTTGGAATCAAGTGAATCTTCATTGGGATAATCTTTTGCATGAACGGAAAACGGCAATACAAGAAGCATGAGCAGAACGCAGAACATCATCCATGCAATATGGCGTTTTTTCTTCATAACGATCGCTCCTTTTCTGTTTTGAAATAGCGTTTTGCCGTTTCTTTATCGCCGTTCACGGCATCTGTCAGGGCATTTACGTCAGAAAAATGCCGTTCGGGACGTAAAAATGCAAGAAATTCCGTGGTTGCAGTCTTTCCGTAAAGATTGCCTTCAAAATCAAAAACATAGGTTTCGCAGTTGGCGCGCAAGGTATTTTCCACAGTCGGACGGACACCGACGTTGGCAACCCCTTCGTAAGTTTTCCCATCGATCGTAAGACGGACGGCATAGACACCGTATTTCGGCACGGCGCGTCCTTTGGGAAAGCGTTGGTTTGCCGTTGGGAAACCGAGCGTTCTGCCGAGCTGTTTGCCATGTACGATCTCTGCCGTCAAGGAATACGGACGGTCAAGCATTGCTCTTGCACGTTTCATATTGCCGATGGAGAGTGCTTCGCGGATTTCGGAAGAACTGACGACCGCGCCGTTCAGACAGAAAGGTGGAACAATTTCCGTTTTTCCGCCAAGACGGTCAAACGAGCTTTTCAGGGTTTCGGCATTGCCCGCTGCCATTTTACCGTAACGGAAATTGAAACCGCAGACGACTCGTCTTACCTGACAACGCCGATACAAGATATCTTCCGCAAAATCTTCAGGAGAAAGCGAACGCATTTCCTCAAAATCCGCAAGGAAAAGCAAATCGATGCCGAGCGAGCGAAAAAGCGTCGCGCGTTCTGCCGTATCCGTCAGCAAGGAAACGCCGCCAAGCGCACGGGAAGACGGTTCCGCGAAGGTCCAGACCGCGCTTTTGGTGATACCGTCCTTTTTTTCTGCGGCAAGCGTGATGAGCGCGCGGTGTCCGAGATGTACACCGTCAAAATTACCGATCGCGCAGGATACCATATCTTCAGGCAAAAGTTTATATTCCGTTTCGTTTTTTAAATCGATGATCTTCATGTTTTTTGTGCCTTTAACGTTTCTTTTTTGGGAAAATAGAGGGAAATTCAAGCATCAGATACGAGGGATATACCGCAATTTACCGCTGAAATGGGGACTATCGGAAAGCACCCGATCGGCATAAGAACCTCTTTCAACGTAAATATGTTCAAGAGCGGGACAATTATCGAAAGCACTTCTCGGCAGATGCTTCAGCGCGAGGGGCATACGAATGCTTTTGAGTTTTTTACAGCCGTAAAAAGCCTGATCGCCGATATATTCCACACCGTCGGGAATATCGATATCACGCAAGCCTTTGCAACCGTAAAACGCGCGGTTTTCGATTTTTTGTAAAGCGGGAGATAATTCCACGCAATACAGATTTTCACATTCAAAAAAGACATTTTTCCCGATCTCTCTGACGGAATCCTTCATAAAAACCTTGGTCAGATGGTCGCATGATGAAAAAGCATTCGCTTCAATGATTTCCGCACCGTCAAGAATATGAATCTCCTCCAGAAAAGGACATTGCAAGAACGAGCGCGCGCCGACCGTTTTTACGGGAAGTCCGCATATTTCCGATGGAATAACCGCTTTGGGAATGAGTGAGCCTTTATAGCCCGTAATGATGATCGCGCCATCTTGTTTCTGAAATTTGAAAGGTGTATTGCGCGCTTGCCAAGCGGAAGCGATATGCGCGGCGGTTTCTCCCACAAGTTCCGCACATACAGACAGATATTCCTTGAAATTTTTCATCTTCTGAAACGACCCTTTCTTAATTAAAATTCCCGATACCAGTATAACACAAGCCATCTTTTCCGTCAATAAATTTATCATATTTTTTCCCCCGAAAGATTTTTCTTGCAATATTTCATATCTTATGATATAATAATAACAGAATGCAGGAGAGGAGGTCTGACCATATGGATCTTGAAAAAATATTTGAGAATGCGGAATGTGAAAAAGCACTGTGTAAGATTGCTGACGGAGATAACGACGCTTTGAAAACGATCCATAAATTGATGAACAGACAGATCTATGCCGTCGCATATGCAGTCCTTCAGGATTTTTCTCTCTCGGACGATATCGTACAGGAAACGTACGTGAAAATCATCGAAAAAGCATTTTCATACCGAAAAGGTACGAACGCACGTGCATGGGTATTGTCTATCGCAAGAAATCTCGCCATCGATCTTTTCCGCAAACGGAAATTTGAATGTAATACGGACATATTGCCCGACGAAGAAAACCGCTTTGACGAAGGCTCCGTCGTTTTTTCGATGGAAGTCAAACACGCGCTCGATACGCTCGAAAATGAAGAACGTCAGATCATTACGCTCAAAGTATACGCAGGACTCAAGCATAAGGAAATCGCGCCTTTGCTCGGTATCAATGAAGAAGCCTGCAAAAAGAAATATCAGCGCGCACTCGCCAAATTGCGCCCCTTGCTTTAATTGTTCAGAAAAGGAGAAAATCTCATGGTTAAAAAGAAGATCAGAAAATTTTTCAATTCCGTTCCCATCACCGAACGGATGCCCATCTTATTTGAAGAACAAAAGAAAAAGAATTTTCCTTTTCTTTGGGTCGCAACGAGTTTCGGTATCGTCATTTCCGCAGTTTTTGCCATTTGGCTCGTAACGAGAGATTCTGAATAATACACATAATGGGGAGGGACTTTTTAAAAAAAGTCCCTCCCCATACCCTACCTCAAAAACCTTTCTTTGCGGGTGCAACGGTTTATTTCGATATAAAGACAGAGCCTCCACAGAGAAAAGTTTTTGAAAGGGGCGCGGGGAAACCTTTTTTTAAAAAGTTTTCCCCGAAACCGTCACTTATCCCATTTTTCAATAAAATCCACGATCGGCGCGGAATTTTCAAGTCCGTGCGGATGATGTTCACAGCCTTTTTTACAATGAACTTCAAGCGGAATACCTGCCGCCGTATACGCTTTTTCCAGAACGTAACCGTTTTCGGGATACGGAACGACGGTATCGCTGTCGCCATAGACCATGACGACGGGAATTTTATGTTCGATCAAAGTCGGAATTTTATCGATCGGATGTCCGCGGAAACAGATCAGTTCGCTTTTTGTCATACCGAGCGCATCCAGAACTTCTTTCCATTGCGGTTCTCCTCGGTCAACGAAGCAATCCCCCATGCCGAAAGGCCAGCTCAGGAAGTTCATCACAGGTGCATCCAGATACAAAACGCTGACGAGATCGGGATATTTTGCCGCAAAATTGACCGCTTGCAGACCGCCGCAGCTCATGCCGACGGGAACGCATTTTTTAGAAAAACCGTATTCTTTCATTAAAAATTCGGCAAATCTTGCTTTTGCATCGGTATCGATGTCCGTACCGATACGATTGACGTTTCGAAGATACGCGAGATGATAACCTTTGCGCAATAAGCGGACTTCCACGGCGGGAAACGCGCCGAAATATTCGGTCTTTAACATCCATTTACCGTTTGCCGTGCCTTCAGGCGGAAAAACGATCGTTGCATATCTGTCTTCAAATTCGAATTCAATTTGACGGAATTCATTTCTCCAGATTTTTTCTGTCATAATCATATTCCTTTCATAAATACTGATGCAATCTCAAAGTCAGCGGCGATTCGCCGCGTTCCAGACGGTTTCAAACCATTGTTCACTTGCAGGAAGCGGACGCACGGGTTCAAAGAAAGACGTTACCATAAGCGGTGCGGAAAGTATCGTATTTTGCACGTAACTTGCGTGTACGGTATCGATCTCCGCTTGCAGTGCAAGAAGATCGGGATTTTTTTCTTCTATGATCAAATAAGAACCTCGGCTCTGTCCGTCATCCATAATATAATCACGGATTGCACAAAGATAAACAAGCTGTGTTTCTAAAATATCAAGATTGATCAGCGCATCATGCAGTGCATCTTCATCACAAACACGGTATGCATCGGTAAAACGGAAAATCTCGGATTTACATTCCCCAATTGCCTTTTCAATTTTCAGAGCATTGCGTAAAAACGCCGCCGAATCCGACATTCTTCTGCCCATCGCAAGTCTTTTTGCAAGCACTTCATCCCGCGTCATATCACCGCCCGTCATCGCACCGAGCATTACGGTCATACGGCGGAGTTCTTCCAAGCTGTTTTCGCTCGGTATTTCCGCGGAAACACGCTCCCCCGCAATATCGATCGCGGCAAAAAGGCTTCCCGTCTGCGTGGAATTGAGTGCCGAACCGCCCGGACGGTAAACGCCGAAAGTTCCTGCACATTCACCGACGGCATAAAAATTTTGAAGCGTTGTACTTTCTCGGTTGTTATTTACCGCAAGACCGCCATTGCAATGTTGAGCGCAAACGGCAATCTCCAATTTTTCCGTATAAAGATCGATCCCGTGCGAAGCATAGAGCTTGATCGCGGGGGTATTCATCTTTGCCAAGCGTTCAATCGGTGTTGCAAGATTCAACGCACCTGAATTGGCAAGATATTCTCTCGTTTTTTCGGAAAGTTTTTCAAGTTTCAGTTTACCGTTATCATCCGCCGGCGAAGGATTTTTCGTATAATCCAGAAAAACACGTCTGCCTTTCTGTTTCTCACGGAACACCGCAAGATCAACGCGAGAAGATCCGCCCGCAACCGTCTTTTTCGGATCAAACGGCCATTCGTAACCCTTGCTGAAGATCGCGTGAAGCATTTCTTCCTCGGTTTCAAAAGCATCCATTAAAAATTCTTTTTCATCACCGCCGTTTTCATCCGTGGAAATATAACGCGGAAGAACCTGTTGATACGTACCCGAAAGATTCCAGCGGAATTTCACGGAAGCAAGTCCGTATTGTGATTCCGTCAGATTCGCACCTGCCGCACCCGCCATGAAAGCCGCACCGAGCGAACAGGTCTGACTTGGCGGATAAACCGTATCGGCATAAATTGCAGAAGGACCTCCGACGGCATAAACGACTGCACCTGCGGAAAAAATACAAAGTCCATGGGGATTTTTTTCCGTTCGCAATTCGGGAGAGATCGTGAGAAATCCTTTGCAGATACCGTTTTCCGTTAAAATTTTAATGACACGATGACGGTCATAAATCGGAATATTCTTTGCCGTTATCGCTTTTTCCAAAGCTTCCGTCATATATTTTGATGTCAAAGGACCACAGGAAGTGGCTCTCGTGGTTTCGTCATGATCGGTTTTATAACCAACGTATTCCCCGTATTCATTCATCGGAAACGGCACGCCGAGTCCGACCAATTTGAAAAAGCCTCTTGCGGAAAGTGCTGCATCGGTAAGTGCAATATCCCCATGCATCGAACCGCCGCGCATCAGGGCTTTCGCCATATCGTAAACGGAATCACGAACACCGCCCGAAAGGTTCAATTTATAATAAGTCTGTTTATCCGAACCCGTATTGCGTGACGTTCCCATCATGCGCCCTTCCGTAACGATGATAACGTCCGTCACGCCGAGCGAATATAAAGAATCCGCCGCATTATATCCCGCAGCACCGCTTCCGACCACGGCAACGGATGCCATAATATGCGGAATTTCAAAATTTTGAATAGAAATAGCGTTCATATACTATCCTTTCTAAAAAAAGGCGATACGTCGGTATCGCCTTTTTTTAAACTATAAGAATTTGCCGACGGTATACCCGCTTATAACGTGCGGATATGGAAACCGCCGTCAATATTGATGACTTCCCCCGTTGAATACGGAAGCGCACCCGACGCAAGCGCAGAAACGGCTTTCGCAATATCCTCGGGCAGACCCATTCTGGCGATCGGAAGCAGACCGCCCGCGATCATTTTTTCATATTTTTCGGTCACGGTTGCCGTCATATCCGTGCGGATGATACCCGGACGAATTTCATAAACGTTGATACCGTATTCCGCCAGTCGAACGGCAAAAAGCTCCGTCACCATCGCAAGTCCCGCTTTGGAAATACAATATTCCCCTCTGTTGATACTTGCCGTATAAGCCGACATGGAAGTTACGTTCACGATCGCATCACCGCATTGGTTTTCGATCATCTTATTTGCCGCATACTGCGTCAGGAAAAACGTACCTTTCAGATTGATATCAAGCAATCTGTCCATACTTTCCGCGCTCATCTGCAAAATATCATTTCTCTCAAGCGGTGCGACCCCCGCGTTATTGACGAGAATATCAAGTCTTCCGAATGTTTCAAAAACGGTATCCACTAAATGTTTTCTTGCCGCATCATCGGAAATATCCGTCGGAATGTAGATAGATTCCGGCGAAATCACTTTCAGCTCCGCGATATATTCCGCGGATTTTTCTTCGCTCGCACGCGCCGCCGCAATCACGATAAAACCGTCACCCGCAAGTTTCAGCGAGATCGCTCTGCCGATACCACGCGATGCACCCGTTACAATTGCTGTTTTTTTCATAAATTCATTCCATTTCTGTTCCTTTTTCTTTGCGAAAAGAAAAAGGAACCAAAAAGAAACGGCAGGCAGTGCCTGCACCCCTATGTGCTCTCTGCCTTCATTTCGTTCAGATTTTTATTTTGTAGTATCTTGTTTCACAAAATTTTTATTGATTTTCTTTATTTTTTTCCGCAAGGCGTTCCAAAACGGTCACATAACCGTCATTACCATCACGCAAACAGCCGTTAACACGGGTAATGGTCGCCGTGCTGAGTCCTGTTTGTTCAACGATATCCGCATATTTTTCGCCTTCGGAGATGAGTTTAGCCGCAAAAAGCCTTTTGGACATTTCACGAAGTTCGGTCTTGGTGCAAAGATCACCGAAGAAATCTTCACATTCATCAACCGTTTTCAATGTCAGAATACTCTCAAAAAGAAGAATCAATTTTTCATCCGTTGCTTTTTTCGTCATGATAATCACCTTTTCATTTTTTAATATGCTATCATAATAGCACACATCAAAGAAAAATGCAAGATGTTTTTTGGGGATTTTCATATACCTTTCGCACAAAATATATAATAGCGCACCCACAAGGCATTTCTTTTTGCTTACTTTTTCTTTTTGCAAAGAAAAAGTAAGTCGTAACTCCTCAATAGCTTTTACAGAAAAGAAGTTGTGCCGTTGGGCAGATAAACGGCGGTGCGGCAAACGGAATAATCGTCCTTTTCGCCCGGGATACCTGTTTTCTGCGCGATAAAATCGATCACGTATTTCGGATTGACGAAATTCATCGTGTCACAGCAGAGTTTGACACGAAGTACAAGTTCGCCGTTTTCTTCCGTTACAAAAAGGGTTTTGACGTATTCGCTAACATCGACGGTGCGTGTTCCGATCTTCGTTGTTTTTTCAATGACGATCGGTTCAGCAAGAGCGGATTCGACAGCGGAAATATGGGATGCGGCATCG
Organism: Clostridia bacterium; assembly: GCA_017472285.1. Taxonomy (GTDB): domain Bacteria; phylum Bacillota; class Clostridia; order Oscillospirales; family CAG-272; genus QALR01. The sequence continues at coordinate 22,438 of JAFUQQ010000004.1, read as the reverse complement.
GCAATCTCCATACGAATTTCATAGTCTGCCCAACCGATATCATGGAATTTTGTCTTGGGTTCATAGGCTTCGATTGCGCGGAGACCTTCGGGGAAAACGGAATTAAGCGTATCACAGATCACTTTACCGGAAACGGATTCGGTGATGCGGAAATCCATAAATTCGCAAAGGCTTGCCGTGCCGACGGAAAGCGGAACGGAAAAGACCGTTTTCGGATGGGGATTGAAGCCTTGGGTATACCAGATGGGCAATTTGGAACGGAGAAATGCAGATTTCACCGTGCGGTTGAGATCAAGATGGGAAATAAATTTCAGGCTTCCCGTCTTAGAAAATTTCACTCTTATTTTTTGAGGCTGGGACAACATGAGCGTTCACCTCCCAAATGATTTGCGCCGCAACCGTTACAGGTTTCATGGCAATTTTTTGTTGTCGTTTCCGCGTGAGCGCGATGGCGTTCACGGAGCAGAAATTCTTTTGTTACGCCGATATCGATATTATCCCACGGCAGAAGTTCATCTTCACCGAATTCACGGTTTGCATAGAATGCGGGATCGATGCCTGCATCCTCAAAGGCCTTCAGCCATTCGTCGTAATGGAAATGCTCGTCCCAGCCGTCAAAGCGGAGACCTCTCTTATGCGCTTCGGCAAGGGCGGCGTTAAGTTTGCGGTCGCCTCTGGCAAAAACGGCTTCGATGCGGCTGACTTTGGCATCGTGATAATTATATTTGATCTTTCTGTCGGTAATCTTTTCATCGAGATAACGCTGTTTTTCGAGGAGCGTTTCCATATCGCATTGCGGTTCCCACTGGAAAGCCGTAAAGGGCTTCGGAATAAAGCAAGCGGTGGAAAGTGTGACACCGGGTGCTTTTTTCGGGCGGTTGGGTGTCTGATAAAATTCATGGATCACGCTTTCCGCAAGTTCTTTGATACCATCAAGGTCCTCGTTGGTTTCCGTAGGAAGACCTTGCATGAAATAGAGTTTGACCTGTGACTTACCGCCTTCAAAAGCAACACGGCAAGCGCGGAGAAGGTCTTCTTTTCTGACGTTCTTATTGATTACGTCACGGAGTCTTTGCGTACCCGCTTCGGGCGCGAACGTCAGAGAACCTGTACGGACGGTCGAAATTTTTTCCATGAGTTCTTTCGTGAAGCTGTCTACACGGAGAGAGGGCAAGGAAAGAGAGATCTTTCTGTCATCTGTCCATTTGAGGAGTTCATCGGTCAGATGGTCGATACAGGAATAGTCGCTGATACTGAGCGAGGAAAGACCCATTTCGTCAAGGCCCGTTGCGTCGGCAAGTGTTTTTGCCTGTTCGCAAAGCACTTCAACGGATTTTTCGCGGACAGGTCGCCATACGACACCCGCCTGACAGAAACGGCAACCTCTGATGCATCCGCGGTAAACTTCAAGGGTAATTTTATCCTGAACGGTCTGGATAAAGGGCATAACGAGTTTCGTCGGGAAAGGAGATTTATCCATATCTTTGACGATGCGTTTTTTGATCTTGAGGGGGATGTCGTCGTAGATGGACGTAAAGGAAGCGAGCGTACCGTCCTCGTTATATGCGGGCGTATATAGAGAGGGAACATAAACGCCCTCGATCTTTGCCGCTTCGTGCAGATATTCGGCTTTGTTGAAGCCTTTCTGCTTATGTTCTTTATAAAGTGTCACAAGCTCATCGATGACTTCTTCGCCTTCGCCGATCATGCAAAGATCGAAATAATCCGCGATCGGTTCGGCATTATAGGTACAAGGACCGCCAGCCATGATGACAGGATACGATTCGTCACGGTCTTTAGAAAGGAGCGGGATGCCCGCAAGCTCAAGCATATTGAGTACGTTCGTATAACAAAGTTCATACTGAATGGAGAAGCCGAGAATATCAAATTCTTTCAGAGGATCGCCGCTTTCATGCGCCCAGAGAGGAATATTTTCTTCTCTCATGCAAGCTTCCATATCAACCCACGGCGCATAAGCACGTTCCGCCCACGTATCCTCACGGGAATTCAGGACGTGATAAAGGATTCTGACACCGAGATTCGACATACCGATCTCATAGGTATCGGGGAAACAGAAGGCAAAACGCACGTCAACTTTATTTTTGTCCTTGACGGTCTGTCCCCATTCGCCGCCTGTATAACGAGCGGGCTTTTCAACTTTTTTTAAGATTCTTTCCGGTATTTTCAAGAAATAACCTCCGTTTCTTTTTTGACTTTTCTGCATCATAAACAAAGTCATGATTTTCAAAGCCTCTCCCTTTGGGAGAGGTGTCAACGAAGTTGACGGAGAGGGCTTTTGCAGCATCATTTTCATCGCCCTCTCACCGCTTGCGCGGAGCTCTCCCAAAGGGAGAGCCTTTAGACATCATATTAAGATTGTCTGATAAGCTCATTATATCACATGATATTTCATTTTTCAACTCTGCAAACAGCTTTCATTTTGCAATATTCGCAAGGTGATGTACCTTTTGCATCGATCGGTTTCGCATAAGCAACGCCTTTTTTCAGCTCGGCGGCATATTTCAAAACGGTTTCCGTAACCTCCGTCTTGAGCTCCGCAAAGCTTTGCGCGGTAATCAGGCTTTCCTTCACTTTTGTTTTTCTTCCGCCTTCCTTGAGATCGGATTCCTTGACAGGAATATAATTTCCCGCAAGCAAAGGTTCCATCGCGCGCAAGATCGCCTCATCCTTGAGGAAAAGACCGCTATTCACGATCTTGATATCGAGATCATCCGTATTGTCACCGACCTGCTTTTCTTCATTCGGCGGTCTGATGCCCGAATACAATACGGCGGCGGGATTGGGTTCCGCGCCGTAACGCGCTTCCCCATTCTCCCAGATGGAAAAGAGATAGAGTAGCATCTGCATATCCAAGCCAAGACGGACGTTTTCAAGCTCAAAGTCTTTGGTACCCGTTTTATAGTCCACGACACGAACGTACAGCTTACCTTCACCATCTTCATAAGTATCTACGCGGTCGATCTTACCGCGCAATTCAACAGAGACGTTCTCTCCCGAAAGCGTAAGAGGCGCGACGGCATCGCCGTCTTTTCCGATCGTCAATTCAAAATCACGCGGTTTGAATTCAGATTGCGCAAATTCCTCTTTGATCTTGCGGGCAAACAGCTCCGCGCTGTTGCAAAGATACGAAAAGAGATGCTCCAGACGATGCGGTACAGCATCGGGAGACATATGGAAAACATCCGAAATATAAGCTCTTGCCGTTTCACGCACGGTCTCTCCGATATCGCCTTCTCCGCCTTCCGCAATCCATCTGACTGTTTTTTCAAGAACGCCGTGAATAAAACTACCGATATCGACCGCGCCGAAAGAAGTCGGTTCATAGTTTTGCAGTTTCAATTCGTATTCGCAGAAATAAGCAAATCGGCATTTGATGAATTTTTCCAGACGGGAATAACTCGTCGAGAGCTTACCGGGAAACAGTTTTTCCGCATTTTCGGGAGAAAGCACACAATTCTCTGCGGAAATCGGCGTATGCATATAACGCATTTTTGCCGCATATTCTTCATCATCCTGATAATATTCACGCAAAGCGCGACCAAGCTCACCTTTGATCGTAGAGGCTTTATCAAAAGATGCTTTTTTACTTTCAAGACATTCGAGTGGTTCGGAAAGCTCAAAATCCTCTACGGCAAGCTTCGGGAAAAGCGCGGCAATGCGTTTGAAACCGACAGAAGGCGTATGTTCTTCGCTGTCCATACCGTAATGGGAATAACTGATATATAAGCGTTCCGAAGGTACGGTCGCCGCACGATAGAAATAATAAAGTTCATCGGAAGCCGTCCTTTCCATACGGTCCGTGATATCCACACCATGCCGTTGCAAACAGCTCTTTTCATATTCGGAAAAAAGACCTGCTTCCGAAATCCTCTTTGGAAAATTACCTTCCTCCGCACCGATGATATAAACGTAACGGTGATTGCCGGGGAGCGTTTGCACAGCACTTGAAACAGTCACCTCATCCACAGAGGTCGGAATCTTGCCGATATCGGTTTCCTGCAATACCATAGAAAGCATCTGTGAAAATTCGGAAACCGAAGCCTCCGTTTCCCCTGAAGAAGAAACAAGCTGATCGAGCGCACCGCAAAAGACGTTCCAAAGCTGGATATTTTCAGCGGCGATTGCTTGTTCGCCTCGTGCGGATGCTTCCTCCGCTCTTGCGGCGATCGTTTCGGGAACCCCAAGTCCCGAAAGAAAATCAAAAAGCAAAGCGGCTCTTTCCCGAACGGTCTTTACGGTCTTCTCCGCCGCCGCAAAACGCTTCAAAGGCGTGATGACTCGCGCACGGATATCCGAAAGCAATCGCAATGCTTCGATATCTTCTTCCGTAAACGTCGCGCCGTAACCGCGGGGATGCATATGGAGCGGTTCCTCCGAGGTCATCATCTTACCGCGGAGATTCCATTTCACGATATAATTTTCAAAAAGATTGACTTCATCCGCAGTGATTCCCGTATAGCCCGTTTTGATATAAGCGATCACGTCTGTACCGCGGAAACCGCGTTCCGTGGCGGCAAACGCGGCAAAGATCAGCTTGACAAGGGGTTTTTCCGAAATCTCTTTACGGGAGGAAAGAAAGAACGGAATGTCATATTTGCGGAATACCGCATCCAGAATCCCTTCGTAAAAAGCTGTATCACGCACGATGACTGCCATATCGCGATAACGGATCCCTTTTTCCCTGACAGCACGGCAGATATCAATCGCCGCCGCTTCCGCTTCCGCGAACGCATTGACCGCGCGCACAGCGCGGATATCACAGGGAGATTCCGTATATTCGACCTTTGCGCCCATTCTCGCGATATGTTCCGCAAGAAAACGAAGCTCTGCGCTTGCGTAACGGGTATATTCTCTATGAACAGTCCTTTCGATCTGTACGCCTTTTCCCGCACGTTCCGCCGTGCGCAGAAGCCGTCTTTCCGTATCCGCGATGTTTCGTAAAGAAGGCGCATCCTTTTCTTCACGCACGAAAGGCAATGTGATATGTACGTTATCCGCGCCGCGCATGATCTCCTCCAGAATATCGTACTGCTGAACGGAAAACGATACGAACGAATCAATAAAAACGTCGCAACCTGCAAAGAAATCGTTCTTTTTCAGAAGATCATACGCATTCCCGATCATACCATCGGGATCCTCATAACGGGATGATATCTCTTTGTCGTAAAGCGTAAAGATCAATGCAAGATCGGATGTTTTCGCGCCGATCGGAGTATCCTCGCCAAGTGCTTTTCCCGCTTCCTCCAAAGCAAACGGCGTGATCTTATCGTGATAACAAGCCGTGCGAAGCTCTGTCATTTTTTCAAAAATACCGAAATGACGGACATTTCCGTATTCCTTCAGCGCGGGAGAAAGCGTTTGCATGACGTTTCGCATGATGAGCTTTTTCGCGCCTTTTCCGATGTAATCCGTACAAATGCCGCCATATGTACGGAAAATATTTTCACAAAGTCGGCTGAACGTAATCACATCAATGCGTTCCGCGCCGTCAAGATCTGCCGAACGGCTTTCCGCTGCAACGGCTTCTCTGTCGGGAACGAGCAGATAAACGTGTTTTTTCACGGCTGCGCGCTCCATTTCATGATAGATACGGTCGCTTTTACCCGTACCCGATTTGCCGTATATCAAATGGATCATAAATAAGCGATTCCTTTCTTTTGATATTAAAAAACATTCACAATCCTCTCATGATCCAAGCGTTTCACGAGAGAAAAATAATAACTGACGTGTATGGTATAAATATTTTCATCCGTAGGAACAACACCTGAAAAACCGCATCCACGAAATGAAAAGGACACGAGAAAGACCGTTCCCTCCCGCGCAAGAGAGCGGCTCCACCGATGAAGATACTCTCCCGTTTTCCCTGCGGACAAAAAGATAAAATATATTTTTTGATCGGAAAGGAGAGAGGAAAAATATTTGTTCCATTTCCGATACGCAAAATATTCGTAAAAACCAAGCGAAGCGGAAAAAATGAGCGCGGCGGGAAGAAAGACCGTAACGGAACCCGCCACGAACAGAAACTGCGCGCCGATCCCCAGCAACGTGAAAAACCAGATCAAAAAAGTCCAGACTTTCTTCGCGAAAAAGATTCCTCTTACGGCAAAACGCGTCCGATCATAGATCCGAAAGGTACGGCTTTTGCGAAACCGTTCGATGAGATAACCAAAATAATTTCCCGCACGCAAAGCGGACTTCCGCCCCACTTGCTCCGCGAACATCCGTTCTGACTTAGAAGGCGTTTTTTCCTTTTCTGAACGATCTTCCAAGGCAAGACGGTGCCGAAGATATTCGTTTTCGTGACGCAAACGGCGGTTTTCCGCCTCCAATTTCCGTATTTTTTCCTTCTCCGACAAAACCTCACCTCCCGAACAGCTTTTTGAAATGTAATATCCGCGCAAAAACGGATTTTTATTCTTTGTTTCCGTAAAGAATTTCAAGATTGCGCAAGAGAGGCGCTTTTCCCCTCCATGAGAACGCACGTTTTTTAAATTCTTCATCAGACATTGCGTTCAGTTTTTCCACAGTCAATGTGGATATTCTGTTTTCTCTGAAAAAATCCAGCGGTGTTTCGATATCCGCGGCAATCGCTTTTTTCGTCAGAGGACAGGCAAGCTGACAGAGATCGCAGCCCCAAACGGAGCCGTATTTCCGAAGATACGCTTCTTCCCGTTCCGTAAACTTCCCTTTTTTCTGCGTCAGCGCGGAAAGACATTCCATACCGTCAATGACCATCGGACAGGCTTTTTTACAAGCGCCGCAATGCATACAAGCCGAAATTTCTCCGATTTCACCCGAAAATCCGAGTGTTTCCGCCGAAACCGTGGAAAGAATCTCCGCAATAAATACAAACGAACCGTATTTTTCATTCATCAGCATATAATTATCGCCCACAACACCAAGCCCCGCCTTCGATGCGGCAATATTTTCTTCGATCGGGGATTTATCCGCAAAACCGAGGAATCTTCCCCCGTATTTTTCTTCGAAAAGCGGCAATATCCTTTCAAAAAGCGCATCACAATAAAAATGATAATCGCCCGAACGCGCATAAAGCGAAATATTTCCGCTTTCATCCTTTATATAATATGGAACGAGAAACAAAATCGCGCTCCTGATCTCCTCCGCGCGCACACCTTTCCGTTCAATGATATCGGGGCGGCGGCATTTGCAAGCGGAAAACGGCAATACCCCGTAACATTCGATTTTTTCGTTTTCAAATATCGTTTTCATAAGCTCTCCCTGAAAATTTCTGCAATATTTTTGATTTGCAAAAAAATTCCTTGATTCCTTGAAGATTCTGTGATATAATAGATTCACAGCGGCTTTTCACATCGGGTGAAGAACCGCGAAAATCTCTCCTATATTATGATTATAACAGAAATTTCAGATAAATCAACCACAATTTTTCGGCAGAAGCGGAAACGTGTTCTGCCGTATCCCCGACATCGATGCGTCCACCTGATCCGTAAGGTCACGCATCCGAAAAAAAAGCAAACATCTGTTTTGATTGAAACCAAAGAGAAAGGATCGGATCAATATTTATGGCAAAAAAAACTCCCGTATACGATGACAGCAGTATCACCATGCTCAAAGGCGCGGACCGCGTACGAAAACGTCCCGCCGTTATTTTCGGCTCGGACGGTCTGGAAGGCTGTGAACATTCCGTTTTCGAGATACTTTCCAACTCCGTTGACGAAGCCAAAGAAGGTTACGGCACGAGAATCAACGTCACCGCCTACCGCAATGGCTCGATCTGTATTGAAGACTTCGGACGCGGCGTACCGCTCGATTATAACGAAAAAGAAAAGAAATATAACTGGGAGCTTGTTTACTGCGAGCTTTACGCGGGCGGTAAATACAGCAACAACTCCGATGAAAACGCAAATTATAAATATTCTCTCGGTCTGAACGGTCTTGGTGCGGCTTCCACGCAGTACAGCTCCGAATACATGAAAGTACAATCCTATCGCAAAACGGAAATGCTGGAAATGAATTTCAAAAAAGGCAATCCCAGCGGCGAACTCATCCGTACCCTGCTCACCTCGAAAAAAATGCAAAGAACCGGTACTGTCGTTCTTTGGAAACCCGACCTTGAAGTTTTTACGTCGATCGATATTCCCCGTGAATATTATGAAACCGTTCTGGAACGTCAGTCCATCGTCAATGCGGGACTCCGTTTCTTCTTCCGTTGGGAAAACGAGGACGGTACGTTTTGGGAAAAAGAATATTATTGCGAAAACGGTATCCGTGATTATATCGCAAAAACGGTCGGCGATACCGCCCTGACACCGCCTGTTTTTTGGAAAACGGAAGCCCGCGGTCGTGACAGAGCGGACAGACCCGAATACGATTTCAAAGCGGAAATTTCTTTCTGCTTCTCCAATACCGTCAATCTCATCGAATATTACCATAACTCCAGCTTTCTTGAGCACGGCGGTTCTCCCGACAAAGCAACGAAAGCCGCTTTTGTTTATGCGATCGATAAATACCTCCGAAACAACGGTAAATATAATAAAACAGAAGGCAAAATCACGTTTGCCGACGTGGAAGACAGCCTTGTTCTGATTATCAACAGCTCCTCCACACAGACCTCTTATGCCAACCAGACGAAAAAAGCGATCTCCAATGAATTCATCGCCGATCATCTGACAAGCTATCTCAAAAAACAGATCGAATATTATTTCATTGAAAATCCTGCCGATGCGGAAAAGATCACGGGACAAGTTCTTATCAATAAAAAAAGCCGTGAGAATGCGGAAAATACCCGTCTGAATCTCAAAAAGAAGCTCGCTTCCCAGACGGACGTTGCCAACCGTGTCGAAAAATTCGTTTCCTGCCGTTCCAAAGACCCGAATATCCGCGAGCTTTATATCGTAGAAGGTGACTCCGCGATGACATCCGTCAAGCTCGGACGAAACTCCGAATTTCAGGCGATCATTCCCGTGCGCGGTAAGACACTCAACTGTCTGAAAGCGGATTATGACCGTATCTTCAAAAGCGAAATCATTACCGATCTTCTGAAAGTCATCGGATGCGGTGTTGAAGTCGGAGGCAAGCATAAAGAACAAAGTATCTTTGATCTTTCTCAGCTCAAATGGAATAAAATCATCATCTGTACCGATGCCGATGAGGACGGTTTCCAGATCCGTACTCTGCTCCTTACCCTTTTCTACCGTCTGCTCCCCACGCTCATCAAAGAAGGCAAGGTCTTTATCGCGGAATCCCCGCTCTACGAGATCACTTGCAAAGATGAAATCCTTTTCGCTTACGATGAAAATGAAAAAGCAAAGATCGTTGCGGGGCTCAAAGGCGCGAAATATACGCTCCAGCGTTCCAAAGGTCTTGGTGAAAACGAACCCGAAATGATGTGGCAGACCACGATGAATCCCGAAACACGCAGACTCATCAAGATCACGGAAGCCGAGAAAGAAAAAACAGAATACATCTTTGAAACCCTCCTCGGCGACGATCTGCCCGAAAGAAAACGCTTCATCGCAAATTACGGCAAAAATTATCTCGCAGATGCCGATATTTAAACGGCTCCCCTAAAAAAACTTTCCTAAATATTATATAAATACATTTATTCGATAATGCCCAATATGCCTTGACTGTCATTCTGAGTAAGCCCTCCCGAGATTCGTTCGCTCTTTCGTATCGAAAGTACGCTCAGAATGACACGGGAGGGCGCATCGAAGAATCTGTTTTCGGGTTTATCGAACAAATCTGATGAAAGGATCACAGAATATCTATGGCAAGAAAAGCAAAAAAGCCTTCTAATACAGAGATCACTCCCGCAGAAATCACGCTTCAGCCGATCACGGAAACCATTGAAAAAAACTATATGCCCTACGTTATGAGCGTTATCGTTTCCCGTGCCATTCCCGAGATCGACGGTTTCAAACCCTCGCATAGAAAGCTCCTCTATACCATGTATAAAATGGGACTTCTCACGGGACACCGAACCAAAAGCGCGAACGTCGTCGGTCAGACGATGAAGCTCAATCCGCACGGCGACATGGCGATCTATGAAACGATGGTACGTCTGACACGCGGCAACGAAGCGCTTCTCCATCCGCTCGTCGATTCCAAAGGAAGCTTTGGTAAAGTATACAGCAGAGATATGGCTTTTGCCGCATCCCGTTATACCGAAGTCAAGCTGGATGCGATCAGCGCGGAAATCTTCCGCGGTATCGATAAAGATGCCGTGGATTTCGTCGATAACTATGACAACACCATGAAAGAACCTGTGCTGCTTCCGACAGCATTCCCGAATATCCTCGTTTCGCCCAATATGGGTATCGCGGTCGGTATGGCAAGCCAAATCTGTTCTTTCAACCTTGCGGAAGTCTGCGACGGTACGATCGCCGTTCTGAAAAATGAAAAAACGACAACCGATGAACTTCTCGATATCATCAAAGCCCCCGACTTTTCGGGCGGTGCGCTCCTGATCTATAACCGTGACCGTATGCGTGAAGTCTATGAAACAGGCAGAGGCAATATCCCGCTCCGCGCGCGCTACGTTTACGATAAAGACGCAGGCTGTATCGATATCAAAGAAATTCCTTATTCCACTTCGATCGAAGTCATTATGAAAAAACTGACCGATATGATCAAAGCGGGTTCTCTCAAGGAAGTCACGGACGTGCGCGACGAGATCGACCTCAACGGTTTCAAACTGACCCTTGATCTGCGCCGCGGTACCGATCCCGATAAACTCATGGCAAAGCTCTTCCAAAAAACACCTTTGCAGGACTCCTTCTCCTGTAACTTCAACATCCTCATCGACGGCAATCCCCGTCAGCTCGGTCTGCGCGGTATCATCGATGAATGGATCCGTTTCCGCATGAATTGTCTGCGCCGCGAATTTTCTTTTGATCTCACCAAAAAGAAAGAAAAACTCCATCTGCTTGAAGGTCTGGATAAAATCCGTCTTGATATCGATAAAGCCATCCGCATCATCCGTGAAACCGCAATGGAAAAGGAAGTCATTCCCAACCTCATGAAAGGTTTCGCGATCGATGAAACACAGGCAGAATACATCGCGGAGATCAAACTCCGTTATCTCAACCGCGAATATATCACCGAGCGCGTGCGCGAAATGGAAACCCTCAAAAAAGAGATCGCTGAACTTGAAAGCACCATCGCTTCTGAAAAGAAGATGAAGAACCGCATCGTCAAACAGCTCGAAGATATCAAGAAGAAATACGCGCAACCCAGAAAAACCAAACTCATCTATGAAGATTCCCTCACCAAATACAGCGAGGATGCCTTCATTGAAAATTATAACGTCAAGCTCGTCCTTTCCAAAGACGGCTATTTCAAAAAGATCACGCTGCAATCTTTCCGCATGAGTGAAGATCAAGCTGTGAAATCGGGCGATGAAATCGTGCAGATCGAGGACGCAGAAAATATTTCCGAGCTCCTCTTTGTTTCCGACCGCCAGAAGATATATAAAGCCAAGGCTTCTGATTTTGAGATCAAAAAATCTTCCGTCCTCGGTGATTATATCCCCGTCAAGCTCGGGTTTGAGGACGGTGAACGCGTGATGGCAGTCAAAGCCATTACCGCTTATGAGGATAATCATTATTTCGTTTATATCTTTGAAAACGGCAGAGGCATCCGCGTTCCGATCTCATCGTATGAAACAAAATCCGCAAGAAAAAAACTCATCAACGCTTACTCCGATGGTTCACCCCTTGTCTGCGCATTCTATGAATCCGAACCCTTTGATATGCTCCTCGTCAATGATGCGGGCAAGGCTATCTATATCAATTCTTCTTTGATTCCCGAAAAAGCAACACGTACCGCTGCGGGCGCACAGCTTTTCTATCTCAAAGAGAATCAGAAGCTCGTCTTTGCAACCCGTACCCCCGAAACACATTATACGGGCTACGAAAAATGCAGAAAAAATAAGTTCCCCGCAACAGGTAACAGCGTGGCAAAAAAGGAAGGATCATAAAATCTCATCAAAATAAAGACAGAGGAACCACATAGCATTTCTTTTTGCGAGTTCCGAGCTTTTTCTTTTTGTAAAGAAAAAGCGAAAGGAGGGTTATGAACGTACTGATCGCGGCGAAGGATCCCGTGTTCGCAAGGATGCTCGCCCTTGAATTTGAAGAAAAAAATATTTCTGTACTTTCCGCAAGCAATGCTGAGGAAATCGGAGATGCGCTTTCACGCGCACATATTGCGATTATCGATGCCCGTTTTTTAAAGGAAAATACGCTGCCGTATTTTCCTTACGATATCATCCTTTTCGGTTATCCCGGTGAGCTTGCGGCGATACCAACACAGGAGCTGACCAAATATTATACGGTCACGCGCCCGATCGATCTTGAGGATTTCTTTGCTTCGCTTTTTGTGGAAGAAACCGATCATCAAAGAATCATGCGCATACCCAAACGCAAAAGTCCTTCGGAATCGCTCGCTTTGGATAATGAAACGCGTTCCGCATATTATAAAGGAGAAAAAATTTCACTCACACAAAAGGAATACGCCTTGCTTGCGCTCCTGTATCAGAATCGCGGCACCGCCATTTCCAGAGAAAGAGCTTTGAAAGAAATTTTTTCCGATGCGGAAACAAAAACCAACGTCGTTGACGTTTATATCAATTATTTAAGAGCCAAGATCGATCACCGTTTTGACGTGCGTATGATCGTGACGGTGCGCGGACTCGGTTATATGATCGGTAAATAGCAATTTAAGAGATTTTTTGAAAAAATTGTATAAATTCTGATTTTCAGGCGACAATAAAAGCAGTTCATACGCCCACAGGGCAGAAAGGAATTGTTTTTATGAATCAAAATCAAAAGAAATTACAAATGAACCGCGCACTCTCCATCGCACTGTCCTTGCTCGTCGTCGTTGCGATCAGCGTTACGGTCATCGCCGTCGTATCCGCACGCCGCGCCAAACCCAATGACAAGACAAATGAATCCTCTGCGTCCTCGTCTTCCCAAAGCACGCAAAAGACACAGAAACCCGAACAGACTGACTCCACTTCACAGACAACCCCCGTCGTGATCGAAAAAGTCAGCTTCATTTCGCCCGTTACCGTCGGTAACGTCATCAAGGAATGGTCGGCGGATATCCCCGTTTTTTCCAATACGATGGAGGATTACCGCGTGCATATGGGCATTGACGTGGAAGCAGAGATCGGTTCATCCGTTTACGCCGTTGCAGACGGTACCGTGGAATCTGTTGAATTTCATCCGATGATGGGACAGACCGTCGTTATCAGCCATGCGGATGGTTATAAGACCGTTTATCAGAATATGCAGACTGCCGTCCCCGCGGGAATTGAAGCCGGAGCGACCGTGAAAGCCGGTGATGAGATCGGCTATGTCGGAGATACTGCGCTAATCGAAATTTCCGAAGAACCGCATCTTCATTTTGAAATGTATAAGGATGACATCTGTGAAAATCCGCTCGCTCATTTCACAGTCATCCCGATCGAGCCGACTACAAATTATGAAGATCAATAATCATTCCCATTTATATAATATAATTTGTAAATTTTTTGAAAAATCCCTCAATGATGAGGGATTTTTTCGTATTGGGCATTTTTGAATAAAATCGACAGTCTTTGTCACTCTTTTTTGGGCAATTGTATTAGTTCACAAAATGATGTATTTATACGATTCAACAAAAGAAATACATATATACCTTTACCGTGTTTATCCATAAAAATCCAAAAATAATTTTTTTAAAAAACTGCAATATTATTTCAATATTCATATTGACAAATCAGAAAAATGGTGCTATAATAGCAATAAGCACGGCATGGGGTATTTTCAGACGGTACCAAATGCCATCCAAAATTTATTTTTATTAAAATTTTTAAAGGAGAACTATTTTTATGAAGAGAATCTTGTCCCTCATCATGGTAGTTGCTATGCTCTTTGCTGTCCTCGCCCTCGTTGGTTGCGACAAGGATAAGCCCGAAGACACCACAACTGAAGCTACAACTACTGAAACCACAACTTCTGACACTACAACAGAAACAACAACCGAAACCACAACTTCTGAAACCACAACTGAAACAACCACAGAAACTACAACTTCTGAAACCACAACTGAAACAACCACAGAAACCACAACTTCTGAAACCACAACTGAAACAACCACAGAAACTACAACTTCTGAAACAACCACAGGTGCGATCACAACCGGTACAACTGTTCCGCTTTACGCTCGTTTCGACTTTGGTACAAAGACCAAAGCTGAAGACGAAGGTCTCACTTCTCACGAATACCTCACAAGCATCCTCAAGTACAATGCTGAATACCTCGCAATTGAATACACTGAAGATACTTGGGTTCTCTACGCTACTCAGGACTACAAGTCCGGTCTCGATGTTGACACATTCGCTCTTTGCTTCGAAAACATCGTAACTTACGACTTCGACGCTGAACTTATGCCCGGTTGGGGTGCATGGAGCGGTGCTCCCTTCACCACTGCTAACGTTGGTAAATCTTGGGTTGGTAAGCACCAGTATATGCAGGTTAGAATGCTCAACGCTACTAACAACAACATGATGTCCATCCACTTCATGAAGGCTTCTGACGCTTCTTGGTCTCATGCACAGATTGCTACATGTATGTATCTCCAGGGCGGTGCTCCTGCTTCCGCTTCTGACAAGAAGTTCACTGCTGATCCTGCAACTGAATTCGACACTTACACCTATGACGTTAACTTCCTCGCAGGTGTTGCTTACTACAAGAACACTCACTCCTCTTACATGGGTTGGGTAGACGCTGTTAAGGCTGCTGGTAGCATCTCCAACGGTTCCACAACTCAGGGTAACAACTGGATGTGGTCTCCCACAATCGTTGGTATCAAGTTCCACTTCATGGGTGCTTATGCTGCTGGTACCAACAATGGTAACGTTTCTCAGGCAAGCTTTGGTGATACCCGTGCAAACATCAAGCAGGGTAACAAAGTAGAAATTGACTACGTAATCTTTGGTTCTTCCATCGATCAGCTCGACGCTTACACTTCTTACCTCGAAGACGCTGCTAAATAATGAAATCAAATTGATTTTAAGATGCTTCCCTTTTGGGAAGCATCTTTTTTGCATCGGGGTGAGTTATACTATCAAGTGCAACAGGTAAAAAAAGTTGAAGTTCATACAAATCTCTGGTAGAATAAAGTTACCACACAATAAACTACAGAAAGAGAGAAATGTATGAACTATAAACATCTTACCATAGAAGAGCGCTGTTGTCTACGGGAATATTACATAAAAGGCTATAGTTATCGAAAAATTGCGAAATTAATGGGGCGGAACGTAAGTACCATATCAAGAGAACTGAACCGTAATTTCACACATATGTATGATATTCCTACCTACTATCCGCATACGGCACAAAAGAAATACCAATTCAGACGTTCGTTCTGCCATCGGGGAATGTTTCAAGATCCGAAGAAATTGGAGTACATCAAAGAGAAACTTCTGCTCACATGGTCACCGGAGCAAATTGCAAACACGCCATGCGAACTGAAAATGCCATCGGTCAGAACGATCTATCGTTGGATCTATGAAAAATATATCGATGTAAACTTAAAAGTCCTGCGCCGAAAAGGAAAAAGCCGCGGTAAGAAAGAAACACGAGGCAAGTTTAATCTTGGAAAATCCATTCGTAAACGCGACCGAGCTGTCTACAAACGCGAAGAATTCGGACATTGGGAAGCGGATACTGTGGTTTCGGGAAGAGGCAAATCCAAGGTTTGTTTTGCTACCTTGGCTGAACGTAAAACACGTTTTTACATAGCCATTAAAATGCCAAACAGAAACGCAAGCACGATGGCTGACACAATTATCGCAGCATTATCCAAATTTCCGAGCGATGCCGTAAAAACCATTACTTGTGATCGCGGAACCGAGTTTGCCAATTGGCAAACCATTGAAGCAAAACTTAACTGTGCGGTTTACTTTGCTGACCCATATTGCGCATGGCAAAAAGGCACAAACGAAAACTTGAATGGCTTACTGCGTGAATTTTATCCTAAGGGCAGAAATCTGTCACGCATCAGTCCTGCCACTCTAAAAAAGAATCTGGCGTTGATCAACGCCAGACCCAAAAAAGTTTTAAAATTTCAAAAACCTATTGATTTGTTTGAACTTTTTCTTAAAAAGTGTTGCACTTAGATTGACAATTCATCATCGGTATAAAAAAAGAATTTCTGCACAAACTTTAAATACGGAATTGATTTTCGTATTTTTTATGTTTGAAAGGAAATATATTTTATGAAACGATCGATTGCACTTGCGCTTTCTGCCGCAATGATATCCACAACACTTCTCTCCGCAGGTTGCGGCAGAAAAAACAACAACACAAGCACAAACAATAACGGACACATTGACGGTACGAGCACGACGAACAACACCACGGGAGGAACAAATAACACCAATGGTATGGGTGATATCTTCGGTACGGATGATTCTATGGGAGATACGAACAACAGCGGCGAAAGCGACTCAAGCGGGACAACGTCCATGCCGCCGGGCGATAGCACCTCACAGCAAACCGAAGAACCCGCATATATCAAGCCGAAAGGTTTTGAAGACCTTGATTTCGGCGGAAAGACTTTCGTGATCGCGACACAATCGGGCACGGATGCACGTTGGGAAACCAAAAAGGAAATTTATACAGATGAACCGAGCGCGATCGGTACGGCTGTGCGAGAACGAAATAAAATCGTTGAAATGCTTTATAATTGCAAAATTGAGATCAAAGATTCCGAAGATCCGAACGGTCTTGCCATGTCGGAAGTCACTTCCAACCAGCATACCATTGATCTTTTTTCCGCAACAACGCTCGGTAAATCCCCATCGGAACAAGGCAATATCTATAATCTGTATACCCTTGGCATTGATTTTTCGCACGAATGGTGGGATCAGAAATTTGTTTCCACGTACAGTGTAAAAACTTCCGCGGGAGAAAATGCGCTTTATGCCCTGATGGGAGATTTTTGTCTGAGTGCATTTGCCGCCACACACGCGATTTTTTATAATAAAAACGTCATGGCAACGTCACCAATCACGGAAAACGTCTATGAACTCGTCAAAACGGGGCAATGGACGATGGATAAATTTGCGGAAATGATTCGTCTTGGCGCGAAAGAAACTTCGGGTAACTCCAATTTTGCTTATGCCGAAGGCGATATTTTAGGTTGGGCAAGAACAGGTCATGCCGCGCACGGTCTGCATACCGCATCCGCACTTTCCATCATCGGCACGGAAAATAACAATTTTTATTTTGAAGCTGCACAGGATCCTTCCGCATGGTCGGGTGTCATCGATAAAGCCATTGAGATCTGGAATATTGAAGGCGCGGAAACACTCGGTTATACCAACGTACAGAATGCCGTCGCAAGCGGAAAAGCGCTCTTTGCTTCCGAAGTCATCGACGTACTTGAACGTATGAAAAATACGGAAGGCGTGACTCTCGGTCTGCTTCCCTATCCGCTTTACAATTCGTCGCAGGAAAATTACGCGCATTACGTTGACAACCATGTTTTCACGTATCACGTTCCGACTTCTGTTTCCGAAACGGAAGAAATGGGTAAATTTTTAGAAGTATTCGGTTATCATTCCCGTCATACCGTCCGCAAAGCATTCATCGATACGTACAGCTATGAATACTGCGGCGATGCAGAATCCGCCGATATGCTAACGATCATTCTTGACAGCAGAACGTATGATCCCGGTTATCATTATTGGAGTTCTCTTGAGGGTGATCTTTCCCAGATGATTACGAGCGCGCAGAACAACGTCGCAAAATGGACAGAACGCAAGAGAGAAGCGGTTGCAGGAGATATCACCACGTATATCACGAGGATATCCGAAAACGGCATCTGACAATCAAATACAGCAAATAAAAACTTCTCTTCGGAGAAGTTTTTATTTATATAAGAGGAAATACACTTTTCTTTTTGTCTATTTTACACAAAAAACGAGCTTGCTTTTCTCGGTCGAAAAAAGCCGTTTTTGCCTTTATCGAAGCATCTTTCTCTTGACAAAAATCGGTCGAAATGGTATAATCTTAATAGACTTGTTATGAAGCGAGATTCATAACAAAAAAATTTTATAAGGAGATTTTCAACTATGAAAAGATTTTTAGCTCTCGCTCTCGCTCTCCTCATGGTTTTCAGCGTTTGTATGCTCGCAGGCTGTGACAAAGATCAGCCCGACAATACATCCGACTCTTCCAAGAAGACTGAAACCAGCAGCTCCACGAGCGGTACAACAGACACAACCAACGGCAACGATGGTACAACAGACACAACCAACGGCAACGATGGCACAACAGACACAACAACCACCGAAACCGAACAGACCGATCCCCCCGGCTACGGCAAGCTCGCTGGCTACGAAGACATCGACTTCGGCGGCAAGACATTCGTAATTGCAGGCTCTGACGGTTCCACCGACGGTTTCGATACTTGCAAGGAAGTTTACTCCGAAGAAGCTGACGCGATCAGCGTTGCTGTTCGTAACAGAAACCTCATCATGAAGCAGCACTACAACTGCAACATCGAACTTCATTCCTCCGATGCTCCCGCATCCGCTGCAATGAACGAAGTTACCTCCAACCAGCACACAATCGACCTTTATATGCACCACTACTCTCTCGGTTCTTCTGCTACAAGCGGTAACAACTACAACCTCTACACTCTCGGTCTCGACCTCACAAACGAATGGTGGGATCAGCAGTACGTTGAAACCTACACCATCAGAAACGCTTCCGGCACTGATGTTCTTTACAGCATCGTAGGTGACTTCGCACTCTCCGCTTTCGGTTGCGCTCACGCGATCGTATTCAACAAAGACGTTTATGAATCCTCCCCCATCAACGACAACATCTATGAACTCGTTGCTAACAAAGAATGGACAATGGACAAATTCGTAGAAATGGCTAAAGCTGCTGCTAAAGAAGCTTCCGGTAATACCGAGCTCCACTACGAAGAAGGCGATATCCTTGGTTGGATCAGAACTGGTCACGCTAGTCATGGTCTCCATGCAGCTTCCGGTCTCTCCATCATCGGTAACGAAAACAACGCATTCACATTCGATGCTGTAAACAACACTGCTCAGTGGACAACAGTTATCGATAAGGCAATCGAAGTTTGGGCTATTCCCGAAGCTGAAACCCTTGGTTACTCCTCCATTCCTCCGGCACTCGCAGGTGGTTATGCACTCTTCGCTTCCGAACTTCTCTCCTCTGCTCTCGAAGGTCTTAAGGACTACGAAAACATCCGCGTAGGTCTCGTTCCTTACCCGCTTTACAGCACAACTCAGGAAAACTATGCTCACTACGTAGATAACCACGTATACTCCTACTCCGTTCCCACTTCCGTTTCCGAAATCGACGAAATGGGCGACTTCCTCGAACTCTATGCTTACCACTCCAAATACATCGTTCGTACCGCTTGGATCGATACCTATGCTTACGAATACTGCTCTGACCCCGAATCCGCAGAAACTCTCGAAATCATCCTTGATACTCGTACATACGACCCCGGTTACCTCCAGTTCACAGTTCTTGAAGGCGACCTTTCTCAGATGATCTCCTCCGGTCAGAACAACATCGCTAAATGGGCTGAAAGAAAAGCTAACTCCGTTACCGGCGCTGGCGGTTCTATCGAAACATTCATGAACGGCGTTAACGACAACGAAGCATAAGATTTTTTCATCATAACCTCACTTCTTTTATCAAAAAGAGGCAATCGAAAGATTGCCTCTTTTTGTGTTACTATTGACAAAATGACTGAAATATGGTATAATATTATCAACACGTTATGCAATGTAACGAAAAATAATTTTATAAGGAGATCTTTGACTATGAAAAGATTCTTAGCCCTCACTCTCGCTCTCCTCATGGTTCTCAGCGTATGTATGCTCGCAGGTTGTAACAACAATAACCAGCCTTCGACATCCGACACATCCAAGAAGACTGAAACCAGTTCCACAAGCGGAACAACAGCATCCACCAAGGGTAACGACGACGGTACCACAACCGCAAGCCAAGGTGATGACGGCACAACCACAGGTAATGGCGACTCCATCACAGAAACCACAACTACCGAAGACACCGCTGACACAACTCCTCCCGGCTACGGCAAACTTGCAGGCTTTGAAGACGTTGACTTCGGCGGCAAAACCTTCGTGATCGCAGGCGACGACGGTGAATCCGACGGCTTTAACTCTTGCGAGGAAATCTACTCCGAAGAAGCTGACGCGATCAGCGTTGCTGTTCGTGAAAGAAACCTCATTATGAGCCAGCTCTATAACTGCAACATTGAGCTTCACACTTCGGACAATCCCTATACCGCAGCAATGAACGAAGTTACCTCCAACCAGCACACCATCGACTTCTATAATCATCAGCACGGTGTCGCAAACACCGCTACCTCCGGCAACAACTATAACCTTTATACGCTCGGTATCGACTTCTCCAACGAATGGTGGGATCAGCAGTACGTTGAGACCAACACCCTGAGAAACGCATCCGGTATGGATACTCTTTATAGCTGCATCGGTGACTTCTCCCTCATCTCATACGCTTGTACGCATACGTTGATCTTCAACAAGGACGTTTACGAAAACTCCCCCATCAACGATAACGTGTACGAGCTTGTAAAGAACAAACAGTGGACGATGGATAAGTTCATGGAAATGTGCAAAGCAGCCGCAAAAGAAACCTCCGGTAATACCACCCTCAAAACTTCCGAAGGCGATATCCTCGGTTGGATCAGAACAGGTCACGCTACTCACGGTCTCCACGTAGCTTCCGCCCTCTCTATCATCGAAACAAGAGACAAGGCACTCTACTTTGAAGCAGTCAATAACACCGCACAGTGGACAACCGTTATTGATAAAGCTATTGAAGTTTGGTCTATGCCCGAAGGCGAAACCCTCGGTTACTCCTCCATTCCTGCGGCAGTTGCCGGCGGTTATACGCTCTTCTCTTCCGAGATCCTCAATTCTTCTCTCAGAAAATTGAAAGACTATGAAAATCTCCGTGTAGGTCTTCTTCCCTATCCGATGTATAGCGAATCTCAGGAAAATTACGCACATTACGTTGACAACCACCTCTACGCTTACTCCGTTCCCACTTCCGTTTCCGAAATCGACGAAATGGGCAAATTTATCGAGCTTTTCGGCTATCATTCCAAATACATCGTTCGTACCGCTTGGATCGATACCTATGCTTACGAATACTGCTCTGACCCCGAATCTGCTGAAATGCTTGATATCATCCTTGACACCCGTACATATGACCCCGGTTACCTTATGTTCTCCGTACTTGAAGGCGACCTCTCTCAGATGATCTCTTCCGGTCAGAACAACATCGCTAAGTGGGCTGAAAGAAAAGCCAACACCGTTACAGGTGCAGGCGGTTATATCGAAAACCATATGAACGGTATCAACGATAACGAAACTTAATATCTCTATCATCATATTACCTCTTTTTAAACAGAAAAGGCAATCGAAAGATTGCCTTTTTCCGTTTTTCATGCAAAAATAAAAGCCCTTATAAACGAGCATAAGAGCAGTTTTTCGATTTTATATAAACAAAACCCACCCAGCCGTGTACGTCATAATTAACGCCCTGCAGAAAAGCAAGGGTGGTGTCCGCGCCAATAAGTTTGTGCTCCCAACGTCCGAGAAGAGCGTGACAAAGCAGGCTCTGTCGGGAGGTCTGCATCCCCTTAAAGGAATATAGGACTCCAAGAAATAGTTGTAGGTTTAATTTTGACATATCACGAGAGGGGCAGGATTTTTGCTTATATTAAATTTTAGGTGATGAGAATAGTATGCGCGTTTTTTCCCTGATTATTCAGCGTCGTAATCGATTTCAGAAAAAACGGCATCGTCGAATGCATCTGCAACGAGATCAAATTCCTCATCGTCATCGATCGTGGAGAGAACATCCTCACCATTTTCGTCTTTTTCAAGCTTCAAAATCACATATTCTTCTTTTTCGTTATCTTCGAGCGGCAACAGAGCGTAGTAGACATTACCCTGAAATTCGAGAGTGGCGATCACTTCAAATTCGACTTCTTTGCCTGTTTCGTCGTCTACCAAAGTAACGATTTCAGTTTCAAACATTTCATCTGCCATTGGTAAATCATCCTTTCGGTCTTCAAAGAAAATCTTTGAGATTGGATTTCTGATTTCTTTGAAATCCTCTGTCTATATTGTATACTAAACAGAGCGATTTGTCAAGGATTTTTTTGAATTTTGCCGAAATTAAAAGGAGCAAGCACAGCTCAATGTCATTTAGTTAAGGAAAAGTGTTACGCCCGAGATCCTTCGGCGTAGGCTTACGGTGTCATTCTTGAGTATATACGAAGAATCTCGTAAGCCTACGCCTCGAGGATGACACGGGCGAATGCCTTATCTTAATGA